>NZ_BIXY01000122.1 GCF_008326305.1 Dictyobacter arantiisoli | reverse complement strand
CGATGGTCACGTGCAGGCGCTCACCTTAAATTGCCGCGCGCCTGCAGCTGGGGCCTTGCTTCACGCATTGCGGTCACTCCTTGCACCATTGCATCTGGCTCTTAATTTGGACCAAACTTAGGCGCATGCGCCTGCCAGCGGTCAAACAGTAAGATCCCGATGGGACTGGAAGTCCGACACCTTCTAACATAGGAGAGTATGTATGGTATATTAGGTCGTCCAAAGACGATTCAGATGCCTTAAGTAAAGGAGGGATGTATAATGACGAATCGAGATGAACAGGAAGATACAAGAACATATAAAGTAGTAGTCAATCATTACGAGTCGATACCGATGCAACAGATCTCAGTCAGGCCAACTTTGAGCAGGGAACCGGTACCGTGCATATCGAAGGAACCTTAACATTAAATTATGTCAAAATACGTTGTATTGCTGATGTTGATCTTGCAACGCTCAATGGGACTGGACACCTTGCTGCGTTAGATGAAGTTCATCCGTAATTATTTGCGAGAACATATGCTAATATTGCTTCTCATATTTTATTGAGTGGAAAGATGTTTGGTAGATACTCAGCTTGCCAAACACCTTTACTGGCTGTTCTATTTCAAAGGGGGCTAGAATATCTGAACGAAGGTGGGGTTTTTTTGCGTGAACCCAAAGAAAAAAGGAGGATTGGGTTCTTTTCCCAATCCTCCTTGCATGAACGGATAGCGCACTCTTTACAGGATCTGAGAGAGAAGCGCGGCATTCAGAACAAGCTCCGCATTCGAACCAATGTCGCTCTCGTTTGTCGTCCAGTTTGAATCGTTATCCAGGTAGCACTTGGCCGGGGCACCGCAATACAACAGGGGATTATTGTACATGTTCGGACCACCAGGCATATAGCCCTTTGGTATACCGGGAATACCCGCATAGCTCCACACAGCGGAGAAGACGAGCGTTATGCTATTGGTGCCTTCCCCGGAGACATAGCTGGTCTCTAGCGGATTCATCCCCAGGATATAATTCATGGCAGACGCTACGGCCCGTATGACACGCAGGTCAGTGGCCGGGTTAAAGCCACCCAGCACGATGGTCCCTACTGCCAGCACGTGCATCGTATTGAGCACAACACTGTTGCTCCCCCAGTAGTAATCGTTATCCTGGAGCGTATTGTGCCACGGTCCCTGCTCCGAGCGTTCCAGCACCGGCTCGCTCCACGCCTTGAATTTGGTCGCGAACCAGGCTCTGGCTGTGAGATCAGGATGAGCCGCCCTCATGTAATCCAGGAAGGCGGTCTGCGCCATGTTGCCGAGACCCTCAGGATTGTCCCTGGACCCGTTCCCGTCCCAGGCGCTCGCAAACTGCTGATAGTTGTCAAGGAAGTACTGATTATACTGCGCCTCGCCGGTCGCCCGGTAAAGCGCTGCGGCTGCCCACAGGCGATCTGCGTGGTCACTGCTGACGCCGTAAGCACCGGGCACCGAGCCAACACCATTGGGGTTCGCCATCAGGTAGTCCCAACCACGACGAGCCGCCGTCAACAAGGTGTTAGCGTAAGTCGGATCAAACTTGCGGAAGGAGATCGAGGCCTCGGCCAATGCTGCGGCAGCGCAGGCTGCGTCATCCGTCGGCATCACATTGGTTTGCGAACCATTGACATCCTCGATATAACGCGGCGTGGTATCCTTATCAGGCGCGGAGCTACTACTAGGCTGTACCATATGATAGAAGCCGCCACTGGTCTGATCCTGCATCTTCAAGATGAAGTCCAGCTCCCACTTCGCTTCATCCAGGATGTCAGGAATGCCGTTCCCGCTCTCCGGTAGGTTCAGTTGCTTATCCTTGAACTCGTTGGGGAAGAGCTGATAGGACCACACCAGGTTGGAAACAGTGGTAGCGCCATTATTGACGTATTTCCCGTAATCGCCAGCGTCATACCAGCCCTGCGAGACATCTCGGGGTGGGTTGACTCCAGATGCAAACGTGGCATGTGCATCCTGGGGATGTCCTACTCCGCGCGTGTACGCTCCTGCATGCGCAGCATCAAGGGCAATCCCCTGGCGCTGGTAGTAGAAATAGCGCGTGGCGTCGACAACTAGCGGCTGGTAGACGTTGCTCCCGATCTGGAAGGGCGGCGAATCTGCTACGCCTGGTGCTGCCACCGAAATGGAGTAGGTGCCGGGCCTGTGCAGCGAGGAAAAGTCGGCCTTGAAGATCCTTTCACCCGATTGCGTGTCATGATCGGTAGCCAGTTGCAGCTTGCCGGTGTATACAACGGCGTTGTCGGAAGTGCGTTTCACCGTGAAAGGTGTTCCGGCGACAGCATTGAGCTCATCGGCATAGCCAGTGACAAGGGCGTACTTGTCCGAGAGGATGCTGTAGCCAAGCTGGTTGACTTTAATAAAAGGTGCGCTGTGCTCTGGATCTGGCGAGGTGAACTTGATGTCATTCAACCAGAACTCCTCAGCATTGTTATTGGCGTTACCAAAAGAGAGCAAATACACCTGATTCAGGTCGAAGATACTTCCCGCTGGGATGATATCTTTGAGGGGAATACGCACATGTTGCCAATCTGTGGTGACCGTGACATAGGTGCTACTCTGAACCCCAGGTGTACTGTAATCGACAGGATTGCGCCGTAAGGCATGATCGCCCATGCTGATCGTAAACGCTTCGCCACCTGCGGCACCCTTGATGTTAAACTCAAGTGCACCATTGGCGTAATACGGAACTAATGAGTAGGTTTCCCAGTTGTCGGACTGGATCATTGACCACCAGCCCCAGCCGCTCGACCCATCCGAGGTAATATTGAAACGCATCGAGGGGAGGCCATTGTAGGTCACATTCGTATCGACTGGTAGCGCCGAACTGCCGTTAGTGGTCTCAATACGCAGCGGTGAGCCTGCACCAGCCCACTGACCATATTCCGTATTACTGAATACCTGGAGGTTCTTTAGGGGATGGCTGCTAGAAGTGGCTGCCTGCGCCTTGGACCCATTCATACCCATTGTCACAGAAAGGACCATAAGCATCGCTATGAGCAAGCCGATGATCTTCTTGTACGATTTGAGCATCCTTGTCTCCTTTTCGTATGAACAAACATCGTCATTTGGATCGATTTGCGGGCTCTTTTCTCCTTTCCCTCCTTTCTCCCCGGTGGATGTCGCGAGTAGCTCCTCTGTCTCGGTGACATCCAGGATATCGACCAACAATTCTCCTTCTCGCATCAAAGAGATTCTGCTCTTTTCAGCAGAAGGAGCGGGTTTTCACGCGCTAAACGAGATTGCCCAAAAATATACCTTTTTCCTCTTCCTTATCCTACTGATACCTCTGCAAAGCCCCCCCTGACCCAGCTTGCGTATCAAGCCATACTCGCCAAATTGGACCTTTGCAAATGTCCATCTTTAGAAGAGGAATGGTAACAATAAAAGATGTTTCTCCATCTTGCCTCTTGCAAGGTTGATCCATTGTAAGAAGCAAGAGACCTTGCGGTCTGCTTGAATGGGTTCTAGATCAGACAACGGTGCAGGTAGATCCATTCAAGGTAAAGGCTGTCGGGGTGGCACTGCTGCCATTCCAGGAGCCGTTAAAGCCAAAGTTGGTAGTGCCTCCCGGAGCGATCATACCATTGTAGGAGACATTGGTCACCGACACATTGCCACCCGTCTGGGTGTAGCTGCCGTTCCACAACTGGGTGATCGTTTGCCCATTGGCAAAGCTCCACCCCAGGGTCCATCCGCTTACCGAGGTACTCCCGGTATTGGTGATGGTCACACTGGCCCCAAAGCCACCCTGCCACTGGTTGGTCACCGTGTAGTGCACCGAGCAGGTTTGCCCAGGTGTCGTGGTTGGCGTCGGGGTGGTCGTTGGCGTCGAGGTAGGTGTAGGCGTGACACTGCTGCTTGGCAGGATCTCAATACCATTGACCTTGGCGTTATCTTTGACGTTGGTAAACTGGATCGTGATCTGCCCATTGGCATCCGCCGTCGCCGTAAACTGTTCCACGACCGCCTTACGGACCCCACCTGCGGCGGCGTAGATGTCGAAGTTGGTTAAGACCTGTTGCCCATTGATGGAGACATTGAAGGTCCGTTGTCCACTACCGGTCCAATAGACCTCCGCCTCGTGTAGCCGTACCGTGTACTGGGCTCCAGGTTTCAGACTCGGGAAGGTGTAGGTAAAGTTGCCATAGCGCTCGCTCTGATAGACCGCCTGGGGGGCCGGATTGCTTACCCCACTCGTGTCGATAGTGGAGGTTGTTGAGTACGTACTGCCACCGCTATAGCCTTCGTCCGCGGCAAAGGACCCTGCCGCGCTTCCTCCTGCATTAATAGCATAAGCCGAAACGGCGTTTCCCCAAAGGCCGGTTGCAGTGTCAATAGACCAGGTATTATACCAGGGCAGCGTGATATTCGCCCCATTTACTTGCAAGGGCAGCCAGATGTACGGTGAGGTTCCTAAATTAGATGTTGTCCAGCGATCACTCATATACATAAAGGTTGTTCCCGAACTGCCAACCACCGGGAGGATAAATGTTGTTTGCGAGTTGTACGTATTTGAGCCGACAGGTGCGAAGTAAGACCAACTCGACCAGGGGCCAGCAAGGGAGGTTGCGGTTGTGTACTGGTTATCGTTTGTCCCCCAGCCAGTCAAGAATGAACCAAACAGGTAGTAACGACCGTTGAACTTAAACATTGCAGCTGCTTCATGATCAGGAGTAAGCACTGCTATGGCGCTGGCAACGCTCAGGTAGTCCGCCGAGAGTTTGTCAATACGCAGGCCATTTGCGGGATCCTCGCTCAACAGGTAAGCCGTTCCGTCGCTATCCTGGAAGAGGCTCATATCGCGGCTCCGGTTCCCCAGTGGATAGGAACTACCGCGATAGGTATAATTGCCGCATACACTTGAGCTGGTAGCGACCCCTACTTTGTTTTCACTATAGCTGGAGTTATCAATATGCATGTACATGACATATTGTTGCGTTGCACTGTTGTAGATGACTTTGGGGCGTTCAACAATGCGACTTGACCCAAGATCGCCACTGGCCTGCCGGGTCAGGACATAGCTGACGAATGTCCAGTGTGCCAGATCTGTTGAAGAATAGCACGGGATATTCTGAAACGATGTATTGCTAGCGTTTTCACCCGCCTTATCTTCTCCAAACCAGTAGTAAGTGGACCCGACCTTGATCATCCCTCCACCGTGAGCCTGAATATAGTTGCCGTTATTGTCATCAAAGGCTCCCGCCGGGGTGATAGTAACCGAGGCTGCGTGCGCTGGTGTGACCAGGAGGCTCAATGCCCAGACAATCGCAAGGAGGAGAGCAAGTGCTATGCTCAACGTCCGAAAGAATGTTTTTAGCATATGCCAACGCAAACCCACGAAATCCTTTTCTTTTGTGCAAATCACTGCACTGAGTTCCTTCCTCAAGATCTAGTTTCTCCTTGTGTCCTTTTTATTATCGCGCAATGGTTTCTTCCTAAGAGGAATGGTAACAATAAAAGATGTTTCCATCTTGCCTCTTGCAAGGTTGATCCATTGCAAGAGGCAAGAGACCTTGCGGTCTGCTTGAATGGGTTCTAGATCAGACAACGGTGCAGGCAGATCCATTCAAGGTAAAGGCTGTCGGGGTAGCATTGCTGCCATTCCAGGAGCCATTGAAGCCAAAATTGGTAGTGCCTCCCGGAGCAATGGTGCCATTGTAGGAGACATTGGTCACCGACACATTGCTGCCCGATTGGGTGTAGCTGCCGTTCCACAACTGGGTGATCGTTTGGCCATTGGCGAACGTCCATGCCAGAGTCCATCCGTTCACGCTCGTGCTCCCCGTATTGTTGATCGTCATACTGGCCCCAAAGCCGCCGGACCACTGGTTGGTGATCGCATAATGCACCGAACAGGCTGTCCCACTCGTTGGCGTTGGCGTCGGTGTCGGTGTCGGGATTGATGTGGGTGTGGGCGTCGGCGTCGAAGTCGGTGTGGGCGTTGGGATCAATGATCCGCTATTGATAGGCACGGCCCACCTGGTATTGTTGCCTGCGTTCTGCAAGATGTAGGTGATCTGTGCTCGTCCACTCCAGCCACTTGGAGCATATTGGCTGAGATTGGCCTGAAAATTGGCGAGATTGGGCACCTGCACAACCTGGTCCGCCTGTCGTTTCGTGCCAAAGGGCATAGCAGCGTTGCGTGCGGAATTATACAGATCGGTGCCGCCATTGTAGGGCCCGTGGAACAAGACTCCTTTGGTATAAGACCCGTTGACCATGTAGTCGATACGGACACATGCACAACTGTTCTGATCGTTCTGCACCAGCGTACCCTGGATGGTTGGAGTGAAAGTGAGAACGGATGGCAGTTGCTCCCCTGTCACCCCAACTTCCTGATCGGCAAATTGATTGTTGCCCATCCCCTGGCGTGCGATCCAGGTGCGTGGATCAAAATCAGAGGCGGAACTCGTCGTGCGCGACGGGTAGTAATGATTGACCTTGACAACTTTGCCGATGGAGTTAGAGGCATCTGCGGGGGCAGATGCTGGCTGACCCCGGCCATCATCCACCTGGAAATAGACGGTTCCGTTACTCGGAATGTTGCCCGTCCAGGTCCAGTTCGCAGTATTCACGTTCGCATACGTCTCTGTTGCAGTCAGATTCGAGGACGCGCTGTTATCAAAGTAGCTGGAATGGGAGGAGTCGATCCGATAGACCGTCACGGTTCCAGTTGAGAAGGGGACATTCTTGAGTGTTACGGTAGTCGACTGATCGCTACCGGTCTGGTTTATTGCCACAAGACTGGCCCGGTGCGCATCTGAGGAAGCGATAGCCTGCTGAGCAGCCCCGGAGAGAGTGACTTGATTGCGATCAACGGGCATCATCGAGTAAATCCTGAAGGCATTAAAGGTTGCCTTGGGATGCCCATCAAAGCTAACAATCCCAATACTTGGATCGTAGCAGCCTGGGCCTGGCGCACACTCATCCTGAAATTGTGCCCAACTCGTCGAAGTCAATGCTGGAATGCTGAGTACGGTGTTAAAGTCGTGGAGCATCTGGGCTGCGGCTCCATAGTGGTCCTGGACTCCGCCAACTGGATAGTTACAACATGGATAGGAGCCGAACTCATCCAGGCTCGTGGTGGTGGTTGCAAAAGCGGGATAGCTGGATAATTGGCTGGCAATGGTGCTAACCCCACTCCCTGCGTTCCCATAGGAGTGGAAGGTATCGACATCCAGTGGGAGGTTATGGCTATTGAGATAATCCAGGAAGGATCCATTAAAGCTGGTATTCCACGCAATGGTTGGTCCTCCCACCACAGCATCTGAATTACCCGCACGTAGCCCTGCGACTGAAGCAGCATATAACGCTTCGTAATCGCTGAGTGAGCCGGTATAGAAATTGCCACCATCCGGCTCATTCCAGACCTCCTGGGTCGCAACAGGAATATTGGACGTTTTGAAGTGAGATGCAAATGCTTGTGTCATCTGTTGCCAGCCACTCAGTTGTGGCTGATTGGAGGCATTGCCCCCGTTTTGCAGGGGGAATGGGGCGTAGGTGTAGTCCCAATAAGGAGTCACCCCATGCTGCAGCATAAGTTGAGATTCCTGGTCGATCAGGGAAAAATTGTAGGTGAGGTTATTTGCCGTACCACCAACGGCGTTGGTATCCTGCCCATAGGAAGTGCCCAGTTCAAAGTCCACACGCATTGTTTGCGCGCTCAACTCGCTCAATAGAGCCGAATCACGCTGAAAGTCTGCTGGCGTGCGCTTGAAGGTGTTGAAGAGATTAAATTTCGTTTTGATGAGTGGATTATCCACACCCACGCTAAAATCAGCGGAGATGGTATTCGTTGCCGCATGTGCTTTTGGCAGGGAGAACTGGGATAGTGGTACCACTAAGAGGAGCATCGCCAGACAAAGAATTGTCCAGGGATGGCGGAAGAAACGTTTCATGACATTTAATCTTTCTGCATTCATTGCATTTCTTGCGTATATCTCACATTGACATCTTGCAACAGGTTACGCAATGGCGACATCTTGTGCCCAGCATGTTTTCAAGCAAGGGAGCATCGATTTACTTTAGCTCCATGGTTTTCGCATAGGTACTCTTATTTCATGAAAAGCTATTTACGTAGCGCATTCCTCCTTTCTGTCATGATCTGTAACGAAACCGTGCTGAAGATCATTTTGCCGTGGTTGCATTACTTTAACGCTGTAATTGGAAAGTAAACTGTGCTTGATCGCGTATATAGAGTGGGATACGCTCCAGGGGAGCGAGACCCGTAAATAGGCAAACGTCTGTCCCGACATGCTTTTTCTTCGCTCTATGGGTAATGGGAATGAAAACTTCTTTTCTGCCAGATATTTTACCCGAAAGTTGGTAAGAATACTAGTGTTTTTCATATCCGAAAAATGGCTCTGATGGGTATAGAGTTGGTCAGATCGTGATATTCATGCTGGAGCAGAGTGGCAACGCACCATCGATCACCATTTGCGCACGGCTGATCTCCTCCTCATCAGCGCGGATTTTCTGCATTTGGAGTATTGCTATGGCATTGAAATGCAGGAGGCTCTCAGGAGACATCAGGCTGACGAAGTGTGGTGAAAGCGGGCCTGCTTCCCCTCTTGCAGTCAGGCAACGTCTTTGAGAGCGACACATGGATGTACCTGGACCCCATCGTTCCAGGGGCACATCCTCTCGATGCGCTCGCGCTTGCCCTCTTTGAGCAGTTCCCAGCGAAAAACCTGACGATGCTTCGCCAGGATCTCGGTGATGATTCCATGCGCGAGTTGCACCTCTATGCAACCATTCTTGCCAGGCGAAAAGGATGCGCACAGGTCGTCCTGGTGGTGGATCAGTTCGAGGAGGTCTTCACGCTCACTGAGAGCGAGCAAGAGCGCCAGCCGTTCCTTGACCTATTGATGACAGCTTGTACGAAGCGAGATGGTCCGCTCATCGTGGTCCTGACCCTCCGAGCAGATTTCTATGATCGCCCCATGCAGTATCCAGCGCTCTATACGCTGATTGTGGATCATCTGATCCCCATGTTGCCAATGACACTGGCTGATTTACGTGCGGTTCGGTGAGCAAAGCCAAACTGAAAGAGCAAGCTGTGGTCATTGCACCACATCCCCCACGAAAGTCGCGGCCTGTACGTAATGTCACACGTTGGACAGAGCAGGAAACAAGGTGGGTCCTCATTCAGAAAAAGGAGTGACTGGTGCTTGATTGCACAAGTTGGCTGAGGATCAAGCGATCCCCGATGTCTATATGGAGAAACCTCGCCATGACCTTATGGACAGAGACCTGTCCTGATCATTAGATCAAAAATCTGGTTTTGTCATCAGCCTATCGGCCTGGAGAGCGGGTTGGGCAATTTGAAAAAGCTGTTTTGATCTAACAGATCCAACAGGTCTCTGTCCAATAAGTCGTGGCGAGGTTTCATACGAATAGCTAAATTACCACGCCTCCCGCAACCTCGATGCGTTGC
The DNA here is from genome assembly GCF_008326305.1 of Dictyobacter arantiisoli. GTDB lineage: Bacteria > Chloroflexota > Ktedonobacteria > Ktedonobacterales > Ktedonobacteraceae > Dictyobacter > Dictyobacter arantiisoli. Next base: position 4,353 of record NZ_BIXY01000122.1, on the reverse strand, counting down.
GCATTGACCCAACGGTTTTCTTCGGAGAGCAGCGAGGCAATCATTGGACCGATGTCGTCGGGAACACCTGCCCGGCCCAGTGCCGTCGCTTCGGCCACCATTTTGTTCATGGCAGGATTGTCGCGGACGATGCCTCCGCTGAAATCGGTAGCAACGGCGCCCGGCGCAACAACATTGACGGCAATCCTGCGCGGTGCCAACTCCTTCGCCATATGCTTCGACAGCACCTCTAGCGCTCCCTTCATCGATGCGTAGGCGGAACCTCCGGGCATGGTGGTGCGAGTCCGGGCCGTGGATACGTTGACGATACGTCCCCCGTCGTTGATGAGAGGAAGAAGCTTCTGTGTCAGGAAGAAGACACCTTTGAAATGGACGTTGTAGATGCTGTCTAGTTCTTCCTCAGTCGTCGTCGCAAACGGCATGTTGTGGTGATTGTTTCCCGCATTGTTGATCAGAAAGTCGAAGCGCGTGGTTCCGAGCTTAGCGAGAGCGTCTTTCACGCTACCGACAAAGGCATCGAACGAAGCGATGTTGCCAGTATCCAGTTGCAATGCAATGGCTTCCGCCCCTGCATCCTTCACCGCTGCAACGACTGCCTCCGCGTCCGCGACACGGCTGTGATAGGTGAAGATCGTATCGACGCCGCGTCTTGCAAGGCTCTCAACGGTACTGCGGCCAATGCCGCGGCTACCGCCGGTGACGATCGCGATCTTAGCGTTTGACGTAACTTGGTTTTCTGTTAGCATTTTTTGTACTCCGGATGAGATTGTTTTGGGTCAGTGCATCTCAATTGACTTTTTGCTGGCACTTCACCCGCGTCTCTATGGTATACTGATGGAGATCCCAGAACAAGATGAGCAGCATTCATAGGAATGAGACTCCTATGGTTCACTCGGGAATCGTTCCCAACCCCTGGGCAAAGGAGGAGCGTTTGGTACTCAAGCCTCAACAACAAGACCATCGCCTGCATGAACTTGGAGATTTTCTGCGTACGCGCAGGGCAAGGCTGACGCCTGAAGAGGTGGGACTGCCGCGAGGAAGCAGGCGCAAAACGCCTGGACTCAGACGAGCGGAAGTGGCACAGTTGATGGGTGTGAGCGTGGATTGGTACACCTGGTTAGAGCAGGGACGTGCTATTACGCCTTCCACGCAGGTCTTAGAGCGCCTGGTGCAGACATTGCGCCTGGATGCGAATGAAAGAACCCATCTCTTCCTCTTATCCCAACAACAGGCACCTCCGGCGCTTTTGCTGGAACCCGAGATCGTGAGTCCAGCGTTGCAACATTTCCTTGATCAGTTTGGCATTCGTCCAGCCTTTGTGTCAGGAAGACGATGGGATATCCTGGCCTGGAACGATGCCGGATGTGCGATCTTTGGCGATTTCCACCGGATGACGACCACCCGCGAACGCAATACGATCTGGCGCATCTTCACCGAGCCCTTGCTTCGGCAATACATCGTCGATTGGGAAGAAGATGCGCGCCAGCTCTTAGCACAATTCCGGAGCAGTTGTGGTCGTCATCCTGGAGACGTTCAATTGACCGAGTTGATCCATGATCTTCTGCTCTGTAGTCCTGAATTTCGCGCCTGGTGGCCTGATCATGAAGTACGGAGTGGACAAGAAGGGCGGAAAACGCTCAACCATCCACAGCTAGGGCATCTCATATTTGAACGTCTCACTTTTCAGGTCTTTGACACGCCAGATCTCAAAGTCACCGTGTATACCCCGTTGGAGGAAGCAGACACACCTCGCAAAGTGGAGCAACTGCTGGAGCAGTGGTATCTGCGCGTTGGGCAGGAGCCTCATCCTCCTCAAGCGGTCCACCATCTGACGCAGACACAGCAATCAGGACAAGACACGGTTGGATTGTGGCTAGCAGCATGCTGTAAAAGTGTGGAAGGGGCATGGGTAGCCAACAGCGACGTCATGATCTCCTATGCACATTGGTGCGAGGCACACGGATACGAACCGAAGAAGGCAAAAGGCGTCTCGCAATCTCTTGCAGTTCACGGCTTAGAGATTAGTGTCAACAAAAGAGTTGTCGACGAACATCGTCGGAGAAAAATGGCACGTGGTGTAAGAGGATTGGTCATTCTCTAACGTTTCTTGAAAATGTATGCGGATCATCCTCTCACTGCATACATCCTTTGGGTTTTCTTTGTATTCAGTACCTGATGCAAACAGCATAGAGAGTTCCGTTAGGGAGACAACTTACTTTCGAGTACGTATCTCACTTTTTAGTGCCCTCTTTTGAAAAGAAAGCATCTACCTTATAGTACCACAGAGAGGTTGCACTATTCACTTCCTCGTTGTCTTTCTGAAGAACATTTCGATACGAACAAACACGACAGACCCTTGACCTAGAGCACTCTAGGTAGTGCATAATGCCTCTATGGTAAGTGATACCGAGATGAAAATGCCTCTCCACTTTACGCTCCAGGAAGTGGTGCAGCGAAGTAGTCTGAGCGAACATACCCTCCCTTACTACGAACGGATTGGCTTACTCGACCGAGTAAGGCAAGACAGGAACAGTGGCCATCGCAGATATAGCGCTGAAGATGTCCGAAACATTGAGACCCTGACTTGTTTACGAACCACTGGGATGTCAATTGAGGATATGCGGACGTATTTTGCGCTTCTCAAAGATGGAAAAGCGGCTGCTGATCAGCAGCTTGCGCTCTTCGAGGGGCAGAAAAAAGCCATGGAGCAAAATCTGGCTCAGAAGCAAGAGCTCTGCGCTACCTGGAGCAGAAGATCGCGTTCTGGAAAGCAGTCCAGAGTGACGACGACGCAAAGGCGAGTGAAATTGGTGAGATCACGGCTGGCCTGGCAAAGCAGCTAACAAGCCGTCTTTTTGAAGAGAAGGGATATCAAACATGTTTGAGAGCAATATGCGAGGAAAGATTTGCCTGGTCACGGGCAGTACGTCGGGCATGGGCAAAATCACGGCCAGAGAACTGGCCAGCCGTGGCGCGACGGTCGTGCTTGTCGGCCGCAATCGTGAGAAAGGCGAGGCGACGCAAGCCGAAATCAGGCGGGAAACAGGCAATGAAAACGTGGGTTTGCTGATTGCGGATCTGAGTTTGCTCCAGGATGTGCGCCGTCTGGCCGCAGAGTTCCAACAAACCTATCAGCATCTCCATGTTCTGATAAATAATGCTGGGGCGATCTATCATTCTCGTAACCTCACCTCCGAGGGATTGGAAGTGGCGTTCGTCGTCAATTATCTGGCCCCTTTTCTGCTGGCCGAACTGCTGGTGGAAACATTGAAAGCGAGCGCACCGGCGCGGATTGTCAATGTCAGTTCCCAAGTGCATACCATTGGCAGTATTGCGTTTGACAATCTACAAGGCGAGAAACACTATACTACAATGAACAATTATGCGCAGGCCAAGTTGGCTCTGATCCTCTTTACCTATGAAATGGCTCGCTGCCTTGAGGGAACCGGTGTCACCGTGAACGTGATGAGTCCTGGGATGATGGCCGGTGACAATTTTAACGCGGAGGCGACTGGTCTCCTCGCTCTGGTGACGAAGCTTGCCAGACCGTTCATCATGACTGCTGAGCAAGGCGCTCAGACGGAGATTTACCTGGCAACCTCTCCCCAACTCGAAGGGGTAACGGGCAAGTGCTTTGCGAAGAGTCAGGAGCAAAAGTCTTCCAGGCGCTCTTACGATCAGGCCCTTGGACAACGTCTCTGGCAGGAAAGTCGGCAGCTCGTTGCGCGTTCCATGATCCCAAGCAACGCTTGAGGACTGGAGATCTCCGAAGAAAGAGGATAAGATGTCGTCTTCCACTTGATGTGCTGAAAATGCATGCTCCTTTGCGGCTGGCATTACGCAAAGGAGCGTTACCCTAACGAGGCATGAGGGTCCAATTTACCAAGGGGCTAGGGAAGTCCACGGGTTGCGCAACGAGATGCACCTCTGGCGAAAACGGCTCTGGACGCGCGTTTCGGCGAGGTGTCAGCTTCTGCCCCCGCACCCTGTCCAAGAGGCGGAAAACAAGCAAGTAGCATAATGCTGGATGGCCGCTTGTCTCGTGATCGTCATCTTGTTGCGCAACCCGTGGGATGAACCACTAAATTTTGGGATTTACAGGAAACGAGCCAGAAAGCCCTGTCCATTCATGGCAGGGATGAATGGCTGAATGGCTCAGGGCTTTCCAATTCTCCTAGAGGAGGTGAAAAAAAAGAGATTTCCTTGTAGAATACAAAAAACTTCAAAACTACAAAGGAAATCTCATATGGATTATACTACCTTGACGCTCAAGAGAGCATCCGTGACGAATGAAGAAAGCCTTTCGTTGCTCTCACTGTACGAAGCACTTCAGGCCCTCCCAGACCCACGACG
>NZ_BIXY01000121.1 GCF_008326305.1 Dictyobacter arantiisoli | reverse complement strand
ATGCTATTTTCCCCTTTGAGTTTCCTCATCAGGTAGGGTAGGCGTCCTAAGAGGTTTCCTTGCTCTCTACCTCCTGCCTCTGCGAGGCTATCTAACAAGCGCCGACGCGGCGCACGGCAATGAGATCGTGAGATATCACAAGCGCGTTTGCCTGTTTGCGGGCAAAATCTTCGCGCTGCCTCTGAACTTTGAGATGCGCCTTGGCAAGCCGTTGACGGGCTTTTTTACGGTTCTGGGAACTCTTCTTGGTACGGGACAAACGCCGTTGCAGGTGCTTCAATCGCTTTTCAGCTTTGCGGTAATGGCGAGGGTTCTCAACGGTGTTGCCATGAGAGTCAGTGTAGTAGGCTTTGAGACCGACATCGATGCCTACGGTAGCACCTGTCATCTCATGGTCAATCACGCGGTCTGCTTGCACACAAAACTGACAGAAAAAACCAGCTGCCCGTTTGATGATGCGCACGCGCTTGATCTGCTGGAGGGGAAAGGTTTCAATGGCGCGGGTGCCAATCAAGCGGAGACGCCCAATACCACAGCCATCGCGAAACGTGATATGGTTTCCATCGGCTTCCAACTTCCAGCCCGACGTCTTATATTCAACACTGCGGTTGTCTCTTTGAAAGCGCGGATACCCTTTCTTCCCAGGCTTTTTGCTCTTGCCGTTTTCATAGAAGCGGGTGATAGCGTGCCAGGCGCGATCTGCGGCGGCTTGACGAGCCTGGGAATTGAGCTTGTGGGCGAAATCGAAGTCGTGGGCCAGGACGGCACAATAAGCCTGCAGGTCATTCTTCGCGATCCTTTTTTCATCCATCCAGAGACGAAGACACTTGTTGCGAATGAATTGCGTGACGCGGAGGGCTTCTTCAATGGCGGCATACTGTGCCCGATTCCCTTGCAGTTTATATTCGTACGTCAACATCCGCCACTCCTCTCGTTCACATCTCTTCGACTCTCTTCTGATGCTATCTTAGCATCTCCTGTTCACACCGGTCAAGAAGACAGGACCTGATTGATGAACGGGAACCCACTCGAACTGCGAACGTTCTGGAGAGGAGGAAAGAGCACGCTCAGAGAGGTGGGTGCGATGCGAGATGAGCCTGCCCCACTATCCCTCCCACAAAGGAACGCCCATTCATCCCCCGTTTCAAAACGGAGGGCTTTCTGGGCCTTTTCTGTAATCGGTGGTATGGTAAAGCAATGAAAACATATTATACGGGCAACTATGCGCGATTTTATAACCAGCACTGGAAAAAGTTTTCTATGAGGACGCTGGCACATACGTGTATGGCTATCGATTTTTCACGCTTAAATGCTGCTGCCGAGCGAGAATATCCAGTGCGCATTCTGGATATCGGCTGTGGTACTGGATTACTCTTACAATCCCTGGCCGCTCGCCTGCCCCGGGCTGAATTGTATGGCGTCGATGCAAGTCAGGCTATGCTTGATCAGGCGCGTTTGCTACTGAAAGATCATGCTCAGGTCCATCTTGAGCAGAGAACCGTTAAAGGAGGGGAACTCGCAGCACACTATGAGCCTGCGTTTTTTGATCTGATTACCTGTACAAATGTTTTCCACTATTTCAATGATCCTGTTGAGGTATTAAGCGAATTGGCTACGCTTCTATGCCCACAGGGACAACTGGTGATTGAAGATTACACACGTCGCGGTTTTCCTTTTCCCTGGATGTTGTTCGAGCGGATAATTACTTATCTTGATCCACAGCACGTTCGGGCTTATACAGTAGTCGAAGCACAGGACTTCTGCCAACGTGCTCAGTTGCGCATCATGATGGCGAAGACATTCCGCATCGATTGGCTCTGGAGAGGATGGGTGATGCAAACCAGCCCGGATAAGAGCGCTCTTCTTTGATTGAGCTGATCAATTGGCTAAGATTTAGAGGCGGTGAGGAGAACGTAGCCAAATTGTTGCGCTTGTATCGCTGCCGCCGCCGCTTGTGCCAGCCTTTTTGCCTGTTCAAAATCCACCGTATCCGGCAGGCTGATCTTTTTGAGCTTGACCAGTAGCTCTGTTCCGAGAAGCCTGGTCTGGATAGCTCGCACCATCTCGGACAATGCATAATCGTGCGGTTCTACGCGTTGAACCGTCAATCCTGCTTCTGTAAGGTAGTGTATATAGTTTTCGAGTGGTTGAGCGTCGGCGATACAGGCAATCCAGGCCAGCAGGCTCTGTAATTCCAGGGGTATACCTCCTCGACGTGTCAGATCGCTTAGCCCTACCACGCCTCCTCCTTTGAGGACACGCGCAAACTCAGCAGCGGCAACCGTTTTGTCGGGGAAGGTACAGAACGCGCACTCACAGATCACCGCATCGAAGCTTGCTGCAGGCATCGGCAGACACTCGGCATCTCCCTGTACAAATGTCACCAGATGGGCCACGCCTGCTGCTTGTGCGGCCTGAGTCACGCTATCCACCATCGCGTGACTATAATCTATGCCTACGACGCGACAGCCAAAACGTTGAGCCAGATAGAGCGCGCTGGTACCTGGTCCCGCTGCAACATCCAGAACCCGATGTGCTGGTCCCAGTTGAAGTGCATTTCCGAGATGGCCGGTTAATACCGTTCCTCCTGGATGAAAGGAATCTCCCAGCATGAGTTTGGCCCAGTCACTTTGATAGATATCTGCGCAGCACGCTTTGATTGTCTGCGCATCCTGCTCACTGCAATGGTCGTGCCTACTGTTCATGCGAGGAACCTTTCTTGACACTCCCTGGCATAAATGCACAGGGATTCTTCCTTCATCCATGAGACTTGCCCATCAGTCTCACAACTGAAAGGTAGCGGTCCACATGTCCAGAAGCGTTGCGCAAACCGAGGTTTGCAGGTTTCCGAGTGCCCCTGGGTACCAACCACTTGTTCTTGTGGTGCATGAAGCCCAACCAACCGTGAGGTGGGTATCGTGCCTCATCGTCTTCAGACGAATCTTTTTGCAATGGCTTCATTTCATACAGGAGAGTCTACCAAATGTTTTAATGGTTGTCAATCAGGAAGAGCCATTCATCCCTGCCATGAATGGACAGGGCTTTCTGGCTCGTTTCCTGTAATAGAATTGGCCTGCATAGGGGTATTTTGTGCTGGCGCTACAGGTTCAAATGAGAACGTCAAAGGTTTGGGTACAAAGGGAACACCTGCACGTTTGGCCTGATTACGTTGCTGTTCACGCGCCTGTAGCTGTGTACGTGCCTGTTCACGATATCCAACATTGTTATAGGCACAGAATGGAATTTGCTTCCCATCGGGCAAGAGGATCTCCTTACAACATTTCATCAAGTTCTTCTGGTTAAATGTCCAGGGGTCCATGAAATCCTGTAACATGACCATGAAGATATTCTTTGCGAAAGTTCCCAGATCGAAGCCGCTGGGGAGATCACATGCTGAGCAGGAGAGGGCAAATTGCTGCGCGGCCTTATCAGAACCGGGTACAGCGGAGGACGACCACAATCCTTCCAGAGCAGTCTTGATATCTTCAGAGAGATCTGGCACCGCACGATTGGTGATGTAGTCAAGATAATCCCCGACATTGAGGATACGTGTCATCGGCACAACGGTATCACCGTCATTGAGGATATACGTAACGGAATTACAGGTAGGGAAACAACAGGGGACCGGCACAAAGTCCGACACCATCAATGTGTTGTTTGTTTGTTCCTCCAGCGCTTTAAGAATATCCGGAATGGTCAGGCGCTGCATGGGATCACTTTCCCCATGACGACCAGATTGGAAGGCTGGCTGAAAATTGATCCCACGGACGGCTGGATGCTTTAAGCCGAAGTCAACAATCGCCCCAACTTCATGTAAATTGACCTGACGCTCAATCGCTGGAACCAGGACAACGTGTGCTCCAATCTCAGCCAGGCGATCCAGGGCCCGCAGTTTCTGTGGTAGGATGTCTGGTTCTCCACGCAGCAGGCGATAGGTCTCTTTTGTAAAGCCGTCAAACTGAAAATAGATAGATGGACGCAATGCGCCTAGCTGGCGCAGGAATTCATCATCGTCGGCGATACGCTTACCGTTTGTATTGAGCATCACATGTCGGATATTGCGTTGCTTTGCGGCCTTGATCATAGCAATGATCTGGGGATGAATCGATGGCTCACCCCCTGAGAATTGTACGACTTCTGGATTTCCCTCGGTTGCCACAAGCTGATCCAGGATGTCTTCGACCTCGCTTAATGTGAGATTAAAACCGCTTCCCGCATCGGCAAAGCAGAGGGGACAGCTCATATTGCAGGCACTATTGATTTCGATAATACCGAGGCAGGTATGTTGTTGATGATCGGGGCAGAGGCCGCAGTCATGTGGGCAACCATGTTCAATTGACGTAGAAAATTCCAGTGGAATTGTGCCAGGTTTGTTGAAGCGAGCATTTGCCGCATAGGCTGCTGCATCACTATAGACGAGCCCCTCAAACAAGCCGTGCTCAGGACAACGCTTGCGCATGTATACTTTGTTCTCGCGCAGGAGGATTTGCGCATCGATGACGCGCCGGCATTCAGGACAAATGCTACGCGTTAATTCATAGAAAACGTAATCAGCATCTTTTTTTGTGCGCGCTATGGTTTGTATGGGAGGTGTTGTGGGATGTGCTGCATGCTCAGTTGCTGTGTTGATCGAATGTACGGAAGTAGACTTTGGTTTGTCCATGAGGAACTCCTTTTGTCTCCATCGTATCTGTCTGGCGAGAACGTTTGTGTGTTGTAGTTCGGTTTTATTCCTCTCTGGATTTATTGATTCGCTCTTATAGATAGCATCCAGAGATCTTCGTTGTCAATTGACATCCTCTCCTGGCAGGGCTTTCCAATGCTCTTTTGTCTGGTTTTTCTTTGTTTGATAGCGTGATGCCTTCATACATGTAGCACATTCGAGAGGAGACGTATGAATGTACGATTGCTGGCGACTTCAGGCCCGGTGAGATAGGCTTCAAAGGTGGCTTGCTGTAGCCCTGTACTGATTGTTGGATAGGGATGAATGGTATTGAAGATGTCTTTGCTAGTAAGGTGATGCCGCATCGCCAGGGCTATTTCTCCTAACAGTTCACCTGCTCCAACTCCGATCAGATGAGCGCCTACGATCTGCTCTTTTTTGCCAGCCAGGACTAATTTAATAAATCCCGCCGTTTCCTGTGCTGTCTGGGCACGGTCGATCTGAGACCAGGGAAATTTGATGATGCGCACATGCTTATAGCGTTGCTCTGCTTCGGTGGGTACGAGGCCGACTCGGGCCACTTCTGGCTCGGTAAAGGTGCACCATGGGACGACCCGATAATCCACTTTCTTCTTTGCGAATGGAACCAGAGCATTGCGCACGGCTATCCCGGCGTGATAGGAGGCGACATGGGTAAAAAGATAGCCTCCTATCACATCTCCGAGGGCAAAGATGTTCGGGACCGATGTTTGCAGATACTCATTAACGGGAATCCCTTTCTGACTAGAGTGAACTCCTGCCGCTTCCAGATGCAGGTGTTCTATATTGGGTTGACGACCCAGGGCCAGGAGAAGCTCATCCGCTTCAAATTGCAACATCTCTTTCCCTTGCCGGGCCACAATCACTTTCTTCGCACCCTGGCGGTAGGTGCTCACTACGCGTGCGTTCGTGATGATATCAATTCCTTCAGATTTGAGGATGCCTGCAAGCGCCTCTGAAACTTCAGGATCTTCGCGTGGTAGAAGCCGTTCCGGCCCCTGAATAATGGTGACCCTGGCGCCCAACCGACCAAGCGCCTGTGCCAGTTCTACGCCAATAGGACCGCCTCCAGCGATCACAAGTGCTTCTGGCAGGGCTGTCAGGTCAAACACATCTTCATTGGTCAGATAGCCGGTTGCTTGTAGTCCCTCAATCGGTGGTAGCGCGGGGCGTGATCCGGTCGCGATCAGGATGTTACGACTGGTGATCTCCTCATCCTCCAGGAGGAGGGTTGTCGGCGCTGTGAATGAGGCGCGTCCAAAGCGCACAGTCACGCCTTCGGTGTAGGTCTTTTCCGCATCGCTTACTTGTTGAATGATATGCTGGATAGAAGCACTGACCTTTGCCATAGCAACCTGCTGGCACGTCACTATCGATCCAAATTGTGCCGCTTGCCTGACCTGTTGTACTACATGGGCGGCATGGATCAGGCTCTTGCTTGGCACACAGCCGTAATGCAAACAATCACCTCCCAGCCTTTGCTTGTCGATCAGTAAAACGTTGGCACCGAGAGACTGCGCGAGATGGGCGGCGGTGAGGCCCGCTGAGCCGCCGCCGATAATCGTCAAATCGTAATGGGTTCGTTGCATATTCTCCTCCTCTTGCTGTTTAAACCTTCATCATTTAGGCACGCTTCCTGAGAAGTGGGGGGGTACAAATTGCGCAATGTTGTGCCCGAGCACTCTGCCCGACTCGTGATCGAGCCGCGTGTGCTGGCCCGCGAAGATCCGGCTCAGTCCTGCCTCCGTCGCAACGTCTGTATAGCTGGCAAAGCTTCGAACGGTGTTTGGTAGGACATCCGAGGTTACGCGGATGTGATCCTGGTTGCCGAAGAAGTTAGACAGCACGGTTGCAGCAGCCGCGCTTATCGCGCTGTGAGCACCCGGATAAGAGGGGTCAGGTGCGGTAGGGGCGAGCGGCGTCCAGCTCGGGTCGCCAGTTGTGAGTGGATTCCCAACTGTGTTGGCCTTGCGGATTGCTGTGATGGGTCTCCACAGCTGGTAGTGATATTTAGCGTCATAGAAGGCGATTGCGCTGTCGGCGAAGGATAGATTGAGTGCTGCGAACAGACGTGCGCTGTTCTCCAGGTTTGTCTGGTGAACGCGGGCGGCGTTCTCGGCTATCTCATTCCACGTGTTCCAGATTGGTCCTGCCCAGAACTTTGCGACCACGGTCTGGTCGGCGGTTCGTGTCTTGCTGCTGTTTTGACCCAGGTTCTTTACCTCATTCAGCGCCTGTGCGTAAGCCTGGCTGGTCAATGCCGGAGGCGGCTCCGGGCGGAACTGCGCTGCCGTCTTCAGTACAAAGGGGGTCACTTTCGCCCAGTGGGTGAAGACCGGTGCTGCGAATTTTGGCGGTGTGGGCTGGTAGCTTCCCAGCTTGTCGCCAGGCACGAATTTTGGTGGTGTGGCGGCAGAACCGTCATGCGCGCGGATGCTCACTATGCGCTCGGCGCTAGCGTGACCGACCTGGATTCCTCCTTGCTTGCCAGCTCCATCGGGAAGCGTGGAAAGTTCGTTTGCGAGCAGTTGATCGAGAGCTGTCTTCATTTTGGGATAGAGCGCCGCCAGCGTGTCATGACCGGCTGTGGCTGCTGCTGTGTCTGGTCGCGCGCTGGAGGGAGCGTTGAGCGAGAAGTCATATGCAGGGGCGCTCCGGGTGATGGAAACGATGGCGTTATAGATCGCCGCGTGTAGCATGGCGAAGCTGCGCGTCGGATGAATGGTGGCTGGCTGAGCAGCAGGCGTTTGTACGATGTGTAACAGCTCATGGTTCCAGGCGATAACGATATTGCTATCGCCGCCGTCCGTAGCGGTCACCATTGCGGATGAATCGGCCAACGCAACCCCTGATGAACCGCTTACCAGGAAAATGCCGATGAAGGTTAAGGTTGCCAGGATCAGAATCAACTTCTTCATGTTTCCGTTCTCCTTTATAAGACTTCGTGTATAAGACTTCCTGAAAAGCGCTAACAGCAATCCCTTAGATGCGTGCATGCGGCAATCTTATGGTTGCTTGCAACGGTGAATGGCCGCGATAACTGGTTCAGGACAGTGCTCAGAGCGACGAATTTCCGCTTTTCGCAGATTGTCCACGCTATTGATGAGAGCGATGTGCGTAAAGGCCTGGGGATAATTGCCCTGAGCCATGCCTGTCTGAGAATCGACCTCTTCGGAGAAGAGACCCAGACGGCTGGCACACGTGAGCAGACTCTCGAAGAGCGCATGCGCTTCATCAACACGGCCCTGCATCGCCAGGTTATCGACGAGCCAGAAGGTACAGATGGTAAATGTTCCCTCTCTCCCTGACAGGCCATCCTCAGAAAGGTACCGATAGACAAAGCCATGCTTATCGGTTAGCTTTTCAATAATGCGATCAACGGTTGAGAGCATACGTGGATCGTCCGGGGCAATAAAGCCAACCAGTGGCAGCAAGAGATTTGCCGCATCGAGCGCAGTGTCGTCGTATGACTGGGTGAAAGCGCCAATGCTGGTATTGTAGCCCCGCAGCAGGATAGCGGTCCGGATCTGGTCTCGCACAGCCCGCCAGCGGGGAAGATCGGCCTCCAGATTGAGCTGTTCCGCAGCGCGAATGCCGCGATCCAGCGCAACCCAGCACATCACTTTCGAATACACAAAATGCCGTGGGCCACCGCGCGCTTCCCAGATGCCATAATCAGGTTGCTGCCAGTGGGTACAGACGTGGTCAACCAGCGCACGCAGCATTGTCCATAGGGGACCCTCCAACGTTTCGCAATCGCGCTCAAAGCCGCCCTGGCGACGATACAGATGGATGCAATCCAGAATCTCACCAAACACATCCAGTTGTTTTTGTAGGGCCGCGCTATTGCCAATGCGCACTGGACTGGACCCGGCATAGCCGCTCAGATGAGGCAGTTGCTGCTCGGTCAGCTCACGCTCGCCACGGATGCCATACATGATCTGCAAATCCTCGCCATCCGCAAATGAGAGGCGACACAACCAGTGAATAAAAGCGTGAGCCTCTTCTGTAAAGCCCAGGATGTTGAATGCATAGAGCGTAAAGGTGGCATCGCGTAGCCAGGTAAATCGATAGTCCCAGTTACGCACACCGCCCACGTCCTCCGGTAGTGAGGTCGTTGGTGCCGCTATGATCGCTCCCGTGGGCGCATAGGTCATTAACTTGAGAGCGAGCGCGCTACGCTCCACCCAGTGTCCATAGGGCCCCGGCCCCAGATTGGTGCATTCGGTACAACTGGCAAGCCATGTGCGCCAGCAGTGCAGGGTATGCGCTAGCTCCGCATCAAAGTTGCGCCGGGGCAGTCCCTGCTCCAGGAGCTGTCGCGTCGCCTGGGCGGTACGCCCTGTTCCAATGACGAAGCACAAGCGTTCGCCCTCATGCAAGAGAAACTGTGCCTGAATGGTTGGATGCCACTCCTCTGGCCCCTGTACGATCTCCATCGCAAAGGATGGCAATAGATGAGCGCCAACAATCGCCAGGGCCACATATTGCTGCCCGCCAGAGATGAGTGCCCCGAGATGATCGGGTGCCAGTGTTATCTCGCCGGGTGCAGCGGCATAATTTGGGCTTACCTTAAGCTTCATCGTGAGCGCTATTTCCCCATGGGTGCATTCAACAATACGTACCAGGCTATGACAGGAGCCATCCTTCTGCGCACAGGTATTATTATCCATTCCTCTATACGGCCATGCGTCCAATGTCTCTACCGGCATAAAATCGGTGAGTACCGCTTCGCCAGCACTGCTGGCGAAGCGTGTTTGCAGAACATTACTCCTGCTCAGATAGTGCTGTGATCCAACCAGCGAGCTATCTGTCGGCGCAATCTGGAAATAGCCACCGCGCTCTGTATCGAGCAAGCGACAAAAGATGGCCGGGCTATCGAAGTCCGGTAGACATCCCCAGTCGATAGACCCTTCTGGTGATACCAGAACCACCGAATGGCAATCACCGATGACGCCATATGAGTTAATCGTTGGATATGTGCGGTGAAGCACGTTTGCTGTGACCATTCTGCACCACTTCTTTCTTTGAACCAGGGGACCCTTCATGCCTGAAGCTGCACTGTCACGTACGAACCTTTTGGCTGGCCGCTCTTTCTACAACCAGTACCAACACCGCTCCAAGCAGAATCAGTGCGGCTGCCGGTGCGGCCCCTCCGACAGCGAAAACAGGGGCATGACCTGAGAGGAAGGAACGCTCTGCATAGATGAAGATCACCAGCGCCATCACATAGAGGAGTTTACTGATCATGCGATAGCCGACGCGGTTGCCCCTTTGCGAAACCGCGATCTTGAAACTTCCACGTATCACCAGAAGGAACAGTACAGCCACTATCCAGAGCATGAACCCGGTTGCATTCCCCTTTGGTCCCACCTGATAGCCATTTACTCCCAGTGTCAGGTTGGCGTAGCTTCCGTACAACATGATCGCTAAGCCAAGGACAAGCAGGGTCTCTGTTATCAGCAGACGAGGAAATCTGGCCGGGCCTTGCCAGGTCTCTAAGCGTGCTTTGACGCCTTCTCGTCCCATCAGAATCAGCATGCCAGGAGTCGTAATTCCTAAAAAGCTGAGCCAATTCCACTGTGGAATTTTGAGTGCCGCGCCCGCCAGTTGTCCAAACGCAATCGCCATCAGGATAGTCCCAACAATCAGGATGACACCATCACGGAGCATGAGCGGAAACGTGATATGTCCTGGCACGCGTGCGGGTTTGGAGATCCCCGATAAGGCCAGTCCACCAGCGCCAAAGAACAGGCCCACCAGCACAGTGATGAACTGGGCGAGGGCGATAGTCGAAGACGTATAGCCCAGGTGAAAAGCCGTCATGGAGAAGCCCATGTAGAAAAATGCGTTTGCCAGGGCACCATCACCGGGAAGTATCCCTATACCATGGGACAGGTGCTTTTTGCCCAAAATCGCGCGCCATAGCATAACAGCGGCGTGGAGCATGCCAATACTGAAAACAACTTCAGCACCTTTGAAAATGAGGCTCATGCTGAAAGCAATCTCGTTCCCTCTGAAGATGATGCTCATCGGCGTAAAGATGGTCAGGATCAACATGGTGATGCCAATCAGCGTGAACGCAGACGCACTTACAATGCTATACCCTTTTACCAGGCTACTTTGTGGGGAAGCAACGGGTACCTGCTCTGCTTCCGCCGTTTCAATCGAGAGTACCTTATTCATCGAAAATCTCCTTCTTCTGCCTGGACAGATCGTGTCCACTGGATCGTTGGGAGATGCTGTAAAGCCCAATAGTTCTCTGGTCTGGTCTGGTCTGGTCTGGTTATCCAGGCACATCTCCCTGTGTATTGTTTCCTTCACCTACACAGACTCCTTTTTGAGAGAAATATTCCCGCCACAATCGCAAAAAAAAGAAAACTCTGCACTATAAATGCATATAAAAATAAAAATGTTGTACTCTTATTTCTATAATGAAGACATAGGAAAAATGGAGCACGCTCCAGACTCATCTGCACCAAAGCAAAGCACCAGACCAACTGGAAATGCAGCAGCCAGGAATTTTCTGCACCTGGATAGTGGGAATAGAATCACGAAAAAATCAGTCTCTTTCAGTGGAGGGTAAAAGGAGAGGACGTGCAAGAGCGCAATCAACGCGTACGTTTTGAACAACTCATCCTACCGCACCTGGATGCAGCATACAATCTGGCTCGCTGGCTCACCCATAATGACCAGGATGCGCAAGATATGGTGCAGGAATCATGCTTGCGAGCCTTTCGCTTTTTTCAAGGTTTTCGTGGTGGAGATAGTCGCACCTGGCTGCTGACCATTGTGCGCAATACCTGTTACACCTGGCTGCAACAGCAACGAGCAAATGAGTTCACCGTCCCTTTTCAGGAAGAACTCCATGATGTGGAATGCGATACTGAGAATCCAGAGACACTGCATTTGCGCCATATTGATCAGCAGAAACTCAGAACGGCCCTGGAAACGTTACCTGTAGAGTTTCGTGAAGCAATCATTCTACGCGAACTAGAAGAACTACCATACAGAGAGATTAGTGTCATTACGCATGTGCCCCTGGGGACAGTGATGTCTCGCCTGGCACGCGGACGTAAATGGCTTCAGCGCTATCTCGCTGCTCACATGAATGAAGAGGAATGATATGGATTGTACAGAGGCCCGGCGTCTTCTCCACGCCTATCTCGATGCTGAATTGGATATGGCTGACACCTTAGCGGTCGAGCAGCATCTTCAGACATGTCCCGCTTGTTTGGAGATCTACAACAATTATCAGGCGCTTCAGACGGCCATAAAAACAAACTCTCTCTATTTTCAGGCTCCTGAGATGCTGCAAAAGCGTATCAGGACATCGGTACGCAAAGCCAATCAAGCCGCATTTGTTGCTCGCGTGACGTCCTGGAGTGGTCTGAGCGTTGCGGCTGTGTTGATCTTTGCCCTGCTTCTTTCGCTCTGGGGATTCACTCGTTTCTGGCCCAATTCTTCTGGTGGCAATTCCTTAGCACAGGAGGTGCTCGCCAGTCATGTGCGTTCACTAATGGCAAATCATCTGGTAGATGTACCATCTTCTAACCAGCACACCGTCAAGCCATGGTTTAATGGAAAGCTTGACTTCTCGCCGCCGGTGGTCGATCTCACGGCCCAGGGATTCACTTTAATTGGTGGACGCCTGGACTATCTGGATAACCAGCCGGTAGCGGCCCTCGTCTACAAACGCCGAGAGCATATTATTAATCTCTTCATCTGGCCGTCAGCACAAAACATTGGGAGCGAAACGGATACCAACACCCCCCAGGGTTATCACCTGCTGCACTGGACAAAATCAGGGTTGACCTATTGGGCCGCCTCAGATCTCAATCTAAATGAGTTACAACAATTTGTCCGCCTGATACAAGATTCGACCTGACTTACTTACTTACTGATCCCAGATGAGTGGCAGGAGGTCGGAGTTACTCCATATAGAGAAACTCCGACCTCTTGAAAAAGCCTCCCGTTCCCTGCCTACTCGAAAAAGGGGAGTTCTTCTGGTTGAAAGATGCTGATGACTTTATGGTAGATGGCATAATACTTGCGCTCCATTGCCTCACAAGAAAAGGACTCCTGAATGTGAGCACGAACCGTCTCACGATTGATTTCGTCAATCCGTCCCATAGCCTGAACCATTTCGTCAAGCGTCTCGACTAAGAATCCTGTTTCTCCGTTGCGAATAATTTCTGGAGCCGCTCCCCGTGCAAACGAAATGACCGGGCAACCGGCGGCCATCGCTTCTATCATCACCATGCCAAATGGCTCTTCCCATTCAATCGGATTCAGGAAGCCACGCGCCTGCCGCATCAGTTCTTGTTTTTCCTGAAAATCCGCCGGACCATGATTTTGGATTTGCTGACCATCAACCTGTGCCTCAATTTCTTCGCGATAGTATTTCTGGATACGCGGCGTATCCTGAGTTATTTTCCCCGCAAGGATTAGTGGCTTGTGAGCTTGTTGTGCGGCTTTAATTGCCAGATGTGGTCCTTTTTCTGGGACAAAACGACCTAACCACAAAAAAGCATCAGACGGTTGCATAAGGGGAGCAGGAATATCCTTCAATGGAAGACCATGATGGACCACGCCCACGAAATTGAGAGGAAGCCCCTGTTGCTGGCGAGCGCTTTCGCTGATAGCCACCATGGGAACCTGAGGAGCCCAGCGTAAAAAGCGCTCCTTGCTCACCTCATCAGGGATCTCTGCTGGCTGAAAAGGAAGGTTGCTATGCAGTGTCGTGATATGGGGCACCCGTAATTGTGCCAGTAAAGGAAACAGAAACATATCACCGCCCGATGAGACATGGGTATGAACAATGTCGAAATCATGGCCCTGGATAAAAGAGATTGCTTGTTGTAAATAGGCCAATTCACGTTGGTGATCATTCCAGGGTACCGCATCTTCCCGCAATCCTCGTTGAATGAGAGGAATGAGATGTGCCGATGTCTGACTATCACCCGCCGCAATCAGGGTCACATCATGGCCCTGAGCAATCTGTTCTTCAATTAAACAATGCACAACCGTTTCTGTTCCACCATAATCCCTGGGAGGAACCGCGATCCATGGGGGAGCAATATGGACAATTTTCACAAAAACCTCCTTCATAGCTTTCCAATCCTCAAAAAGGAAGGCCAGTAAGCAGACGTTAAGTCACTCTTATAGTACGGCAGAACTATCTTCGAGGTTGACAACCACCTACTCCAACAAATGGAGGTGAAGCAAGAACTCCCTGCCTGTATGGTTTTCCGTCATCGAGACCTGAGCGTGAGTGCCCTCATCGTACCTGTTCAGGTTGTCCGCAAAAAAGCTGAACAAGAAAAGCGATAAGCTGAGCAAGAAAGGACGAAAAAGGATGAG
>NZ_BIXY01000120.1 GCF_008326305.1 Dictyobacter arantiisoli | reverse complement strand
GATTTATAGAGAGCTAAAAATGTGGCCCTTGACATCACCTGTTACGCACTCCGTGACGTCAGCGTGGCTCAGGGACTCATGCAGGAACATCGTGGGCCGCGCTGACATCCCTACGAGTCTAACTACGCTATCGCCCACATTTTCTTCACGCTCCTGGCCCAACCTGGCCGGTTCTCAAAGGTGCCTCCGGCGGGACATAGCGGGTCTTGGGCCACAGCAGATACGTTTGCTTCCTATTGTTCCTGTTTGGTAGAACAGATTTATTACCGTGTTCTTACTGCATTTTATCGTCATTCCAATTCGTGTTCAGAAAGAAAGTGAGTTTCTCTTACAGACCTCGATTTTATTGTCTTGACAAAGCGGGGCACTATAGTTATCGCGTTTAGCCCAAACCATTACGTTGGCAACTCGGGAGTTGGAAAATGGGAATTATGCCGCAGCGCGTAGCGAGATTGAGCGTTTCTTCTGGTCAGATTTTTGTGATAATTATCTGGAATTAGCGAAAGCACGCCTCTATAAGGAATACGGTGAGGAGCGAGTACAGGCTCAATGGACGTTGTATCATGCGCTATTGACTGTCCTTAAATTGCTCGCTCCATACCTGCCATTTGTCACCGAAGAAATTTATCAGGAGCTTTTCCGCAAGTGGGATAGTGCATTATCAATTCACATTTCTGACTGGCCGATTGCACCTGAGGAATGGATTAATAGTGATGCTGATTTTGCTGGTAAACTATTATTAGAGATTCTGCATGCGGTCAGACGACAAAAAGCAGATCTGGGTATCTCTGTTGGTGCTCAATTAGCCTCTTTACAGATCTTTGTTGCGCAAGCTCATATCTCCCTTTTAGAGGCGCTATCCAGCGATATACAAAGCGCTACTCGTGCTCAAGAACTTGTTTTTTCCTCTCTTTTAAAGGAAAGTGAGCGTGATCTTCAACCATTGCAGGTCAAGCTAGTTCTATTACTGTAACGAGTAAGTGTG
Organism: Dictyobacter arantiisoli; assembly: GCF_008326305.1. Classification (GTDB taxonomy): domain Bacteria; phylum Chloroflexota; class Ktedonobacteria; order Ktedonobacterales; family Ktedonobacteraceae; genus Dictyobacter; species Dictyobacter arantiisoli. The sequence continues at coordinate 13,696 of NZ_BIXY01000120.1, read as the reverse complement.
GATGTTTCGTTTAACTTGTCAGGAAGAACAGACTTTTGTTTTTTTCTGGCAAGTTAAAGCAGGCAAGTGTTTCTCTTATAGCATGTGTTCTATTCAGCATTATTTTTGAGATACTACTATGCATTTATAGCCAATGAACTTATAATAATGTCGATACTCCCGGGTACAATGCATGGAGAGATAGAGAATAGAAAGAGCGCATCTATGAATAGTTATAGTGTAGCGCTGTGAGGTGCCTGAATATTGAATTTACAAAATTTACGAGCCTTCTTGAAGGTGGCTGAGTTTGAACATATCACTCGGGCGTCTGAAGAACTTCATCTGACACAGCCGGCAGTGACAAAAATAATGCAGAGTTTAGAACAGGAAGTGCAACTGTCATTGATTGAGCGGCAAGGGCGCCGTATCGTGCTGACTCATGCTGGTCGAGTCTTGCAAAGCTATGCGCGTCAGATGTTTGCGCTTGAACGTGAAATGGAAGATGCTCTTGCTTCTCTGCGTGATGTAAAACGTGGTGAAATCAAGCTGGCTGCGAATACCACTGCGGGTGTATATTTGTTGCCTTCTATTGTTGCTCGCTTTAGTGCATTATATCCTGAAATTGCGCTTAATATCTCTATTTTGAATTCACAAGATATTGTAGAGCATATCCTGGATTGGTCACTAGATTTTGGTATTGTTGAAGGGGATGTTTCTCATCTGCCAGAGGGCTTGCATATCCGTTTTTTTATGCGTGATGCACTGATTCTTGTTGTTTCTACCGCTCATCGCTGGTGTGGCTTACAAAGTATTCGTCCAGAGGAATTGGGAAATGGCGAATTGGTAGTACGTGAGCGGGGAAGTGGTGTACGTGATATGTTGGAACGTGATTTAGCGTCGCGCAATATTCCTCTGAAGCCATTGTTGACACTGACTGATAATGAAGCCATTAAGCAGATGGTAATTAATGGTGTGGGAGCAGCCGTGGTCTCGTTAATGACCGTCCAGCGCGAATTAGTGAATGGTGATCTCGTTCAGGTTCCTGTAACTGGTATGGAAATACACCCTGAACTCAGTTTTATTCAACGTTCAGATAAACAGCTATCCAGAGCAGCACAGGTTTTTTCCTCTTTTTTTGTGCTCACTTCAGAATAATAAATGTTAGTAGTTTCAAAGAAAAGAAAGGACATCACCAGAATATCTCAATAGCTCTTGTCGATGATGTCCTTTGCTGACTGATAGAATTTATGCTTATTCTCTATTTAGTGACTGAGTCCCCAGCGTTTACGCACTGTACGCTCAAGGGGGGCGAATATTGTAGCGTCTATTATGACACCGATAATGACAAGTACAATCATAATGGCAAATACTTGAGAGATATCACCAAGGTCTCGACCACCTTCGAGTAAGCCGCCAAGGCTGACCGTAATATAAATGAGTTCGGCGGCCATCAGAGAGCGCCAGGCAAATGTCCAACCCTGTTTGAGCCCGGTCAGGATGGATGGCAAGGCAGCGGGTAGGATGACTTGTAGCGAAAGGGCCAATCCGCGTGAACCCATGTTGCGAGCCGCCTTGATATAGACTGGTGGTGTGTTTTTAATCCCTGCATCGACACCAAGTGTGATTGAAAACAGGGCTCCCATAACTACAACAAAAATCATTGCTTGTTCATGTAAGCCAAACCAAAGCAATGCGATCGGAATCCAACAGACACTGGGGAGGGCCTGTAAGCCTAAAACAAGCGAGCCGAGTGTTTCTTCGACATAGCGATTACTACCAATAAGTAAACCAAGAATCAGTCCCAACACCAATGAAATGATATATCCCATTAGGAGACGCCTCAGGCTGACAGTGATTGCGATTAAGAGTGAGCCATCCTGAATAAATCCTTTGAGGCTGGTCCAGACGTCAAGGGGTCCTGGAAAGAGATAATCTTTCCAGATGTGTAGCGCGGTAAGACCTTGCCACAGAAGAATTAACAGTACATAAAAGAGAAGCTGACGTATAAGCTTACCTATCCACTGTGTTCGAGGTCGTTGTTTGCTTACACTAATGGATGGTGCTGCCATTTTTTTGCTCCTGTTCTTGTAATTGCATTTCGCTTTTGAGCGCATCTAAAATTTCGGCGGCTTTATCTACCAACTTGTGATCTTCCAGGCTGCGCGACCGGGGAAGATCAATGCGGAAATCTCGGATAACACGTCCTGGTCGTGGCGCAAAGACAATTACACGATCACCAAGTGCCACTGCTTCTCGGACATTGTGTGTCACAAAGAGAATCGTTTTATGGGTAGCTGCCCAGATGGATTCCACTTCATCCTGCAAATGGTCGCGAGTAAAGGCGTCAAGTGCTCCGAATGGTTCATCCATGAGTAATATTGCCGGATCAATTGCCAGCGCACGAGCAATGGCAGCCCGCTGCTTCATACCACCAGAAAGTTGATGTGGATAGCTCCGTTCGAAGCCTTTCAAATTGACCGTTTCGATAAAATGATGGGCAATTTCTTTTCGTCTTTTTGCAGGAACACCCGCTTGCTGTAATCCAAATTCAACATTACGTTGTACATCAAGCCAGGGGAACAGCGCAGCCTCCTGGAAAAGGAGAATACGGTCTGTCGACGGTCCATGTACAGCCTTTCCATTAGCAGTAATTTTTCCACTAGAAGGTTTATCGAGACCAGCAACTATGTTCAGCAACGTTGATTTTCCACAGCCGCTTGGTCCCAACAAGCAGACAAATTCTCCGGCAGCAATAGAGAGATCAACAGGGCGTAAAGCCTCTACAATGCGTCCACCATCGGCGAATGTTTTACTTACACCTTCAATTTGCAAAGAATTTACGCCAGCGAGTGGGGATGCTTTGTCCTCACTATATGCTTCAATATCGCGAATGCTATTGACTGTTGATTGGCTCATATGAGTCCTCCCTTATGAAGCTGAAACTTTTGGCAATCCCTTACTGCTAAGCACATTATTTAATAAGTCAAGTGCAAAGATGTTTGAAAGATCGGGCTTTGTGGTGCCAAGGAAACCCAGAGAAAAAGCATTGTCTGCAGACTTGAATAAGGTACTAGCCAGCGGATCATAGGTAATGTTTTGCTTTTTAAAGGCTCCATCGATGACTTTAGTTGAAAGCGCCTTTCCTGTGAGCTTTTTTAATTGCTCATTGGCGATCTTTTCTGCCTCTGGCAGATTGTTGTTGATATATTGAACTGTTTCGACGTGAGCTTGTAAGAATTTTTGGACAATATCAGGATGTTGATCTAAGAAATCCTTCCGTGCTACAACAAGCGTCGTGATAAATTTGTTATCGGGCCATGTGGTGCGTTCATCCAGAAACAGAGTTCCTTTGGCCTCAGTTAGCAAGCGTGATGCCCATGGCTCTGGAACCCAGGCGCCATCAATCTGTCCAGCTTTGAACTCGTTCAGGATGCTGGCATTATCGGTAGGAATGATTTGAACATCTCCACCCTGATCGGTGGTTTTCAGATTGTTTGTTTGAAGATAATGGCGTAATGCGATATCCTGAGTGCCACCTTTTTGTGGAGTTGCCAGTTTCTTTCCATGTAAATCAGCTACGTTTTTAATGTTGGCACCTGGCCGCACAATGAACGAGGCGCCGCCGCTAGATGCACCCGCAATGATGCGTACCGCATCGCCATGGGTTTTGACATAGGTATTGATGGCAGGGTTTGGGCCAACATACCCGATGTCAATATCCCCGGCCGTTAACGCTTCCATAAGGGCCGGGCCAGCGTTAAAGGTTTTAGATGCATCAATTTTATTATTGCCAAGAGTCTGCGCAAATGTGCCACGAGCAACCCCTACCAGCGCAACCGCATGTGTGATATTTGGAAAATAGCCAAGATGGACTGTAACAGGAGAACTCGCATTTCCTCCCGAGGTTGTACTGGAATTATCTGTACCACAAGCTGCTAGTGCCAGAGAAAAAAGCAGGAGAATAGCAAATAAGCGTGGTAATCGCGGTGACGGTGCCTTCATGGAAATAGTGCTCCTTCATCCTTAATTAAGAGTGATTATCTGTGTATGAAATGCATCAAGCCCCTGGATTTATTACAAGCGCTGCCCTCTTCGACCCCTTATTAAGGACTCCTACGTTCATCGTTCTATGAGTTCATTCTTAAAATTTGGGTAGTATAGCTTGTTTCGTTTTTTGCGCTGTGTATCCTTGCGTAAGCTTGCGAAGTCCACTTATTTTTGTGTAAAGTCAGTTACAATTTTGATTGCCTTGAGCCGCCTAAGCAGGACAATATGAAACTGCTGTTACGTCATTGATTAGAGATTACATAAGTTTATAAGAGTTGTCAATGACTTTAGTTGATTTTCTTGATGAAGTTAGTCATCAATAGAACATTTAACTATGATAATGTTTTGTTTGCTGTGATTTTTGTCCTGTTTGTAGGATGAGAAGAATCTTTTGAGAAGGGTTAAAATAGCTTGCTTTATACAAATGAAGCCCTGAAGAAAGCTCTGTTACAAACAGAAAAAGGCTCTTTCTTCAGAGCTTCGTTTGTTAGAATAGGGTTGGCGTTTCGACGAGCGGACTGAGTTTGCGAGGCGTGCCATCACGAGAAAAAAGATAAGGATTGAGATTCCCATCTTCATTTGTCGGTTTGAGGCCAGCTTCATCAATAAAGCGCGAGGGAATGGCTTCTGTACCACGGTAGCGCTGCATCGATGTCAGGAAAAGCTGTTTTTGAGCGCGTGTAAATGCTACATAAGCCAGACGACGTTCCTCAGCCATTCCTGATGGGACAACTGGCCCATCCTCAACCAGTGTATAGGAGCGGCGATGAGGGAATACCCCTTCAGTCATGCCCATAACAAATACAACTGGGCTCTCGAGACCTTTTGATTTGTGGATGGTCATCAAACTGACACAGTCACGTTTATTTTTGTTATTATCTTCGGCCTGTTCTTTCAGTTTTGTCATCGCCTGTAAGAAATGCCGGATAGTATGATGTTTTTCTGCAATCTGAATCAGTTCTTCTAGCTCATCATAGCGAGCTTCTAATTTTACCTCTTCATGATGGGTTGGCGCTTCAGACTCTTCCTCTGGTGTTTCGCGATGTTTGCTATCATAGTGGCGTAGATGAACATCATAAGCCGCAGCTCTGATCTGTTTAATTGCCTCTGCTGGATTATTTCTACTTTTTGACCAGAGCCGCTTAATCAAGGCAACCAGATCTTTAACCCCCAATTGATGCTCTTTTGGTACCGCATAGGCATGTTCTTCACAGTATTGTAAGAGTGGTCTACCACTGGCGTGAGCTGTTAATACACCATAAAATGTAGCGGTAAAGCGATGGGAGGTCTTGCCGGTGCTCGCAAAGAATTCGCGTGACGGAATATTTGCAACGATACGAAAAGCTGTATTCTGCTCTCCACAATGCACCGGTGTAAAGACATCATCCCATTTTTGTGGTTCAGGACCATTGCGGGCAGTCAGATAGTTTTGATGAATATGTACCCCTTCTATCAGGGCTAAATACGCCAGGATATCGCGGGTTGTTTTGCGTTTAAAGAAGGATGAACCTCCAGCCGCACGATAGGGAATGCGTTTACGCGCCAGAGCAATTTCTAAGGAAGCCAGATGATGGTTGGTGCGCGAAAGCACAAAAATATCTTTATAAGAGAGGGCATCCTGATGTTCTTTCCAGGTGCGCACAAGTCGGTCGATGCGCTCAGCAATGCCCTCGGCTTCCTGTTCTTGATCCTCATATGCTGTAACCCAGACTGGCGCACCATCGGGTTGGGTTGAGCGTAACATCTTTTCAAAGCCTGGGGTCACCTCATTATGACTGATGAGCTGATTGGCAGCCTCCAGAATTTGTGGTGTAGAACGATAATTGTGCTCAATACGAAAGATTTTGCCCTTAGGATACATGGTTCTAAAAGAAAGAATCGAAGCCTCTGGACTGGCACCTCTAAATTGATAAATTGCTTGATCCGGATCGCCTACTACGACTACATTCTGTTTAGGAGCGGCAAGATATTGAATTAATTTGTATTGAGATGGGTTTGTATCCTGCGTTTCATCAACTTGCAAATAGTGATAACGTCCCTGCCATGTTTTACGGTACTTAGGGCTGCTCTCAAGTAAGCCGAGCGGAATATAAATAAGGTCTGAGAGATCGTAGAGTTTCTCTTTCTTTTTTGTTTGCTCGTAGTTGATAAAAAACTCTTGATAGCGAGTAGCTAACTCGAGATCAATACTCATATCATTGCAAAAGAAATCGCAGGAATTCTCAGCCGGGATCATGGCATCTTTAGCACGATCAACCGCCGCCAAAGCATCTGTAATTTCAACGTTCCAATTCATACCGCGTGTACGATTACTTCTCCAGGGACGGATAATATCTTCCGCGAGCCATTGACGAGGATCACCACTGATTAATTTCTGGTTGAGCTGCTGGGGCGTAAGTTCCAGTTTTTCTCTCAGCATTTGATGCCCGAGTCCATGGAATGTCACGACGCGTAACGGCTTGATCTCTGCAGCGCTCATGCCACGAGCATGGAGTGCTTTGGAGGCCCGTTTCTCCATTTCGTTGGCAGCAGCCCTGGTAAATGTGACACAAAGAATAGACTCTGGTGCCACCCCCTCATCTGCCACAAGCCTGACCAAACGTTGTACTAGAATAGATGTTTTTCCTGTACCGGCAGCGGCAATAAATGCTGCCGGCCCATCTTTGTGCGCAATAGCGGCTGCCTGTTGAGGATTAGCACTAAAGGTTGGTGTGGTCGTAGAACTGGTCCGTGTCTTTGTCTTTTGTCTTATTCCCTGAGAGGTCATGCTACAAATTTCCTATTACAATCTTTAACCAATCTAAGCGTTATAGGATGTACTATAGCAGGTTCAACCAAAGAGAACAAGTAGAGATTTACCTGGGAGATGTCGGAATCCATTGTATCAATGAGTGTTTTTGTGATGCGCTTAAAGTACTCATGATAGTTGAAATTGAAGGGAACTGATATTTAGTACTATCAATATACTTATGGAAAAAGATTGAGATAGAGTAAAATATTGAATATATTGTACATCTTGCCGAAGTTCTATTTTTCAATAGTGGATGTAGAGTGAAATATGTCTGGAGTTGTTGTGTACAGAAGGGGGCTAATGGCATGGGTTCAGAACAGATTATGGTGACTGCTGTAAGAGATGAGCATGGAGCTGCTATTGCTGATCTTATCGTTGCGCAGGAGCGACGTTGGCGTACATTGGATGCGTATCTCCCCGCAGCAAGGTCTGTTGAGCAGGCGCGAGCTGTAATTACGCGCCATCCTGAGAGATATGACACTTCTCTGGTGGCCTTGAATGCTCAAGGAAAGGTCCGCGGTTACGCACGCCTTTCTCTCTGGGAGCTTCCACCTGAGGATGGGCTACGAGCATTTTTTACTGCTCGTAATGGACTGGTTGAGGAATTAGCCTTACCTGATCCTGCCGATGTCGATGCACTCACCGTTGCCAGTAGTCTGTTAGTTGCATTAACTCGTCAATGGAATAAGCAACAAACACTGGGAAATATTTTTCGCTGGCCTTGTTGTGATCAATGGCTGGATACATTGCTACAGAGAAATTCTTATATGCTAGATAGTGATTTTGCGTATCACTCAGCTCAACCTTTGAGGCCAACAACTCGTCCACCTTCTCCGCATGTGTCATCAAGGTTAGCTCGATTTGCAGATGAACCTGCACTGGTTGCCTTATTTACGGAAGAGCTGCTCTTTCATGAACCATACACACCCTTTGTCAGGATGAGTTCTAATGCCGAATTTGCTTTCCGGCAACGCTTAGCCAATGCCTGGGAGCGCAAAAATTTGGAAGCAGGCGGCCCTGTGGTAGTCGTAGTTGAGTATAATGGTGAGGTTGTCGCGATGTCTGAAAATGAGCTTTCAATTATCGAAGCGAAAGATGATCCGGCTTTGTTACCCGCAGGGCGCTATGGATATTTAAATAATGTTTCTGTCCATCAGAAGCAACGTGGTCAAGGGATTGGTCGTGCGTTAGTGCAGGCTACTTTTGACGTTTTTTCTCTCCTGATGGTTGATGGATTTTACTTATGGTTTAATCCTGATAACCCCTTAGCGAATTCATTCTGGCCCCACATGGAGTTCCATTCTCTCTGGCGAACGTATCAGCAGCGACATTGAAAACGAGAGTGTGCTAAGTCTCAACCATAAAATGTAGCAGATTTGCAAAAATTGCTTATGTAAATCAGCAAAAATATTCGGGTCTACATCCTTTAGAGTGAAAGCGGGGTACAGGGGCGGCAGCCCATGACGGAGCGCGATGGCAGGCATGCCGGGGGCATGACAGTCCTCGCACCTTCCCTCTTCCACCACCACCCGGAAGGACGGAGAGACAAATATTCTAAACTAACAGTTGAATAGAGTGAATGATTGTGAGTAGAGGAAATGAAACCTATAATCCTTGGAGTAGTCGCATCAGGCTTTTTTGCTATATCTTTTATTTTAAATCATGCCATGAATTTGGCCGGGGGAAGTTGGATTTGGAGTGCCTCGTTACGTTTCATCTTCATGTTGCCTTTTTTATTGATCATTGTACTCCATAAGAAAAATCTTGCTCCATTGTTAGAGGACATTCGAGTGCATTTTGGCGCCTGGTTTGTTTGGAGTATGGTTGGGTTTGGTTTTTTCTATATTCCTCTCTGTTTTGCATCTGGTTTTGCACCAGGTTGGCTGATAGCGGGCACCTGGCAAGTGACGATTGTTGCCGGTACTTTGCTTACTCCACTCTTTACCCAAACGATTATTTCAGAGCATGAATCCATACGGGTGAGAAGGCGTGTGCCGTTGAAGGAATTATTGTTTTCTAGCATTATTTTGTTGGGTGTTGCCATCATGCAGATAGATCACGCTGCGCATCTTGTATGGAATGATATTTTATTTGGCATACTTCCTGTGGCTGTAGCTGCTTTTGCCTATCCTCTAGGTAATCGCAAAATGATGGAGGTTACCGCTGGTAAATTTGACGTTTACCAAAGAGTATTGGGAATGACACTCTGTAGTTTACCTCTCTGGCTTGGGCTTTTTGTGTATGGTTTGCTGACAGTTGGCCCTCCAAGTGCTGGCCAGTCCCTCCAGGCATTAATTGTGGCCATTTCATCTGGTGTCATTGCTACCTCTCTCTTTTTTACTGCGACCGACAAAGTAAAACATGATATTCGGAAACTAGCTACAGTGGAAGCTACTCAAGCTGGTGAAGTTCTCTTTACTCTGCTAGGAGAGGTGATCTTCTTTGCTGCTGCCTTACCATCCCTGGCATCACTGTTTGGAATTTTACTGATTATTGGTGGCATGGTTGTGCACAGTCTGTGTGCCAACAAAAAAGAAACCATTCTTACGGCAAGCTCTCTTACGGAAATTTAAATATTGCAATTCTACCTATAAATGTTACCTGGTAAAAGAGGGTAAAAAATAGGAAAATCGTCATGGTTTTTACCTACAACTTCCTAAATGATAGGGGCGTATAAGTATTGATAATGTATGAGGATTATTAAGTGTTCGGTTTGGATTGGAGGTAAGGCGTGAATTTAATGATTCCTTGTACGCAGAGATTTGTAGAGGCTCTCGATGGATTTAATAAGCCTGAGCGTATGATCGTCTACCGTAAAATACGTTTATTCATGGATCATCCAACTAGTCCATCTCTGAAAGTGCATCGCTACGTGGCGTTAGAAAATGTGTGGGAATTTTATGTAGATCGTCGGATGCGTGTGCTTTTTGAGCGATTGGATGGACAGCCTCATTTTTGTGACGTTGGGTTTCACTCTGTGTTAGAGAAAGCTTGCCGTTATCAATGTACCTATTATACCCATATGCTCTGCCTGGGAGACGATTTATCTAAATGTTATCCAAAACGGAAGGAATAACTCTTGTTGTTTCGGATAGCTACCGGATATGAATGGATTAACATGTTGGTTGCCATGAATGTTTGTAGCATGTGAGAACGATTGCTCACGATTGTTAGCCGCAACGATGCGGCTTTTTATGTATACTATAGAGGTGTACATAGGCGTATTTGCGTAAATTTTTTACAGTTTTTAGAATGCCTGGTATCAATATGGAAAGAGGATAAAATGCAATCGGTACGTGGTATTTTGTTAGATATTGATGGGGTATTGCATGTGAGCATGCAGCCTATACCGGGTTCGGCAGAAACGTTGCTATGGCTGGAACAAAAAGGATATGGTGTCTCTTTTGTCAGTAATACAACGACAATGGCACATGCTACATTAGCTCAACGATTACAGCAGATTGGTCTACCAGTAGAAGAGCACCAGATGATAACCGCTCCTCTGGCAGCGGCCAGATATATCAAACAGCATTGGCCGGGGAAGCGGTGCTGGTTGTTGAGTAAAGGGGATGCATTTCGAGATTTTGTAGACATTGAACTGGTAGAGGCAGATGCAGATATTGTCATCCTGGGCGGAGCTGAAGAATTACTGACATACAAAACGATGAATGCCGCTTTTCGCATGCTGATGAATGGGGCAGTATTATTGGCGTTGCATACAAACAAGTACTGGAAAACGAAAGATGGCTTACAGCTTGATAGTGGACCATATGTTCATGCCCTGGAGGTTGCGACCGGGCAGAAGGCATTGGTGATAGGAAAGCCGGAGCGAGCTTTTTTTGAGCAAGCATTAGCGGCTACAGGTTTTACTGCTCAAGAGACGATCATGGTTGGGGATGACCTTGAAAATGACATCAAAGGGGCGCAGAAGGCCGGGCTGCGCGGCATTTTTGTAGGTACGGGAAAGCACGATATGAACTCTCCATTGTTACAGCATATTCAACCCGATGCCATTCTCGCTTCACTGGTTGATTTACCATCCTGGTTAGAGCATAATTTATGAGCAGGAGTGCAACTGCAAAATTATCCAATTTGAGCCTGGTGATAGGTGAGGGAATTATAAAAGCATTTTTAATGCCATCGTGAGCTGAGGTTACCAAATTGGGGATTCAGCTCTTTAAGCGCAAAAGCCATGCTATTAAATTTGACATGTTTTTCTTGCGCCCTTCAGAACAGGCCCAGTCACGTGATACTTGACAAATATGTGCAGTAACCATGGCAAAAAGTGAAAGCAGTCCTGTTAGCTGAACTGCCTTCTCCTTAAGAAAAAATGAGCTGAATTATGCAGCCTCATGCTGGTCAATAGTAAGTGCGTGCTCTATATCACTCACTCCATGGCCCAATACCATGAATACGTTCAGCCGTAATGCGGGTAATATGTCCCTGTGGCGATCCATCGGGAGCGAATATTGTGCCCGGGGCGATATAGATCTGGGCCAGTTGGTTCAGCAATTCGGAGGCACCGCCCTCGGTAATTCTGGCACGGCCATTGATCACGAGATAATTATCCAGTTCATTAGTTTTTCCACCCGTCACCATTGAGAGTGCGACCCGGGCATCGCGCTGAATATTCTTCAATTTTTGGTAGATCTTCTGGTGAGCACAGACAATTTCATCGCCATCAAGGCCAACCCAGACGATAGAGACCTGAGGACTGCCATCCTTGTTCAGGGTCACAAGATGAGCGGGATGGCCCGCAGTCAATGCTTGCCGTACTGTATCATTTAAAGTCATAACGATCAGATCCTTTCTTGCGTAGTTGATAATGTCAGTATAAACGAGAAATATTCATGCAGGAAGTAGGCACAATTATGTGCTATAGTATCAAAAAAGGTATTCATGGGAGAGAATTCGATGCGCAATGATGTATGTCAATGTTGAATATTCTTTGACGGAATTTGGCAAGACCCTGGAGCCAATCTTGCTAGCGATGCTTACATGGGGTGATCAATATAACAGCCAGATCGTCACAAGAAAGTCCGCTCAGTTCGCAGATGAGAAACGCGTTTGATGTTGAGCTGCTTTGGTATTACTGGTGTGCCCCTCAAATGCAGCAATGCCTTCGTTCCCTAAGAGGGGACCAATGAGTTCAATACGACGTGATCCAGAGTGGAGAATAGATGCGCTTTTTGCCTTTAGACCTGGCTACGTGATACTGGGCCTGCTTTAGAAAGCATGTATTTGAGTTCTACACCAGCTCGCATTTACGTCGGCCTTGACAACTCTGGCTCTTATAATAAAGGGACAGCACAAGGGCCGTTGCGGTTGTGGTTATTGATCGTATTTTAAGTTTCGTGTACAATTATGACTGTATCTTCAGCGTATCGCGCATAATGTTGGACGGCGTCTGGTATTAGCCCACCTTCAGATTGCTCCAGAAATCTCACAGCAGATTGCAGCGATGGCTCGCGAACTGGAACAGAAGGCACAGAGCTAGCTTGTTGTTAGATAGAATGTGAGTAATATGATTCAGGGATTGAAAAACACGAATCTTGCATTGATGTTTTTTCTGGAGTTGGGCGTCCTGGTCTCGTTGGGATATTGGGGTTTCTCAACAGGAGCGGGAACGCTGGCTAAAATCGGACTTGGTCTTGGCGCTCCGGTGCTAGCCGCCGTGATCTGGGGCCTGTTCGGAGCGCCTCGTGGAAGATGGCATCTATATGGTATCTTTCGCTTGATCCTGAAAGCGATCTTCTTTGGCTCAGCTGCTGTGGCCCTCTTCGCCGTTGGTCAACACATTCTGGGTGTAGCGTTCGCGCTGATCTTTGTCTTCAATGCTGTGTTGAGCTATGTGTGGGAACAGGATCCACAGCCAGCTAGTGTGTAATCTTGTTGAGCTGTTCAGGTCGTTCGAACTGCAAGAGCATCAGGGAGGCCAGGTGCAGGGGAACGTTATGCGGCAGGATGGAAGTCTGTTATTTTCGTCGGAGTAGTTGAACCTACCTGCAGAAATGAGGACGTTGTTGCGAGAAGGGATGGCCCCGGAGGACTATCCCTTCAAAAAGAATCTACATTTCTAACATCATAGATTGAAAATGTTATTATTGGACGATAGAATGTGAGATATCGCAGCGATTGGTATCTTCTGAGGTATGTATAACCTCATGCGGAGCGGTGCGCTTGCAGCGCATGACGTTTCAACTTTGGGGAGAACCACAGGATACACTCTCTGTGTAATCAGCCCATCCGCTTCCAATTCATGTAACTGCTGCGTGAGCATCTTATCGATAATATCAAGTAACATCTGTTTAAACTGACCGAATCGCATGGTTTGGTAGCGATACAGTTTCCATAAAAGACGCGGCTTCCACTTTCCTGCCATCAACTGGACACTGGCAGAAGCGAGCTTCAACCTGTGTATCCATACTTTCCTCCAGGAGAGTACCCTTTTTTTGTACGTTCTTGTTTTCAAGATGGCTCAATGGTATGCTTGTGTCAAGCCGGCTGGTAGCCGGCTATCACAGGAATGCGAGGAAATCATTCATCCTTGCCGTCTCTGAAAGGAATGAGAGAAATGTCAAAAGAAACGCAGGCTGAAACGTCGAGGGAGCTGGATACGAGCGCGAGACACGCCCCAGAGCAAGCCGAAGAGACATGGTGTCCTGTTATAGAATTGCGTCAATATATCCACCACCCGGGGAGGCGCGATGAGTTCATTGCCTTATTCGATGACTATTTCATTGAAGAGCAAGAGCAGTGAGTGCAGAACCCACCCTACTCGCGTTTTACGAGCGGCTGCTGCCGTTTGCATCGGCCTTTATGGCCCTCTTTGGTCGCAGCAAGCTGCCCCATCGCTCCACCTTGAGTCGATATCTTGCT
>NZ_BIXY01000119.1 GCF_008326305.1 Dictyobacter arantiisoli | reverse complement strand
CTCTTTTCACCTAGAGGGATGGGAATTTCGCCCATCATCGAACTATCAGTTGTCAGCAGGGTATATATCCTGCTGCTGTTCCTCCCCCGTTTTCACGGTTTTGGATCAAACGAATCGCAGCCATCTCGTCGTATTGACTGCCGCTGCATCCTTGAGTGGTCTTTTCGCTTGCGCCTGAATGCGTTGCAACACCTCTGGTTTCTTCTTCAAGAAGTCTTTGATATCCTGTGTCCCTTTTGCGGTGTTGCAGGGTTCACAGGCCAGACACAGGTTGGATATGCGGTTGGTTCCTCCCCTGGCTCGTGGGTGAATATGCTCAATCTGAAGGGGAATATCTTTCTTGCTGCAATATGAGCAGGTTCGGTCCCATATCTCCAAAAGATATTCTCTGGTTTCATAGCCAGCCAGCGTTCCTTGTTGATATTCCACACCACTCACCTCTGGATTCTCCATCTGCTGGAGATCAAATTTGACCAACTCCATGCTGATGGCCGTGATGGGGCCATACCGGGAAAGGCGATTTACCCAGGTCAGCACATTGGCGATTCTGCTTTCCAAGGATGGGGGTAGCCAGCCCTGTTTGCGTTTTCGGTTCGACCAACGAGACTTTCGATAGCGCGTTTTTCGTTGGCGTCTGGATCTACGAATGGCTCGACGATCATCGAGTGCTGCCTTCACCGCCTGCCCACGATGCGTGAGTTCAGCGGCAAAGACCACTTCGCCAGAAGCATCGTTGACAATCGCAATACCAGTGGTACGAGAACCAGGATCAAGCTTGATGCGCAAGGGGTTGACCTCTGGCTGTTCCACGACACGTTTCAGGATGAGCGTAAATGGGTACATTCTGTATACCAACGCCTTGCCCTGTTTCAAGAGCAGGCGGGCGCGGGCCGGATGGACCGGGTTCAAAGGTTGATAAAAACTATCGATCACGAATACTTTGCTCAAGTTGAGCCTCCTATTGCTAGGGTGTGTTTTTGTGTGCCTCATCAATGTTCGTGGAAGGTTTCTCGTCAGCCGCACGTCCTTAACCCTGTAGGGATGTTTAACGACTGACCGTAGAGGGCTGGGCTGGCATGCACCCTGCCGTACCTATTTCTTCCCGAACGGAGCTCACGAACGAGCTAAGACTGGTCAGGTGTGGGCTTACCGAGGCAAGCCCCCGCATTCATGCGTGGGGTTCCTGACTGAATGGAACTCCTTGCTCCCAGAAATAGTAGCCCTTGACAAAGTGAGGGCTCCTCCGTTAATATAGAGAAGTAACCTGAGGTATCCTCCGTTACTATAGGGAGGTGATCTCATTTTATCACACTCACTCTTGATCTTACCAGTAGAAGGAGAACTTTCTTATGCGTGTTTTCGTCACAGGAGCAACAGGTTTCATTGGTACTGCCGTCGTCCGCGAACTCATCGGTGCCGGTCATCAGGTCGTCGGTCTTACCCGCTCAGACAATGGTGCTGCGATACTGAAGGAAGCTGGGGCCGAGGTGCACCACGGTGCCCTTGACGACCTCGACAGCCTGCGCAGCGGTGCCGCCGCTGCCGACGGCGTCATTCACCTGGCGTTTCAGCACGACCGCTTGGACTTTGCGACCGCCGGGCAAATGGATCTGCGCGCTGTCGAGACGATGGGGGCGGCACTTGAGGGCACAGGCAAGCCGTTCGTGATCACCGCTCACTTACACGGGGAGGCATCGGAGAACGCGGCGTTCGCACTGGCTGGAGTGCGATCATCGGTCGTCACGCTCTCACCGTCCGTGCACGACAAGGGCGACAAGGGCTTCGTGCCGATGCTGATCAACATCGCCCGCACGAAGGGCGTCTCTGCCTACATCGGCGACGGGTCCAACCGCTGGCCTGCCGTCCATCGCCTCGATGCGGCACGCCTGTTCCGCCTGACACTGGAAGCCGCCCCGGCGGGATCACGGCTTTACGGGATCGGCGACGAGGGTGTGCCATTCCGCAACATCGCCAGCGTCATCGGTCGCCACCTGAACCTGCCGGTGGTCAGCATATCCCATGAAGAGGCAGACGCCCACTTCGGCTTTCTCGGTGCCTTGGCGGCGTCCGACCTCTCGGCGAGACTCGACACCCAGAAGTCGAGTGCACAGACGCGGGAACTCTTGGGATGGCGGCCTGTACACCCCGCACTGATCCAAGACATCGAAGAGCACTACTTCAACAACTGATACCGATTAAGAACCGATAGCAAAAATATTTATCTCGTCAGGGAGGTTTGACGCTCTGGTTTTGCCAGGGCTGCAAGTTTGGTAGCTGTGGCGGGCGAAGAGGGAGTAAAGGTGACCATCTGGAGCGGAGGGGCGACGGGCACGATGAGAGTGGTGCTTGAGAGCAAGAGCTGACCAACCAGGGGATGATTGAGTTCTTTCTCTTGATAGAAATCACAGGCTGCCTGTACATCGTGTTGCGCCCACAGCGTACGGAATTCAGGGCTTTCCCGCTGGATGTTGGTCAGGAATTGTTCAAACCAGGCATCACCGATATAGCGATCATAGACAGAACGAAAATGCATGACGGCATGCCGGGCCGCCTGCTCCCAATCCACATACAACTGGCGCGACGCGGGCTGGACGAACAACTGCCAGATGCGATTGCGCTCTCGTCCAGTGAGCAGAGAGACATCGCCAAACACATGGGATGCACTTTGATTCCAGGCCACGACATTGCAACGCTGATCAATCAGATAGGCCGGATTTGTACCCAGCGCATCGAGCATGGCCTGCAGACCGGGAGGGAGCACGGCAATTTCAAATTGCTCATCTGGGATGGGCACCATACCGAGCGCCAGAACAAAGAGATGACGGCGCTCTTCGCCATTCAACAGAAAGGTTTCCGCAAGCCGCTCAATCACCTGATCAGAGACCGTAATATCCCGACCCTGTTCAAGCCAGGTATACCAGGAGACGCCAACCCCTGCCAGTTGTGCCACTTCATCGCGTCTGAGTCCTGGCGTCCGTCTGCGGCCAAACGATGGCAATCCAAACTGCTCTGGATGCAGGCGCGCCCGTCGTATCTTCAAAAAATTCGCCAGCTCGGCTCGTCTTTTCGTATCATTCTTTCTCATCTTGCTCATACTCTCTCTCCTGGCAGATAACCTGTTACTGCTACACCTATGTTAACTACACTCCTGGTTCCAATAATTCCCTGGCGCTATACTCTCACTCATAGAGAGAAGACACAAACACGAGGACAGCTTCTCTTTTTGCATGAAAGGAAATAACATTCTATGTCAAAAGTCTGGTTTATCACAGGGAGCTCACGCGGACTGGGACGCAATCTCGCGGAGGCGGTACTGGCGCATGGCGATCGTCTGGTTGCCACGGCACGTAATCCCCAACAACTCAGTGATCTGGTCGCGCAATACGGCGAGCAGATACGCGCCATCGCACTTGATGTCACCAATCCCGAGCAAGCGCGGAACGCGATCGCCTCAGCCGTCGCTGCCTTTGGTCGCCTGGATGTTGTGGTCAATAACGCGGGCTACGGCAATGTAGCATCTATCGAAGAGGCATCCGAGGAAGACTGGCGCGCACAGGTAGAAACAAACCTGTGGGGCGTGATCAACGTCACACGGGCCGCTCTCCCGATCCTGCGCAAGCAGCGCTCTGGACATTTTGTACAGATCTCCTCAATCGGAGGCCGCACCGGCTCGGCAGGATTAGGCCCCTATCAAACCTCGAAATGGGCAGTGGAAGGCTTCTCCGAAGTACTCTCACGTGAGATCATGCCACTTGGGATCAAAGTCACCCTTGTCGAACCGGGAAGCTTTCGCACCGACTGGGGCGGGACCTCAATGTCCTTCACAGAACCGGGCGAGGACTACCGCAGAACCCTGCAAGGTCATCTGGATTACCATCAGCAAGCTGGAAACGAACCCGGTAATCCTGCGAAGGCCGCACAGGCCATCATCACTATTGTAAATGAGGAGAAGCCGCCGCTACGCCTGCTACTGGGAAAGGACGCTGTTCAGATCGCCCGCAGCGTTGATCAGGCCAAACTCGCTGAAACGGAACGCTGGGAAAAACTCAGTACCTCTACCAACTTCGACGACCACCAGGAAGGCAATTGGACCCATCTTGGCTTACCTGATGGAGAAGTGTAGGTGGCCGAGGTCGCTCCCCAACGCTGTGTCCCATGCCCTGGCACCATTGCTGGAGTACAAATACACCTCCGTTTTTGTTCATCGTTCCTAGTATGACCATCTCGCCCGTAGGCTCCTTCCTACCCCAACATCCGTGCCGGGGAACGTTACCGAGTCGTACGGGCAAGGGAGCATCGACCTGCGCTTACGCTCCGTGCAATGCCTACATCTTCCATCGTATGCAATTAAAGCGTTAATTTTGTTTTTACGCGGGCAGGTACGGTGAGCGGGTGGTTGAGCCTGCTTGTAGGAATTGGGCGACGTAGCGTCCGATGATGTCGGTTTCGATGTTGAGGAGCATGCCGGGCCGGGCGAGGCCGAGGTTGGTGTGCTCCCGGGTATAAGGGATGAGCGAGACGGAGAAGTGATCGCTCCAGACGTCGACGACGGTTAGGCTGGCTCCGTTGAGGCTGATGAAGCCTTTGGGGACGATGTAGGATTGTAGTTGCGGCGGCAGTTCGATGATGACGTCGAGGCCGTTGCCGTCCTGGCGGGTGTCGCGGATGGCGGCGCAGGCTTCGATGTGTCCCTGCACCATGTGACCTCCCATGCGGCCATTGGCGAGCAGGGAACGTTCTAGATTGACTTTGTCGCCCGGCTGTAAGCTTCCCAGGCGCGTGCGGCGCAAGGTTTCAGGCATGGTATCGACCTGAAACCAGTCCTCGCCCATGGCAGTGACGGTCAGGCAGATGCCGTCCACGGCTACGCTATCCTTGATGGCGACATCCTCCAGGATGCTGTGCGCCTCGATAATCAGTCCCGTTGGCTCGCTGGCTCGCAGTGTGCCGGTCTCTTCAATAATTCCTGAAAACATATACTGACCCTCTCTTGCTTCTCTATTCTCTTCACTGAATGGTTGGCTATTGCTGGCGCAATGCCTGGATGGTTCTAACGGTCTCGACGGCGGCTACGGCGAATTCGGTACCACGGGCGATGCGCTCTTCGGCCTGCTCGGGCGTTTCGGCACATTGCACACCCAGAATGATCGGTACGCCGGTGTCCAGCGCGACCCGCTGGATGCCTTGCGCGGCGGAGTCGCCTACGATCACGTCATGGCGGGTCGCACCTTTCATGACACAACCGATACAGATCAGCGCATCGTAATTCTTTGTCTGCGCCATCGCCTGCGCTACAACGGGAAGTTCATAGGAACCGGGCGCATAGACAACATTGATGTCCTCCTGCGCGACTCCCAGATGGAGCAGTTCTTCCTGGGCCAGTTTATATAAAGCGCCGGTAATATGCCAGTTCCAACGGGCAACGATCAGGCCGATCCGCAGGCCGGTCCCATCCAGATCGGGTTCGGGCCGGGTCATAACTTGTATTTGTGTTTGCATCTTCTTCTTACTCTCCTCTCCTATCTGCCGCGCCGTGAAGCGGAGTCTCCACGGCGCGCTGTACTCTGATATTGCTATTGCTCGCTCGCTTAAAGGATCGCGTTTTCGGAGGCTTCGCCGCTGGCTGGCTGGGATGGTTCCATGAGATGTCCCATGCGTTGCTGCTTGGTCTGGAGATAGCGGATGTTGTTGGTGTTGGGCTGGATCTCCAGCGGGACGCGTTCGACGCGCAAGCCAGCGGCGGTGAGGGCCTGGATCTTCTTGGGACTGTTGGTGAGCAGGCGCACCTGATTGATGTGCAGGTCGCGCAGAATTTCGATGGCAACGTTATAGTCACGAGCGTCGATGGGATAACCGAGCTTTTCGTTGGCTTCAATGGTGTCATAGCCTTGATCCTGCAAGGCATAAGCCTGCAACTTGGCGGCCAGTCCGATGCCGCGTCCCTCCTGCGGCAGATAGATCAGGACACCGCGTCCCTCGCTGGCGATCGCATCCAGAGAGGCGTGGAGTTGCGCCTGACAATCACAGCGCTGGGAACCAAAGATATCCCCGGTCGCGCAGGCGGAATGCAGGCGCACCAGCGGCGGGCGTGTCTGATCCTCAAGATCGCCCAGGGTGAGCGCGACATATTGAGATTGCGTTTCGATCTCCTGATAGGCACGGGCTTCGAAGCGTGCATCGTGCAGTGGCAGACTGGTCTGCGCCACCAGGCTGACCTGATGCTCCTGATGGTAGCGGGCAATCGCCTCAACCGTGACGATCCCGATACCCCACTCTGTAGCAAGATCATAGAGGGATTGTCCACGCGCAGCCTCGCCGGTGGCGTCGAGAACTTCACAGATCACCGCGCCTGGCGTCAGGCCAGCGAAATGCATCAGATCCACCGACGCCTCGGTATGACCACGGCGCTCTAACGTACCACCGGCGCGGGCACGCAGCGGGAAGACATGACCGGGACGCGCCAGATCATCCGGTTGGGTCGTGGGATCAACCAGGGTGCGTACAGTCTGAGCACGATCATGGGCCGAAATGCCCGTCGTCGTATTGCGGATCGCATCCACTGATATGGTAAAGCCAGTCCCCTGCAACGGCTCCCCACGCCCACGCATCAGCGGCAAACGCAGCCGATCCAGCAACTCGCCCGCCAGCGCCACACAGATCAAACCACAGGCGGCATGCAAAATAAAATTGATCGATTCCGCAGTCACAAATTGAGCGGCCATACATAAATCCGCCTCATTCTCACGATTCTCATCATCACTGATCAAAACCAGCTTACCAGCCTGAATATCCCGCACCGCCTCCGCCACTGAAAGATACTGAAAGGTTGAAGTATCAATATGTTGCATAGATCGTGCTCCTTAGCTGCCCTCTCATCCGATCCGCAGTATCCTGTTCCAGAAATGATGCGTTCCGTGAAGAGCGAAAAGAAAATGACGTAAAAGGATAGATATACGATAGTATAGAATATAAATGACTTAAGTATAGGAAACATCACCTTCAATCAGGACATCCGCTCCCAGGATCTGGATCGATTGCTCTTGCAACTGCCAGGCTTTAGACATTTGTGTTAGGCCATGGCCCGCGACGGGTGATGGAGCCTGTGCGCCACCGACGCCTTTGGGTGCGATAAAGGCCGCGACATGATCGACACACTGCTGGTCAAAGGCACTGCCCAGGATCTCAGAACCACCTTCGATCAAAATATGCATATATCCTTCCTGAGCCAGGAAAGCCAGGGCGGCGCGCAGATCCAATCTGCCCTGCTCATCCACCACGACCGTATGTACCCTCGCGCCGGAAGCTTCCAGGCTGTGCCGTTGCTCGGCAGGACAGGTCTCGCCCACGATGATCCAGGTGCCAGCGGCGAGCGGTGCTTGCAGTAAGGCGAGCGCGGGCGGCAATTGTCCATGCGTCGCCAGCACGACCCGCAAGGGACCGGAACGCGGCGCACGCTCAATCCGATCCTCGCCCTCGACCGACAGGCGCACCGTCAGTTGGGGATCATCGTAGCGAGCGGTGCCAGCGCCGATCAGGATCGCATCGACGCGGTCGCGTAACTCATGGACCCAGGCGCGGGCGGGTGGACCGCTAATCCAGACGGAATCATTGGTTGAGGTTGCAAGCTTGCCATCCAACGTCATCGCCCACTTGGCCGTCACATAGGGCCGCTGCTGCGTAATCAGGGTCGCAAATGGCCGCAACTGGCGCGCCGCCTCGGCATCATTCAGCAGCGTCACCTCGATACCGGCGGCCTCCAGCAAAGCCATCCCACGACCCGCCACCAGCGGATTAGCATCCAGCGTCCCGATCACCACGCGGCGCACCCCGGAGGCAATGATCTTCTCAGTACAGGGAGGGGTATGGACATGGATACAGCATGGCTCAAGCGTGGCATAGAGGGTCGCACCCACAGCCGAACCGGCCGCATTCAGGGCCACAACCTCGGCATGTGGACCAAAGGGAGGCGCGGTTGCCCCCTGTCCCAGCAATCGGCCAGCCTGATCCAGTAAGACAGCACCAACGGCTGGCCGGGGACTGGTGCGGCCCTCCACCGCAGCGGCCAGACGCAACGCCAACCGCATAGCCTCAGAATCATCCACCGGACAACATCCTTTCTGCGCGAGCGCGTGGGCAAACAGAGGAACAAGCAGACGGCTTCGAGCGCAGGAAAGCGGAGGGTGTGATGTGAAGATGAGAACCATCAAAGCAAGCCAGAGGGGAGACAACAGAAGGAATCCGAATCCTATAAAGAGGCGCATGTAGATACGAAACAGCACATCCTATCACCCGCCTCACACAGCAGAGCAAGATATACTGTGACGCCATAGACGCCAGATTACAGCCTCGTAGAGCTAAACACGCCGAGCGTCAAAGCGCAGCATAAGTAGCTAATCTGTCTTCTCCCATCCGGACTATACCGTCGGCCCTGGAACTCCCCCAGGTCCACCTATACCGGCCTCAAGCGAGACACATGTACAAGGTCGCGGGCTCTACCGCCGATCGGGAATTGGGAACATCGCAACATTCCCTCACCCTGCCCCGAAGACATCTATTCAATTTTTTAATCCTACCTAAAGGGTAAGATAAAAACGGGACTTTGTCAACCCATAAGTAGATGGGATCTTTCCCTCTTTTCCTCTTGCGAGGTTTGTCTTTCTTCCTTATCATTAAGGCAAGATATGTTTTGGTGCTTCGTGAAAGCCGCTATGTATCCATGGAGAGAACATCACAGAGGTCATTCAGGTAAGCACTTCAAGCACATAGTCATCGGAGAAAGGGTCAGGATCAAGTGAAATGCCAGAAATAAGACCGTCATTTAACGGTGAAACACCGAATGAGACCGCAACTGATTTCATGCAAGAACCTCAAGGATTGAATCTACTGGATCATAACGCAGTAAGAGCAGTAAGCGATAGAATAGGAGCGACTGAGCGTGATTATACGAAGGAGTATTACGGTATCAAACCTTCGTCTAATCCGGAAGTGGCGGCCCAAAGACGATCAGATTGGATGAGAGCATCTGATCAAATAACAGGTACAAACAGGTCTAACTACCCACGTGACATCATACCGGATAATAGTCAATCCTATACCAGGGAAGAGGCTTGGAAGTTGGAAATAGAAGGCATAAAAGCAGCTCTGAAGGAAAAAAGCCATGACGCAACCGCGGTTGATCCATTGGATAATGCTGGTCGTCAAGCTCTGCAGCCGACTGGTGAGACTAACAGAAACTGGCAAGAGAAAGAAAAAACTAGTATAAGAGCGAAGCTAATTAATATGTTCCTCA
The DNA here is from genome assembly GCF_008326305.1 of Dictyobacter arantiisoli. Taxonomy (GTDB): domain Bacteria; phylum Chloroflexota; class Ktedonobacteria; order Ktedonobacterales; family Ktedonobacteraceae; genus Dictyobacter; species Dictyobacter arantiisoli. Next base: position 5,572 of record NZ_BIXY01000119.1, on the reverse strand, counting down.
AAGGCGATAACTAATAGTACGAGCACGGGAAAGCGCACCTCGGTTGCGACCTCGGCACGCACCTACATTTCTCCAGCGAGATTTTCGTTATTGGAGTTTATTCTCCTGCTTCTGCTGCTTGTTTTAAATAGTTATTTCGGATGATAAGAAATTTTTTCATGTATCGTGTGAGGAATAGCGTTTCGGCCAGTCTTCCCAGAGGTCCGAGGGGGGCCTGGAAGGCGAAGATGTCGATCATCAATGTTCCTGTCGGTTGCGAGATAAATTCATGATCATGCTTTATGGATTGAAAAATACCTTTGACCATTTCATCCGTAAAATGGCGGGGCCGTTCGTACGCCGTGATCTTTGAGGTCAGGTGTTGCCGCACGCCAAAATGTTTGGCCTCCCAGGTCACGGTATCACCCAGTTTCATGAGGCCAGACGTTACTCCTGCTATGGGACGCTCCTGGGTCTGCGCGGTCGATTGACTGTGGGCATCGACATCGAGAGAAAGATCAAAACAGCGTTCTGCCGGAGCAGCAATAAAAGTCTCTAAGCGAATCATTGGCATTTATTCTTCTCTGCTTTCTGCTCAATACAGATGATCTTTTTGTTCACAAACAACAATAATGGCTGTATGCAGTATAGCAGATATTATGGGCTATTTCCCTCTCAATTAGCAACACAAAGACGAGGAGTACCCCTCGCTTGATAGCGCATGCCAATACATAGGCATTCTTAGATATATTGTTATGTAACCTTCAATGGGGGTAGCATGGATATATCGAGTGGGCCATAAATACTAAGGTGATACTATCGTAAGCTCTTGTGCGATACAGTAATATGTAACGCTCATGAGTATTTTCTACGAATGGCATATAAGTATTTTTGGCGCTTTACATTTATTAATTTAAATATGCATATGGAGGCATGAATGCCTGAACCACCTGGTCAAAATAATTTCCGTTCACCCTATCCATCGGGTCAGTTATCGCAACGTCCATCGGGTCAGTTGCCGCCGCAGCCTGCCCAGGCTGTTTATGGGCCGCAACCGGTAGGAGTGAACAATCCTGGTACAGGTGTAGGAAACACTATAAATCGACCCTCTGGCACACTCCAGCAAGGAATGCCATCACCATATATGACAAGGCCGTTATCAGGTGGTGCACCACAATCTCCTGCCGGGAATAATGGGTTTGCGTCGGGCATGAATTATCCACCGCAGACGCCGAATATTTTTCCCGGCCCGAACACGGGCAAGTCCTCAGCAACCGCTACTCGTAACAAAAAGAGGAGATTGATTCATCGAGTCCGCAGTAGATATCAGCGGCTCTCGATGCCCGGCAAGGTGATTTCGATTGTACTGGTCATAGCGATCCTGCTCCCCTCCTTCTTTGGCCTGTTTGAAGTCGTCAATGGCATCATTCTTTACAATCAGGTCAGAAGTGGCCTGAATCATATCCAGGCGCTCCAGACGATTTTCAGCGGCGGCCCCAGCGGGGATTACTCCAAATATTTTGATGCCGCTAAACTTCAGCGGGCGCAAATCGAGATCAACGGGGCTCACAATGATTTTACCACGCTGAGCGATGAACTCGATCACGATGGCTCGCTTGGCCTTGTCGGCTCACTCCTTCCCAACCAGATCAACTCCGCCCGTGCGCTGGGGCATATCGCAGTCGATGCAACCCTCATCGGGCAAAAGTTGATCCCGACCGCGCTCAAGCTCTCGCCCTCGTTGGTGCCCACCCTGCGCGCTGCGTCCGCAGATAAAGACACCGCCCATCCCAAGCCCTACCTCACCCAGGCAGCATTTACGGCCCTCAACCAGGACCTCAATGACCTCATGCCGGTGTTTCAGGATATGAGTAATCGCTCGCAAGGCGTCTCGATTGATAGCTTGCCGCTCAGCGCCAGCCAGCACAAAATGATTACGTCGATCTTACCGCTCCTCCCGACTGTCTATACCCTCCTGGCGCAGGGACCGGGCGTACGCGATGCCTTTGGCTGGCTGCTCGGTGTCGATCAGCAACGCACCTTTCTGCTAGAACCGATGGATAGCGCCGAACTGCGCTCCACCGGCGGCTTCACCGGCCAATTTGGTGAACTCACCTTCAACGGCGGCCATATGGCCAAGCTCCAAATGAAGAACATCGGTGCCTACGAAGAAGACCACACATGGCTTCCAGGAGGTTCTGGACCAATTGACCCGATATTGTACCAAAAAGTCACCCAGCAAAGCGCTCCATCACCGTATAATGCCTGGTGGCCGGTTGCCAATTTTGGGGTGCGCGATGCCACCGTCTCGGCAGATTTTCCGACCACCGCTAAAATCATCATGCAGTATTATAACGGTGAGTTCGGCACACCACTGAGCGGCGTAATTCTCTTTACGCCCACCTTGATCAAACAAATTTTACATGTCACCGGCCCCATCACAATCCCTGTCTATAACGAAACCATCACCGAGCAAAATCTGGAAGCCAAATTGCATTATTATCAACTAGATAATAATGGCATCTATCGTGAGCAAACAATTGAGCATATCAAGGATGCTGAGCTTGCCCGCAAAGCCTTTACACAACACGTTACGCAAACGCTGATGTCAACCGCGATGCATCTCCCTCTCGCGCAATTAGCCCCGATGGGCGCTCAAATGTTGCAAGCCATGAAGACTAAGGATCTTCAGGTATATGTGGCGAATCAACAACTTGAAGACCTGATTGCGAAATATGGCTCAACAGCATCGATGGATACCTCAACTACGCACGATGGCCTCTATGTTGTACAGGAAAATCTGAGTGCCAGCAAAGCCTCTCAGTATGTCACCACCTCCATTAAGGATACAGTGACGCTGGATCAACAAAATAACGCCACCCACTCTTTGACGATGGTGTTGGATTATCAGAAAAAAGGCGATGTCTACGGCATTAAAACCTATCACGATTACGTGCGGATATATGTGCCCCAAAACAGTACACTGGCCACTGGAAATGGTTTCTCCTTGCTGGGTCAGGGTGCAGTCTGTGGATTACCAACAGAAGGTTATCCGGCCTGCCAGCAAGATGTCTACAACAATGGTTCACTTGTATGCAATTCCTCAAACATCACAATTGATGATCCAACAGGATACTTATCCGGTTTAGGAGATAGAGGTGCCCATCTCGATCCAATTGGCCCACCACCTAACCAGAACAGCGACGAACTGAACCGAGCAATGTATGGAGGCTGGGTAACTATTCCACCCGATTGCAAGATGACAGTCACGCTTTCATGGACCGTACCAGCCATGAGTCAAAACGGGTACAGCCTGATGTTCCAACCCCAGGCCAGCGTCAACCCACAGGTGGATCTCACCGTAAAATCCCCCACCTGTAGCTCCGACGCCCACTACACCGGCACCATGAACGGGCAGGACACCATGTTCAATCTCAAACATCAGGGAACAAGTTGTTCCTTACAACATCATTAAAGAGGAACCATGCTCCTCTAAGCTCGACTTTGTACATTTTTGAAAACGTGAGCTCGAAAATGCGTCGCAATCGTCCTTTTCCTCAGGCTCAAAAGCCTAAAAATGTACAAAGTCGAGCTTAGAATGTGTTTGATTCCCATGCTCTTCGCCATCCTGGCGCATGCGTTTTCGCACCAATGCTGCTCAAACAGATTTTTATTATGTGATGTAGAAAAGGTTCTTCGAACCTTTTCTACATCACATAATAAAAAGTGCGCAGGCGCGCACGCGCCTGCCAGCAAGTGAGCAGCAAGATCCCGCTGGTACGGGGAGGCTGACAAGCAAATTGGATAGTTACTCATCCATATATACTGATTTTTGTAAATAAGTAGTCCTGGCGTGATGAGTGCTTTATAATAAGGAACGTCGACTAAATATATATACTGGTCGTTACACAGATACACACAGAGATCGTTATGGAGCTGTACCATGCAAAAAAGTGTTGCAGTGCGCAAAAAGAGGTCGACCCTCTCCTCCTTATTTTTATTTACTTGTATTTTTCTTTTAAGTGGATGTTCTTTATTTTCATCTAATCTCTCTTCCACTGGTAGTTCTTCTAATAGTGGTGGTGGTAATGGGAGCGATGCGACAGGAGCCGTCGTAAAGCCAACCCCGACCCCAGATCCTGTGAAGGTTAAAGCACAACTCTTACTCAAGAAGATGAGCCAGAATGACAAGCTGGCCCAACTGATCATGGTTGAATTTCTTGGCAGCGACTATGCAGCCAGTAGTCTACAACAAATGGTGGCCCAGCAGCATGTAGGTGGCTTTTTGTATCAGGAAAGTGACGGGAATTTCCAGTGGCCGAATAACACAATCGCTGGCCTGCAGGCCTTTTCCGCGCAAGCCACGACGGATGATCCTACAGCCCCACTGATCGCCATTGATCAGGAAGGCGGAACGGTCAGTAAAACATCAGCATTTTTTGGACCAACGCCCTCCGCGGAGGATCTCACGCTCTCAGGGAGTCCGACGACGGCCTACAATCAGGCGCAGACAGATGCTTCGCAACTCAAACAACTGGGCATTAATACAAACTTAGCCCCGGTTGTCGATGTTGGTCCTGACACAACCATCTTTGGATCACGTTTCTTCAGTGCTGATCCCAACACGGTCGCGACCTATGCAGGCTCCTTTATCAAAGGATCACAGGACGGTGGGATACCTGGAACCCTGAAACATTTTCCTGGCCTTGGATCTTCTGACGGGGTAGATCCTCACGTTGGCTTGCCAAATGTTGCCAAAAGCCTGGCTGATTTGCAGGCAGTCGATTTTCTCCCCTATAAAAAAATCATTCAACAGGACAATCCAGCGATGGTTATGACCACAGATGTATCATCGCAAGCGCTGGACCCTGGTGTAGCAGCCGAACTCTCACCGAAAGTGCTGCATTATTTGCGCAATACACTCAACTTCAATGGTGTCGTGATTACAGATGGACTCTATATGGAGGGCTTGTACAATGGGGTGCACCCGACTGACGACCAGTTAGCTCAAACATGCGTACAGGCAATCCAGGCCGGTAATGATATGGTCGAAGGCCCATCAACACCGGCTCAAATCAGCGCCATCCAGGCAGGCTTGAGTGCGGCTATCCAGCAAGGAACCCTCTCCCAGGCCCAGATCGACCAATCCGTCACCCGCATCTTGATGATGAAGATCAAATACGACATCATCAAATAAAACCACAAAGCTCCTACAAAGGTACTTCATAATGACAGTAGCAGCATGGAGTACCTTTTCCTACAGGCATGACAATCCTTTCATTCCTGGATCTCGATTTGCATTTCTGCCGGGCAATACCGCTTAAAGAAAGAAGGAGAATGTGGAACGCCGATGCGTCCGTAGAAGCCACCCTTCACGGGTGGTGGGCCACCATCCTCTCGCACCTGCCTCCTCTTCCGGCCTGCGCTGGCGCGTCTTCGGGCCGAGATGGGCGCTTTTCTCCACCCGTGAGAACTTATCCGAAAACGTGGAAGGAGATGATAGAATCAAGAACAAGGAAAGGAACACGAATCCCCCAAGCAAAGGAGAAACCAAGATGGCCCGAACCAAACCGTGGGAAGTCAGTGACCAATT
>NZ_BIXY01000118.1 GCF_008326305.1 Dictyobacter arantiisoli | reverse complement strand
GAATGGGGATATGACAAGAAGGTACAGAAGGGTCATGGGAGGCGAGAAGTGCGGGAAATTTGGACCAGTGTCCAGATGAATGAATGGTTCGAGAAAGAGTGGTCTCATATCGCACAAGTGTTTCAGATTCGCCGATGGGTGAAAAAGGGAGAAGAAGAGCGAGAAGAAATTGCGTATGGCGTGACGAATCTTCCGAGAAAGAAGGCAAGTGCCAGGCGCATCTTGGATTTGAATCAGAAACACTGGTCGATCGAAAACAGCTTGCATTGGGTGCTTGATGTTGCTTTTCGGGAAGATGAATCAAGAGTTCGACAAGGCTATGCTTCTGAAAATCTGGCGGTTTTACGACACATTAGCCTGAATCTCTTACGACAGGAAAAGTCGTCAAGGGTTGGCATCCATGCCAAGCGCCTCAAAGCTGGATGGGACACAACTTATCTCCAGCGCGTTCTTGATGGGGTTAATTAGATGCGATTGCCCTGGATAAGCCATATGATTATTTGATACGTGGGTGAAATGTGTCATCCTGGGTTAAGGAAGTAAAGGGAGTAGATAATAGCTATGGATAATAGAAGGTTTGGTACAACAGATGTACCCGCGCATACAGTTCCTGATATCGTGCTTCAAAAACCTGATCATTCTTTTCTTTATGAAAAGGGTATGCATGAATCTCAGGAAGCATCAGATTCCAGGGCCATACCACAACCCTTATCAGAGTGGTATCGTGGGCTTGGGTCAGATGGAGAACAGGTGTTACGTAATGCAAATCTCTTCTCTCAACCACCTGAACATGTACTGTATTTGAAGCAGGTTCCGAAAGACGTTCCGCCTCTTGATGACAAGTATGTCATAAGATCAGGTTCATCAACCTTCCAGGTTGAACGTGTCGTGGGACAAGGATTAAATGGTCGTACCTACTCTGCTGTTGATAACACCAACCAAAGGGTGGTAATAAAAGAGTTGGTCTTTGCAAAAGATTTGCGTATTTTTCCTCAGCCTGGAAACTTGAATTGGGCTCTGGAGCGTTTTTGCAAGGAAGCGCATATACTGGGAAAGCTGAATGACTCACATTTTCCTCGATTAATTCAAGAAGGAGTTATCGAAACTAGCTCAGTTTATCGTAAAAATCCCCATCTGGAAACGCCGATTGCCGTGACTGAAAAACGTTTTCTCATCGTGATGGAGCATATCACAGGTTCTCATCTGGATACAACTTGGCGTGATCATCTTCAAGATTCTCAAGACAGTCTATCAGTGGCAAAAACGGCGCTTACAATCAGTGCAGAACTGACTAAGTCCCTGGAAATACTTCACACAAACGATATCCGTCATGGCGATTTCCATGCGGGAAATGTCATGATACAATCTGATGGAATGCTAAAACTTATCGATTTTGGCTCAGCGAAAGAAAATGCCACACAACTTGAGAAAAATGAGGACCTTGAGGGAATGGGGAAGGTCCTCACTGAACTTTTTGTGAGCGAGTCAAGTTCCAGATATCTTGGGAACCACCTCCCAGCACAATTGCGTGACACCATAGGTACGATCGCTGCTGATCTTCGATCTGCCCAATCACGCTACGATGCACGTTCTTTGAGAATACAATTAGAAAAGCTAGCTCGTGCTTTATAGAAGTTGTAAATCCAAAAATTAAACGGATCTTACGCAAGTTTGCTGATTCAAGTAATCGATCAGAGAAGATCGAGAAAGCTGTTTGGCTTATGGAGCAGATCGGCATGTTTCCAACGGAAGTGCTTTTTCCCATTATCAGCAAACTTGCGTAAGATCCATTAAACGACTCTTGCGCAACCTCGATGATTCGGAGGAGTGGCTCTTCGGTATCAGTTTAGTCAAGAGATTTTTGAAGCTGATTGCTGGCTCTTTCTTGAAGCAAGATTTGTTCTGTAAGCATACGGTTCCTGTTACCTTTCTCATTCAAAAACATTTCTGTCATCACTTAACAACTACTCATACATATACCCAGAGCACAAAATGTCATGCGGGTCTCAGTGTTAAAAAATAGTACAAGCATTTATCATCCACTTTCTAACGTATACACATGCTTATGATGCAATGAGACTCAATTCACTTCCAAAACGTCGATTAGGTGCGAAGCCTTTGCCAAAGCCTGTTCGGTTTCTTCATAGGTATCAGCAGCGACAATGACATAGCCCAAGCGATCGCACAGGTGCTTCTGAAAGCGAGAGCAGAACAACAGTGTGGGACAGAACCAAGTCGACTGGTGAAACAGCAGCAGGAAGAGGAGAAACTGCTTCATACAGCGATGGATGGAAAGGTGTTGCGTGGGACGCTGGGTCATGCTCAAGAGGAGCAACCTTCGGTGTATCTGCTATCGCTGTATGAATGCGAAAGTGGCATTGTCATCGCGCAAGAAGCAGTTAAAAGCAAAGAGAACGAGATCACGGCAGCAGGAGCATTTTTACACCCATTGTTGGTGAAAGGGAGGATCATCAGTACTGACGCAATCCATACGCAGAAGAAGTGGTGTGCAGGGGTTCATGCGTATGGAGGCTATTACCTTTTGACGGTGAAAGAGAATCAACCAACGATGCGCCAGGACCTCGAAGACTTTTTTGCTGATGAAGGGTTCAATGCAAGCGAATGGGGCTATCACAAGAAGGTGAACAAGGGACATGGAAGGCAAGAGGTGCGGGAAATCTGGACCAGCGAGCAGATGAATGCATGGTTCGAGAAAGAATGGTCTCACATCGCGCAAGTGTTTCAGATTCGCAGAAGGGTAACCAAAGGGGAAGAAGAACGAGAAGAAATCGTCTATGGAGTGACGAATCTTCCGAGAAAGCGAGCAGGTGCCAAGCGCATTTTGGATTTGAATCAGAAACATTGGTGTATCGAGAATTGCCTCCATTATCGACGTGATGTTACCTTAGGGGAGGATGCATGTCAAGTTCGTATAAGGAATGCGCCACAAGCGCTCGCCGTTTTAAATGGAGGAATCTTAGTACTGATGGATTGGTTAGGTGTTTCCAACGTTGCAAAGCACATGCGGCATTTCTGTGCTCACCCTCAAGAAGCAATTGAATTGCTTCTTGACAAGCTTTCGCGGTAAAACAGGACTACCAAAAAGCCCTGAGAAGTTCACTTGCCACTGGTAAATAGAGGGATTGGCTGCTACAATAGAGGGGATGACAAGTAACTTTTCAGCAGTATGTTCCCACTTGCTGATTGAAGAAGGCTTATGTGAATACATTGAAACGCTGGCGCAATCGGATACCCTCTATTCCACCCTGGAATATGCCCTCTGATCCAGTGAAGGCTATCTGGTGGTTTGTACATTGGCTTTTGCAAATTCTTGTGCGTTTTTTCTGGCTGCCGATTATGATTATGGTGCTCTATGAAGGCATCAGTAATGGACATATCGATGGGATTTGGAATGGCATCGCGAGCGGTTTTGTGACACTGCTGGTGGGATTGGTTGTCTGGGCGGTACTCTATGGCATATCAGTAATTGTAAATATTGGGACTGGCATTTCAAAAGTCGTATCTGATATGAGACGTGTACAAGAACAACAGAATAGTTTCTTGCGTCAGACATACAACCCCTATATGCGTTCTTCGCAGTCTGAGCCTGAACGTGAAGGCCGGGTAGTCGAAGGTACTATTACCGATTTAGATGAAGAGCGTCAGAAGCGTCGCCACGAACGCTAATCAGGGGTCCAGTGTTTATAGAGAGCTTGGGGGAGAGGGGAGAGGAAGAGTGCTCTATAGAGCACTCTTCGGATTAGCTGCTTGCCATTGCTGACGAATAAGATCAGTTTTAGCAGGCACGTAAGAGAAGAGCAGTGCGCCTTCACCTGCAATGCTATATGCGCCAAGTTCGGCTGGTAACACCATGGTTTGACCACGGCTCAGGGTGATAGAGAGTTCCTGATCTTCCCCATAGGCAACGCTTGCTTCGGCACCCAGTGACGTCAGAATAATGCAGCTGCCATCGGTACGATCCCGGTAGGCTCCTGCTTTCAGCGTAATCTCGCGGGTCAAAAAATAATCGCTGGCAATCAAGCAGCGATCATCATACGCTTCGGTACTGGCAACCTGAACGGGATGCATCTTGATCTGGGCTGACTGTGTATAATGTGAGACCTCCAACGAGCGCTCGATATGCAGCTCGCGTGGCTGACCGGAAGCGGTTAAGCGGCCATAGTCATACATACGATAGGTGATATCAGAGTATTCCTGGAGTTCATATAACAGGATACCGCTACCAATGGCGTGCACGGTCCCGGCGGGAACATAGACCACATCACCTGCCTGTACTGCTTCGCTGTGCATCAGATTTTCCAGAGTGTTCTCTTCAATGGACTTTTTGACCTCAGCGCTCGTTGTCGGGGCTGTAAAACCGTGAACGATGGTGGCACCAGGTTCAGCACTCAAAATATACCAGAACTCTGTTTTGCCCAGTTTGCCGCCCTCATATTGCGCGGCATAGCTATCATTGGGATGAACCTGGACCGAGAGTTGAGCATTAGCATCAATAAATTTGGCAAGCAGGGGAAAGCGATTACCAAAGATCGCAACGGCATCTCGGCCCAGGAATGCACTACCTGTTTCAGCGACGATCTCTCCGAGAGTCTTGCCCTCATAGAGACCGTTTTGCGCGATATTACTGACTTCGGTCTCCCATGACTCACCGATAAGACTCTCATCCGCGGGAAGCGCTTTCCACTGATCGCGTTCTAAGCGACGTCCGCCCCAGATTGTTTCGTGGAGAGAAGCGCGCAAACGGATAGGATAGAAATATGACAAAATAGAAACTCCTGTTTAAAGATAGGGGAAAATAAAGGCAGCTCTTTTTTAGTCGGCAAGTAAAGCACCGTCGAGTTGGCGGCGTAATTTATCACGCATGACGATGCCACTAATGCGATGAATGACATGGCCGCCTTTGAAAAAGAGCAGGGTTGGAATCCCTTCAATTTTCCATTGGGCCGTCACCTCTTCTTGTCCGGTGATATCTAGCCTGCTAAAGATGATGCGACCACTATAATCCTTGCTAATCGCCTGTAACTCTGGTTCTTGTATCTTACAAGCGCTGCTTTGCTCTGTTGCGAACAAGACAACCACAAGTTCGGATGCCTGCAAGACTTTTTCGGTAAAATCTTGTGATGTTACTTCAATATAGTTATCTGCCATGCTATCCTCTTATTAGTTGGTAATAAATGCTGCTCCTGCCTCTCAAAGTATCACCCTGTAGAGGTGGATGTCAAGCAAAGCACAGCGGCTCTTATCGCCTGCCCATCTCCATCTTTCATTACTGGAAAAATGGAGCTATTTTTTCTATTATGGCTGTGTTGTCAAGAGTGACTCAGCATCTTCTATCATGTAACGATATCCTTGTTCGGTCAGAAAAAGCTGGCGATTGGCTGAAAATTCTTGATCGCGAGTATCGCGCGTCACTATCGAATAGAAATAGGCGTTGCCTCCATCTGATTTTGGACGTAGGATGCGTCCCAGACGTTGTGCCTCTTCCTGTCGTGAACCAAAGGTGCCTGAAACCTGTATCGCAACATTAGCATCCGGCAGATCGATAGCGAAATTAGCGACCTTACTGACAACCAGACGCTTAATCTTGCCAGCACGAAATTGCTCATAGAGTTTTTCGCGTTGCGCGGTCGGTGTACGTCCAGTCAGAATGGGAGCCTGGAGCTCTTCCGCTAGCAGTTTAATCTGTTCAAGATATTGTCCGATAATGAGAATTTGATCATCTTGATGCTTTTTAATCAGATAGCGTACCACATCGAGTTTGGCTGGATTCTCCGCTGCGACACGATATTTATCCCGTCCCTCGGTCAGAGCATAGTTTAATTGAGCATCTTCATCGGGAAAACTGACGCGTAGTTCATGGCATTCCGCAGTCGCGATCCAGCCCTGTTGTTCCAGTTCACGCCAGGGAACATCATATTTCTTCGGACCAATCAGACTAAAGACATCTGCTTCGCAACCATCCTCGCGAATCAGCGTGGCTGTCAGGCCCAGGCGACGGCGTGCCTGTATCTCGGCGGTAAAGCGAAAAACAGGAGCTGGCAAGAGGTGTACCTCGTCGTAGATGATCAGTCCCCAATCATAATTTGTGAAGAGCGAGAAGTGAGGATAGACCTTCTGCACGGGACCATTTTCGGGGCCATCTTCTTTGCGCCGATAGGTCAAGATTTGATAGGTACTGACTGTAATAGGGGCAATATTTTTATGCTCGCCAGTATATTCGCCAATCATCTCAGGCGGAATATCGGTTTTATCAAGGATTTCTTGTATCCATTGGCGTACCGCAACCGTGTTGGGGGTCAGGATCAAGGTTGCGCGTTGCAATGTGGCAAGGGTTGCGATACCAACAATCGTTTTGCCAGCCCCGCAGGGCAAGACGACGACACCACTTCCACCGCTCAGTGCACCACCCGCATAGAATGCGGAAACGGCGGCGCTTTGATAGTGACGTGGAGTAAATTCTTTGCCTTGCAAAGTGGTGTCGCGTAAGTGCAGTGGGAGCGGCGAACCCTCCGTATAACCGGCCAGATCCTCGGCTGGAAAGCCAATATGAATCAAAGCCTGTTTGACATGCCCTCGACGGTCTGAATCGATTTGAAGCGTATTGCGGTTGATCTGCCGCTCAATATAAGGCAGCATCTTCTTGTGACCAATAATTTCTGTGATCAGCATCACGTCATCTGAATGTAATAACAGATGCTCGCCCTCGCGTATCAACTTGACGCGTCCATAGCGATGGATATACGTCTGCACCTCGGTCTGAATGTTGGGGGGCAGGGCATATTTACTGTATTGGTTGAGCAGACTGAGAATCGCAGCGGCGTCCATACCACCGGCGGCGGCGTTCCAGAGCGAAAGGGGCGTGAGCCGATAGGTATGAATATGCTCGGGGGATTTTTCAAGTTCTGCGAATTGTGCCAATGCGTCCCGCGCCTCTTCATGCTGAGGATGATCCACCTCCAGTAAGATGCTGCGGTCACTCTGTACAATAATAGGATTGGCTGGATTCAACGTTCCTCTCCTCCCAACTTCTCGATGTATGATTTATGAAAATATGTGAAATGCATGTATTTAGATACCAGGCATGCTGGCCCATTTTTGGAGATAACTAAGGATTGCCTGGATCGCTGGTTCCTCGAAACCATGCATGAGATGTCTGGCTCCCACAATAATTTTGATGCCCTTTGGACCTTTCTGTTGCTCGACAAATGGCTCAAGTTTGAAACGAGGGCACACTTCATCGAATTCGCCAGTCACAAAAAGCTTTGGTCGTTCAAACGAGCGTGGAAATCCGCCGCTGGCCCGAAATATTGGCAAACTGATGGCGACGATGGTACGAATACGGTTGTCAAATGGCGCATAGAGCATGGTTGTATAGGCACCAAAGCCGTGCCCGATGACGCAAAGTTTAGATGGATCAATGCCTGGAAATGTCAGTGCCGTCTCAATGGCACCGGCCAGATCAAGTGGTTCGAGCCGTCCATCAGTTTGCTGACCCTGACTACGACCAACGCCACGAAAATTAAAGCGAAATGCCACCATACCTGCTTCAGCCAGACTGCGTGCCAGCGCGATATTTAAAGAATCATTCATATCGCTACTGGCGGGTTGGGGGTGACAGAGAATAATAATGGGTGCTTTTTCTATTTTCGGGGGAGTATGTACGACCCCTTCGAGAAGAAGGGCTGGTTGGCCCTTGCTATGAAATGTAATTGGTCGTTCCGCTTGTACTGATAAGGTCATCGCTTATCCTTCTGCTTCCCTAGTGATATGCCCTTGTGTCTAAATAGTATCCCAGTCAGGCTCATGCGTCAATATTCTGGCGTGCTAGTTTGCGCAACTGGCTTCGGTATCCCTGCAGAATTACCCATCCTGCCGTTTATCCATTCTATACATAAGCTGATCAATATTTTTCGGTTCTCTATTGTTCCTGCTCTGCGGGCGGAATAAGGAAAGAAAAGAGGTATTTGGGGGCACCCCAAACCCCGGCAAAGGGCTGGCCGCCCTTTGCAATCCCGCTTGAAAAGCCTTATGTTCGCACCTATGGGGCGCTGCCCCGGACCCCAGGTTAAGGGTTGCACCCTTCACAATCCCGCTTCTGTTCGCACTTATGGGGGACATCTCACGCCCCGGCAGTGGTGATGCAGTCCCCTTGCATCCCCTGCACTTCTCCTGATATTTGTGTTATGCTCTACATAAAGTTGGCATGAATTGCAAAAGAATAACACAAAAGAAATTGTATCCCATTTTATCTCATGCCAGGACGTTGTCAATCGTCTCTATTGTATAGACGGTGTCCATCAAAACATTCTCATTGCGACAGAGCAAGGATAAAGAGCAAAGGACAGCAGTCCTGCCGCCCGAGGTACAAAGCAAAAACGGGGTGCCAAGCAGGGGGTGCAGGGGGACAACAGTCCCCCTGCCGGGGTATGGGGTGTCCCCATTGCCTCCCTCTTCTCTCTCCCGTCGCAGGCGGCGGGAGAGAAACTACCCCGACTGATCGGACAACAGCCAAAAAGTAGGCGTTGTGTGAGTTTTAGTCAAATTTTGACGAAGGACCACGATTTGTCCAACAAAACCTTTGCATGTCAGCCGAAGGATGTTATACTAACTATGACATATGTATACCTATTTTTATCTATTATGGTATTATATGTACACTGGAAGACAGCCTGTTTCTCATTTTCACGCATCAGATGGCGCGCTAAAGCAGCGATCGCCGGGTTGAATGCCCTCATCCTCCCATCTGATGGGCTTTATATCAGGAGGTGGTTCATCCATTGATACTACGCATATTGCGCATTCTCTAACTACGTCTCTATTTGAGAGTATCAGAATACAAGGTATTTTTCAGATGCAGGGGGGGATTGGTGTGCTGTGGCGTCTATGAGAAGCTTTTCTCTGCTATGGTAGGGTATCATAAGCAATCGACGGAAAGAAAGCCTATTGACTCACAACCATCACTCTATTTGTGAAAAAAAACCCGTTTGTAATTACTGAAAGATGTGAGTCTTCTCCGGTATACACGGTGTATATAGTGAAACGTAGAGGTAGGAGTATATATGTCCAGCATTTTAGTCGTCGAAGATGAAGGAGTCATCACGCAGTTAGTCAGGAAAAACTTTGGAGCTGAGGGCTATCAGGTCGTGCGGGTGGCAGGTGGCGATGATGCTGTACAGTTTGCAATGCGTGAGATGCCTGGCCTGGCTATTCTTGATGTGGCCCGCTCAGGGATCGATGGCTATAGGGTCATTCAACAACTCCGTGATCATCCTAAATGCATGCACATTCCGATCATTATGATTAGCAATGGCACCTCGCTTGCGGATAAAGTGCGTGCCTATGAGTTGGGAGTTGATAGCTATTTGACCAAGCCAGTCAATGATGATGAACTTCTCGCACATATTGGCAGGCAATTGCGCCGTATGCAGCAAAATACTCTTTCTCCTCTGACGCGTCTTCCGGGTGGCTTACAACTGGAGCGGGCAATCGACTACAAATTGCGTGGCTCTGATCCCTGGTGTGTCCTCTACCTCGATCTGGATAACTTTAAAGCCTTCAATGATGCCTATGGTTTTGTGATCGGCAATGATATGATCTTGCTGGTCGGCCAGACCTGTCAGAATGTTGTCTATGAATATGGCAATGCTGACGATTTTGTCGGGCATGTGGGTGGTGATGACTTTGTGATTGTGACCACGCCTGATCGTGAAAAAATCCTCTGTAATCATATCCTGGAGCGTTATCGTGAGGAGAGTCGGGCTTTTTATCGGCGTGAAGATCTTGAGCGAGGGGCCATCAATGGCCTGGATCGCAGTGGACATCCTCGTCTCTTTCCGCTGGTCTCACTCTCAATCGGTGTGGTCAGTGATAAGACGCAATGCCCATCTATGTGTGAGGTCAGTGGCCTGACGGCTGAGGCCAAGCGCAAGGCCAAACAATCCTCTAGCAATGTTTCGCATGTTTGCCCTGATCCTGATTGGAGTTATGCTTCTCAAGGATCACGTGCGCGTTCCGCAAGCCATCTCCGTCTGGTTGGGAGTGGAGGGCGGAGCACGTATACTTTTTCTGATAATGAGGCGTTAGCAAAATTTCAGTGAGTTTTTCTCTCCCCCCGGCCTTTCCCCACCCCTGATTAGGATGAAGGTTTTGTGGCCTCTTGCCCTTTTGTGCTATGCTCAATAAAACGATATTTTTGTCTGAATAGTATCTGTTTGTTTAGCTTTTTCAAAGGGGTATCATGTCTACAAGCCAGTACCAGCATGAACATTCGCTTGAGAATGAGGATGTATTAGAGACACAGGAGCGTGAGGCGCGTCGGATCGCGCTGCGCGAGAATGCCAAGCATATTTTGCGTGAAAGCGGCCTGGCAGAGATGTTACAAAGCATCAATAAGCATCTGCTCAAGGGGCGTGGACACTTTGAGGAATATGACACCATGGTCCTGTTCCGCTGGGGCACACAATCGACGCTCCGCCATATGTGGATAGAGGTTCGTGGCAGTTCAATTGTCTTTCGCCTGCACCCCCATCGTAAATGTAGTGCCTCCGCACCCATCTGTGATGGAGAATATCATACCTTTACCAATGCCATGTGGGCTGATCAGAATTTTTTCAAAGCTGAATTGAAGAAATACTATGATCGACCGGTAGCGGAAACATCCGCCGATTAGATAGCCTCAAGTGGCTGGGTACGCACAATACCATGTTGCTCTGCCAGTTGTTGCATGGCCTGATAGGTCGTATCCGCATAGAAGGCCTCGCGTTCACTTTCGTTGGACCAGCTAAAAAAGCTGAAGAGCAGTGTGCTCTGCAACTGAAAGACCTCGCGATAGCCACTGGAATGGGGCGCAGTCGCGATTCTGGTCGCGGTTGGCGTATCATTTGTGCCACGTGCCAGAAATGCATAGGTCAACCAGTCTTGTAAGGCTGGTTGGCGCAGGTTATTCAGCCAGATATTTTGTAGCATATCCATCTGTTGCGGTGTGACGCTAATCAGATGAGCACAGGCCAGGACCGGGGACACCGTTGGACGGTTATAGCCCCAGAGATAATACATCAGCCATTGCTCGGGAGGAGAGACTAGCATATCTTTCATACTCAAGAGCAATTGTTTGGGCGTATGGCGCTCCTGAGCCTTCAGCCAACTTTCCTCATCCTCCCAGGTGGTAAGTAGCAGATAGGTTGTGCCGTTGTGGTGTCCACGATATATGCGTGTTGAAAGTAGTCCTGGAGCGCTCTGCAAGGTTTCAACGATTGCACGTATACGAGCCAGGGCATCTCTATCGTTCCCCGGATGAATATGGGCCAGGGTAACCACTAATAACTCCGTAGTATGTTGCAAATTGGCCGCCTTATCTATGATTTTCTGGGAATAAGATGTAGGATAGCATAGGGCCGGTATCTGTGCAAGCGCAAATCATAGAGCGTACAGCCGAAGTTGCTGGAATAAAGACAGGAGCATGCCGCATGGATATTTCTGAGTTGGGTGAGTTTGCGTTGATTGCACGTTTGACCGCCGGTTTGACGAGTCATTCTTCTTCCGATGTCGGGATCGGGGATGACTGTGCTGTGCTGGATATGGGCGGGGACAATCTCTTGCTGGCGACCTGTGATAGTCAGGTCGAGGGTGTCCATTTCACATTACAAACATCATCACCAGAGCATATTGGTCGCAAGGCTCTGGCGATTAATTTAAGTGATATCGCTGCCATGGGTGGCGAGCCGCGTTACGCGCTGATCTCTCTCTTGTTGCCTCCCCATCTCTCAGTGGATGTGCTGGATGGTATTTATGCTGGCTTGCGCGCCGAGGCTACCCGTTTTAACACTGCTATTGTTGGAGGCAATATCTCTGGCGTGGGCGTGGCGCAACAAATCTGCATTGATATTACCCTGCTCGGGACGGTAAAGCGTGGATATGCACTGTTGCGGAGCGGAGCAGGCGCGGGAGATATCCTCTGCGTTACAGGTACACCTGGAGAATCAGCAGCGGGCTTGAGCACCTTCGTACGGCCCTCTACAACACCTACAGTGCCTCCATTCCCCCAATTATCCATTGACCCACAGAGCCTGCAATACGTCCGAGAACGGCATACAGCGCCCACTGCGCGGGTGCGTGAAGGCCAGATCCTCAGCCAGTTGGGACCTGATAAAGTGACCGCCGCTCTGGATATCAGCGATGGCTTGAGCGGCGATCTGCAACATCTCTGCGAGCGCAGTCAATGTGGTGTGCTGCTGGATCTCGCACGCCTGCCATTGGGCGAACCATTGCATACTATCGCACGTGCCTATTCTCGTGATGCGCACGACTGGATATTACATGGTGGCGAAGACTATGAACTCCTGTTTACCTGTGCGCCGGATGCCTTTGAAGCGGTGCATACAGCCATACGTGCTCAGACAGGCACCCCGGTTACACCTATTGGCCTTATGACACCTGCATCCCAGGGCATGCAAATCCTCTATCCCGATGGACATGCGGCATCCCTGGTCGCGCAGAGTTGGGATCATCTTAAGCATTGAAGTGCCTCGGGTGCATCATGTATGAAGATTATGGAGGCAATGGGAGTCTGACACAACTTCAATGCTTGAGCAGAAAGGAATATTACTGCCGTGAAAAGGAGCGCAGGGCAAAGGTAATATAATCTTCCAGGGTCTGGGCCTGACCGGCGGGAATTTTAGAGAGCGCTGCCTGGGCCTCCGAGCTTGAATATCCCAGTCCCATCAGGGCCTCAAGGGCTTCTGCCTGTGCTTTGGTGCTTGCGGGTATCGCCGCACTCTCCGTGCTCAGGCCAGCCAGGGATGGCAGTTTTCCCTTGAGTTCAAGCACCAGTTGGGCAGCCAGACGTTTCCCCACGCCCTTTGCCAATCCCAGTTGTTGTAAATCCTCATTGGCAATAGCCTGATAGAACGTCACAGCATCCATCGCTGAGAGAATGGCCAGGGCTACTTTGGGACCCACACCATTCACGCCAATCAATTGTTCAAATGCATTGCGATCTAAATCCGACCAGAATCCGTAGAGCGAGATGCCATCTTCACGCATATGAAAATGGGTCATCAGGGATACCTCCATCCCTATCTCGCTCAAGTGGTTGAGGGTTGAAGACGGCACGAAAACCCGTATCCCAAACCCACCCACGCGTATAATAGCATGATCTCCACCGGTTGCCTCAAGAGTCCCATGAATACTTGTAATCATTCGTCCTAAAATCCCTCTTCCCATCGATCCCAACGGGCAATACAATTTTAAATGTATCTATATCGGTACTTATGATTTATAACGCAAAAGATCAGACGCATAAGATGCTGTATTCAGATGACAAATTGCGACTGCAGCGGCATCAGCGGCATCATCTGGTTTGGGAACAGCCATCAACTTGAGGAGAATGCGTACCATTTCCCCTACCTGATTCTTATCGGCTCCTCCATAACCGGTGACAGCCTGTTTCACCTGTTTAGGTGTATACTCAGCTACAGAGAGGCCGCCATTCGCCAGTGCAAGCATCGCAACGCCTCGTGCCTGCCCTACGGTCATTGCCGTGCGGGCGTTCTTCGCAAAGAAAAGCTCCTCCATCGCCGCTTCATGCGGTTGATAGGTTGCGATGATCTTACTAATTCCTTCATAAATAATTTGCAATCGCTGGGCCAGTGGCATCCCGGCGGGGGTTGTGATGACATCACATGCAAGCATGCTTAATTCACTTCCCCGCGCCATGATAACTGCGTAGCCCACAATCGCGGTGCCTGGATCAATGCCGAGCGTAATCCGCGCATTCGGTGGTGGAGGCGGCATGAAATTTTGGTGCATCAGCCACGCTCCCTTCTGGCATAAGCGGCTGGTAACGGCTGCAAAAATTATGCGCCGTAAGAAGCCGCAAATTCCTCTGGGAAGTCCGCGTTGGTATACACATTTTGCACGTCGTCGAGATCTTCTAGTTTCTCAATCAAGCGAATGGCTTGATGGGCTGTTTTCTCTTCCGACAGCTCAATTCTGGTTTTTGGCACCAGATTGCTCTCAGCTTTCAGCACTTTATAGCCTTGCGTTTCCAGCGCTTTGTGCACCTTTTCCAGTACGGCAGCCGAAGGATCGGTGTAGATGACCAGGGTCTCATCACCAGGATTAGCAGGCTCGACATCATCGGCCCCCATATCAATGGCTTCCAGTGATAACTCATCCGCATCGTGACCATTTAATTCGACCTCAATCACGCCTTTGTTCTCAAAGAGCCAGTCAACACAGCCATTCTCACCCATGTTTCCTGCATTACGATTGAATGCATTGCGCACTTCAGCGACGGTACGGTTTCTATTCTCAGTTAGTGTTTGAACCAGAATAGCAGTACCGCCAGGACCATAGCCCTCGTACGTGATCTCCTCAAGGTTATTGCCCTCATTGCCACCGAGGGCTCGCTTGATGGTGCGCTCAATATTATCCAATGGCATATTGGCGTCGCGTGCTCGTTGTACCGCAAGGCGCAAGCGGAAATTCATTCCGGTGTCACCACTGTTACCTTCACGTACCGCGACAACGATTTCGCGTCCTAAACGGGTGAACAATTGGCCTCGGCGCGAATCATTGACGCCCTTTGAGCGGCGAATCTGTGCCCACTTTGAATGTCCTGACATATCGTTGCTCCCCTAGTCTATTCAGACGATTTGGTGTATGTAATATGCATCTTGCATATGTCACGTTATCTATTGCTGTATTTTGTGGAATAGCTGTCGGGCCTATTTTAACACGAACTGGTATAGAGAGTCGAGGGGGAGTTACGCAGCGGGTGCCCCTCAGATTTTCGCAAAGTTCTTTTGAGCTCGAACTCAACTCGGTAGGAAAGATCGCTTCCAGGGGTGGTGAGCAGAAGGACGAGAGGAACCAGGTAGCGTAGCAGGAGGAGCGGCGGGGAGGCGTGGTGGTGCAGGCTCGGCCTTGGGTGGC
>NZ_BIXY01000117.1 GCF_008326305.1 Dictyobacter arantiisoli | reverse complement strand
TCTTTGTTTTTGGTGTGTCGAGGAGCAGTACGTTTCTTTTCGCTTGCTCGCTTCAACTCCCGTAGTATCGCATATCCCTTGTGGTTTGTCAAGCGTTTTTCCCGGGGAATTTGCGCTTGCGCTGAAATTCATTTTACTCATCGTTCGTGCTGTCTCCAGCAAGGAGACGATCCGAAAAAAAGAGCCGGCAGCTCCCGGCAATCTCAACCAAGTTGGGAAGCGCGTGAGAGATGCATGATCTCAGAGGAGCCACATTAGCGTGGCACAAAGGATGTTCGAACAAACAGGAGCACAATCCCTTCAAAAAGGAAGGTGTGATTGTTTCGTTTCGACAGCTCAATGAGTATGCCATACGCAAGATGGTCTTGTCAAGGGTTTTGGGGACCAAATTTCGTGGCAAGACCGTTTCAAGAGCGAGAATGAGGATGAGGATGGAGACGTGGAGGGTGGTTCCTACGGGTGGAGAGGTGATGGAAGATGTATAATTCCTTGTATTGAAATGGTATTGCCCTTCAAGGGTGGAGAAGTGTGAGTAACAGCTTCTCACCACCCGTGAAGGATGGTTGCTACTAGATTGGATTTGGAAAGAACATGACGACATCGATCATTCCAGGCATTCATCTGACAAATGTCTATCATATCCTCATAGATACCTATGGCGAGCTGCATAATGATCCTGACTTTGATCCTCTGGGTGGCCTGATTGGTACGATTCTTTCACAGCATACCTCCGATATCAACTCAGGCAGAGCCTATCGCCAACTTGTTGATACCTATCCCACCTGGGAAGAGGTACGCGATGCCCCGACCTATAAGGTGGCAGATGCGATCCGCTCAGGCGGACTGGCAAATATAAAATCGATACGCATCCAGGATGTCCTGCATACCCTGATGGAGAAACAACAGGAACAGGGCGGCGACAAATCCCTGGGAGATTATCTCTCGGACGAACTTGATAAGCTATCCTCGGAAGATGGCTGGAAGTATCTTCAACAATTGCCGGGCGTTGGTCCCAAGACCGCCGCCTGCGTGATGCTCTTCAATCTGGGCCGTAATATCATGCCGATTGATACACATGTGTGGAGGACCAGTAAACGGCTGGGACTGATTGGTCCCAGCGTGAACGCCAATCAGGCCCATACAGTATTTGCGAAGATCGCACCGCCAGCATGGGTTTATATGCTGCACGTTGGCCTGATTCGTCATGGAAGGCAGATCTGCCACGCCCAGAAGCCAAAATGCAATCAGTGTCCCCTCTATCGAGAATGTGCCTACACTGGCAGTGTTAATCCTCAGGAGACGGGTATTTCCTGATCGTATGCAACCCGGAACATTCAGCACAGCGACACTTCCTCAACGATTGCGCGGCCACATCCGATAGTGTAAGGAGGATAGGATGTGACGCAGCAATGGTTGAAAGGAGGTTGCCAGGTCATGATGAATATTGCTCAGAAAAAACATTTTCTGCTGGGATTGGGGATCTTCATGGGGATGCTACTAGTGGGGGCCGCTGTGTTCGGTATCAAGCAATTTCGTGGTCCAGACAAACAGATGACAATCGCACAAGAGCCACTCCATGCCACGCCCACCACAATAAACAAGCCAACGAAAAGAATTCTGACCAATCAGCTCATACAATATACTACGCTACCGGGAGCGGTACGAAGTGCAATTCGTGTGACAGTTAACAATCAAGTGGTCTTCGTTGAGCGCTATAAAGATATCAGCTATGTGCGCTTCGCCTTTACTGGCGCGGCCAGAGTCACGGTCACGGCGGTCAATGCAGCCTCCTACAGTATCAGTCCACGCCGTTATAGCATCCACCCAACTGTGCATGGACAGAATCTCTCATTCACCCTCCATGAGCCGCGCCAACTTATCCTCCAGGCAGGCTCCGACAAGCTGTTCCTTTTCGCCGATGCCCCTGAACAGCACGCACCCAACCCTACAGCCAGCAATGTGCTGGATGTCACCCGCTACGTCAACGATATCAGCGGGCGGAGTATACAGACGGCGCATATCCAGCAAGCTATCTATGCAGCGGCCACGCAACATGCGATTCTCTACTTTCCCGCTGGACTCTACCGCACCGGTACATTAAATATGCGAAGCAATGCCTCTCTTTATCTGAGCAGTGGCGCGCTCCTCTCAGGCACAGGATATGCATGGGATACGCCGGACAGCTTGTTACTCTTCAAGGATGTCCAAAATGTCCGACTGTTTGGACATGGAGCTATCGATCTCCATGGTATGGCTCTGCGCAATAGTGCCGGGGATGCTGGTCGCGTCAAACTGATCCGTACCATTAACGCCAATAATATCACGCTGCAGGACATCACGTTGCGCGACTCAGGCTCGTGGACCGTCCATATTCTGGATTCTCACACCATACGCGTCAACAATCTGAAGATCCTGAACGATCCAACCATGACCAACAACGACGGTATTGATCCCGATAGTTCCAACAATGTATCCATCAATGGAGCCTTCATCTATACTGGCGATGACTGCTTCGCGGTCAAGACAAGCGGGGCGCTGCATCTACTGGCGGCATCACATAATATCAGTATCGAGAATTCTATCTGCTATACCCGAAAATCGGCCTTGAAAGTGGGAACCGAAACCAGGGCTACGCTCTCCAATATCACCTTTCAACAAAATGATGTGATCCATGCTGATCGCGCCATTGCCCTCTACATGGCCGATGGCAGCATCATGAACAACATCAAATATCTCAACACGACATCGGAAGCGATTGGAGGCAACATCCGACAACGCCTCATCGACATTGAGATCAGTGATCGCAACGGCATCGGAACCATCGACAACGTCACTATCGCCAACTATACCGCCTATGCGTTTAGTCCCAATCCCTCGTTGATTGCCGGGCTGGATGGACATATGGTCAACGTCACATTCAGAAATCTGCGTATCGCTGGAACAAGCATCCATTCGGCTGCTGCTGCCATGATCGGAATACAGCAAGCCAACGTTAAATTTCCCCCCTGATAGCAACAGATTAATGGGACTCCAGATAGGATAGGACCTCTTGTAATTCAAACAGGAGATAATCAATGCCCTTCAGGAGCGGCTCACCCGGCTGTTCAGCCTGTAAAACGGTCAGGCGCTCACGGGCAGCCAGGGCAAAGGCACGCATAAACCAGAGGCGCGCCGCCTTCCCGGTCGTAAAAGACGCATAGGCCGCATCACCATTGACATAGACCTGACGACGCAGATCATGCGCGTTTTGCACCTTATCAGAACAGGAAATTACCAACGCCAGCAGGGATGATGAGCGTACATGCTGCAAATAGCCCTCTTTGCGTTCGCGCCAGGGGGCTTTCTGCGTGCCACCTGTACCTGGCTCGGTACATTCCTCGACCAGTGCCAGGACATCCCCACCCAGTTGCGCCTCAATCAGTTCACGCGTCTCCGCCCCCTGATCCTCAATCGCATCGTGGAGCAGTGCTGCTGCTACGGCAATCATCGGCGCGCCACTCGCCGTCACCAGACCAGCCACCTCCATCAAATGTCCCAGATAAGGCACATCAGGCACCAACGAAGCCTTACGCGTCTGGGTAGCATGCAAGCGAGCAGCCAGTTCAAAAGCTTTCTCAACCAGAGTTGTATCCATGGGCATCCCTTCCTTCATTTACATCTTACTGATGCACTTTGGACCTTTACTGTGACCTTTGGATTTTTCACGCGAATGTGTTGATTTGGTAAACTTACAAAAAACCTCAACACCATTCGGTAAGCTTTCATTGAAACATTCTTGCGTTCCAATAACATATGTATAACCTCTTACATTTACAAGGAATCACATCACATACATGTTATGATTTAACGTGTGTTAAACTATGCTAGAGCGCTCCGTAGAAACCGATACATTTGGCAGAGCGTCTTCTTTTTGTAGAATACAACCATTTCTTACACTATTACATTTAATTTTGCTATATCCCCTTCTTCTCTTCCTTTTTAATTTATCCACGAGGAAGAGATTTAACTAACAAAGAATTTTCTTTAATAAAGAAATCCTCAAGGTAATAAAAGGTATTTCATGTGAGCGTGAGTTTGTTTTCTTAACACATTCTTGAGAAGATAAGCATTAAAGCGGAGGGGATCTCTACTGATTCTCAGAAGAGAGGGCGCAATGATAAGAGCATGGTTTCAGCAAGTTTCCAGTACCAGGGCCGTTTTATCCATCTTTCAAGCGTGAGTTCGTAGGCTCTGGAAGCATCATAAGCAAATATTTTATTCATCTCACGTGCTACATCAACGCTATAAAATTCTATATTCACTTCAAAGTTGCCAACCATACTCAAGCGGTCGATGTTCGCAGTACCAACGGTGGACCAGATAGCATCAGCCGTAGCGGTTTTGGCGTGAATCATCGCCCCCTTATAGAGAAACAGACGAATGCCGTTCTTCAGACACTCCGTATAATAGCCGTGTGATAACCAGTCAGCGATAATATGATTCGAGATTGCCGGCACCAGGATGCGAACATCAACCCCACGATGGGCCGCTTTGATAAGCGCGTGCAAAATGGCTTGATCAGGAATGAAATAAGCATTGGTGAGAAAAACATTCTTGACGGCCCGATCAATCGATTCCAGATACATTGAACGGATCGGGAATGCCAGTGTGACGGGATCATTGCGCTGGATCATCAGGTTAGAATTCCAATCTCGCTGGATTAGATCCGCAATCGGGAGCTGATTTCTACGTTTATGAGTATTCCAGAAATCGATAAAGCTATTTTCAATTTCCAATGCTCCCGAACCACTCACACGTGCATGGGTGTCGCGCCACTGGCGAGCATAGGTATCGCCAATGTTATAGCCACCGATAAAACCGATATGTTGATCCACGATCATGATTTTGCGATGATCACGGGCATACGTTTTCAATTTAAAAAGATAAAAAGGGAAGGATACGATTGGATATTTTAACACATGAATAGCCGTATCAAAGCGAAAAAATGAGTGCGGTACGACGAGATTGGCAAATTGGTCATAAATCACATAGACTTCCACACCACGTTGCGCAGCCTCGATTAATGCCCGCCTGAAACGATAGCCAATCACATCATCTTTCCAAATAAAAGTTTCAAATAAAATACGCTGTTGCGCATGCTCAATGGCATCCAGCATGGCATCATAAAGATCATTGCCATAGGTATACAACTGAACAGTGGTATCATTGACGTTCACAGGCTCTTCGTCACGCAGACTTAAAAAATGGCCCTGTGAACGATGATGCTTGCGCAATGTATCCACCAGGACAAGAATAGCACACGCCACAAGAGGTGGCACCACGAGAAAAGCCAGATACCATTGAATAATTTTCCATACCCCTATCTGGGAACGGATACGCTCTATCCATTGTGCCATAGCATCCTTCCTCTCTCGACTCACACTCGCTCACACTTCCTCTTTATCTACATAGTATGAGGAAAAGTCTTGCATGTCACCCATCAAAGGGCTGATTTTTATGATACAAAAACGCTCAGAATGACCATCAGGCAAGCTTTTTAGCGTAGGACACAGAGAGGCATCCTGGCAAGAAGCTTGACGTTCTTACCGCATTTCTTTACAATTGAGCCAGCAAAGTAAGCATGCGGGTAGACATCGCAAGCAAGAAGGAGCCAAGATGGCCGAACGCATTGGGCAGCGACTAGGAAACTACAATCTCCTCCAACTATTAGGAGAGGGTGGCTTCGCAGAGGTGTACCTCGGCGAGCATCAGTATTTGAAGTCACAGGCTGCCATCAAAGTATTACAAACACGTCTCTCCGGTTCTGCCGATACCGACAGTTTCTTAAAAGAAGCGCAAACCATTGCACGGCTATCCCATCCCAACATTGTGCGGGTGATGGACTTTGGCATCGAAGGTGAGACGCCCTATCTGGTAATGGATTACGCACCCAGTGGTACGCTACGCAATCGACATCCTCATGGAACGGTGGTTCCCCTGGAAACGATTGTTCCTTATGTCAAACAGGTGGCGGATGCGTTACAGTACGCCCACGATGAGCATATTGTTCACCGTGACATCAAGCCGGAGAATATGCTGGTCGGCAAGCGCAACGAAATCCTCTTGAGTGACTTCGGCATTGCGCTGGTCGCCCAGAGCTCACGCTATCAGGGCACACAGGATGTAATTGGTACAGTCGCCTATATGTCGCCAGAACAGATTCAGGGGAAGCCTCGTCCTGCCAGCGATCAGTATTCACTGGCCGTGGTAGCCTATGAATGGCTGACTGGAACACGTCCTTTCCACGGCTCATTCACCGAGATATGTACCCAGCATATGTTCGCGCCGCCGCCACCTATGCGCGAAAAGCTCACGCAAATCTCGCCCGAGGTTGAGCGCGTCATTATGAAGGCATTGGACAAAGATCCCAGGCAGCGTTTTGAGCATATCAAGGATTTCGCCGCCGCGCTGGAACAGGCCACACAGCCAGGTCAATCCTTTAAAACCGAACAGATGCAACCGACCGGCACTAACTACAACACCGCCCTGATGCAGACAGACAATACAACATCTCCAATCCAGCCTGCGGCTGGCACCCCTGCTCCTTACACGATGCTGCAATCCCAGCCCTATGGCTCACAGACCAACGCGCCCAACAATACACAAGCCAGCACGGGACTGCCAGGCAGCCAGGGTTCGATTCCCCCCCAACCAGGACACAATTTTCCAGGCAATCCCAATAATCCTTCAGAAAACAATCTGTCCACACCGAATCCATACTCGGCAACCACCGCCGCCCAGACCAACTTTGATCCCCGCAATAAACAAGCGGGAAGAGCACAGCAACCGCCTCAAACGCCGCAGGTAGACGGACAATTTGGACAGCAAAAACTGGTGCTTCCATCCCATACACCGCCTGCGGGAGGATATAACCAGAACCAGGGGGGGTACAATAATAACCAGCCACAGGGACCACAGAACTATGCACCGGCGCGGCCACCACAACCCATCCAACCTCCACAGCTGAATCCTAATTTGCAACGGCAATATCCGCAACAACAACAACAACAACAGCAGCCCTATGGTGGATACAACAACCCAGGAAACCAGCAGCAGCAGTCACCCTATCAGCAAGGGCCGCAAAATCGTCCCCATCCCAATCAGTATGAACAACAGCAGCATATGCAGCAGCAACAACAGCCACCAGTGCGCCCGACGCCCCGACCCGCTCCCCCAGAGCAGGATGAAGAGGATTATGGCAGACGGTCCGACTATGGATCATCACGTGCCGCCGAGCGCCATGATCACCAGGAGCCCCAGGAATCTCTAGCTGATTGGTTAGGGCCTCTGAATGGATTGAAGTGGCCGATTCTGGCGACCATCGCCGGAGTGATCCTCTTCTGCGCCTTGAATAGTTTCCGACCTGACATTTATGGGCAGAAGATACCAGTTGTGCTGGTGGTCCCTTTATTCTTTGGCGGAGCCTTTGGCCTCTTGCCGGGCCTGATCGTTGGAGTGGTTGGAGAACTGCTCTCCAGCGCATTCTATCCAGGAAATAATACCCTTACCGCAACCCTGTTCCATGGGGGAGCCTTTTATAATTATCATACCTGGTGGTTCCCGCTGGCCTTTTACGGCATCGCAGGACTGGCAACAGGACTCTCAAGACTGCGTCCACGCAAATTTCCCAGCATCGGCTCATCCATTCGTGCCACGATCCTGGCGATCATCGTCCTGGCTATCGAAGTAGGCTATGTCCTCTACAATACACGTTTGCTCAGAATTTTCCCAACCGTAGGATTAGACGTGCTGGCGAATATCGTCATCTGCTTCATCGCCCTCATCGTCTACAGCATCGTCGGACGTCTCATCGATCCGGCCTGAAGATCAAGCACAACTTACGATTGAACTGCTAGTGAAGAAGGTCCAGCGGCGGAGCCAGATTTGCTCCCCTGCTGGACCTTCTTAAGAAAGCATTGTATGCTTATCTTATCGTTAAAAACTACCACCCGCACCACCACCACCACCTCCGCCGCCGCCCCCTCCAAAGTCACCGCCTCCACCGTACATGTAAGGACGAGAATAGAAACCTCTTCCTCTTCCTCTTCCTCTTCCATCCCCACGCCTTCGCGTGCGAGAAATGATTATGGCCATGATTATGATAACTATTACCACACCAACAACTTCTAATCCGCCGCCATTGTGAGCGGTGCCATTGAGCGCATCGATAGCGGCAAGCGTGGCCCCTGTATAATCGCTGCCATGAATATTTTGCCTGAAGGCATCAAGCGCGTTGCTGGCCTGATCATTCGAGATATTGGACTGTTGACCGCTTTCAATAGATAAATGTCGATGTGCGACATCTATCTCGATCACGATAGTATAGGCATCCCCGACCTTACTGCTGGCGTCAGCGTTCAGCGCGGACTGATCACCACCAAAAGTGCGCGTCGTATAGATGCCCAGAGGCTCAGATAATTTTGCCCCCTCGGTCTGTACCTTTCCTTGATCCAGAACGCCCGCTTGATCTCGAAGGAGCACGCTATTGGCAGATACAGATTGGATATTGATGGTACTGATGGCACACAGAAGCAATAACAGGCCAGATAGCGTCAATAAAACTCTACAATATGCTGATTTTCCAGGAAAATGCATACCCATTGCGTATCTCCTCAATATAAAGCACATATACTATTATTTTTTATACAGTAAATATATAGACGTGAGGCGATTGGCAAAGTGAAACAAATTCTTACTGATTTATTGTATTCAAGCGTAATTTCTAGGGCATGCTTGCTTTAGAAGTGGATTTGCGTGCAAAACTGTCTGCTGGCACGTCCACTGCTTGTTTATTAGCTTTCCTGGGTGTTGAAGCAGGGGTCACAGACTTTGCTTTCGTCGTTCTGGGCTTTCTGGCAACGCTGGCATCTGTAGGTGCTTTGGGTGCTTTGGGTGCTTTGGGAAGCGCAGGCGTTTTCTTTTCAAGTGGGATCTTCGCAGCAGCGGCTTTGACCTTACTGGTTGCCGCTTTCACTGCAGGCTTTGTTGATGCCGCCGTGGGGCCAGCCTTAACGCTGGCTTTGGGCCTGGCAGTCTTTGCACTGGTGGATGCAGCCCCGACCGCAGGTTTAGCAGCAGTGGTGGCGGATTTAGCGGCACGCCGTCGAGCGGGTTTGGGAGGAGATGTGAGATCAACCAGTGTCGCTTCCGCATTCATAGAAATAGTCTCTTCGTAGAAGATATCATCATCCACCGGAGCTTTGCGACCACGCACATGTTCACGCAGGATAAGCTTATGTCCACTGTTCTGAGGCAGAGCTTCTGCCCAGGCAGGAGCCTGAAGTGCATTGGGATAGATGATGATGGCGTTCACAAAATCTGCCACGCTGGCGAAACGATTGGCATATTTCTTATCCATCGCTTGTAAGATCGCTTGCTCGATATGGGGAGGCAGGTCGGGACGCAGTTGACTCGGCGCGCCAGGCTGATCGTGTAGATGATGCTCCTTTAACGTCTCAACGGTATTGCCCTCAAAAGGGCGCTGGCCTGTCACCATTTCATAGACCATACAGGCCAGGGAATACTGGTCGCTTTCAAAGCGCACCTTGCCATTAAAATGTTCAGGGGACATATAGGAGGGGGTGCCACCAATCCCTTTCTGAAAGGAACGGACGGTCTTGAGGACACGGGCAATATCAAAATCAGAAATGAGGGGTTCGTTTTGCGCACTAAAGAGGATGTTTTCTGGCTTGAGATCACAGTGCACAATCTTGTGATCATGTGCAAACTGCAGGCCCGCCCCGATGCCACGCAACAAATAGAGCACATCATTGAGAGCCATCTGACGACCACGCATACGCTCACGCAGCGAACCATTCGGCGCATATTCCTTGACGATATAGGGATAATTTTCGTAGCTACCAAAGTCAATCAGGGCCAGAATATGGGGGTGCTTCAGTTGCTCAAGCAGATGCGCCTCTTGAGAGAGCACATCACCATCCGCAGTGGGATCGATAAAGGCTTTATATAATATTTTCAGCGCCACAATTGTTTTGTGTGGAGCGTTATACACTGCCTTATAAACGTTGGCGTACGCTCCCTGCGCGATTTCGTCGATAATACGATAGTTGCCAATCCGCTGCCCGATCCGAAGCACCATAAATAAAACACCTCGATGATTATTTTCTCGAAAAAACCTCTGATTGTACTGAAACCCAATCAATACAGAATTACATTATATCATGTCTTATTTCGTATGACAGGTCAAAATTGACAAGTTTAATGAACTTTGCTAAAGTGGCAGAAAGGAATAATTAATGGTATTTTGAGCGCTAGGAAAAATATGGCAACTCCATTACCATCGATAGTCGCAGTGGCGAAAAAAGCAGGCGTCTCAGTTGCGACGGCCAGTCGCGTCATGAGCAGTTCGACCTATCCTGTCAGTGAAGCAACGCGTGAGAAGGTCCTACAGGCTGCACAGGAACTGCACTATACGCCCAACTCATTGGCCCGTAGCCTGAAGGCACAGCACAGCAAACTACTCGCTGTACTGGTCGGAGATAATGCTGATCCCTATTTTGCTCAGGTGGCACGCGGAGTTGAGGAAATCGCCAACGAGCACGGCTATCTCACCATCATGTGCAATACCGAACGCGATCCTATCCGTGAGCGCACTTATCTCAACACGCTTCAGGACTATCGCGCTGACGGCATTATCATCACCGGTAGTGGCTATAACCACACGGACTATACAGATGACCTCAATGCCATCGTACAAAAAATCCAGCAACGCGGAGGGGCAGTCGTCACCTTATCCCCACACGTGATCCAGGCACCATCGATTCAGACCGACAACGTGGGCGGAGCACGCGAAATTACCGCCTATCTCCTCTCCCTGGGACATCGCAGTATCGCCTTCGTCTCTGGTCCAGAGGATGTCACGGTCTCCGATCAACGCCAGCAGGGCTATCAACAAGCCATGGAAGCAGCGGGCATCGCCATCCACCCCACATGGCTCATACAAGGGGATTTCACCCAATCTGGTGGTGAACGAGCCGCCTATCAGCTCACGCAACTGGCAGAACGCCCCAGCGCTGTCTTCGCTTGCAACGACGAAACCGCCTTTGGCCTGATGAATGGACTCCAACAGCAAGGATGGCGTATCCCCCAGGACATCTCGCTCTGTGGCTTCGGAGACCTGCCCATGGCGAAAATGGTCGTCCCCTCCCTGACCACCGTGCATATCGCCCTCCGTGAACTCGGACAAAAGGGAGCGCAAAAAATCCTCGCCCTCCTTAAAGAGCCCCAGGAGCCGACCGAGGAAATACTCCCCAACACCATCATCAAACGCAACTCCACCATCCCATTCACCGAACACTAAGAGAGTGTCAGCCCCCCAATACCAGCGGGATCTTGCTGCTCTCTGGCAGGCAGGCGCGTGCGCGCCTGCGCCCTTTTTATTATGTGATGTAGAAAAGGTTCTTCGAACCTTTTCTACATCACATAATAAAAATCTGTTTGAGCACCATCGGTGCGAAAACGCATGCGCCAGGATGGCGAAGACCATTCCGAAACATTACCACAAAAGTGGAAGAGTTATCATCATCAAGCAGAAGAGTGAAGATTGATTTGAAACTGATCAGATCAATACCAGATACAAAGGTCTCCTTATCGGGATCGGGAAACGTGCATGATAGAGAAGATCGCAAAAATAGCGAACGAGCTTTTTCCAGCTACACGCCGACCAACACAGCATCCGATAAGGAGAACACAACCATGTTACTCGAAGCTTATTTAGCCTATGCCCTGATCCCACTCTTCTTTATCCTGGTCGGCATCCTCGTCTACCTGACGCTCAGAGCCAGCAAACGCCCCACCAGCAAACCATAAAAAAAGGCATGTTAAACATATAGCGACCATCATATGAAACAATAAATAAAAAGCGTAAGCACGGCAAGAAGTGTAGTGCAGGGCCGTGCTCCATTGTTCGTACGACATACTTGCCCGTAGGTCCATCCCTACCCCAACATCCATGCCAGGGTGCATGATAGAGCGTAGGAGCGAGCTGGTCGTACGCTTTACGGAGCATCGACCTACGCTGCGCTTCGTGCGATGCCTACGTTTTTGGTCATACTTTAAGGATATTGATGGTGAATACAAGCAACGACATTTGTACATCTCAATCCCGAATATCTCCTAAAACCTGAATTGATGGTATCAATGGGGTGGAGTGTGGTTTTCGTGGATGCCATCGGATGGAACAAGGGCTGGATGGTGCTGTGGTTGTTGTTGTTCGTTGCTTCTCTGGAAGTGTTCAGGATGAGTCTTGCGCCAGTCGAGCCAGATGGCAATAATGAAGGCTTGAATTAAGCCAACGACGGGCGAAGCAAGTAGTGCGCCCCAGATGCCAAAGAGTTCAGAGCCCGCGATTAAGGCGGCGATAGAGACAATCGGATGCAGGCCAACAGCTTCACCAACGATGCGGGGTCCTATAATATCCCCTTCGAGAATGTGGACGACGATGAAATAGGTCAGCACACCTAAAGCAATCAGCCAGCCTTGCGTTAAGGCGATCAGGGTACAGATAGCTCCCGAGATGAGCGTGCCCAGGATAGGGATGAATTCAAGGATAAAGGCCAGTACTCCCAGCAATAAAGCGTAGGGAACGTGGAAGATGAGCATACCAATGCCGACCAGCAGGCCGACCAGGACCGCCAGGAGCAGTTGACCACGAATATAACCTCCCACGACGCGCTGGGATGTATCAAGCACAAAGTCTGCGTGAAATGAATCGGGGAGGCTACGGCGACACCAACTTTCCAGCCGCCTTCCATCGATCAGTAGGTAGATGGTGATGACTGCCACGACAACGACATCCAAAAGTACATCTAGAAAGCTGGAGACCAGCGGGACGATGCTGCCCGCGAAGCTTTCCAGGCGCGCACCAGCCTGCTCGCGGAAGTTGGCAACCTGAGCCGTGGTAATGCCAAACGAGAAGAGAAACTTTTCCAGTGGCGAGACTCTGCCGTTGTGGGACGTGAGCAAATAGACAACCTGCTGGGAGAGTGACGTAAATTGATGGAGTGCGGTCAACGTGACAAAGTAGATCAAGAGGGCCAGCAGGCCCAGCACAATCAAGCAGGTAATCACAATTGCCAGGGGACGGGGCAACACACGTTCCAGCCAGCGTACCAGCGGAGCCAGCGCATATGCAAGCAATGCAGCGACGATGAGGAGTAACAGGGCACGTATAATATGGGAACTGCCCCAGAGAACCACGGCCACCACGCCGATCCAGGCCAGGATCGCGATGGGGATATCCCGGCGACGCTTCCACTTCGCTAACGATTCTTCAAAGTGCGAAGCATTATGGGTGGCATGGGAAGTTTCTGACGGACCACTTGTCGCAGACATAAGAACCCGATCCTTTCTCCAAACACAGAACACCACATCCCTGCACTCTAGCGTACAAGCGCTCCCGCGCCTGAAATGCCCCATGGGCAAAAGTGAACATATTTTTTATAGCACGCTTCATCATCCATCAAAGACTCAACTGAATATCAACTTATGCCTACCGATATATTTAAATAGAGCATTCCCTATTATAGTCTACGCGGTGCAAGCACCACTATCAAGTGAGAGATATTGTAGAGAATCTGGCACCGGAAAACGAGCTATACACGAAAAAGTAGAAATGTAGTTGATACGCTATTTCTGCTCTGGCTCTATACCCACCACTCCCTGACACGCTATAATAAAGGGAATCAGCGGACAGGCTGATATTCTTAGTCCACCGAAAGGTTTAGCAGATGCACATTGATTTACGAAGTGATACAGTTACGCACCCGACCCAGGCTATGCGTGAGGCAATGTATCGGGCAGAGGTTGGAGATGATGTCTACTATGAAGATCCAACAGTGAATCGCCTACAAGATAAAACGGCTCAGCTTACAGGAAAAGAGGCGGCCCTTTTTGTACCGACTGGCACGATGGGCAACGCGATTGCTGTGCTCACCCATGCGGGCCGTGGACAGGCCGTCATTGTCGGTGATCAATCCCATATCTATCACTATGAAGCTGGCGGTCCATCAACACTTGGTGGCTCGCCAATGTATGCGGTACCAACACACCCCAACGGTATGCTGGATCTGGATGCAGTGGCATCCGGTATCGCGGATGAGAGCGATGAGCATGTAGCAGCTACCGCCCTGGTCTGTATTGAGAATACTCATAATCGCTGTGGAGGCAAGGTTTTATCAGTCGAGCAGATTGAAGAGATTACCTCACTGGCTCACGCACACAACATTCCAGTTCACATGGATGGCGCGCGTATCTTTAATGCTGCCATCGCCCTCGATGTACCCATAAGCACGCTGACCAGAAGCGTTGACTCATTCATGTTCTGCATCTCAAAAGGCTTGAGTGCTCCCATTGGCTCGTTGCTCGTCGGCAATAAGGAATTTATTCGACGCGCGACCCGTATCCGTAAATTGCTGGGCGGAGGTATGCGTCAGGCTGGCATTATCGCAGCCGCTGGCCTCGTGGCTCTGGATCAGATGATTGATCGCCTGGCTGAGGATCACGCACACTGCAAACGACTCGCTAACGGGCTGGCGGAGTTGCCACAGCTTGACGTTAAAGCGGATGAAGTTGCAACAAACATCCTTATCTTTACCCTGCTGGATAAGCAACAGCAACCAGCCTCGGATGCCGAGATCAATCGTTTCCTGGCGAAAGTACAGGCTCAGGGTGTGTTATTGAGTCGCATGGGACCAAAGGGTATTCGGGCCGTCACCCACTATGGCATCGAAACCCAACATATCGACAGTGCCCTATCAAGCATCAAACGAGCCCTGGCCGAAGCATAGACAGGAGCAGGCGTAGTTTTACTTTTTAATATACATTGATGCAATGTATATTAAAACTCTTTGTACTCTCTAAGGTTAGACTCCCAGTACCAGCGGGATCTTGCTGCTCACCTGCTGGCAGGCGCGTGCGCCTAAGTTTGGTCCAAATTAAGAGCCAGATGCAATGGTGCAAGGAGTGACCGCAATGCGTGAAGCAAGGCCCCAGCTGCAGGCGCGCGGCAATTTAAGGTGAGCGCCTGCACGTGACCATCG
>NZ_BIXY01000116.1 GCF_008326305.1 Dictyobacter arantiisoli | reverse complement strand
CGATGGTCACGTGCAGGCGCTCACCTTAAATTGCCGCGCGCCTGCAGCTGGGGCCTTGCTTCACGCATTGCGGTCACTCCTTGCACCATTGCATCTGGCTCTTAATTTGGACCAAACTTAGGCGCACGCGTCTGCCAGCAGGTCAAGCAGTAAGATTCCAATGGTACTGGGAGTCCGACACATTCTTACAAATAGAAATAGCTTTCAAGAATGTTGTGTTATGCGATACAATAGTAAACATGCAAACAAGATTGGAATGTAGAGAGTGGCATTGAGTAGTTGTTGCTTTTGTCGTGTCCCAGATGTTGGTATGACCAATGTTTTTTTTGATTCTCTTCTGCATTGCACGTTAATTGTATATAATTTGAGTTGCTATACTCTAAACAGCCCTCTCTACGCAAAGGACGCGCATGGTGAATGACAAATTATTAGGTAGCCAGCTTGGTAGCTATATCCTCGTGAAGGATTTGGGTCACGGGGCCTTCGGTAGTGTCTACCTGGGACAGCACTTCTTGCTGGAGCACAAACCTCCTGTAGCGGTCAAGGTCTTAAATACAACCCTGAACACACAAGAGGAGATAGATCGTTTCTTTCAAGAAGCGGTGATTCTCGACAAATTGACTCATCCAAATATCCTTCCAGTTGTAGATGCAAATCTCTATGAAGGCTACCCCTTCTTTGTTGCGGAATATGCGCCCGGTGGTTCATTACGCGACCATTTGGACAAGTTCAATAGCAGTTTGATGCCTCTGATGGATACGATGCATTTGCTTAATCAGGTTGGGCAAGCCTTACAGCATGCTCATGATTTAGATATAGTGCATCGCGATCTCAAGCCTGCCAACATTTTGTTTAATGCTGATGGAGATGCATTGCTGGCAGACTTTGGTATCGCTATTCAGTTACAGAAGACACGCCGTGTGGATGAAATAGGCACGCCGCCCTACATGTCGCCCGAACAGTTTAAAGGTAAAGTGAGCAAAAAGAGTGATCAATATGCCCTGGCCTGCATTGCCTACGAACTTCTCACCGGGCAACAACTTTTTACGGCAGATGACCCTTATACGATTGGCTACAAACACATTTATGAAGCTCCGATTGAGCCCCGGGAATTGAATCCTGATATTCCGCCTGAGATTGAGGCGGTAATTTTAAAAGCGCTCTCAAAGGAACGTGATGATCGTTATGACAGTGTCGCAGATTTTGTGAGAGCACTGCGTCTGGCGGCTGGATTGCCAATTTCTACGAGTACGCCACTGCCACCGTTACCCAAAAATCCTACTCCGGAGATCAAGCCAGCTCAGGCGCCGGATAATGATCTTTGGGATATTGAGCCTGAAGTACCTGGGCGTCCCGCTGTAAATATCCGTAGGGCCAGCCAAC
Source organism: Dictyobacter arantiisoli (assembly GCF_008326305.1). Lineage (GTDB taxonomy): Bacteria > Chloroflexota > Ktedonobacteria > Ktedonobacterales > Ktedonobacteraceae > Dictyobacter > Dictyobacter arantiisoli. Next base: position 13,914 of record NZ_BIXY01000116.1, on the reverse strand, counting down.
TATCTGATCCTCATCAAACACAGTTAGAAGGTATCAGTAATGCTGGCAGTGGCATACAAAAAACGCCTCAAGCCCGTCCACCCATGCATATCACAGGTGGGAACGGCATGCAGGCATTGCTCGTCTGGTCTGTGAATACAGGTTTAGATCATACCTATTATTCAGAGCCGGCAGTGTTTAATGGAATTTTGTATGCTGGCACCTACACAACAAACGTTGATAATCCTAATCGAGAGGCGAATCAATTGCGGGCCCTGGATGCCGCAACAGGCCAGCCTCTCTGGGCTGTAACGACGAGCTATGGCATCTATGATGCACCGGTTGTTGCCAATGGGACCGTCTACGTCTGTACGGGAAATATCAATCTACCTGGAGAGGTTTATGCGATTGATGCTTGTACTGGTGCTGTCCGTTGGTCGTTTCCTACCATCGAATACATCAAGGTCAAGCCAACAATTGCCAATGATATGGTATACGCATATCCAGAACATGGTGTCTATGCTCTAGATGCTGAGACCGGAAGAGAATGTTGGAGCGTCACGATCAAAGCAGGTATGGCTAATCGTCCAGTGGTTGCCAGTGGCAAGATGTATCTGGGAACTGAACGTGGCTACAGTTATGAACTGGATGCCCTGACGGGGCAAAAACTCAATACCTTCTCTGACATTGGCGATATACTCGCCGCCGAAACGACCGTGGATGGAATCACTGCTATTTGTTTGCTGAATGGTGATCTCTATGCGATGGATATGCGGACCCAGCAGGTATTCTGGACGTTACAAATGGATAAGCATCTTTCAGGGGATCTCATACTCAAAAATGGAATTGCCTATGTTGGTGCGCATGGTGGATTTGTTGGAGATTCTTCCAATACCAAACTCCACGCCATTGATACCAAAACTGGAAAAATTCTCTGGATTGCTCATCTCAAGCATGAAATTGAATCAGCGCCTGTTATTGTCGAAAATCTAATTTGTGTTAGCACCTTTGGGCGAGAATTGTATGGGATTAGTGCTCAGAATGGACAAATACTTTTTACTGCTAAAGTGGGTAAAGGGAGAATTAATCGTCCTTCCATTGAAGATGGCATGGTTTTCGTGAGCACGAGCGAAATGCATGGTTTGCAAGTGAAATAGCAATTCTCCCAGGCAAGCGGAATTTTCAGAATTCATCATATGCGGCTTCCGGCAGACAGTGGAAAATATCCTCCCTATAGTATTCGTGTTTGTACGAATACTATAGGGAGGATATTTTTTTAACGAGGGCTCAATGTTTGATACATACCAGCCACATACTGGGCAATTTGATCCAGGACTGTGATAGCTGGTACGACATCTTTTAAGGCTTGCTTTTTGATAGGCAGGTCTGCCGTTCGATAGCTTACAGGATTGTATGCCAGTAAACGTTGTTGAAGTGCCTGGAGTTGTTGCAGGTTTTCACTAAATTGTTGGATGGGGAGCGACGAGGCGTTTTGCTGTTCTGCGCCTCTTGCCAACCCTTCTAGCTGTGTCAGCATAGCATCAGCAGAACGTGTAAATGACACGAGATGCGGCAATTGGTTCTGTTTATCGAGCAAAGTAGAATGGGTGGATAGTGCATTGATACAATCCCACAGCTGTTGACTATTGAGAATCAATGTTTCCCATTGCTCTGCATTCCCGCGCTTCCGTTTGGGTTCTGCCAATAAGCGTTGATAGGCAGCAGCAACGTCGTTATTGGCCAACTGAGCTTTTTGAGCCTGTTGACGAACAAGATGTGGTTGCCAGGGCTGATTGAAGTAAACCGCGAGTACACTGCGTAAGAACTGACGGTTGGTCTCGATTGCCTTCGCGAGTTGTTTTGGTAAACGTTCACTTTCCCATTGTGGCCATAGAAGATAACCAATGAGAAGAGCGAGCACACCACCGATCAAGGTATTGCCAAAACGGAGCAGGGCAATGCTCCAATGTCCGGGTGTGTCCAGCGAATTCAAGAGGAGCGAAAATGGCGTGATAAAGATGACATAGATTTTGTATCTGTGCTGATAGTAGGTAAAGGCAAAGACGCTACACAATACGATTAAAACCAACATATCGAAGGGAACACGGATAAAAGCTACCGCTAGCGCTGCTAGCAAGGCACCAAAGAGAGTAAAGCCAACTCGTTCGAATCCTTTTTTTATGGTGGTACTGAACTGTGATTTCAAACAAATAGTAATAGTCAACGAAATCCAGAAGCCATGTTCAATCCCGAACAACTTGTAAATTGCAACACCAATAGCCATTGCGAGACCAAACCGAACTGCATGCCGGAAGGTAGGAGATTTCCATGTCAATGTGTTGAACCAATCTTTCAAAAAGTGCGAGCGCTTCTGTCGATATGCTTTTCGTATAGCACTTACTTGAAATCCATGGAGATGTTCTTCATCAGCTTGATTAATGGTATCTATCATTATCATTAAAGTATGGATGAGTTCTTGGAAGATATGGAGGAGATGAAGAGCATGAGAGATTGCTCGATACTCCTTTGGTTGAGGAAAGCGCTGTAAGCTGATCTTATGAAGTATGGCAGGCGTAGCTGTGTGATGATAGTGTTCTGCTTGTACCATTTCTCTATTGTACAGTTCCTGAAGCGCCTGTTCACGCCCGGTGAGTTCAACGACGACTTGATCAAGGACAGTACGTTTAATGGTACGTTTATTCTGGCGTGTGGCCTGCGTTATCTGATCGAGGACGATTGCTATCTGTTGCAGACCGTGTTCTACGATCTGTTGTGTCTGTGTGGATAGACCTACCTGCGTTGCATGTTCCAGGGTTTTGGTCAGTGATAATGCTGTATGAAAGAAGCGATCCGCATGCAATGTCAGCAGGCTGAGACGCCGTATTTCAGCGGTTGTTTCTTCATCATTTGCATGGGCAGAAATAACCATGCTGTGGGCATTGTTTCGTTTTTCCCAGATCTGCCCCCGGGTTTTCTTCATCGTAGAATGATTAAACTGAAACAGATTACGTGTGAAAGTTGCTAATGTACGGTAGTAATCTGTTACGACTTGAGTTTCAGGTTGGTAAGGACGTATCGGCCACAACCAGAGCGAAACGACAATCGACCAGATTCCACCAATAGCTAACGCCAGCATTGTCAGGAATGTTGCGTCTATATTTGCGGCTGGCTCGCTGAGCAGGAGTGCAAAGACGTTAATACTCATAGCGCCAATACGTGCATATGAGGAGCCATAAATACTGAGCATGGAGAAGAAGCAGCACCAGAGAAAGGCGACTAGAATGGCGAGCCAGGCAAACTGGCTGGCAAAAAAGGCGACCAGCGCGCCGATTAGATAAAAGATCACCGCCTGCCCCATGGTTGTAGCCTGAGTGCGATAGGTACCGCCAATACCTGAAAGGGCAGTATACATTCCTCCAAACATAATAATGGCGGCAAACCTGCTTTCGCCTAAGAGCGGAGCTATAAAGAGTGGAGCTGCTACTATCAGGGCTATGCGTAAACCATAGAGAAGATCAGAACGTGGCACCTGTAAGGAGAGGCTAAAGAAGCGCCGGAGATAGTGTTTGAGCTGTTCCCCGGGCGTATGCTTTTTTTTCATAAATGCTTTTCCTTATTTTGTAGACAATAACCGTTGAAGAACTGGAAGTGCCGCTGTGATACATTCTCGATCCTCACTGGTAAGCTGCGTCAGACGCGTTTGCAGAGAATGCAAACGGGCGCGATCATACAAATGCACTAATTGTCGTCCATGCTCAGTTGGGGTAATCCAGACCATCCGCCAATCGGCCGTATCGTGATCTCGTGTGACATAGCCAAGTGCAAGTAAACGCTTCACCATAGCAGTCATCGTAGGGGCAGTCACACGGAGATACTCTGCCAACTCTTGCATGGTACAGCGTTCGTGTTCAACTAACACCCGGAGAAACGCCAGCTGATTGGTTGTGACGCGGAACTCTGAAAGATCATGAGACTCTGGACTATCCATGGAGGCGGTCGTGTTTAAAACATCCGTGTAGAGGTCGCGCAAGATAGATGGCACAATATTAAGAATAGAACTGGCTAGCGCGTAGATACTAAGTTCATCGTCCTCAGATTGGATTTTGGACACAGGATTCCTCAAAATAGTTTTTTAGTGAATTAGTTAGATAGTCTAAGTATACCACAGTTTGTCGAGCAAGCAAAGGCTCTTCAAAAAGAGGGAAGTAGATGATATGGACGTATTTGCTGGATTACAGAGAAATGCGTTGTGTTTTCTGATCATAGTGTTTATCTCTCTATCAAACACTTTGTATGAATAAAAGCGTATCGAGTATTCGATACGCCCTTTGCTTGATAGTGAGTCTAACATTGACAGATGTAAATCTACGAATGTAATTTGCTGCTCAGGAATACTTTTCAGATCAAGCACTAAAGGTACTTGTGTACATGTGCTGGCATGTTTTTAGTTGTGCTGCAAAACTACAGGATGGCTTTTGTAGGAAGGAAAAGATAGTGACTATACATTAAATGTGGTGGGGAGCACGATAACTTCTTGTCCAGGTTCTAAATCTGTTTTTAAGCCGTCATTTCCGCTCACCAGTTGGTTGTCCACAAAAATACGTACGTGCTCACGAATGGCGCCTTCCTCAGTGCATAGCCGTTCCCAGAGGAGAGGATGTGCTAGTTTTAAAGCAGTTAATAATTGTTCTACAGTATTGGCAGGTAGTGAAATCTGGCTTTTCCCTCCACTATATGCGCTTAATGTTGAAGGCAAGCGTAAGGTTGCAATTGACATTTCTTCATCGCTCATAGACACCTCGTCAATTCATCATAGATAGTTTCTGTAGTGGGAATTCTCTACAAAAAGGAAAAATGAGCATACATATGTTCTATGGTTTGGTGCCAGTATACGAGGAAGTCTGACAGATTGCAAGTATTCCATTGAGCGCATTTAGCTTGAGTACCAGGAAAAATAGTATCTCTAGTCGTGACTGGTTGTATGGGTAAGAGCTCACATTGTGTTGACATTCCACAACAAACTTTGTTATACTGAAGAGAGCGGAGTTGATTGTGAACAAAAGCAGAATACTTTGAGGTATTGGTCTTGCCAATTTATTGCAAACTACGCTTGCTGCTTGCCCGGGCAAACGTTGAGCGAGCCAGGCGGGGTGAGCCCGCACTGAGTTTGCGTCGATTAGCCTATGAGAGCGGCGTCTCGCTGAGTGTACTGGCTGTTCTTCATACCGGAAAGAGCCAGCGCATTGATTACACTACAATTGATCATCTTCTCACGTACTTTAGCCGCTACTTTCTGGTTACGACCGATGATTTGCTGAAGTGGGAACACACACAAGAGCGGAATATTTCTCTCGAATATCCTTCTTTTCCTGATAAGCCCACACAGGAGACATCATTCGCCTGACCGTTTTTTTTGAAAAAGAGGATTTTATGGCAGTTCTTTTAAAATCTCGCAAAGAGGTTGATAACTTACGCGAGGCAGGGCGTCTGGTAGCAGAGACATTTGAGGTGCTTCGCCCATACGTCAAGCCAGGCGTATCGACAGATGAGCTTGATAAGATTGCGGAAGATTATATTCGGGGCAAAAATGCCATTCCTTTGTATAAAGGATATGGCGCCCATCCCGGTGGGCATGGTCGACCAGCCGTTCCCCCGTTCCCGGGTACGATTTGTGCCTCGGTGAACGAGGTTATTTGTCATGGTATTCCTAGCACCGATAAAATATTGCAAGATGGTGACATTATTGGTGTCGATATCGGTGTTCTGCTCAATGGCTGGTCGGGTGACTCTTGTATGACCTATGGAGTTGGGAATGTAAGTGCGGAGGCGCAGCGTCTTATGGACGTTACTCGTAAATGCATGGATCTTGGTATCGAGCAGGCTCGCCATGGGAATCGTTTAGGCGATATTGGTGCTGCTATTCAGACGTATGCGGAGGCCCAGGGCTTTTCTGTCGTGCGTGATCTGGTTGGTCATGGTATTGGGCGTTCCCTGCATGAAGATCCCAATGTACCTCATTATGGACGACCACATACAGGGTTGCGCATCCAAAGGGGGATGGTTTTTACGATTGAGCCGATGATCAATATTGGTACTTACGAGACGAAGACCCTGCCTGATCGCTGGACGATTGTCACCGCTGATGGCAAACTTTCAGCTCAGTATGAGCATAGCCTGGCGATCACCGATGGTGCACCAGAAATCCTAACGCTTGTTTAATTAAGCTGCATTGTACAAGTGTTCGAAGAAGGGGAAAGATCATCTTATCAATGTTCTTGCCCCTTCTTCATGTTGAGGAGCTAACTGAGGAGCACAAGCAAGCAGCATCAGACTATTAGTCTGGTCAAATATTGAGAGTTGTGCTATCTTATGAACAGGACAATTTTATTGGGAATACTCGTCCTCACAGATCGTAATACATTCTTAGAGGAAATGCTTATGGATAGTTCTCTTCAACGTGCTAATCCCGCTTTAGAAGATAAAGGGGGCATTGTCATCTCAAATGCTGAGGAGGAGGAATTGGCTGCTGAGGAGGAACATCATGTCCACTTGCCCAATCCTAGTTTGTGGCCTGTTTTACTCAGCGTCGCAATTCTGGTTGCGGTAATTGGTTTGTTGTTCATTCCCGATGCTCCATATCTAACGCTGGTTGGTGCAGTCTTTATTCTGGTTGGCATCCTGGGATGGGCACTAGAAGATCCGATGGCTAAACCAAAGGAAACCTATGTTTCTTCTCCGCTGTTGGCTGGGGCACTGGCAAAATTCCATCTTGGCCAGGAAATTCTAGCGAAAAATGGTGAGCTTCTTGGCACCGTGCAGGCTCGCCTGGGTAACTATATTCTGGCTGACCGTGGCGGACTTTTCTCGCGGGTATACTATGTGCCACTTCATTTTATCGATGATGAAATTGTAAATGATACTATTCATTTGAAGGTAAATGAGGTTGATCTGCTTAAGCGCGGCTTGGACCGTGTACCAGCCGATCTTTATGATGCATCGCCTGAGTACGGTGTACCTCATGTGAAGGGCGTGCCAATGTTTGCTCGTGGCCCGCTGTCTCCTGCTGAGACAGGTCACTATAATTACGGCCCAAACTTCCCTGGTATCAATACCGATGCTGCTGGCTCATACTATCCTGAAGAGGTGAGACCGACGCCGCAACGCTATGTGTCTGAGCGCCGTAGCTACAATACGCGGAAGTCAATTCCTCCTCGACCAGCGGTCGCAGAATAAGAAGCAGGAGCTGTGAGTGAGACTCGCAGTTCCTCTTTTTTGCTTATTGGTTCAGTTCCTACTCGGGCGTATCTTATTCATAGGTATAGAATCCTTTGCCACTTTTCTTGCCATATTGTCCCGATTGTACCATGCGGCGCAGCAGTGGAGGGGGGGCATAGAGCGGATCTTTATATTCGTTATAGATCGCCTCAGCCGCCCAGAGCGTCGTGTCGAGCCCTACATAGTCTAGTAGTGTAAAGGGACCCATTGGATAGCCACAGCCCAGCTTCATGGCTGTATCGATATCGTCACGCGTAGCCATCCCATTTTCGAGCATCCTGATAGCCGAGATCAAATAAGGAATTAAGAGGAAATTGACAATAAAGCCCGCTGTATCTTTGGCAAGCACGGATGTTTTGCCTAACGTCTGTGCGAAATGTTGCACTGTTTCGATTGTTTCCTCAGAGGTTGAAATGGTACGGACAATTTCTACCAGTTGCATGACCGGAGCTGGATTAAAGAAATGGAGCCCAGCAATCTTATCTGGTCGTTTCGTGACGGCGCCCATCTGTGTTATGTTTAGTGAAGAGGTATTACTGAGAAGCAAGGCTTCTGGCTTGAGGAGATGATCAAGGGCAGGATAGAGACGCAATTTCTCTTCCATATTCTCAATGACTGCTTCAATAATCAGATCACAATCAGCCAGATCCGTTAAGCCAATCGTTCCCTGTAAGTTCTGGCGATATTCCACTGCTTGTTGTGATGTGATCTTCTTCTTCCCCTCCATTTTATCCCAGGCACTATAGATACGAGACAATCCTTTCTCTAATAAGGGTTGGTTCACCTCGCGAACAATGGTCTGATAGCCAGATTGTGCACAGGTTTGAGCAATACCACCGCCCATCAAGCCGCATCCGATAACGCCAACTTTGCGGATTTCCATGGATGCTTCTCCTTCTCTGTTTTTTTGAGATAGCCATCTAACTCATCTATAAAAAAGTCCTATTCTAAAGTTTGGGAAATAAGATTGGTGTACTCTGTGGATTGAAATTCATGCCATCGTGCCAGCAGAGCGGCAATGAGCGGCTTCCCCTCCAATTGTCGCTCTTGCGCGGTACGCCAGGTGGTAAAGGGACTATGCGCTGCTACTGCCGGTCCGAGCCTTGTTTTGACAACATCTGAGTAAACATCTTGCAGGGGTGGAAAAATGGTGGCTTGTTGGGCGTCTTCGAGATAGAAATAATGACCATATTGGCTGTACCATTGGCGAATATCATCCTGTCTTAAAATGATTTTTCCCTGTTCCTGTTCCTCGGATGGATAGTTAATGGGCCCAATTGGAAAGCAGTGCAGATGTGCATGAAAAACCGTCTGATGAAAGATGCCATGCTCCCAATAAGCAGGAGGAGCGTAATAGCGAGCAAAGAAGCGTTGTACTTCGCGCTTTAATGAAAATAATTCCTCATCAAGTGTAGCGGGTACCGTACCATAGCAGGCATAATGTTGTTTAGGAATAATTAAAATATGTCCCGCGAGCAGTGGAGCGTGGTCAGCAACAAGGCGGAAATTGGGAGTTTCCTTCATGACAAGGGAGGCAATAGCATCAGTCTGGCAAAAGGTACATTCGGAATAAATTGTCTGAGTTTCTCTAGAGACGCTACTCTGGTGTTGCATGCAAGTGACTCCTTACTGGCGTATTATTTTCTCTAGTCTGAGTATTATAAATGTTACCAATACACATTGCAAATAGAAAGAGAAAATACACAAGTTATCAGCGAATAACTCTATTGAGGTTTTTGGGTTGACCGCTTATAGTACGAGAGGCGCAATCTTCCTCCAATAAAAATGCGTATCTCATCCCTTGAATGATGGAGCGGAGTGATGACGTATCTGGCTAGCCAGCGTGTCGGAAGCCTGCTTCCTTCATCGTGAGGGAGTCGCCTTCTGTAAGTATTCCCGCATTAATGACTTCAGCAATGATTAGCGTTGAGTCTCCTGCGGGAACTGTGTTTTGCACTTTACAGGCAACCCACGAAAGCGCGGCTTGGAGAATTGGATAGTTGTTCTGTTGCAGGATATAGGGGACACCTGTGAGTTTATCGGGATGTTTAAGGTAAGATTTGCCCAGTTTGCCTGCCAGCTCTTTTTGTCCGCTTTGGAGAACATTAATAGTGAAGGTCTGACTGTGCTGAATCATTGCTAGTGATTTTGCATCGTTTTCAATTGAGAGCGCCAGTAATGGTGGTTCAAATGAGACCTGGGTCAACCAGTTGGCTGTAAAGGCATTGACGATATCATCGTCTTTACACATGACGACATAGAGTCCATAGGTGAATGAACGTAAGGCTTGCTTTTTGACTATCGGGTCCATGCTTATTTACACTCCTCTTTGAATTTATCGCACGCTTTCATTGTAACCTGCATGGAAGGAACGTTACCAGGGTTATCGTAGTGCGTTTAGTTTGTATCTACTCATCATGAAGGATAAGGGTAGACTAGATAATAGAGATTACTTGTCCTCCCGTCATCTTCTGGAGATCCTGTGGTGTGAGCTGAAATACGGCAAATGGTGTACCCGCTGCTGCCCAGATATGTGTGTATTGTAAAAGATCCTGATCAATAAAGGTCTGGATAGGGGTTGGATGCCCGATAGGTGCAACTCCACCAACAGCATAGCCAGTATGTGTACGGACAAAATCAGGACTGGCTCTCTCAATAGGCTCACCTATCAATGTGCCTAGTTGTTTTTCGTTCACGCGATTTGAGCCACTGGCTACTACCAGGACTGGTTTATGGGTGATCCGGGTGGTAAAGATAAGTGATTTTACAATTTGAGCAACCTGACAACCAATGGCCTGTGCAGCATCTTTGGCCGTGCGTGTGGATTCCGCAAGTTCAATCACCTGAGATGAATATCCCTTATCCTGTAATATTTCTTGTACAAATTTAGCCCTGGCTGTTAATTCTTGTACCATGAAAAAGATTCTCCTCATTCAGGAAGATTTTGGAAGAGTGAGCAATTATAGCTTTTGTGTATTATAACACAGTTTCAGGGATAATTCAGGAGGATAAAAACAGCGTTTGTGGTACCAGATATCACTCTTATATCAGATATCGCTCTTAATAGATTTGATCTGGGTAAAAGAGAGAATAGCAGGTACCATAATATTCAAGCCTGTTTGGCACAGAGCTGGCGGCTGGTTGGTTCGGCGCAACAGAACCAGGATTCAGACAAATGCGGAAGATCTTTCCGCTCTCCATATTGGCGCATCGCTTTAAAGGCTGAAAATTTCTGACCTTGCAGAGCTAATGCACGCGCTTTGATCTGGAAGAAGGTCATGATAGAGTCTGTATTCATTTGATCTGCCTGTTCAACCAGAGATGCTATCTGAGCCTGAAGTTGATCCATACGTGGATCGTTGTGTTGCCAGCGATAGCCAAAGGCATCGGGATCAAATTCGCCTATCCATTCTGAGCTTCCTGGTGTCTCAAGGTGGGCAGATCCAGGCGGAATGAGCAGACGAATTGAGAGATGAACGGGATCAATGTGTTCAATAAGATGATTTACTTCGAAAAAGGTAAGCAATTCAAGATAGCTTTCCAGGGTTTCCCAGGGGGTAAATGGCAACAAAGATGGACGCAGCGTGATGCCTACGCGTTGTGTCTCTTCAAATGCGGCTGCTACGTCGGCAGCAGTATGATTTTTCGCCAGCTGTTGCAGTACATCGTTGTTAAGCGATTCTACAGCCGATACAATGAAGATACAGCCTGTTTCTTTCAATTCTGGTAGGAGATGGCGATGTTGTAGGAGATGCTCAATTTTAATCGTCGCATCGAAGGTCAATGCGGGAAACTCCTGATGCATAGCTCGAGTAATGCGCAGCGCATGCGTGGGACCATTCCAGAAATCTGGATCGCCAAAAGTGATATGTTGAGCGCCCCGTGCAACCTGAGCACGAATGTCGGATAGTACAATCTCGGCTGGGACGGCGAAGAAGCGACCATGATAAATGGGAGTGATTGGACAGTGTACACAGGTATGTTTACAGCCACGGGTGGCCTCTGTATAGCCGACAACGCGTGAGTCATTTCCCCACTCCAAATGAGCATAGCGCTCAAGCTCTGGAAGGTGGCTACGTTCGGGAACAATAAATGGTGTTCGCTGAATCCAGGGCCCACTGACATGCGTCCGAGTATACACGCCTGGAACGTCCTCACGGCTGCCTGTGTCTGTGGCTGCAATTAATTGACAGAGAGGAATTTCATACTCACCCCCGATGGCTGAATCAATTGCGTTTTCCTTGAGCAGATGGTCAGCATTCAGTAGGGCGTAAAGTCCATACAGATTGATATGTGCGGCTGGATTCAGCGTGCGAATACGTTGTGCGATCTGTTCTCCCAGGCGCATTGCGGTATGCATAGGTACCGAGATGGCGACAAAATTCGCTCGATGAATCTGCTCATCGGTGAGTGCATCGATTGACGTATCAACACATACCGGTGTATAGCCAGCCTGTTGCAGCATCGCCGACAGGGATGCCAGGGTGAATGGCTGGTGTCCCAGTTCATAACATGAGATAAGAAGAATCTCTCTGTTTTTTTTCATTTGCTTCGTGGCGCGCCTCCACCTTTGCTTTTTTGACCACCGCCAGAGCCAGGGGTATCAGGGCTCCAACCGGCTGGCATGGCCGCATCATGTCCGAAGAAAAAATCTTCCATTTGTTCACGTAAAATCTTCCGTGATTCGGGATCAGCCATATTCAGTCCATAGTGGTTGATAATTAAAACTTGTTGTGCAGGCCACATATTGTACGCCTGTTGTGATATTTGTTCGTAAATGCGTTGCCCTAGTTTTCCTGGAAACGGCGGTTTCTCTAATCCAGGCAACTCGCGTTGGAGCTTTACGCAATAAACTATTCTTGCCATAGGTTGAGTTCTCCCCATAGATGGGCGTATCTGGTCAGGTATTCGATGCTAGTAAAGTAGAACGTAACAAAATACTCAGCAAACATGGACGCTGGTATTGAATCATTCTCTCAACGTCTTTTTCATTCTCCTTCTTATTGTACTATGTGAGTGGGTATCTTTGCATCCCACCAGGAACGGTAATCTGGTGGGAAAACTGTTTGACAGTTGCTGCGAGATTTGTTACGCTTTCCTGGAATCTTTTGTCTATGGTGCGCTCCTGGACAGTGTCGCTTTAAGAGGAAGGAAAGATTCTGGCAGGAAGGATTAAAAAGATGGATAGCACACTTTCATCGTTGCAGAGGCGACCACGTGTTTTATTCTTTGGAATTGAATGTGATTTCTCATTGATCGCACTGCAGTCTTTATTGGAGCAAGCGATTGATGTCCTGGCGGTCGTCGTATCCCAGGCTGGAACTATGCTTCCCGGTATTCATATCCCTTCCGCTATTGTCTCCATTACGCCTCCTCGTCAAGCTGGTCGTATATTACCCATGAAGAAGATGGCTCCGACTTCCATTGTGCAACTGGCCTGGGAACAGCGTATCCCTGTCTGGCAAGTAAATAAACCAGGGGATGCAGAAACTCTAAGCATCCTTTCTGCCTATCAGGCGGATCTTATCTGTGTCGCTTGCTTTGCTACATTTATTCCTCCATCGTTGTTAGCATTACCTCGTCTGGGTTGTATCAATCTCCACCCATCCTTGCTACCAGCTAATCGTGGTCCTTTGCCTCTTTTTTGGACATTTCAACGCGGTGATCAACTGACTGGCGCCTCCATTCATATGATGACAGCAAAATTGGATAGCGGGCCTATTCTTACGCAGGAAGCCTTTCCTATTCCCCATGGAATCCGTTATGCGGTGTTAGAACGGCAATGTGCACAGCTTGGCGCCCGTTTACTGGTACAAGCAGTATTCGATCTTTATCATGGTCGCGCCGATCCGCAAGCCCAGGATGAACTGTTAAGTAGTTATTATCCTTATCCGACGGATGATGACTATGTGGTGAACGCTCGTAAATGGACGGCACATCGGCTCTATAATTTTATTCGTGGGGTTGCCAGCCGTGAGCGACCAATTGAAGTGCTCACTGCACAGGGGTATATACTGGCAACCGACGCCACTGCTTATAGTCATAAAGGGGTGCAGGTAAAAGCTGATGATGCAAAGGAAGACAGTGATAAGGCAGAGTGTGTGAGATGTCAGGATGGAGAAGTGCATGTGCTTTTATAAAGAGACTTATCGGCTACTGCTACCTTAAAACCTTGCTTGATAGGGAGGATGACTTTTCGAGTGGGGATTGACACAGTGAGCAACCTGTAGTATTATTCACCTTGTTGAAACAAGCGCTTGTATGTGCAGGCGAGCTGGTGACATTAGCGAAGAGGGTACACCCGTTCCCATCCCGAACACGGTAGTTAAGCTCTTTCTCCCCGATGATACTCCGTGGGCAACTGCGTGGGAAAATAGGAAGTCGCCGTCTCACCCGCCCATGTGGGCGTTTTTTTGTTGTTTCGCAAGCGGTTCAATATAAATAAACAGACGAAAATGCGAATGTCGATTGTCTGAAATGGTAGATTCGCGCTTTCGTCTGTTCTTAGTTTAGCTTTAGTTTCAGTTATACCACTGAGAACTTATCCGAAAACCTACAAGGAGGAAACGCGATCACATTGTTGAAAGCAAATGAGCGCACAAGCCAAGCACAACAAGGTCTGATAGGAACGCGGGCGCTTCTCCCAGCGGATCAGCAGAC
>NZ_BIXY01000115.1 GCF_008326305.1 Dictyobacter arantiisoli | reverse complement strand
CCTTGCCAGGATATGGGCTGTTGCGCATGGTGCGCGATGTCTTCCATATCAGCGGCTTTCTTTGCCGGGATGCTTCTGGTCAGATCGTCCAGATTGTTCTCAATCAGGATGCCCATTTGGCCCGTCGCCTCCTCGTGTCGTTACAGGTGTTGCTTGCTCCCATACCTGTTGCCATTAATTTGGACAAAACTTAGGTATTTAAGCGGTATTGCCCTTGAAGGGTGGCTCCTACGGATGGCTCCTCTCGCCTTCATTCCTCTTCATGAAGCGCTCCCAATTTCAGAAGAATAACGCTAAAAACAGAGAAGTATTTTTTACAGGTAATGCTCGTACCATTGGATGGTGCGGCGCAGGCGGTCAATGCGCTGCAGGGGCGTGCCGACGGCGGGCCAATCCATAAGATGGCTGGTGCCGTGATAGCCAACAAGCTCGACGATCCGTTTGCGTTTGCGTAGCGCAACAAAAAGCTGTTGGGATTCGCTGAAGGGACAGCGCAGGTCGTCCTGGGCGTGCAGCAGCAGTAGCGGCGTTTGAATAGCATCAACAAAAGTGAGGGCGGAGCGCTGCTGCGCCCGGGCACTTTCGCCCATTACCAGATTGAACCAGATACTTTGATCGGAGAGCGCGGCGGCGGTCGGGATCGAACTGATGCCGTTGCGGCTGACGGCAGCCTTGAAGCGCGTGGTCCGGGTAAGCGCCCAGTTGGTCATATATCCCCCATAACTCAGGCCACTGATACCCAGGCGCTCACCATCGATGGCTTCTGTAGCGATCACATGCTCAAGGCCCGCCTGCAAGTCCCGCCAGTCGTCACCGCCCCAGTCATTAAGCACACGGCGACAGAAATCCTCGCCATAGCCCGCGCTACCGCGTGGATTGGGAGCCAGAACAGCATAGCCACGACCAGCCAGCACCTGGAATTCATGCACATAGCTTTCACCCCAGGCCAGTGAAGGACCACCATGCGGGGCCAGGATCAGCGGCGCACGCTCTTGCTCACACAATTGGGGCAGATAGAGCCAACCTTCAATCTCCAGGCCATCAAAGCTCTGCCAGCGCACGCGCCTGGGACGCATCAGGCGATGGCTTTGCAAGAGCGCATCGTTGACTCTGGTCAGCTTGCGGGCATGCTGTCCCACCGCATCCATACACCAGATATCCCCCGGCGTAAACCAATCCGCGCGCACCAGGGCGATGGCCTCGCCATTCTTGCTCAGTTGCGGCGTGATATAGCGACCATTGCCGTTCGTCAGACGCTCACTCGTCTGCTGCGCCAGATCCAGACGATAGAGATGGAGTTGGCCGCGTTCCTGCGCGGGGACCAGCAAGGCCTGACTGTCAGGATACCACTGCGGGCACGCCAGATATTCAGCGCGCAACTCATCAATAATCCAGGCCTGACAGGTAAGCTCGCTGGCCGCTGGCACGGCTGGACGCGGCGTCCCACCGCGAGCCTCAACCACATGCGGCACTACATTACTGGCTTCGGTTTGATCAGGCGTATAGAGATAGGCAATCAAGCGACCATCCGGGGACCAGGCGGGCTTCTGGGCCAATCCTTCTTCCGGGGTCAGGCGGCGCATCTGGCCGGTTGAGAGCGTCAAGATCCAGAGGGCCAGGCTCACCGAGAGATCGGGATCGGCCCGTCGATTAGCACAAAAGACAATCTCCTGCCCATCCGGCGACCAGCAGGAATGCAGCAGATCCACCGGCTCCGATGTTAGACGAAGGGCCTTCCCATCATAGAGCGGCATCAACCAGAGCTGCTGATGTCTACCATGATGATCACCCGCGCCATCCGACTGCGTACCCAGACGCGTACAGACGGTTGTCAGGCGCTCCACAGGATCTTTCCGCTGATCGTCCTGCGGCTTCCATGCACTATGTGCCAGCAGCTTTTGTCCGTCGGGATGCCAGGCATAGTCGGTCACACCCTGCGCGAGCGAGCTGATCTGCCGTGCCTCACCACCATTTAATGTCAGCACATAGAGCTGTGGCATCCCTGAACGGTCGCTCAAAAACGCCAGGGATTGTCCGTCTGGGGACCAGCGCGGCTGCGTATCATGATAGGTGCCCGCACTCAACTGGCGCGGCACAACGGTTTTCCCGCCCGCACTTTCAACCAGCCAGATCGAGCTGTGCGTCATATTTTCGTCCGCATCGCATTCCAGGATCGTATACACAATCAAACTGCCGTCTGGCGAAATCTGGGGATCAGAGGCCACCTTGAGCGCGGCCAGATCCTCGATATCCATGGGAGGAATGATCGGGCGCGCTTCCACAGCCGGTCTGGCAGCATCAACCTGCGGGCTATCCTTCCCTGAAGCTACATCCGCGTTACTTTCCTGCTTCGCTAGTTCGGGGGATGGCATCTGCTGAGCGACAGCGGGAGTCTCATCGGTGGTCGGCGGGAGGGCAGCGGATGGTTCATCCTGGATGGCTGGCGCTGGCCTGGGCGTCGTTGGCTCTTCGTTGTCACGAATACTCATAAAATATCAATCCCTTCAGTACATATGATCTCAAAACCCCGATAGTGCTACACAGAGTATACGTTCTGAAGGGAATACTGGTTATGGATCTCGCCAAAAGTAGCGCTAGCAGACTGGTTCTTCGGGCAACATCACGCTGGTAATGGTTCTGCGTTTGCGTGGATTTGAGAGGACCAATGAGGTGGTGGGAGTACCATATTCCGTCACCTCATCAATGATCTTCTCTAAATGATCGACGTTGGCCGCCACAACCGTAAAGATAATTGAATCGCCACCAGTCACACGATAGCACTCCACCACGGCAGGAATCATCGTCACCGCAGCCGTCGCACGGCTCACATTCTGACCCGGAATACTCGATAGGCGGATCACCGCGATCACCGGCAAGCCCAGCGCCACCGTATTCACCTCGGCATGATACCCGGTAATAATACCCACCTCCTCCATCTTGCGCAACCGCTCGGCCACGGCGGGCGAGGAGAGTCCTACCCGCTGACCCAACTCACTAAACGAAAGACGGGCATTATCCTGCACCTCCGCTAGTAAATGCCAGCCTGTCTCATCCAACAACTTCTCAATCTCTAATGCCATAATAGCAATTTGCCTTTCTTTTTTAAGATAAATGCTCTAAATACTTTTCTTTTTAAAGGCATTATACCACCAGACAGTGTATACTATCAATATAAATTAAATCATTTATTCAATGCGTCATTATTCAATGCGTCATTATTCAATGCGTCATTATTCAATGCGTCATTATTCATAGTTATACACAGCAGGAGTTATTATCATGATCTTCGCTCTTTTAAGCACGCTAATACTTGTCGTTCTCGCCATCGCCTCCATCCGCTGGGGCTATGATAGCCGCCGCGCCACCTCATCCTATGATGAGTCCTCGCACGGTTATTCGATTGACTTCTAGCACTCTGACTGCCTTCATTTGATGGGTTGCTGATCCAGGCGTGCTTGCAAGCGTTTTTTTGGGTGCACTACCATACCGCTTCATGAAGAGGAATGAAGGCGAGAGGAGCCATCCTTCCCGCCTGCTCTGGTGCGGCTTTGGGGCGTGATGGCAATGCCCCTC
Organism: Dictyobacter arantiisoli; assembly: GCF_008326305.1. Taxonomy (GTDB): domain Bacteria; phylum Chloroflexota; class Ktedonobacteria; order Ktedonobacterales; family Ktedonobacteraceae; genus Dictyobacter; species Dictyobacter arantiisoli. Next base: position 12,117 of record NZ_BIXY01000115.1, on the reverse strand, counting down.
CACCCGTGAAGGGTGGCATCTACGGATGCATCGGCATTCCCCATTCTCCTTATTGAAGCGGTATTGGGGTGCACTCCCTCTTCAGATGGCGGCTGCACCCCGGTGCTGTCAACAAAGGGTGCCTCCTTTTTCTCTGGGTTGTCTTCCTCTTTCCCCTCATTTGTTGGAGTAGGTGGCCAGGGCCGCAGCCGAGGTGCGCTTTCCCGTTCACGTACGATCATCTCGCCCCAACGCGCTGACATGATGGGATCAAATGGGATCAGAGCCTACGGGAGAGCTTCTCGTACGAGACGAGGAAAGCGCACCTCGGTTGCGACCTCGGCACGCACCTACATCGCTCCCCGACGCTCTGTCCTCTCCCGTAGCGGTCCCCGTTCCTTTATGAAGGAGGGGCAGCAAATGTGCATGGCACATTTGCTGCCCCTCCTTCATAATTATTTCTGAGCGCCATTGGCGCGAAAAGTCATATGCAGAGATCTCAAAAGAGATGATGAACAAGCACTCTCTAACAGACCCCGGCGGTACCGGGTAGAATAACGTTTGGAGAGAAACAAACCTCTTTAGGCGTTACATAGCCATCTTTAATCACAGTACTGGCAACATTATTGAAATCCACAACAATTGGATCATCCAGGATAGAAGGAATAACACCGTTGTCATAGGTATTGGCGGTCCTATTATGTGTCAGGGTAGTGATATCGGACCCATCATGAAGCGCCTTCACCAGCTGCGCTGTAGAGAGCGCCTCCTTCTTAAAGGGTTTATAGATGGTCATACTTTGCGAGTTATTCAGGATATTGTTGATGCCGACAACCGAGGCGTCCTGACCTGTAATCAACACCTTCCCCTCCATCTTCGCAGCCTTTGCCACAGCAATCACGCTGGCCGCCATCGAATCATTAGCGACATAAGCAATCTGAACATTATCTTGCACATTTGAAAACATGGCTTCAGCCTCGACCTGCGCACTATTTGAGCTCCAGTCAGGCGTAAATTGTTCATCGGTCTTTATGAGTTGTTTACTGGCAAAAAGAGGATCAAGTATTGCATGCATCCCGATGCTGAATAGCAATCCATTTGAGTCGGTCTGCGAGCCATTGACCACGATGACATTGTGGCTGCCATTGACGGGAACATAGCGCTGATAATGATCCTTAATATACTGGGCTTGCAGTTCGCCCACTTTTTCACCGTCAAACGAAACATAATAGTTGAGATCTTTAGACTGGACCAGACGGTCATAGGCGATCACTGGTACATGCTGGGCCTTCGCATCTTCAACAATCGAGGCCGCAGTCACACTGTCATGCGGGGCCAGCACCAGGATACAATCCCCATTCGCCAAATCCTGATCGGCGGCTTGCTGCTGCCTGCTTCCGCTCGCCTGGGCGTTAGAATAGTCAATATGCACGCCCGGCAGAGCATTCTGGATTGCATTGACCAGCAATGGGTGGTCGTAGGCTTCCCAGCGATTTGATGAAGTCGTATCAGGAAGCAAGATACCGACCTTCATACAATCTTTTCCATCTTTTCCAGAGAGCTGCGTGTTCCGTGTGCTTGAACCGCCAAGCGAGCAAGAGCTGAGCAACAAACTCGAAAGAATAAGCACTCCAGAGATACGATACCAAAGCCAACGGGCGTGATGAGAACTCTTCATCTTGCAGATCCTTTCTGACTAGTTGCCAACCACCTGACGTAGTTGCTTGATAACTTCCTGCAATTGTGTGGCAGCATCGGTCGCTGAGGTCGCACCTGAAATTAGCTGCTCGGTCACTTGCGAGGCAATACGGATAGCGGTTGTCAGGCTCTGACTACTACGATCTTGATGGGTCGCAACCTTATCGAGATATCTAGCTGCCTCGATAATATCGCTCAGATGCTGCAAGGCCAACTCGCGATTATTTCTTTGCAGATCCTCACGCAACGCATTCCCGACTTGATCCAGCTTGCGAACCGCAATCGTGGTCGCCTCAGTATAATATTGCACCGATTGCAGAGCGGTCTGCGAAGATTCTACAATCCATTTCTGCTCGGTTGCAGTCACCTGCTCACGAGCCGCCAGCGTATTCAACATATCGCTACTGCCACTCAAGAGAGAGGCTGATTGCAGAATAGGGCGCGTAATCGTCTGACCGAGCCAGAGACCAACGACTGCGGCAATAAAAGTCACAACCACCGCAATAATCACCAGATAGAAATCCTGCTGGGTGGCGGGACTGGTAATCGAGCTCAGCGGGCGCAGCGAGACAAAGGCCCAGGGCAATACATGCGATTTATACATGAATGCCTCGAAGGTCTGCGTCTGCAAGGGAGGCTGGTAACTAAAGGAGCTGGTTTGCGCAGGATCGTGCAGGGCATTCTCTAAATTGGCATCAGCCAGGGTCTTGACACTACCCATGCCGGTATTGCCATACAAATTTTCATTCGTAATCTTCTGATGCAAAGCAGGACTGATTGCCCGGACTGATTGAAATAAAGGCGCTGGCAGCGTCGTACCAGTCGTATCGGGATTAGTATACGCGATACGGATACCATTTTCATCCAGTACCATCGCGAAACTATCTTTCGTCGCGTTTGTCTCGTTATTGACCGCAGTCCATACGTCATTCAACTTAAAGGTAGCACGCCCGATCCCCAGGAGCCTCGAACCAGGAGAAATAATCGTCGTATACATATCCACAAATGGTTGACGAGCCTGGTTGTCAAAATAAATATCTGAAATAATTGTTTTATGCGTTCCTTGCCGCAACTGCTGCTGAATGTCAGCCGGAATCACGCTTTTCCCCCGGGTAGCCGAACCAAGCGTTGGATAGGTCAGCTTGATTGTGCTGCCATTGGGAGCAAAAAGCGTCCAATTCCCATAATTAGCGTCCAGATCATGACCGCGCTGCAATTCATCAAGGGCCACGTCCCTATAGTTGATATCACCGGCTAAATATTTCTGGATCGCCGAGTATTGGCTGATATAATCCAGATCTTGCAGGCGTGCAATTACCAACGAATCGATTGCACTCATATGATTTTGAGCATCGGTACTCATTTCATTGGTAGCTTGCGAAACAAGAGTTGGGCGCAGAATCAATTCACTACCGACCACGGTAATCAACAATGGAATGATCACGGCAAGTACCAGTAGACCGGAAACTTTGACGGTCAGAGTAATTCCCTTGCGTGATACTGGCTTCGACTTGGATAAGGCCATAAACTATTTCCTTTTATGCATACAACTATGACTTATATGTCCTATACGCGCGACGTTTTCGAAAGTCCCTTGCTCTCTTGCGTCTCTCGAGCATAAAGGAATTGCTGAACAACAAACATCATTGTTAGCTCCAGATGAACTTTTCTTTAGAGATAGTCATATCCCCACGAAAAAGTTGTAGAATAAAGTATTAGTTCAATATTAATAGAACATTTCTTGTATACAATATACTGCAAACCACTGAAATCGTATAGTGTGTGTAGGGTAATACAGTACTCATAGGTAGTGGATCGCAATCGAGTGTTTTTTTATGATCTATCTTGCCAAAACCCTACAATAACGATAAAGTCAACACTTAGCCCAACCCAGGCCCCAAAAAAGGAAGAGCCATTCAGCCCCGCTCTTTATAAGGCGGGGCTGAATGGCTCTTCCCTGTAAATATGGCTCTTCCCTGTAAATATGGCTCTTCCCTGTAAATATGGCTCTTCCCTGTAAATATGGCTCTTCCCTGTAAATATGGCTCTTCCCTGTAAATATGGCTCTTCCCTGTAAATAAGGTGATGTTATTCTGAGAAATATCATCAAGCTTCATTTTTCAAACGCTCTTGGAAAGCTTTCCAAACGTTGATTATCTCGTCATAGCGTTGTTGTGCTGCTGCTTCCTTCGATTGGCTCGGTATGACTTCGTGCTCATAGAAAAGTTCTCCCATTTCGTGTGTTTCTGGAGTGACCAAAGCATCAGCATTTTTTTCGATGTCTATTCGTTCTAAGGAAGTGTCTCTGAGATACCTGGCACTTTTTAGAGCGTACATAATCCCTGGTATAGAATGAAGCGGCAAGGATTCTGTCGTCAGGGTTTTGCCTGTATCTGCATCTGTTTTTATTTCTCGCACTCGTTGCTGATATTCTTGCTGCACGCTCGCTACCTTCGCGTCAAACTCTTCTCGAATCTGGTCGGTCGGCTTAAACTTAAATCCTGGCGGTATGTCAGAATTTTTGCTCGTATCAGAATTTGATGTTTCATAAAGTTGTCGAGCCGCTTGCCTCCTGGGATTATTTGGATCGCTACCATAGTAGCCGAGAGTCTCTTGTAGCCGAGCGCCATCATCAGGCCGCTGCTGCTCCGTTTGTCCTTCCGTCGTTCGAGCGTCATCACCAGGCCGCTGCTGCTCCGTTTGTCCTTCCGTCGTTCGAGCGTCATCACCAGGCCGCTGCTGCTCCGTTTGTCCTTCCGTCGTTCGAGCGTCATCACCAGGCCGCTGCTGCTCCGTTTGTCCCTCCGTCAAAGAGAATACTTGTTGGTCCACCTGGCTTGTGCTCCCACTTGTGCTCACGTCTGGATCTTTAAAAATTTTTTCCATCAGGATGCATCCTTTCTTCATCGCTTAGTTTGAGTTTTTACCATTCAACTCTTCTCACTTAAGAGGTATCTTTCTCCCTCTCTCGCTTAAGAGGTACCTTTCTTCCTCAAAGAACGTTGCTCCATTGGCCTGGATAATTATCCCACATTCCGCAGTTTATAGAAAGAAAAAATTGAGAAAAGCGCAAAAAATGGCCCATTCCAGCGTGCGGAATGAACCATCAGATAGGAGGTTGGTTTGGCTTTTCTCCTGAAATTACTCCCAACCTCATGGTTCAGGGTGCTCCACAATACGGTTCACATACCTGCAATGATGATGGAAAAACGTAGGTGCATTGTTATCGAAAATGCAGGAAGACGTGGGCATCGCATGGAACGTCACGTAGGTCGATGCTCCGTTCTTTGTTTATGATTGGGACAGGGGATATGCTGGGGCAGGATGGATTTGTGCTGATCCATGTTAATGATCCACCGTTTGGAGGACGGCCTTTGGTGTTCTGATCCGCTATGCTACAAGGGAATGCGTCAGACCACATTTGCTATCCTTTATTCTTCGTGGAGGAGTTTATGCCAATTCTTGAGAATGCAGCGCCTACCCTGAGTCTAGATCAAATCAGTAAGATGCAGAAATATTGGAATGCGACCAACTATCTTACCGTTGGTCAAATTTATCTGCAAGACAATCCCCTCCTGAAGGAGCCACTGAAGCCTGAACATATTAAGCCTCGCCTGCTAGGACACTGGGGCACCTCGACTGGCCTGAGCTTCATCTACGTCCATATGAACCGGCTGATCAAAGAGAAGAATGCCGATATGATCTATCTGGCCGGTCCGGGTCATGGCGGCCCTGCGATTCTGGCCAATGTGTATCTCGAAGGCACCTATTCGGAGATCTATCCCGATATCTCCCAGGATGAGGAGGGGATGCGCAAGCTGTTCCGGCAGTTTTCTTCACCGGGCGGCGTGCCGAGCCACGTCAGCGTACCAACACCGGGATCGATCCATGAGGGCGGTGAACTGGGCTATGTACTCTCACACGCCTTCGGGGCCGTCTTCGATAATCCCGATCTGATTGCGGTCGCGGTGGTTGGGGATGGCGAGGCCGAGACAGCCCCCCTGGAAGGCGCGTGGAAGAGTATCAAGTTCTTAAATCCTGCCCGCGATGGAGCCGTGCTGCCAATCCTGCATCTGAACGGCTACAAGATCTCAGGTCCAACAGTCCTGGGCCGCGACTGGGATGAGAATATCCAGAAGCTGCTGGAGGGACATGGCTATGAGGTCTTCTTTGTCGAAGGAGAAGACCCTACCAGGGTACATCAGTCCTTCGCACAAACCCTGGATGCCTGCTATGAGAAGATCCGTAACTATCAGAAAGATGCCCGCACCAATGGCTTTAAGGAACGCCCACACTGGCCGGCGATTGTGTTGCGTACCCCCAAGGGGTGGACTGGCCCTAAAGTGGTCGATGGCATAAAGATTGAAGGGACGTTCCGATCACATCAGGTGCCGGTTTCGGGTGTCAAGACCAATCTCGCACATTTGAAAATCCTTGAGGACTGGATGCACACCTATAAGCCGGAAGAGTGCTTTGATAAGAAGGGACGTCTGGTCCCAGAACTGGCTGAAATGGCTCCCAAAGGGGATCGACGTATGGGCGCGAATCCACATGCCAATGGTGGGAAGCTACGCGTCGAGCTTAAAGTACCATCCTATTACGATTATGCGATGAAAATTGATAAGCCAGCCACCCAGTTCCGCGAGTCAACTCGTCCTCTGGGCGAGATGATGCGCGACATCTATAAACAGAATGCCGATCAGCATAACTTCCGGCTCTTCTGTCCCGATGAAACCAACTCGAACCGCCTGGGTGCTATCTTTGAGGTCGAGAATCGCTGTTCGGTCGAAAGGGTGATCTCAGATGATGATCATGTCTCGCCCGATGGTCGTGTGATGGAAGTGTTGAGCGAACATCTCTGCCAGGGCTGGCTTGAGGGTATGTTGCTTACCGGTCGCCATGGCGTCTTTGCCACCTACGAAGCCTTCGCCATGGTCTCTGACTCGATGACGGTCCAGCATTCAAAATGGCTGCAAGAATCGATCAGGCTCCCGTGGCGCGCCCCGATCTCCTCGCTCAATATCCTGCTGACCTCGACCTGCTGGCGCAATGACCACAACGGCTTCAGCCATCAAGGACCTGGCCTGATCGATACCGTCCTCTCCAAGAAAGGCACGGTTGCACGCATCTACCTGCCACCAGACTCCAACTGCCTGCTCTCGATAGCCGATCACTGCTTTAAGAGCCGCAATTATGTCAACCTGATCGTCATCGACAAGCAGAACCATCTACAGTACCTCAACATGGACGACGCCGTTGATCACTGTAATCGTGGCCTCTCAACCTGGGACTGGGCCAGCAATACCGAAAGCCTGGAACCGGATGTCGTCCTTGCCTGCGCCGGAGATGTACCGACCCTGGAAACGCTGGCCGCCGCCCACTGGCTCCGTCATCATATCCCAGAGTTAAAGGTACGCGTCGTTAACGTCGTCGACCTGATGACCTTATATCCACCCTACTTCCATCCCCATGGTATGAGCGAAGAGATCTTCGTGAGCCACTTCACGGAAGACAAACCCGTCGTCTTCGCCTTCCACGGCTATCAACGTGCCATCCATGAACTGATTCATGGACGGACTGACACATCGCGCTTCCACGTGCGAGGCTTCCTGGAAGAGGGGACCACTACCACCCCCTTCGACATGGTCGTCCTCAACGGCATGAGTCGCTACCATCTTGCCATCGAAGCCATGAAGCGCGCCACCCGCGTCCAGAATCTCGTTCCGCCGCTGATCGAAGAATGTAATGATATCCTCACCCGGCACCACACCTATGTGCGCAACCACCTGGAGGACATGGCCGAAGTACGCGACTGGACCTGGACCGACTGACCAAAACCCAGGATTGGGAGGGATTGCAAGGAAACCGCAAATTCCTCCCAACTCCCATGCTCTCCACAATCTCTATGCCTGAATTTTCGCACCGATGGTGCTCAAAAGGGTTTTGGTGTGTGGTGCAGAATATGGGCGAAGCCCATATTCTGCACCACACACCAAAACCCTTTTGAGCACTTTATTAACTACTTGAAAATAAATTCCCTTGTGGCGAAGTTATCTGTCTTTCCCTGGTAGAGGAACCTCATACCCGCGTGCAGAGAGATAGCCATAAAACGCAAAATGCCAAAACCAGGTGGCTATTTGTCTGGGGGTGTAGCGCTTTTCGCTCTCCAGCCACCAGACGATTGTGCCGATCAGGACATGGGAGAGCTGCATGACCGGCAGAGCCTCTGGCAGGGCCTGATCGATCTGTTGCCTGGAGCCTGCCGATGGTTTCCACCGTTGCTCATTCTCAAGGATGAGTTTGACGATGTACTCGCGCATGCGGGCTGTAAACCACGGACTCCCGTTTTTCCCCAGCATGGCTCGGTAGAGATGGCGCTGCTCAGCGACATGCTCAAAGACCTGGACCCAGATCTCTGGTGGGTGTTCCAGATCTATCTGGTCAGTATCTTTGTGGAAGGGCAGCATGTGCGCCACCAGGGAATCGGCGGTTTCTTCAAATATCCTGGCCACCAGATCGTATTTATCCTGATAATGGCGGTAGAACGTGGCCCGGTTGATCATGGCCCGTTCGGCAATATCGCCCACCGTGATGGCCTCGAATCCTTTCTCAGTAATCAGTTCAATCATCGCTTCCTGCAAGAAGTGATGGGTGCGCCGAATGCGCAAGTCGATCTGTTCTTCGTGCGACATCTTTCCCTCTTTGTTGCATAGGTAACAAACCACTGGTATTGATGCTTGCCCGCAGCGTTCTACCGGGCTACACTTTCCATTGTAACAAATCGACGCCTTTGCGACAAATTGTCGCTATTCAACCCGGGGATTTCCCACGAAGGAACAGAAAGGATCACTAACATGCCAACGAATACCGCTGCCTGGCTTCTCGCCAGGCAAGCTCCACTTGAGGTCAAACCCGCGCCATACACCCATCCACGTGAGGGAGAAATAGTCGTCAAGAACCACGCGGTCGCTATCAACCCCGTCGATTGGGGCATCCAGTTACTTGGCACGCTCCTCTTTTCCTGGATGAAGTATCCATTTATCCTCGGTGGAGATCTCGCTGGCGAAGTCGTCGAGGTCGGAGAAGGGGTCACGCGTTTCTCTGTGGGGGATCGTGTGCTGGGGATGGCTATGGGAATGGATAAAACGCGCAGTAGATCGGCAGAGAGTGCCTTTCAGGCATACACGGTGCTTCTGGCCCACATGGCAGTACCCATCCCCAGCACCCTATCGTATGAAGACGCCGCTGTTCTGCCCCTGGCTCTGTACACTGCCGCCTATGGCCTCTTTCAGAAAGACCATCTCGCGCTCCAGTATCCCTCTGCGGCTCCTCAATCCACAGGGAAGACGCTCCTCATCTGGGGAGGCTCAACGAGTGTCGGCAGCAATGCTATCCAGCTTGCCGTCGCTGCTGGCTACGAGGTCATCACAACCTCGTCCCCACGGAACTTCCCCTATGTCAGGAGACTGGGTGCAAGCCAGGTTTTCGACTACCAGGAGAAGACCGTGGTCGCTGACATCATCGAGGCCCTCAAAGGCAAGACCATCGCGGGAGCACTGGCGATCGGAACAGGGTCAGCTGATGCCTGCTCCGCGATCGTCCACGCCTGCAACGGGGACAAATTCGTCTCCCTTGTCTCTCTCGGTGCCCTTCCTCCAAATCCCGGCCTGAATGTGCAGACGCTTCTGCTCATCTTTCAGTTTGTGGCTGCGAATGTGTCGTTCCAGGTAACATCACGCATGAGGCGTATCCGCACGAAGTTCATCTCCGGTATGATGGACAGGGAGGTCAGCAAAGTGATCTACGAAGATTTCCTGCCCCGGGCTCTCGCCGAAGGCCACTATGCTGCCGCCCCGGAACCAGTCGTCGTGGGCTCGGGACTCGACCACATCCAGGCTGGCTTAGACGCTCAAAGGCAAGGCGTCTCCGCGAAAAAAGTGGTCGTTTCTCTCTAAGCGCTCTTCTCCCTACCTGTTCGCGTGCGGCGGCACAGAAAAGAAGAAAAAGGGGTATTTGGGGACACCCCAAACCCCGGCAAAGGGCTCGCCGCCCTTTGCAATCCCGCTTGAAAAGCCTTCTATACGGATCAACCACCCAAAAAGAGCTATAGCTTCAATCAGGCGTGGGACTGTATCCAGGCGACGAGATCATTATCGAGTGGGGTGCGCTCGGCTTCGAACTGGGTGTCGTGAAACCAGGTAGGATAGCTCTTCCAGGTTTTGTCCTGACTGCCGAGGGCATGATAGAGGCCATACGTCGCTTCCCTGTCCACGACGGTATCTCCCTCGGCCTGGATGACGAGCGCGGGTATGCTGATCCGTGCCGCTTGCTTAATAGCTCCCAGCCGCATACGCAGGATCTGGAGCAGGAAACTGGCCGTCTGCGCCCGTACCCAGTAGGGATCGGCATCCAGCATACGCCCGGCTTCAGGATTGGCGGTCATCCCTTCGTGTCCTCCACCCACCTGCCAGAGACGACGGGATTTAAAGATGCCCCCCAGCAAGATGCCTGACGCCGTGCGCAGCGAGATCTGAGCAGTATCCTTGATCCAGGGATTTAAAAAGATGACGCCCGCCAGGAGATCACCGTGCTGCGCCGCAATGTAGGAGGCGAAAATACCCCCCATACTATGTCCCATACAATAGATCTTTTGTCCGGGGTGCCGCTGACGTATTTCACGAATAATCTCCGCGCTGTCCTCAACATATTGTTGATAGGCATCGATATGGCCCTTCAAGCCCTGCGACTGCCCGAAGCCGCGATGATCCACCGTATAGACACTCAGGCCGCGTTCCCACACCTCATTTGCCATATCCACATACCAGCCACCGTGCCCACCCAGACCATGCAGGATCAACAGCACATCCACGCCAGGCCGTACCCAGGAACGCACAAACAACTGACACTGATCCGGCAACGTCACATATTCACTCCGAAAAGCGCCTGCTTGCTCTTCGCTACTCTGTCCCCAGACGCCGGGAACCTCTGGCTGATAACGTACCATTACCTATCACCTCGCATTCTCAATTAAAGACAAACACACATAGTATCTACATGATACCCCTTCTACCGTTCTCTCACCAACACCTCTGACGGCCATCCATGAAGGGCAATACCACGTAAATGGGGCTGACCCTTGCGTTGCTTGCTACCGCACCGCAGGGATATGGATAGAATGTCCAGAGGGTGTGTTACGGGATGTACGTGTGGATTGACGGATATGGTTATTTTTTCTATACTTCAAATACAGACACCAACATGCCAGGGATGGGCATGCATGTAATTTGGGAGGTAGTTATATATCATCTTTGCATTCCCACTCCCTACACTCCTTTAGAAGAAGGCTTGCTTGATGAGTAGACGTACAGCGCGCATCTTGATTGTGGATGATGAGCAAGAGGTGGTGCGTATCCTCCAAAAGAACCTGCTGAACCAGAAATATGAAGTAATTACCGCGTATACCGGCAAGGATGCCCTGCGTATCGCGGAAGAGCGCCATCCCGATCTGCTCCTGCTGGACATTAACCTGCCCGATCTCAGCGGTATTGAGGTCTGCAAACAACTGCGTGCACAATCGCAGCTCCCGGCCATCATCATCATCTCGATCCGCGACAAAGAGCGCGACAAGGTGCGTATCCTTGACGCCGGTGCCGACGACTATATCGCCAAACCCTTCGGCATCGATGAAGTGCTGGCACGCGTTCGCGTCGCATTGCGGCACGCTGCGCATATCACCCCTGAAAGCAGCAGCGTCACCTTTTCCCTCGGTCCCCTCTTTGTCGATACCGCCCGGCACAGCGTGCAACTGAACGGCACCGCTATCAAGCTCACCCCGATTGAATACGACCTGCTACTCATATTTTTGCGCAACCAGGGCAAAGTCCTCACACAGCACATGCTCCTCACGCAAATCTGGGGAGAAGAAGAGAACGTACAATCTAACTACCTGCACGTCTATGTCGCCCACTTGAGGCGCAAACTCGAACTTGATCCCACGCGCCAACGCTTCTTCCAGACCATCTCCGGCGTCGGCTACCGCTTCACCGATAGCCTCGAAAACCAGTAGCTGCTTCCCATTCCCCCGCCCCTCCATTCCCCCCACATCCACATCCATCCTTGAGCAGAAGTGGATTGCATGAGGATCATCAAAAGCGGCACCATCCGCTTCACATGTGCGATCCATGCTCCGATGTGCATGGATCGCTCTCTGCTCATAAATGCATGACCACAAAAGCAGTCTGATACTACAGGTCCTACTACTTTTCCATTTTACTCTGCTTCTGCGAGAATAGAAGCCTGAGGGGAATGCTGAATGCGTTCCCTACGCTGAAATGAGAAAGGAATACGCGAACGCTTCTCTGTTCGCGCATCAATAGTATGGATTTCGCAACACTCATCCAACATGTATCTGATCCTCAGTGGCAGACAACGCTTCTCGCG
>NZ_BIXY01000114.1 GCF_008326305.1 Dictyobacter arantiisoli | reverse complement strand
ATTTAAGCACCAAACAAGGACGCATAGCAGGACTCAACGTCCGATTTTTTACGCATGTGCATCACAGCGATGGCTATAGTTATACAAAAGGAAGTGGGCATTCCTCCCCGGCCTGAAGGCGCGGGGCTTCTTGCCCATCTTATATGTGAAAGAAGCATGCCAACTGTTGCGCCAGAGGCCGGGTACAGGCAGCAGTACGTGCAACCAGAAAAATATATCATTTGGGGATAAATTACATGTCGAACTTTTTATGGGTCTTATTGAGTATCATTGCTTATATCGCGGGACTCTACATCATGTTGAAGACAACACCTATGCTGCTGGCACGCTCCTATGATGAGGGCCTGTTCATGGCGATTGCCGCGGCAGACATCCTTGGGGCGATTCTCGCCTTTGGCGGGATTGTTATCATGTATGCTATTTTTAATGCCAACGTCGTTATCAGGGTCATCGACTTCCTGCTTCTCATCGGCGTCCTCCTTATCACCGCGCGCCTGGCGATGTTCTGTCTGCGGCCCAGATATATCCAGGGGACCAACAAAATATCGCGCATCCTCTCCGGTATCTACTGCATCTTCCTGGCAGTCGCCTCCGTCTACTACATGATTCAGCTCATCGTCTCTTAAAAACACAAAATCAAAGAACATCAATACAAAGCAAAGCGAGAGTCTGTCATAGATTCTCGCTTTGTGCTATTCAAATCGTCATTTCCCCATTCTTCTCAAATCATGCTAGATTGCATTTTTCCACTGCCATGCGTTTTTTCATCCTACGGTCCCTTACGTGTTTTTTTTAGAAACCTCTCTTCTATCGCTCCAGACTCAACTCAGTGGTGTGTTGGTTTCCCCAAATCACCAGGCTTCTTCTGAACAGTTACCAGGGGAGACAGGTGCTCACTCGCCGTGCTACTGACCACCAGTCTGAAAAATCGGCCAACCGATTTCAGTGCACCATTGTCAGGACGCGTTTGCTCATAGTGATCCATCCATGCACGTTGATCCATGCACGTTGATCCATGCACTCACAGTTCGATGATGCACGCCCAGCTGGCGTGCGATGCGACGGTAACTCATGCCCTGTCCTGCAAGTGCCAGAGCCTGAGCTTTTCGCGCCTGATCGGGTTGCCGGGTACCTGGCTGAGGGGTGAAGTACAACTGGCACCTACGGCAGCGAAACCGCTGACTCCCCGACCGGTTTTTCCCGCTTTTGAGGACCTCTGCGGTCAGCTGACATCCAGGGCACGCAGGCAGAACGCTGCTCCACGCGCCGGCCACCGCTGTGCTCTGCTCCATTGACACCCCACGGCTGGCAGAAGTCCTCTCTCTCAGCAGATCCGTTGCACCTGGTTGTACGCCTTCCAGTTGTGCGGCTTCCTGGGTGCAACCCATGCGACGCAACAACGCCATCAAACGCTCTCTGGTTTCGATGGTCCGGGGATGCGTTGCACCCAACGTGTGGGTTCGGGCAGCCAGTGCGCGTTCGTAGAGGGAGCGGGCTTCGTCGTCGTGATCTTGTGCATGCCGCAAGAGAGCAAACTCGTGCAAGGCTTGAGCTGCTTGCGGATGAGTAGAGACAAATGCTTGTTCATTGATACGCAGTGCACGAAGAAACAACGACTCCGCCTGCTTGTAGTTCCCCTGATCTCGATAGAGGGTCGCCAGGATCGCCAGATCGAGAGCAACGTAGGGATGGAAAGCACCCAGATGCTGCTCGTGAATGCGTAACGCCCGCAGAGCCAACGATTCCGCCTGGGCATCCTTGCCCAGTTTGAGAGAGAGGAGTGCCAGACAGGCCAATGGATCCGCCGTATGAGCATGCAGTGAGCCTAGATGCTGCTCGTAGATGACTAGCGCTCGTTGGCACAACGGTACTGCTTCCCTATAGCGCCCTTGATCTGTATATAACACTGCCAGATTGTACAGAGACATCGCTGTATAAAAATGGGAAGAGCCGAATTGTTGTTCAAAGATCTCAAAAGCACGTTGGTAGAAGGGTTCTGCCTCGGTATACTTACCTTGCTCCTGATACCCCCCCCCCAGATAGTTCAGGGTGGCAGCGGTGTCGGGATGGTGAGGAGCGAGCGACTCTCGGATATACAATGCTCGCTGAAGCAACGGCTTCGCCTGCTCGTAGTTCCCCTGATCTTGATACAGGATCGCCAGGTTGTGCAGGGTGGCAGCGGTGTCGAGATGGTGAGGCCCCAGTTGCTGCTCACGGATGCGGAGTGCCCGCTGGTAGAAGGGTTCCGCCTTTGCGTAAGCTCTCTGAGACTCATAGAGATTCGCCAGGTTGTGCAGGGTGGTAGCGGTGTCGAGATGGTAAGGACCCAGTTGCTGCTCACGGATGCGGAGTGCCCGCTGGTAGAAGGGTTCCGCCTCCCTATAGTTGCCATTGTCTCGATGAAGGATGCCCAAATGGTTCAGACTGGTTGCTGTCCGAGGGTGCTCTGGACCCCATTGTTGCTCGCAGATGTGGAGTGCCCGCTGATACAACGACGCTGCCTGGGTATACATCGTGTGTTCAAGAAAGTAGCTACCTGTTCGGTCGAGCAGATCCGCCGCCTCGGGCAGCAGGAGTTGATGGTGCTGAATCAACGTATCGCACGCCTCGACCTGTTCCAGGTAACGCAGACACGTAGGCCAGGTCGCTACGTCTTTCGTGTCGGCAGGGAAGAGGGCATGCACGGCACGCACCACCTGCTCGCTCCAGGTACGTTGCATCTCGACTTCCAGGCGATCCATTTGAACAGTCTGTACCAGGCGATGGATGCTCAGCATCCGCTCCTCAGAGAGCCGCTTCACCAGGGAAAAGCTCAGCAAGGTTTCAAGCATCTGGTTGAAGGTGAAACGATCCGCCACCGCATCGTGAAGGAGAGGTGGCCAATAGGAGGCCCCCTCGCTCAGCAGTTCTTCCGGGATGTGGTCAGGGGCAAAAAAGGCACAGAGTTGCAACAGTTCGGCCGCAGCCGGGTTGGTTCGTTGCACCTGCGCAAACGAGAGGGACCAGGTTGTTGCCACCGACTCGGGATACTGCGTGGTTTGCTTCCCGCGCCGCGCAAGAAGCACGGAGCGATGCTGCTGATAAATGTGAAGATAGTCGTGCAGGCTGCAGCCGGTCTCTTCAAGGTAGGCACCCGCTTGATCGATGGCAAGAGGAAATTGCGCAAGGGCAATGACTACATTAATGGCTTCGTCTATCTCATCTGGTGAGGAAGCCGAAAAGCGATGAGCACGTCGCAGCAAGAGATGGGCCCCTTCCATGATCCCCATGGTATCGACTTCGACGGAGGAAGCAAACGCACCAACTGCGTTGGCCCTCGTAGTAAGCAGAATGTGTCCATGGCCCTGGCGAGGAAGATAGGGCTGAACCAGGGAGAGATCATCGGCGTTGTCGACCAGAAGCAGCCAGGGCGGCTCGCGCTGTTCTAACCAACGCAAGATGGCAGCAATGATGGTGTGTTGATTCGTCTCCTCCTGGGGCACAAGAGCTGGCAACAAACGCGCAAGTTCGACGAAACTGGTCAGGATCGTCTCTTCGTTGGCTGCAGAGATCCAGATGACATCGCGATAGCGTCCCTGCAGGTGTGCGCGATAGGCATATTCGATGGCGATCTGTGTCTTCCCAATGCCACCCAATCCCTTAATCGCCTGCGTTTGGGTCAAGGCGGCCTGGCGCACGCCCACCCCCTGGTCTGGTGTCTCTCCAGTAAACAGCAGCTCCAGTTGCTTCAGCAGGTCGTCGCGTCCGGTAAAGTGGGGATTGCGTGCATAGGGCACCGTCCACAGCGCGGCCTCCTGAGTGGGAGTGCTCACTGCCTGCGCAACTTCGGTGGTATCTGGTGGAGATGGGAGCGCTTCCACCAAACCTAACTCCTGGGCGCTCAGACCAAAGAGGGCGCAAAGTTTCACGCAGTAATAGGCACTGGGGTGCTGAGTGCCTCGTTCCCAGCGCTGAACAGTGACGACGGTGGTGCCTAACTGCTCTGCCAGGTCTTGCTGTCGCCAGTTGCGCTCCAGACGCTGCCGACGTAAGTGGACGTTCTTCTGCATCGCATTTCCTTTGACTGACCAATGTGATTTGAAAACGCTGCAACGTTCTTCCTACAGATAAGATGAGAAAAGAGGTTATTCACTGGATAAGAAGACGATCTGCTGGATAGTATACGATACGTTGTCAAGACTCTGCTTTTTTTTCAACACGACGAAAAACGTTGGTTAGAAGATAGATAACGATCTCTGAAAAAGAAGCGCAACAGGGTATGCTTTGATCAGCGTCAAGATGAATACCAATCTACATTGCGCAAATGACGTATGGACAAGCGCAATGACATCATTTGTTAGATCAAGAAAAGGAGAGAGTTTTATGACCACAAACGTTGCGTCGCTCGTGCTCAACGCGAACGAAGGAGAGACCACCTTTGAAGCCAGTGGGGAGTACTGGATCTGGAAAGCCACAGGAGAAACCACCAATGGACTCTTTGATCAAGCGATCACGATCACGCTTCCACAGATAGGACCCCCTGAACATACACATCAGCAAGAGGAACTGCACTATATTCTGGAAGGGACCTATCGAGTGAAACTTGGGGAGCAAGTATTTACCGCTTCGGCGGGAACCTTTATCCGTATTCCAGGAGGGGTGCCACATGCCTGGCGTTCATTGACAATGGGAAAGATACTTGTCACCTTTCTTCCAGGTGGACTGCGAGGGTTCTTTGAAGAGATGCGCCCCCTCTATCTGGCTCCACAACTGGATATGCAAGCTGTAGTAGCACTTGGGGCCAGGTATGGTCTGGTCGTGACCGGCCCCCCTCTGATGGATTAGCAGCAGGTGTATTGACAAACAACCAGGGCAAATTTAAGCGCAACCAATCAATGGAAATGGAAAAAGTCACGTTAGTGACCGATAACGCTCTCTGAAAAGCGGCACAACAGAGTATCCTTTTTCAGAGAGGAAGATCATCTATCGAGAGGAAAAGAGTGGTATGAGTTCGCTTGAGGGAAAAGTTGCTTTAGTGACCGGCGGCAATAGTGGGATCGGCCTGGCGACGGCCAGAGCCTTTCATGCCAATGGAGCGAGAGTCGTGCTTTCTGGACGGGATCGAGAGACCCTGAACGAGATTTCTCGTCAACTGGGTCAGCGTGTGCTGGCTGTTCCAACAGATGTCACAAAGCTTGATGAGATTGATCGGCTGATGGCTCGTGCCTACGAGACGTTTGGCAAACTGGATATCCTCTTTGTCAACGCTGGCATTTTCAAAGGGGCTTCTCTGGAAGAGGTGGATGAAGCGGCGTTTGACGAGATGCTGAATGTCAATTTGAAAGGAGCGTATTTCACCGTCCAGAAAGCTCTCCCTTTTCTCAACGAGCCAGCATCCATCATCTTCAATGGCTCAGTCAACGCCCTGACAGGCATCGTTGACAGTTCGCTCTATACCGCCAACAAAGGAGCGATTCACGCGCTGTCACGGGCACTGGCGGCAGAGCTCATCGGTCGTGGTATTCGGGTCAATACTATTACGATTGGCCCCACTGCAACACGCTTGTTAACCCGCTCAGGATCTTCACAAGCGCTTCTGGACGCACAAGATAGAGCACGCATCAACCATTCACCACTCAAACGCCTGGGCCTGCCTGAAGAAGTGGCCAGAGTCGCACTGTTTCTTGCATCAGATGATTCCTCTTTTGTGGTGGGATCAGAGATTGCAGCAGATGGTGGCTGGCTCTTGAATACCATATAAATCGGACAAAGAAAGCACAAAGCTGTGATCAGCGAGGCCGGACAGGTGTCCGGTTGAAAACCCAATGGAGCGGTACAATGGATCACTTGCTCTTTATTGAGAGAAGTACACGCAGCATGTATGCTGTCCTGGTTGCCGCCAGAGAAGAAAAACAGGAGATTGTTTCATGAAAACTGATCCCTTTCACCATTTGAGGAAGAGGAGAACGAGCAAGATCTCGGATGAACAGCAGCAACAGGTGCAACGAGGTTGGTTCACAAACCTCATGTACATGCCTGGAAGAAAGGGGCTGCACTGGACACGGCAATTCACACTGGTTTTGCTTTGCAGTATCGCGTTGCTCGCAGGAAGTTTCTCCTCAGTTGTATACGCTCAGCAAGCAAGTCAGCCTTCGATGGCTCTGACTCAGAAGACGTCTTCTCTTCTGCCAGAGGGCTTTACTGAAGGATTCGTCCTGACCAATGGCATTCGTATGCATTATGTCAGTGGTGGAAAGGGACAGCCATTGGTGCTGCTCCACGGGTTTCCAGAAACCTGGTACACGTGGCATAAAGTTCTTCCCGATCTCGCCAAACATTACCGGGTGATCGCTCCTGATATGCGGGGGGCAGGCCAGACAGACGCGCCATCGACAGGGTACGACAAAGCAACGATGGCCAGGGATATCCATGGACTCGTCTCGCAACTCGGTCTTGGGCCCATCAACCTGGTCGGTCATGATATCGGGCTGATGGTCGCTTATGCATATGCAGCGCTCTATCCCACCAATGTGAAACACCTGGCTCTGCTGGAAGCGCCGATCCCCGATGCAAGTATCTACACACTTCCAGCACTGACTGCCAAAGGACCCGGCATATGGTGGTTCGGATTTTTCAGTACTCCGCAGATGCCTGAAAAACTCATCCAGGGACGTGAAGCAACCTTTTTAACTCAGTTTTTCCAGAACAGCGTTCCTGCACAGGTCCAGGGAAGTATCACGAAAGCGGAGATAGCACTCTATGCACACTACTGGCAAGATCCTGCACATCTCCATGCTTATATCAGCTATTTCAGTTCCTTTCAAACGGACACAGAGCAGATAAAAATCTATGGAAAAGAGAAGTTGCAGATGCCAGTGCTCGCACTCGGAGCAGACCACAGTCTCGGCATGGCCGTTTTTACCCAGGCACAGAACTACGCTACCCATGTCACCGGTGGAGTGATCACCAACTCTGGTCACTGGATACCTGAAGAGCATCCACAAGAATTGGTCGATCAGCTTCTTGCCTTCTTTCACAAGAAATAAAGAGCGAAGAAAAACAAGAGAAACAGTATGCACATTGTAGCATATGAGCTTCATGGCCGCTTTGAGTACAGATGGCGAAAGCAAAAATGACGCTCATCGAGTGAAACAGTTTCTAGAGATACCCCCAGAGGAGTAGAACATGACCGTTCTCACGATCTATGAACAGCAAGAGATCGACCGCACCAACAGAGAGGGCAAGCAGCCGGTCGTCTTCGTCCACGGCCTTTATCTCCTGGCATCCAGCTGGGACAACTGGCGTCAGTTCTTTGAAGAACGGGGCTACACGACGCTCGCCCCAGGCTGGCCCGATGACCCGGAGACCGTCGCAGACGGAAATTCCAACCCGGAGGTCTTTGCCAACAAGCGGATTAAGCAGGTAACACAGCACTATGCCGAGGCCATCGGCCAACTCAAGAAGAAACCAGTCATTATTGGCCATTCCTTCGGTGGCCTGATCGCGCAACAACTGGCCGACGAGGGCCTCTCCGCGGTAACAGTCGCCATCGATCCCGCCGGATTTCGTGGCGTGCTACCGGTGCCACTCGCCGAACTCAAGTCCGGTGCGCCAGTCCTCTCGAATCCCGCCAACTATCACCGGGCCGTCTCACTGAGCTTTGAGCAGTTCCGTTATGGTTTTGTCAATATGCTGGAGGAAAAAGAAGCCCACGAGTTGTACGAAAAGTTTGCGGTGCCCGGTTCCGGCACACCTGTCTTCCAGGCCGCTGCCGCCAACCTCAATCCGTGGACGGAAGACAAGATCAACATAAAGAACCCCACGCGTGGACCACTCTTGCTCATTGCGGGCGAGAAAGACCATACGGTTCCAATGACGGTTGTCAAAGCGGCTTACAAGTTGCAGAAAAACAATCCCGCAGAAACTTCGTTCCGCGAAATTCCCAATCGTGGACATTCCCTGACCATTGACCATGGATGGCGTGAAGTGGCCGAGGTTTCGCTTTTGTTCATCGCCCAACACCTGGAGCTCAGCCAGTAGTCTAACACGAGAGCAAGCCGTTTGTGGCCTCCACGGTCTCTGTGCATGAGTTTTCGCACCGATGGTGCTCAAAACAGTGTTTAGTATGTGGGGCAGGAAAAGCGCTATGCGCTTTTCCTGCCCCACATACTAAACAAAGAATGACAATGAAGAAGTGTAGGTGCGTGCCGAGGTCGCAACCGAGGTACGCTTTCCCGTGAATCGTACGACCATCTCCCCACAACGCGCTGCCAGGATGGGATCAGTACCTACGGCAGTGCTTCTCGTACGTGACGGGGTAAGCGCACTTTGTGCTATTCAAGAAGCAGTACAGAGCGATCAGAAACGTTTACCTGGCATCCTCTGTCGTTTGGGCGGACAGCAGACGTTCAAGGATCGGTCCAGATGATGAAGTTGCCCTCCGCTATCCAGGCAGGCTGCTCAGCCATGGCAATAGCATCATCCACATATGTCGCCCACTGCATCCCATTCTTCCAGCAGAGCTTGTCGAGATCGTGATGAGGGATCTGCAAGCGGGCAGAGAGCTGCTCGGCCAGCGTCGTTTTGCCACTGCCGGCGGCTCCGATAATAGCTATTTTGAGCATAGTCTTTCCTTTTCTTTTCGTGTATGCCTGAACTGCTATCAACGTGATCTTCTAATGTAACATATGTTACTTTTAGCATCTGTTAATTCGAACAAGTGTGATTTTGTAACAAGTTCACTAGAAATTAACATATCCATTACTCGGCTTTAAAAAAACATCTCTATGCTACAGATAACGCGTTAAGAATATTTCTTACAAACTCAAAGCTATCCAATAGAAGTAGCTACTTTTCTAAGTAGCGTATACATCAAAGGAGTTCCACCTGTTATGGGTTTATTTTCTTCCTCATGGCAAATGCAGAGGAAAAAAACGTGTCTCAGCTTCGTATTTTCACTCGTTGGTCTGACGGCTCTTCTTACAGCCTGTGGTGGAACACCTACAGCGCAGACCACAGGAAGTTCCACGACCAGCGCGACATGCAATAAGAGCACTGGCCTGACATTGTATTCCGCCCAGGGATACGACTCGGATACCGCGAAAGCATTTCAGCAACAGACAGGAATTACAGTCAAACTGGTTGACGATAGCACCGGAAATCTGCTGGCAAAAATCTCGGCTGAGAGAAATAATCCACAGTGGGATGTGATCTGGTTTGATGGCGACGTCACAATGCGTACGCTAGATAATCAAGGTTACCTGCTTAAATGGGACTCATCGGCACCCTCTAACTATCATGCACAAGGAAAAGATCTTATTCCCGCAGATCACTCCTATTATCCGACAGGAGTAACAGCCGCCGGAGCTATCGCCTATAACACCAGGCACATACCAGCATCCGGCTTGCCCAGGGATTGGAGTGATCTGCTGAAACCACAATATCGCAATATGGTAGCGGAAAACGATCCAGCCTTCTCTGGTCCCGCGTATCCCTTCATTGCTGGCATGGCTCAGGTATTGGGCGGAGAGCAGCAGGGGAAGAATTATTTTACACAATTGAAGGCGAATGGCGATAAAATCTTCCAGACCAATGGTCCGACGTTGAATAGTGTCGAGACTGGTGCTCGTGAATTTGCGATTGCCCAGGATTCCGCGGTCTATGCTGAGATAAAAACGGGCCAACCACTTGGAATTATTTATCCGACCTCTGGCGTGGCGGCACTGGCAAGTGAAATAGGTATCTCTGCCAACGGACCTCATACGGCATGTGCCAAACAGTTTGTCAACTGGGTGCTGAGTGCTAACGGTGGTCAGTCAGTCATGTCACACTTTGATATTACCAGTGGCGACGCCTACTTCAGACCTCTCATCAAGGGAGTGGTTCCACAGGCGAAACGTCAGGATAGTGCTGCTAAATTCGTCGCTCTGGATGTAGCCAAATGGGCGGATGCTGAGAATGAGTTGAAACAATGGTTCCACAACAACATCGTACAATAAATTCAACTTCTTTGGCTGAACGCGCAACAACTGGAGGAGAAGTCAGTACACTGGCTCCCCTCCGGTCTCAGTCATTGCTGGCAAGGTGGCTTCAACGTGGGGGGAAATTGTTGATCGTGGCGGTTCCTCTTGGCTTGCTACTGCTTTTTATCGTCTATCCACTGGCTGCGATCATTTTACAAAGTATCTTTCCCAATGCCTATGCCATTCAACCCGATCTGGTACCCAACTTTACTGCTTTTAGCGAAGTGATACAGAATCCAGAGGCATTCCAATCACTGCTGAATTCGCTCTGGTTGGGCGGTATGACAGCTCTATTCGCCAGCATTATCGGTACGGCGCTGGCATTCCTGGCACGCCGTACCGATATGCCGCTGCGGCGGGCACTGGATATGCTGGTGTGGATCGTTTTCTTTACACCGTCGTTTCTGCTGGGTGAGACGTGGGGACTCTTTTTTGTGCGCGGGGGCCTGCTCGACCAATATATCCACGTGCCTGATGCTTTCATCAACTGGTTTTACTCTCCGGTTGGAGTGATTTTTATTCTAAGCCTGAAGTCATTTCCCTATGTCTATCTATCGGTGACGGCTGCGCTACGCTGGTTGGGCTCCGAATTTGAGGATGCCGCACGTATCTCTGGCGCTCGGCGCTGGCACGCCTGGCTGACGATCAATATTCCCCTGTTGTTCCCAGCAATTCTAGCTGCGGCACTGATCGCTTTTGCTGAGGCTTTGTCTGATTTTGGTGTTGCGGCGACGATTGCACAGAGTTCCAATGTGCCACTGATCTCCTATCAGATCTATACGGCGATGAACACGTCGCCTGTGGACTTCGCTCTCTCGGCGACGCTTTCTCTACTACTCTTCCTGGCGATCGGATTAGCGATGGTGCTTCAAGCATCTCTGTTGCGTTCGCGCTCATTCCAGACGATCAGCGGCAAAAACAGGCCAAGCCGTAGCGTGTCGTTGGGATTATGGAGATGGCCTGCGACTATCTTTACAATGCTGGTGTTTATCTGCGCGCTGCTAGTGCCGGTGGGTATCTGCCTGCTTCTGTCGCTTATGCGAGCATCGGGACAGGGCTTCGCTGCGAGTAACTGGACATTGAGTAACTATCAGACTGTTCTCGCACATGGATCGGATAACTTGAGTTCCCTCTATCGTACACTCTGGCTTGCTCTGGCCAATGCATCGATTACGGCGATTGTGGGCATTCCGCTGGCATTTATTATTCGCCGCACTACGATACCCGGTCGCAAACTCCTGAATGGCGTGACATTGATTACTATCGCTGTACCGGGATTAATTCTGGCCAGTGGTTATATCTTTGCCTGGAATGCTCCTTATCTGGAATATATCGGCATCGGCGGTCCGCAGGGTATTCAGTTCTATGGCACAGTCTGGATTTTATTGGCTGCTTATATCGGCGGTAGTTTGCCCTATGCTACCCGCTTGAATATCGGTGCGTTGGAACAGGTGGGGCCTTCAATGCTGGAGACAGCGCGGGTCCTGGGAAGTAGTCCTTTGCAATTGTTAACACGCATTGTGGCCCCATTGCTACGCTCAAATATTATCTCTGTCTGGTTACTGGTTTTCACGGGCACCATGTTTGAGCTTGCGGCCTCGGAGCTTTTATATCCACCGGGCCAGCCGACCTTGCCGGTCCAGATCATGACATTGTTCAACAATATGCAAATAGGCCCAGGAACTGCACTGACAATGGTGAGTATTATCATTGTGACGGTGCTCCTAATCATCCTACGCTTTATCCCCTGGCTTGTACGCCAGATGAGGGCGCAGCGTTTGCGGAGAAATAGCGGGTATGTATCTACAGATCAAACAATTAAATAAGAGTTACGGGCAGCGGCAGATCATCTCTGATGTTGATCTGACCATGGAGGAGGGCGAGGTGCTTTCTTTGCTGGGCCCTTCCGGTTGCGGAAAAACAACGATCTTGCGTATAATCGCAGGATTGATCAAACCCGATCAGGGCTGGATACAGATTGGTGAGCGCGTCATCTATGATGGGAGGCGCGAGGTTCCGGCTGAGGAGCGGGATCTGGGCATGGTCTTTCAAGATTATGCTCTCTGGCCCCATATGACGGTGGCGCAAAATATTGCGTTTGGTCTGCGCTTACGGCGTAAGTCAGCGACCTTTATACGTCACAAAGTGCATGAATTACTTGAGCTGGTGAATCTACCCGGCATGGAGAAGCGTTATCCCTATCAGTTATCGGGAGGTCAGCAGCAACGCATCGCGCTAGCACGGGCACTGGCGACGGAGCCACGGGTCCTGTTATTAGATGAGCCACTTTCCAGCCTGGATACCGCCCTCCGTGAAACGATGTCGTCTGAACTGGTACAACTCTTCAAACGTCTAAAAATCACGACGATTAATGTGACCCATGATCAGAACGAAGCCATGACGATGTCCGATCGCATTATCGTCTTGCGCGAGGGCAAAGTTCAGCAACTAGACACACCAACCGAGCTCTATCTGCATCTGGCAAACTCATTTGTCGCCTCGTTTATGGGACCAGCGAACATGCTACCGGGTAAACTGATCACCCAGGATGGACAACAGGCCAGATTTCAATTAGATCCGCAGAAGTTTGCCAGCCAGCAGATGAGCGCGACTATCCACAATGAACAGGCCGCGCAATCCACCGAGGCGAGCTGGTTTGTCTGTCGTCCAGCGAACGTGCATGTGCATCACGAACCGCAGTCTGACGTGCCAGCGAATTTGCTCGCTGGAACGGTGGTACACTCATCATTTGTGGCCGGTCGCTGGCGTACGTTGATACATGTCGGTCTTGAGCACGATCTACCCGTACAAGCCTTTGCGGATCGACAGCTCGCACCCGAACAACAGGTCTGGCTGGAATTTCCGTCCGAACAGAGCTTTATCGTCCATTGACACTTCCCATTTGCCGAGATTCAACTTCAATAGCGAGAATGACAATGAAGAAGGGTAGGTGCGTGCCGACGCTCTGTCCTATGCCCGGGCTCCATTATTGACGTACGAATTCCCCTTCCCTCCATTTTTGTTTATCATTCTCGCTATTCTTTTGTTTATCATTCTCGCTATTCTAAAGAATGACAATGGCGAAGTGTAGGTGCGTGCCGAGGTCGCAACCGAGGTACGCTTTCCCGTGAATCGTACCACCATCTCCCCCAACGCGCTGCCATGAGGGGATCAGTACCTACGGGAGAGATATCGTACGTGACGGGGTAAGCGCACCTCGGCTGCGGCCTCGGCACGCACCTACATCGCTCCCCGACTCTCTGTCCTATGCCCGGCTCCATTATTGACGTACGAATTCCCCTTCACTCCATTTTGGTTTATCATTCTCGCTCTTGAAGCGGTTTTGCATTTCGTGTGTGAATTTAATCAACAAGGCTTTCCTGTACAGTTGAGACCGTGGTAGGGGCGCTGCTGGCGGTAACTCCGGCGAGGGACGCGGTGATCAGGCAGAGGAGTACCACAAAGCCGAGAGAGATCCTGAGGCCGAAATGGTCGGCAACAAAACCGATCACAGGCGGCCCAACCAGAAAGCCGGTATAGCCACAGGTGGCAAGGGTGGAAATGGCTGTCTCTGAACTATTTTTGAAGAGACGACCAGCCGCGCTGAGTACCAACGGAAAGAGGACCGATAGGCCGAGGCCCACACAGCCTAATCCTAGCAGGACCAGCGGCGTCCAGGGAAAGATCAGACCAAGGGCCAGGCCGAGCGCAGCCAGTAAGCCACAGATGCGGATCAGGATAGATGGTCCCAGACGCGCCGCCATGTAATCTCCCACTCCTCGACCGATTGCCATACACAAAGAAAACACGGCGTAGCCAGCCGCCGCCAGACCCGCACCGGAATGGGCGGTATTCGCTAAATAGACCGCGCTCCAGTCCGACATCGCTCCTTCGCTTACCAGGGCGCAGAAAGAGATCAGGGCAAGGGCAACCAGGAGGCGCGAGGGACGCACAAAGAACGCTTTTCTGGCACGCTCTTTCTTCTCAATCTTTGTCACTACCGCGCTCGCAGGCAGGAGAAAACGCGCACACACAAACATTCCCAGCAGCGCGATCACTGCCACACACACAAAATGAGCAAAAGGATCAATAGCATAGGTGGCAAAGATCCCACCGGCAAAAGCGCCGAGCAGAGCGCCAACGCTATAGAAGGCATGGAAGGAACTAAAAATAGGAGAACCATAATCCTGCTCAACGGCCGAGCCCTGCATATTCATCGTTACATCCATCGATCCATTACTGGCACCAAAGAAGAAGAGGGCCAGCACCAGCCAGGGAAGATTGGGGGCCAGCGAGAGCAGGACGAGAGCCATACACAAACAGATGCCCGAGATCAAGGTCACCACGGCACTGCCAAATCTGGCCGCAACGCGACTGGAAACATTCATCGCAACCAGCGCCCCGACCGCTGATCCCAGGAGGGCAATGCCCAGTTGTCCGGGCGGTAAGCCTAGCTTTGCCTGTATGGCTGGAATACGAGCCGCCCAGGTCGCAATCACCGTTCCATTGAAAAAGAAGAGTAAGACAACCGCAAGGCGGGCCATCCGAATACGCGCTCGATCCACATGGTTATAGTGTAAGAACATACAAACCTTCCATCAGGGTGACATTCGCCCCATTGCATTGAGAAAAAACTGCTTGACATTGCTGACAAATACGCATAAAATTGCAACGTCTTTCTAGTTTATCCGCATAAAGGTGCAAAATCAAGAGGTTTCAATGCTGGTTTATGCGTAGTGGAGAAAAATTGATGCTAAAGGAAGAGCGCCAATACTATATCATTGAGCAGCTCCGACAGCAGGGAAAGGTCGTCGCGGTCGATCTGGTCGCCCAATTGAAGGTATCTGAAGATACAATCCGCCGCGACCTTACGGAACTGGCCGAGGCCGGTATTCTGCAACGGGTTCATGGGGGAGCGCTTCCCCGCTTAAAAACGGTGTCCTATGAACAAAGACAACAGGATGAGCAGAGCACCCGCATTGAGATAGCCAGAGCGGCGGCCCAGCTCATCCGCGATGGGCAGGTCATCCTGATGGATAGTGGTACGACCGTCCATGAGATAGCCAACCAGCTTCCCCCGACCTTACATGCCACGATTATCACCAACAGCCTGCCCGTTGCGGCCACCCTGATCCATCATCCAACAGTCACGGTCCAGGTACTGGGTGGACAGCTCAAAAAAGATGCGCAGGCGATGGTTGGCGTTTCCGTGATTGAGGCGCTACGCCAGATCCGCGCCGACTTATGCTTCCTGGGGATATGTAGCATTCATCCAGACATCGGTATCAGTATGCCTGAGATCGAAGAATCCTATATCAAGCGCGCCATGCTCGAGCAGGCGGCGGAAGTCGCGGCAGTTACGGGAGCAGCGAAATTAGGGACCGCCGCCCCCTATATTGTTGGTCCCATTCACGCCCTCACCTACCTTGTCACTGATAATTCTCTGGCACCAGAAGCCCTTGCCCCCTATCAACAACAAGGGCTTCAAATTGTGCGTGCCAGTTCAGAAGAGGTTTCTCCAGCGATCTTCATCCATTCTTCAGCTCTTTATCCTTCCGGGTGATGGCTTACGAGCAATACCGCTTAAAAAAGCCATGCTCCTAACGGAGCACCCTGAACCATGAAATCGCACCCAATTTCAGAAGAATACGAGGAATGATAAACAAAAAGGGAGGAAAATTCGTACCGCAAGGGAGAGGACAGAGCGTCGGGCACCTACTCCAACAAATGAATGGAAAGAGGGAGCATGGGGAACGCCGATGCATCCGTAGGAGCCACCCTTCAGAACTTATCCGAAAACGTGGAAGGAGATGATAGAATCAAGAACAAGGAAAGGAACACGAATCCCCCAAGCAAAGGAGAAACCAAGATGGCCCGAACCAAACCGTGGGAAGTCAGTGACCAATT
>NZ_BIXY01000113.1 GCF_008326305.1 Dictyobacter arantiisoli | reverse complement strand
AAACCAAAGCATCAAAACATCACCTTGAAGAACACCACCTTTGCCGACTTCCTGCAACCCATTCCTCGTCGGTCTCTACAGAATTCATCTCCTCCGCTTCTCGCTATTTAAGCGGTATTGCCCTTCACGGGTGGAGAGAACCGCCCATCTCGCCCCGAAGATGCGCCAGAGCAGGCAGACATGAGAGTCGGGTGCGAGAGGATTGTTGCCTTCCACCCGTGAAGGGTGGTACCTACGATAAGCGCATTTCCTCCTATGCTTAACGGCGGGCAATGGTAGCGTCTTGTTCACGTGGTAATTGATACCAGAGCTCATTGCAGGTCTGCAACTCTTCATCATTCAAAGATACTTCGAGCGCCTTTAAACTCTCGGAAAGTTGTTCCGGCTTGCTGGCACCGACGATCGCGCTGGTAATCCCTGGTTGTGCCAGAACCCAGGAGAGTGCCACATGTACCAGACCCTTGCCGCGTGGCTCAAAGAAACTATTTAATTGGTCAACAGCCTCGAAGGCGGCATCTTTCCAATAGCGGCGGCGATAGAGTTCGCCACTGTTTTTTAAGTTGAAGCGTGTGCCCTCCTGGACGGTTTTGCTCGCGCGGTAGCGTCCCGTAAGCATACCACCAGCCAGAGGATTGTAGACAATGATGCCGACATTATGAGCCTGACAGAGTGGAATGAGTTCCTCTTCAATCATACGGAAGAGGATATTATAGCGGGGCTGCACGCTCTCAAAACGGGCCAATCCCTGTAGCTGACTGACCGCATGCGCGTCTGCCAGTTGCCAGGCAGCATAATTTGAGCAGCCGAGATAGCGTACCTTGCCCGAGCGTACCAGGGTATCCAGAGCGTCCATTGTCTCTTCAATGGGAGTTTCGGGATCGGGAAAGTGGATCTGATAGAGATCGATATAATCGGTTTGCAGGCGACGCAGGCTTTGATCACAGGCGGCGATAATGTGTTTGCGGCTGGCTCCTCGATCATTGGCTGTGGGACCAGTTGCTCCACCACATTTGGTAGCCAGAACAATGCGTTCACGAGCCTTGCGTTCGCGCAACCATTTGCCGACAATTACTTCTGTCTGTCCTATTTCATCAGGATCAGCGCCCAGAGGATACATATCTGCCGTATCAA
This sequence comes from Dictyobacter arantiisoli, assembly GCF_008326305.1. GTDB lineage: Bacteria > Chloroflexota > Ktedonobacteria > Ktedonobacterales > Ktedonobacteraceae > Dictyobacter > Dictyobacter arantiisoli. The sequence goes on along the minus strand of NZ_BIXY01000113.1, from coordinate 15,021 downwards.
AGAATGTCACGCCATTTTGATCAGCTACATCCATAATCTGAAAGGCTGTTGCCTCATTGGCTTGTATGCCAAACGTCATTGTACCCAGGCATATCTCGCTCACCTTGAGTCCTGTTTGACCAAGACGTTTAATTTTCATGTTGCGATGTCCTTTTCTTGTTAGAGCATCAAGATGCTCTTCGCTTGCATCAGGATGACATGTTTGTGTAATGAGAATAACCAGAAGGTAGAAATGCATGCCTCCTGGTTATTCTATGCTATAGTGGAAAATGCTACCAGGCGTATGCTTCGGGAGCGGCTCCGCCGGGGCCGGGGAAGATCTTATCCAGTTGCTTGAGCACGTCTACTGAGAGGGTAACCTCAAGTGCGTGAATGTTTTTGTCCAGTTGCTCATTTGTGCGTGGTCCAATGATTGGAGCCGTCACAACCGGCTGGGCCAGCAGCCAGGCCAGAGCTACATCGGCGGGATCTTGTTGTAACTCGGTGCATAATTTTTCATAGGCTTCGAGCTGTGGGCGTAGCTTATTGATTTGTTCCTGCATGTGAGGATTGGCACGCCGACCGGACCCGATCTTGCCCAGGACGCCACCGAGTAAGCCACCGCTGAGTGGACTCCAGGGTAGCACACCCAATCCATACGCCTCACAGGCTGGCAGCACCTCAAGCTCGATGGTACGGGCATTGAGATTATACAGGCTCTGCTCGGAAACCAGACCAAGGAAATGGCGGCGTTTGGCCTCTTCATTGGCGCGGGCGATATGCCAGCCAGCGAAATTGCTACTACCGATATAGATCACTTTTCCTTCGCGTACCAGTTGCTCCATTGCCTGCCAGATCTCTTCCCACGGTGACTCACGATCAATGTGGTGCATCTGATAGAGATCGATATGATCGGTTTGCAGGCGGCGCAAGCTATCCTCACAGGCCTGCCGAATATGACGGGCGGACAGATGCTTCTCATTGGGCCACTCGCCCATTTTCTGATAGACCTTGGTAGCCAGGACAACCTTCTCACGGCGGCCATTACCCTGAGCCAACCAGCGGCCAACGATCTGCTCAGTAATGCCCTCGCCCATTTTCTGTCCGTAGACGTTGGCGGTATCAAAGAAATTGATGCCCTGCCCCAGGGCATGATCCATAATCCTAAAGCTATCTTCTTCACTGGTCTGTGGACCAAAGTTCATCGTTCCCAGACAAAGACGACTCACTTCTAAGCCCGTTCGTCCCAGATGTGTATATTGCATAAATAGGCCTTTCTAAACAGACAAATTTCAATATTACTCTTATCTCTACTTTGTACATTTTTAGGCTTTTGAGCCTGAGAAAAGGACGAGTGTAACGCATTTTCGAGCTCACGTTTTCAAAATTGTACAAAGTCGAGCTTACAAAGTGTTTGATTCCCATCACCAGCGGGATCTTGCTGCGCACCTGCTGGCAGGCGCTTGCGCGCCTGCCAGCAGGTGCGAAAACTCATGCACAGTGATCGTGGTGAGTATTGTGCTCTCAAACACTTTTGTTTGAGAGCACAATATCTTATTGATCCATGGAATGTCAGTTTTTTTGGCGGCATAGAGATCTACACAAGAATTGAAGTACCCCAGGAGCACATTCAATTTATTTTAGCATATGAATAGCGGCGACCGTGCGCTGAGACTGTCTGCTTCGTTTACCGTCAGGACAAGATTGGGTTCAAGTCTTCGCCATCACAGGGAGACGATGCGGGTGCGAGGCCGTTCATTTTTGACCTCAATGCGGCGGATGGCCCACATATACCAGGTGGCATAGGTGCGATATGGACGCCAGAGTTCCCCTTGTTGGTTGGCCTCTGCCTTTGTGGGACGTTCAGCGAGCTGATAGGCGTAGCGTATACCTTCGAGGAAGCCAAGATCATCCACTGGGAGCACATCGGGCCTCAGAAAGGTAAAAATAAGGATCATTTCGGCGGTCCAGCGACCAATACCTTTGATCCTGGTAAGTTGCTCGATAATCTCTTCGTCATCCAGTTCCGCCAGGGTGGCGAGTTGAAGCTGTCCACTGATGATATGGTCAGTGAGATTGTGGATATAGCGAGCTTTGGGAGTGGAGAGTCCCAGGGTGCGTAACTGCTCAAATTCTACATTGTGTAGATTCTCGGGTGTAACCCTTCCTTCTGGCAAAGCATTGCGTACGCGGGCCATAATCGCATCGGCTGCTTTGACTGAGATCTGTTGGGAAATAATGGCATCCACCAGCGCATTGAAGATATCTGGATTGGGCTCAAGGGTACAGGGGCCGACCCGCTCAATAGTCGTTCGCATGACTGGATCAATCTCACTCAGATAGGCGGTTGCGGTTGTCGCAACATCCTCAAATGGTATGTTCATGCAATCCCTCTTCTTACTACATATCGTGCTTTTGTATCTGTAGTATAGATGGATTAAGAACATTTGTCCAGTAGAAATGAGCCAGAAAAAGGCTCATTTCTACTGTTATCAGGTATTATGATCCACGCTCGATATCGGACCCTTGAAATTGAATCAGGCCAAGAGCGAAGAGGATTACTGCGATGCCAAGCATGATCAGATTGGGTGTCCAGTGCCAGCCATCCACGAGAGGGCTACCATAGGCATGGAAGATGGAGAGTGACATGATCCATTCCGGCAGGTGGAGAAGTGAGCGCATGAACTCGATCAGGTAGGCCAGAGTGAGATAGAGTGAGACGATGATCAGGATGATGTTGGCGCGTAGACGGGCTGCTCCCGCATAGACGCTGGCAATTATGATCAGTTCCAGGGGTACGATACCGAACGAAGCGGCGATCAGTTTGTTGTTGTCTACCTGCACATTGATGAGATTGGCGATGAGCAGAGTACTCAGCCAGACCAGCACGGCGCTGACCAGTGCGATTGCAGCGATGGTGAGGCTGTGTTCGCTGAGCAGGCGGCGACGCGTCTGGGGGGTACTCATGATCAGTTCCATCCGTCCAGCCTCGAAGTCTTTTGCCCATTTAAAGGCCAGCGTGAAGACAAACATCACCAGCAACAACGGTACAAAGGCAAAGACGGCATAGTTGATAAAGCCATCGTTAGTATCCAGGCTGTGTCCATTGAAGAGTTGAGCCAGATTGGGATTTGCCGTCAGGACATCGTGAATGGGTTTGAGAAAGGATGGCACAAGCTCGATAACCCAGCCTGCATAGATGATGATACCAATCAGCCAGCACGCTATCGGGAGCGCCTGTGAGCGCAATGTACGCAAGCTGAGCGATCTCAATGAGAGATCGTGCTGGGTATGGATACTGATGGTGTTGTGCTTGCTCTGACTGACCTGTCTAACATTTCTGCCTGCAAGTTGGAAACTGCCAGCGCCAATATCCCGCCGCACAAAGAGCCAGAGGCTGGCTGCGCTCAACAGGATACTTCCCACTACCAGCACCACAGCGGCCCAGGGATTATTGGCATAGCCAGCAATGAGTGGTTTATTGATGCCATAGTAATAGTTGGGCGAGAGATAACGTATCCATTGGACCTGTGAGAGGGTACGGGCGGTCCCATCTAGCAAGACGGAGAGGGTCAGCAGGCCAAATGCCCAGCCCTGGGCGCTGCCACGATTGGATAGCAGTTGCGAGAAGAACACGGTGAGCGTGGCAAAGAAGAAGCTAAGCAAGCTGACATTTAATCCAGTCAAAAAAGCGTTCCAGGCATCGACAGGCAGTCCTCTACTGGCCTCACCCAGGATTGTGCCCACCCCGATGAGCAGACTGATGACAATGAGCGTACTGGCAAGCGCCAGGAGCTTTTCGCTCAATAAGCGGGTGCGTGAAATGGAGGTAGCCAGCAACAGTTCAGCCGAGTTGCGTTCTTCTGCCCCACGGATCAAATTGCCGCCTGCCAGGATAGTCCAGATACACAGCATGACAGGAAAAAAGAGATCCAAAACCTTAAAAGTCACATAACCAGCCGTCGTTTGAACGGCAACGGGATCTCCCATAAAGTTGAAGGATTGGGTGAGCTGTGTGAGGGTATTATCCGTCTGTGTATTGCTGCCAGGTCCATAGGCAGCGAAAGTGCCAAGCATCATCAGGCCCAGACCCAGGCCCCAGCTCCAGAGCGGGATACGATATTCGCGGAGTGTCTTGCTCCAAACGGTGCGGAACATAGTTCATAAACCTTTCAGGCAATGTATGTTTCTAATGAGACGTTGCCAATAGTTTTGATCATCATGGCAGAATAAAAAATTTCATTATGCGTTTGCGGCCACTTCGGTCTTGACCTGTTTAGCTGGCTGGTAGAAGCGTAAGAAGATCTCTTCCAGATTGGGTTCCTGCGTTGCGAAATGAATGGCCTGATGTTCTGCCGCTACCTGGATAATGCTTTGGAGTTCTCCCTGGACTGTCAGATGGAGCTCGGTGCCGTCAGGCTCTGGCTCAACCGTGAGCACACCGGGAATATCCTTGAACCAGGCGGGTGAGGCAGGGCTGGCGAAGCGAATGAGGACATCATTCTGTTTGATGTCTTTGAGCTTGCTGACCATATCCATCTGGATCAATTGACCCTCGCGAATGATGCCGATGCGTGAACAGGTATGTTCAACTTCCGGTAGGATATGCGAGGAGAGAAAGACAGTGCGTCCATCGGCATGGACCTCGGCGATCATATGGTAAAATTCCTGTTGATTGAGCGGGTCCAGTCCGCCGGTCGGCTCATCCAGGATCAGCAGGCGTGGCTTATGCATAAATGCCTGTACCAGTCCGATTTTCTGTTTATTGCCACGCGAGTAGGCGCGAAAGCGTTTGGTTAAATCCAGATCGAGCCGTTCGCATAATTGACGTACATATGCTTGATCGACTCCACCACGTAAATTGCCCAGATAGGTCAGGATCTGCGCTCCCGTGAGAGCTGGATCAAATGAGAATTCTCCTGGCAGATAGCCAACGAGCCGTTTGACGGCTGTGGATTGTTTCCAGCAGTCAAAGCCACCGATCTGCGCCTGTCCGCTATCCGGTTTGAGAAAGCCCATCAAGGTACGGATGGTAGTGGTTTTACCAGCACCATTGGGGCCTAAAAAGCCAAAAACTTCCCCCTCGGTGATATCAAAGCTGACATTGAGAATACCGCGTTGTTTCCCATACGTTTTGGTCAGATTAGTGACCTCGATTAGACGCTCCATGTTCAAGTTCCTTCCGCATAAACTCTTGTGTCAAATTTGTCATATGTTTAAGATGAGCCGTAGCTTCCTGTCTTTCCTGTTTATCTGGCTGGCGCACTTCAAAGAGGCGATGAATCGTCTCCGCCGCCAGTTCGGCTCGTACTTCATCCCCGAGTCGATAGTCAGGTGGTAAAAATTCGTCTACCGTCAGAAATCCTGTGGCGATAGCCTCCATCATATAAAACTGAATCCGTAGCGGGATATCCGTGCGGATCAACCCCTGGTCGCGTAGATAGGCTATATAGGTGTTGAAGGCCGCCATCTGAGGCTCAAAATTATCCTGCATCTGTGGTGTGTTGATGAGATCGCCTAGCATATCTGTATTGCGCAGCATGATGGCATGGATCAAAGGATTGCGCAGAGCTGAAAGCACCGAATATTTATAGAGATTGTGGAGTGTTGCACCTTCAGGCTCATTTGCCAGAGCCTTTTCGACTTCTTGGCCCTCTGCAATCTTCTCGCGCACAAGCAGTGCCAGAAACAAATCCTCCTTGGTCTTCCAATGCAGATAGATGGTTCCTTTCGCTACCCCTGCCTGCCTGGCGATATCATCAATCGTCGTTTTCTTATATCCCCAGCGCTGCAACAAATCTGAGGCCACATCCAGGATACGATTGCCGCGTTCCTGCTGCTTGCTCTGTTCCGGACTCTGTGGCATCGTTGTTCGTTCATCACCAGCTTGCTCTCCCAAATCGCCTTCCTTCCTTCCATTCTTCTATCAGGTTGCTTTTTTGACTGTATGACTAAAAAAGCTTTTTTAGTCATACAGTTCTATTGGCATAGTATACTGATGAAAATCATAAAGTCAAGTGCTGGAAAGGGCAATAATTTTTGCGTTTTCGCTTTCCCCATGCGTGTCGTACAATGAATTGGTCGCAGTACGTTTAATCATGCAGGAGAGATTGCTATGAGTGAGCCACAAAGCGCTACTACATATAAACACACCAATCGTCTGATCAATGAGACGAGTCCTTATCTGTTACAGCACGCTCATAATCCGGTGGATTGGTTCCCCTGGGGGGATGAGGCGTTGCAGAAGGCGAAGCAGAAGAATAAGCCGATTCTGTTGAGTGTAGGCTATTCCGCCTGTCATTGGTGTCATGTGATGGAGCGTGAGTCATTTGAGAATGAGCAGATCGCGGCGTTGATGAACCAATACTATGTATCCATCAAGGTAGATCGTGAGGAGCGTCCCGATATCGATACCATCTATATGCAGGCTGTGCAGGCGATGACCGGGCAGGGTGGCTGGCCGATGACGATGTTCCTGACAGCTGATGGGCGTCCCTTCTATGGTGGTACTTATTTTCCGCCGCAGGATCGCCGCTATGGTCAGCAGGTGATGCCAGGCTTCCCACGGATTCTGATGAGCCTGGCCGAAGCCTTTGCGCAGCACCGGCAGGAAATTGAAGAGCAGGCAACGGAAGTCGCAGAACATCTCAATCGACGTGGTGGGGCGTTAGCAGGATTGCGTAAGAGCTCGACCGGCGCGGCTGCGTTACTGGAAACATTGCAAGCTGCCGAGAAACCTCTGTTAGAAGACTTCGATGCTCAGGATGGCGGTTTTGGTGGTGCCCCCAAGTTTCCCAATACGATGGCGTTAGAGTTCCTGTTGCGCCTGCATCAACATCGACCGGCGGGCGAACTGGCAGTGGAGACCACTCAAGCTACGCAGCCGAGCGAGCTTGAAGTGGTTGAAACCTCCCTGCAACGCATGGCCTCTGGTGGCATCTATGATCAACTGGGCGGCGGTTTCCATCGCTATTCGGTCGATGATATCTGGCTGGTACCGCACTTTGAGAAGATGCTGTATGATAACGCCTTGCTCAGTCGGCTATATCTGCATGCCTATCTGGTTACCGGCAAGCCTCTGTATCGCAGAATCGTTGAAGAGACGCTGGATTATGTGGCCCGTGAGATGACCTCTCCAGAGGGTGGCTTCTATTCAACACAGGATGCCGATAGCGAGGGGGTAGAGGGGAAGTTCTTCGTCTGGACACCTGCGGACGTTGAGCGTGTTCTGGGTCCTCAGGACGCCGCTCTGGTGATGCGCTATTATGATGTGACCCCCCAGGGCAACTTTGAAGGAAAAAATATCCTGCACGTGCGGCAGGACCGCGAGACGTTTGCCCGGCAGGAGCACTTGAGCATTGAAACATTGGATGAGATCCTTGAACGTGGGCGGGCCGCTTTATTCCAGGTACGTGAACAGCGCGTACGACCGGGAAGAGATGAGAAAATCCTGACCTCCTGGAATGGTCTGATGTTGCGCAGTTTCGCGGAGGCCGCACGCTATCTCAAACGCGAGGACTATCTTCAGATCGCGCAGCGCAATGCGTCCTTCTTGCTAGAGACATTGCGCCAGGATGACCGGGTGTTACGCACCTATAAGGATGGCCGGGCCCGTTTGCGTGGCTACCTGGAAGATTATGCCTTCCTGGCGGATGGCTTACTGGCCTTATACGAGGCAAGCTTTACCACACGCTGGTTCGTCGAGGCCCGCGCCACAATGGATCAAGCCATCATCCTGTTTGCGGATGAGCAACAGGGGGGCTTTTTTGATACCGGCACCGATCACGAATCCCTGATCAGTCGGCCCAAAGACATCATGGACAACGCCACGCCAGCAGGCAACAGCGTCGCTATGGATGTTCTGTTGCGTCTCTCAGCCTTAACTGGCGAATCCTCCTATCGAGAGCGTGCAGACATCTATCTACAGTCGCTTTTCGAGGCCGCCATCCAGCATCCTCTGGCCTTTGGACACGTCCTGGGTGTTCTGGATTTCGCGCTCTCGCCAGTCAAAGAGTTGGCAGTGATCGGAGAGATTGCAAAGGCAGAGACACAGGCTCTACTGGATTGCATCAACGCTCGCTATCTTCCCAACAGTGTTCTGGCCTGTGCTGCACCTGAGAATCAGGAGGCCAGCAGCGCCATCGCTCTGCTAGCGGATCGTCCTCTCAAGGATCAGCAATCAGCCGTCTACATCTGTCAGAACTTCGCCTGCCAGGCACCCGTCACCACCACGCAGGCCCTGGCAGCCCTTTTTTGACTCCTCCCCATGGGTAAACCCAGGGGATTCCAACCTTCACAGGATCTGGCTTCTTTCCTCGCCATTTTGTAAATAATGGCTCCATTCGGGCAGAAAGAGTGGGAGATGATCCAAGCCTGAATCCATTTTGATCGGCATCGGATGAAATGGGGGAAAGAAGAGAGGAATGACATCCTTCATTCACCAGCGTGCGATCTTGACAAGAGGAATGGGGCTCTGTATAATATTGTTAACGTGATTAAATAATAATTGTATGAATTATTAAGCGCATGAATAAAACAAAGAAAGGATCGGTATGAGTGAGCCTTCTTCTGAGAGGACCTTGGACATTGCCAATGCGTTGTTTGATATTATTCCCCGCTTGTTGGAGCGTATTCGTGCGGAGATTCCCCACAACTCAGATGATATCGCCCCGGAATGGCGCGACATTTTAGAACTCCGGGCCACCAAAGGACAATTCAAATTTTTGCGTGTGCTGATGACGCGCCAACAGTGCGCCATGCAAGAATTAGCTGAGCAACTAGATGTTGCACCGCCAGCCATCACTGCCATGGTGAAACGCCTGCTGGCCCAGGGATTCGTCACACGTATTCGCGATGAACAGGACTGGCGGGTGGTGAAGATATCACTGACCGAACGCGGTCAGCGTGTGGTATCACTCTATGAGGAGTTCTGGTGCACGCACTTACACCGTCTTCTCAGCCATCTCAGTCAAGAAGAACTGACGCATTTACAAGGAGCGCTGCCTGCCCTACGCCATCTGAGTGAGGAAGAGCTCTGATCGGCTTTGTCGCAAGAAGCGCATCCCTCCTGGGAGAACCTCCTTCACGTGCGTCTCTCTCTGCTCACCTTGGTATTCCTTGGAGAAAACACCTATGCGACCCATTCATTCCAGCACTCAGGAACATACTCTTCTTGAAGAGGAGCAGCGGAGTGCGCCAGTCAGGACACAAACCAGGGTCTTAGGGCGAACGTTTATTGCCCTGCGCCATCGTAACTATCGACTGTTCTTTTTTGGTCAAATGATTTCGCAGGTCGGGACCTGGATGCAAATAACCGCACAGGCATGGTTGATCTTGCAACTGACACATAGCGCGTTGCTGCTTGGAGTAGTGAGCTTGCTCCAGTACTTGCCAGTGATGATTTTCTCACTCTACGGTGGGGTACTCGCTGATCGCGTCCCCAAACGCACGCTGCTGCTCGTGACACAATCTATTTCACTTGTGCAGTCAGCCGTCATGTGGCTTTTGGTGATAACGGGAGTGGTCCAAGTCTGGCATGTTCTGCTTCTGGTCGCACTGCTCGGCATCACCAATGCACTTGATAGTCCTACCCGAAACGCGTTTATTCATGAAATGGTGGGCCGCGAAGATCTCCCAAACGCCATCGCCCTGAATTCTTCGCTCGCCAATATGGCTCGTGTGCTGGGACCAGGGCTTGGTGGTGTGCTGGTTGCATGGCTCGGTGTTGCACCGCTTTTTCTCCTTAACACGCTGAGTTTTATCGCTGTGATTATCGGCCTGTTCATGATCGACACACGAACGTTATACGCCTTGCCCGGCAAAAGGACAGACGATAAGAAACGCGGCACGCTCCAGAGCTTGCGTGAGGGTCTCTCCTATTCCTGGCACATGCCAGCCGTTCTTCTCATCATAACACTCATTGGTGGAATCGGGTTGTTCGGTATCACATTCAATGTGATGCTGCCGCTGTTTGCCACTGAGGTCTTCCATGCTGGGGCGACGGGATATGGCTTCATTGCAGCAGCTTATGGGCTTGGGGCTCTGTTCTCAGCACTGTGGGTTGCCTGGGGAAATCGTCAACCGAGTATTCGCTTTCTGCTGATCGCAGCGTTCGCGTTCGGTATACTTGAGATTGCGTTTGCACTTTCGCCCGTGTACATCCTCGCGTTCCCTTTGCTCGTCAGTATAGGGTTTGCACAGATCGTTGTGACAGCCACAGCGAGTACCGCGGTTCAAACAATCGCTCCCGATCATCTCCGTGGCAGGATCATAGGTGTGTATCTATTGGTCTATGCAGGAGCCTTGCCATTAGGGAACTTCTTTGCAGGTGTCGCAACGACACGCATTGGCGTCTCAACGACATTCTTGCTTGGAGGAGCTCTCTGCCTCGTTGTCGCAATTATTGCCTGGCTTCTGCGTCAACCCGCAGAGGAAAGCCTTGAAGAGTCAACGACAGAGATGAGGAGCGAGTAGTTGACAGAAGAACAAACACGTATCGTTTTGCAAGAGAAAAGGAAAAATAATGTCTGATACACATGCACATACCGCTCTTTTAGTGATGGATATGCAGGAAGGAATTGTCGCCAGGCTCGCACAGCAAGGTGACGTTCTCGCCCCTGTACGCACAGCTATCGACGCTGCTCGTGTCGCGTCAATTCCCATCATCTATGTAGCTGTGACCTTTCGCCCAGGATATCCCGAAATTAGTCCAAACAATAAAGCCTTCTTCGCACAGAAAGAACAACCATCTTCCTTATTGACAGGGAAAACAATGGAGATCACTTCTGCTCTTGCTCCACAACCAACGGATATTGTGGTCACGAAACGTCGCGTGAGTGCGTTTAGTGGCAGTGATTTAGAAGTGGTATTGAGAGCACAGAGCATTTCGCATCTGGTGCTCTGTGGTATATCAACCAGTGGAGTGGTCTTATCAACCTTGCGGGAAGCGGCTGACAAGGATTATCAGTTAACGGTCTTAGCCGATTGCTGCTTCGATAACGATGCAGAAGTCCAGCGCGTCCTGTTAACGAAAGTCTTTCCACGGCAGGCGGAAGTGCTTCAGGTTGAAACATGGAAAATGAGGCTCATATCAGGAGAGCTTCAAAAGTAGGTTGGCCCAATTCGGGGCGATACCATTTTTTTCCTGATTACCACAAAGCTCATTTCAACGGAGGATTTTAGCATCATGCAATGGTTATATGACGTTGCCTACTTCTTTGGGAGTGCATTTCTCACCAATGCACTTCCGCATTTCATCAGTGGCTTGATGGGTCAGCCTTTTCCGAGTCCATTTGCGAAACCGCCAGGGAAAGGACTGTCGTCCTCGACTGTCAATGTACTTTGGGGCTTTCTCAATCTGGTTATTGCGTATGTTCTGCTCTGTCGCGTTGGGAATTTTAATCTGCGCGCTACAGACCAGATCATTGCTGCAGGATTAGGCATACTTCTCTTTGGTACGATAACAGCGCGCCTATTTGGACGGTTTCGTGGTGGCAATGAGCCTGTCAGCACGGTGGTGGTAAAAGAGTAGTTACTAATTGTGATAGTAACAAGTACTTACCTTATGTGAAGCGGTTTCTCCAGGTGCCGGGCTATTCCTCAGGGCTATTTAATTTTCCCTTTTCCCGCCGCATGATTTTTTACAAATGAAAATGGTACAAAATGAAAAGGTGGATGGGGAGAACCAACGTAGCGGCAGGATGGTGGTACGATAAAGAAGGCCTCATCCTTTACAGTGAGGCCTTCTTTATCAGTCATTAATATAGTGGACTTCCCCCTGGATATCCCGGCGGCACAGCACCCCTTTTCTGGCAAGCTTTTCTAGCGCGGAGGTTGCTGCACTGAGTTGTCTGGGTGTGTCTGGTCCTGGATGAGGGAGTGGGAAGAGGGCTGTGACTGCCTGCGGCTTCAGGACAGTAAGCGAGCTATGATGTTCTTTGAGATATTGTTGGAGAGCTTGCTCATACCAGAGGACAATATCTTGATTGGTCAAGGAGCGAGGAGGCAAGACAACCATCACAGGGCAGGTAGCGGCGTGCAGTACCTGACGGGAGATACTCCCCAATAATATCCTGCGCAGGCGCTGCCGCCAGCTATCTCCACGGCTGCCTACCACAATCAGATTCGCACGATGCTCATGGGCCGCTTTCACAATCTCTTCAGCCGGTGAGCCAACACAAATTACCTGTTCAATATCTTTCTCCTCAAACCCAAGCTTTTGGAGCGTCGTGCTGGCTTTAGCAAGGATCTCTTCCGCATGCTTTTTCTGTTCTGAACTGGGGGGGATGAGCATATATTGCTCTGTAAAATAGCCTGGATATTCAGTCACGATATGGGTACTGGGGATTGCATGGAGAAGAAGAACAGTGATTGACTGGGTAGTACTTGGAAAGAGATCGCCTACCGTACGAATGGCATATTGAGTGGCAAAGGAAAAACTGGCATCTATGCCCAGCAAAAGACGCTTTTCCATGGCGACGCCACCACCTTTTTGTGTGACAGTTCACTTTTTTACTGTTAAGTGCGACCTTGTAATAAACATCTGTTACTTGTACGCTTGTCTATGTACCTATTATACTTGCTTTCCTGGAAAGAGGCAAGAAATGGGACAAATGACATATCTCTTTTGACTTAACCGTTGCTTATACTGATTGATGAGATAGAGTGTCAAGCCCTTCATTTGATGGACGAGAAGTCAGTACGTAGCCCTGGATGCAGGGCATCTCTTCCATCTTCCATCTTCCGTAACCGCTTATAAGAGTGAGCAAAAGATAACTAACTATATATCTATTGGAATACTATACTAATAAAATCGCAATTAATTATTGAAGCATTTCCCCTTTTACTATAGAAAAATATAGATTGTAGCACAAGAAGTTCATCATGCCAAATGGAATGCATTGGATAATTGTCAATACTTCACGTTTACTATCGTAGTGGAAAGAGCAAGACGTAGCGTATTTCAGTTAAAGCTAGAGGGGACGTACGATAGCCAATGAATATCGAAATAGACAAGCCTCTTGATGAGATGAGCCTGCTGGCTCTCACGGAATATTCACTGCTTGAAATGGCCCGATACCGTCGTAAGGAAGTCAGCGATGATCGCTATTGCCTGGAAATTTTGCGGCGAGCGGTCGTGCTACGGGATAATGAGGCCTGGATGGTCCTTCGGAAGCAGTTTAACGATACTGCGCGCCTCTGGCTGGGTGGTCATTCGCATCGCGAACGGGCGCTCCGCTATGAGACAGAGCAGACCTATATTGATGATAGCTTTCGCCGTTTCTGGCAGGCTGCCAGTGATCAGAAACTCTCCTTCGTAACCGTCGGCAGTGCGCTTCGCTATCTAAAGCTCTGCCTGCATTGCGCCATCATGGATACCCTGCGTGCCTTTGCCAGGGCAAATGTAGAGCGTATCCCTGATTATGGGCATCCTGATGAGCCCCTGGTAGAAGATCATTATGATGAGGGCGAGCTATGGGAAGCGATTAAGAGTGTTTTACCCGGCAAACGGGAACAACGCGTTGCCTATTTACATTTTCATTGCAATTTGAAGCCGCGCGAAATCATGCGCTATTGTCCCGGTGAATTTCAAAGCGAGGAAGAGCTCTATCGCTTGAAGCGCAATATCATGGAGCGTATCTTGCGGAACGCTGATAAGATTCGCTGGAGATTAGAAGGAAGCATACAGATTTGAGGCCAGTATGCTTCCCGGCTGTCTTGTGGCGTTGAAAAGCAGCATCCCAAAAACGTGCTATGTGGCGTTTCATAGAGTATAGAAGTTGCTTGTTTTAATTGCTTACATTGCACGAAGCATCACATATGAAGGATTGCCAATGATGGACTGTCTGTGCTTAGTCGCTCCAAACGATGAGGAATTGCTTCGTTATGTATTAGATGGAGAAGCTTTGCCAGTACAAGCCGGAGAGCATATAGCACGTTGCCTTATCTGCCAGCACCGACTTGCCAGCTATACCAATATGAATACTCTCTTGTTGGGAAATATCTACCGTTATCAATGCCCGGATAGCACCACCTTAAGCCAATATTGCGTAGATATTTTACCAATTGATGACGAGATAACAATTCGCTGCCACCTGGAGCATTGTCCTCTCTGTGCACGTGAGGTTGCTGATGCACGACATTTCCTGGCAGATGAGCCTTTGGATAGAGATACTGCGCTGCTTGCATCTATGAAAGCGCCTCTTTCCGTTTCTCCCAGCCTATCTCAGGCTGATATGATCACGCTATCGTTACAGGCAGGATACGAGAGTGAGCAACAAATCTGGCTCTGTGGCGTGCTTAGCCAGCGGAACGATCTTCAGGCATGTACATCATTGGTCGGTATCAGTGCTGAGATTTATCGAGCCACCTGGTCTTCCGAGCCTCTGGAGAATCCTGAGCATAGAAGTGTGGCTGGGGAATACTCGTTAGCGTATGATGAAGCTCCACTGTTGTCTACTCGAGTTGATGAAACAGGCAAACTGTTTTTTCATGCTATGCATCCCGGCCATTATCTCCTCATCATTCATCTGCCCGAAACTACATTGGTCATAGAAAACCTGCACATCAAGCAAGATGAAACGATGTGAGTTGCAATTTTGCTTTAAGCTGGCAGATCGAACTCAACCAGAGTATCGCACAGGCGTACAATCTCTTTGACGACCGCCAGATGAGCTGGATGGGGGAGATACGCTTGCAGGGCGAATTTGTCTATGAAGACGGTGGCACAGTGGTATGATTGCTCTCAACTAGAGAGAGAAAGAGGTACCCTGGGATAGGCCTGAATGCTTTGAAACGGCCTATCCTATCCCTTCCAATAGACATTTAGCTCGACTTTGTACATTTTTGAAAACGTGAGCTCGAAAATACGTCGCACTCGCCCTTTTTCTCAGGCTCAAAAGCCTAAAAATGTACAAAGTCGAGTTTAGACAGTGTTTGATTCCCATGGTCTTCGCCATCCTGGTGCATGAGTTTTCGCACCTGCGGTGCTCAAAACTGTTTTTAGTGTGTGGTGCAGAAAAGGTGCTATGCACCTTTTCTGCA
>NZ_BIXY01000112.1 GCF_008326305.1 Dictyobacter arantiisoli | reverse complement strand
GTCTGCTGATCCGCTGGGAGAAGCGCCCGCGTTCCTATCAGACCTTGTTGTGCTTGGCTTGTGCGCTCATTTGCTTTCAACAATGTGATCGCGTTTCCTCCTTGTAGGTTTTCGGATAAGTTCTAAGGAGGATGTATGACCGATCCGGATGTCACTACACCACCGAAGCGACTGCATATTCTCGACAATGAGGAAATCGAGGCTCTCTATGGCAGACCTTGCTTTACCGGAGACGATCGCACGAACGTGTTTACACTGACCCTGCCGGAGAAAGACCTCCTCGCATCCTTTACACACATCCCTATTCAGCTGTATTTTCTCCTTCAACTGGGCTATTTCAAAGCCAAGCAGATGTTCTTCACCTTTACCTTTGATGATGTGATCGAGGACGTCACATACCTGCTTGAGCGTTATTTTCCCGAGACGCCACTGCCAGAACTGCGGATGCTCAATAAACGCACGATCCTCAAACAGCGGCAACGTATCCTGGAACTGTTCGGCTATCGCCTCTGCACGCCTACCGATCGACAGGACTTGTTTCTTCGTGCCCAACAAGCAGCACGAATCAGTAGCAAGCCAATCTATGTCTTGCGTGAACTCCTCCATTACCTCACCGAACATCGCCTTGTGAAGCCCGGCTATACGCTCCTCCAAGAAGAACTCGTCGGGAAGGCATTGACGGCAGAAGTGAAGCGCTTGGCGACCATGCTCTACACACTTTTGTCCTCTGAAGAGTGTGTGGCGCTTGACTCTCTCTTGACTTCCACCGACGAACTCTCTACGATCACCTTGTTGAAACGACAGCCAAAGGACTTCAGCTTAGGCGAAATGCGCCGCGAAATTGCCCGTGGTGAGCAGCTCGTCCAACTCTACACATTGACCAGACGGATCGTGCCGCAACTCAGCATTTCGAGTGAAGGCATCACGTATTATTCCTCGCTGATCTCCTACTATTCGGTGTTTCGGCTCAAGCAACTCGATACCTGGATCGTCTACCTCTACCTGCTGGTTACCAACTGCATCATTTTCTACAATATGACCCTCTTGTCGCAGTTGTGGGCACACAAAGAGGCCACTCAAGACATGACACACATCGCCCACATCGCCCACATCTCCCCGGTGGTCTGGCAACATGTTAATTTCTATGGTCGTTATGAGTTTACAAAAGCGTCCGAGCCCATCAATATGGAGGAGATCGTCGAAGCCTTAGCACACTACCCCATCCTATCAATGGTGGATGAAGAAGATGCCTAAGTGAAGCCGAGTGCACCGTTTCGGGGGGGTATGCAAAACCCCCAGAAAAAGAGGTGAAAAGCAGGTGCACCTGCTTTTCACCTCTTTTGTAGAGAACGAGCCTCACGGGCCTGGCCCATATTTAGAGCTTGACGACAACCTTGCCGTGGACATGACGGCTGGACTGAAACTCGGCTGCCGCGCGGATTTGTTCTATCGGGTAGGTCGCCGCAATGGGGACCTGGAGCTTGCCAGTAGCAACCAGTTCGGCAATGTATTCAAGGGTATCTGGGGCGGCATTGATTCCAGAAACTCCTATTACTCCCGGAATTTGAGCTGCGATAACGGAGATACGGTTGTCTGGAACGCCGAGCTTACGCGCGGCTTCTACCGTCTCCGATCCGTATAAATCGGTAGCTGCGGTAATTCCATCGGGGGCAAGGGCCTGTACTCGTTCGGCCAGGCCCGCGCCATAGGTCACCGGTTCGGCACCGAGGCCTCGTAAGTAGTCAAACGATGATGCGGAGCCGGTGCCGATGACGTTTGCCCCGGCCAAGCGGGCGAGTTGGATTGCGAAGATCCCCACCCCTCCGGCTGCCCCGCCAATCAGGATGGTGTCGCCCCGCTCAAGCTTGAGCACGGCCAGTGCTGCTGAAGCCGTCCTCGCCGCGATGCTGAGCGTCGAGGCGGTGATGTCATCAATACCGTCTGGTGTATGATGCACCCCATCGCCCAGAGATATAGATCCTTCAAGGCTGATAACCACATAGTCAGCGACGGACTGCGAGATGGCGCTGCCAAAGACGCGATCGCCGATGGCGAACCCGGTCACTCCGGTGCCGACCTCGTCCACTGTTCCCGCGTAGTCAGAGCCAAAACCGGTTGGCAGACTCAGACCGAACCTGGCGCCTGCCGTATCATTCGCAGTCATGATCCAATCCATCGGGTTCAAGCCAGCAGCAGCCACGCGGACCCGGATTTGTCCCGCGTGGGCATGCGGCTCAGCGACCTCACGCAGATCTAGTTTTTCAAGCCCACCGAACGAATCCATGATGACGGCTCTGCTTCTCTGTGGTGACATCTCATTTCTCCATTGCAAATCCGTTGTACATTTTTCTGCTGGTCAACGGCGATCCGCTCCTCCGGGGCGCCGTAACGGTGATATTGAATGCTCTGTATAAGGATTTCCTTCCTGTATTCAATCCGAAATTGGAGTGAGCATTCATTCCAAATACCAGACAAAAAAACGAGCGTTTAAAACTAACGTTTGATGGCATCCCAGCAGGCCGATGTCGCTTGCTCAAGAGTGCCCTGATCCAGGTGAATTTGCTGCCTCATGTGTGCTTCGACCAGCGCATTCGTCGCTCCCAAGAGCAACACTGACATCATGTCGAGCGGCATCGCTTTGAGCAGGTGCTGCTGTTGGGCGTCGATCATCACTTGATTGAAAGCCACGACCAGCGCTGGCATCTTCTCGCTTTTGGCCCGTTTCTGGATAAAAGGAATCTGCGCCAGTTGATTTGTGAGGAGAAATTCGCGCGGATGCTGAATGCTGTGCCGAACCAGGTTGTTGAGCAAGTATAAAACCCGGTCAACTATTGGCTGCGTTGCGTCATAGCCTTCCAGAACATGCAGGCTCATGTTGGCCTTTATCTCGCTGAACAGGCAAAACACGAGGTCTTCTTTGCTGGGGAAATAATTATAGATGGTCCCCATCCCAACCTGCGCCCGCTGCGCAATCTGGGACATGGCCACGTCCTGCAATCCCTGCTCGAAAATAAGATCGCGAGTCGCCAGAATGATCTGGTCACGTTTACTGCTCATCATACAGCCTGCTTTTCATTTGGAATGAACCCTCATTCCAAATATATGACACATTCAGTAACATGTCAAGAGTAATCCAGCAAATTCCAGGGCTTTCCAATTCTCCTAGCAGCTTGCCTTGTCAGATGACCTATTGTCATGTCTTAGCAGCCATTGACGCCAAGCGCCTCGATGAGATCCTGTCAGCATTTTTTCAGCGGTGGGAGGCAGGAAAAGCATCCAAACGGAATTTAACTGAACAAATCACAAACAGCTTTCATTGATCTGTATATCTGGTTAAAAAGGTCCTGGTAGCTTGACAGGTCCATGCCCGCGAATGTACAACTTATATAGGCTTCCTTTTTCATCGAGCGAACTATGGAAAAGCAATCTGCTATAGATACAATATATTTGGAATCAATATCCTTTCATCTTGAATTCCTTCCTCATCTCAATAGTTGTTCATCCTTGAAGATGGACGTGCCAGGGGCCAGTGGCGGTTTCATAAGACATACATCTACGCGTTGTACAGCAGGCTGTACAACGCATTTAAGTTACCAAAAGGAATAAAAACGTAAACGATTTTGTTGTCTAAAGGGTAGATAGGAGTGGTGAGAATGCGTCCATTAATTGGTATCCCATGTCGGGCGGCTTTCAGGAGTAATCATCCTGAAAAGCCCGTCTATTACAGTAATAAATCATATGTTCAGGCCGTCGAGAGTGCAGGTGGTGTGCCCGTGCTGATTCCTATGATGAAAGATCTTGAAAACCTGCATGCCTTGCTGGCCCGTTTGGATGGGCTATTGCTGTCTGGTGGTATCGATGTGCACCCCAGTTCATATCAAGAAGAGGTTGATGCAGCCCTGAGTGAGACTGATCCCGAACTTGATAAGCTGGAGCTTGTGCTGGCACGCTGGGCCTGGCAAGAGGATATCCCCACACTGGGTATCTGTCGGGGGATGCAATTGATCAATGTCTCACTGGGCGGAACTCTCTACCAGGATTTAGAAACAGGCTATCAAGACGGTTTGCAACACGCCAACTGGAGCTTGCCGCGCAACCAATTGATCCACAGCGTCAGTATTGACCCCAATAGTCAGATGCGTCAGGTGCTGGGTGTGGATAAAGTGATGGTCAATAGCCTGCACCATCAGGCTGTCAAAGAACTAGGAAAAGGTGTCCTGGCGAGCGGAAAGGCCGAAGATGGTATTGTAGAGCTGCTAGAGGTCCCTGGACGTACTTTTATGCTCGCAACCCAATGTCATCCCGAAGAATTATACCGTGACAACCCCGTCTGGCTGCATCTCTTCCGTAGTCTGGTCAAAGCCTGTGAAAAGAAATTAAGTGCTACTATCCCTACCGCTATGTCTGCCAGCGCCTGAGAATGCGTCAGGCTCCCATGCTCTCCACGATCTCTGTGCATGAGTTTTCGCACCTCGGTGCTCAAACATCTTTTTAGTGTGTGGTGTCGGAAAAGTTCGAAGAACTTTTCCGACACCACACACTAAAAAGGGCGCAGGCGCGCAAGCGCCTGCCAGCCAGGGAGCAGCAAGATCCCGCTGGTAAGGGAGTCTGCCAGCGCCTGAGATAAAAAAATCTTTATGGTTTCTGAATATAAACTGGTCCGATTTATCTCTTTATAAAAGCAGGGGTGGGAGAATTGAATGTTCTCCCACCCCTGCTTTTATGGTATGTCGGCCTTAATTTGCGAGTCTTTGTTGCCAGAGATTGTTGGGTTGACACCAGGTATTGGGATTGCGTGGCGTTGGAAAGTTTGCCTTGACATAGCCCTTACTGAAGATGTCATTATACGTTTTCCAGATGGCTGGGCCAATGGCATACGCGCCTTCACCGCCATTTTCTCGCACAGCAGTAATTGTAACCGCTGGCATCTGGTTCGGATCGTTTAGCGTGAAAGGTGCCTGGGTGATCATCCAGCCCTGGGCATGCTGACCCCCTCCGATCTCGCCTGTTCCAGTTTTGCCAGCAATGGAATAGTTGTAACCGAAGTTATCATCCAGGTGCCAGGCACTACCGCAGGTGGCAACCGCATCCATGGCCTGACGCACCTTGTAGGCGGTATCACTGCTCACGACGGTATTGAGTTGCTGGGGACTGCTAGAAGTGAGGACATTTTTCGAGTTATCGGTGATCTTGGAGACCAGCATCGGGCGCATGAGCACCCCATTATTGGCGACCGTATTGTCAACCAGTGACATTTGGAATGGTGTAATATTGTCCACGCCTTGTCCAAAGGCATTCGAGGCTAACTGAAGCGTGCTTAAAGGCGTTCCATCGGTAGTTTGCACATTACTTGTTTTGACCGGTAGATCAAAAGGGACTTGCTGATCAATATAGAGCTTCCTGGCATAATCTAACCAGGTTTGCTGCCCCATCTTGACGCCAATCTGGGCAAAGACGATATTGTCCGAGTTTGCGTAGGCATATTCCGTATTAATCGGGAAATACCTGGTGAAGCCTTGGTCTATGCCTAAATTATCGCCGATGATCTGACTTCCATCGTAATAGAGAGGCCCTGCAGCCGCTTTGCGATCCCAGCGGGTATCTAGTGTCGTAGCGCCGGAGTCCAGTGCACCCATTAAGGTGACGGTTTTGAAGGTGGAACCGGGTGTCGTGGTCTCAGTCAATGGTCGATCAAGCAAAGGGTTTGCTGGGTTAGCTATTAATGAATTATAGTAGCTTAAGTCTCCGGCACTTAAAGTTTGTACCATCTTGTTGGGATCGTAGCCGGGAGAGCTGACCATCGCCAGGATCTCTCCTGTATGTGGGTTAGAGATGACCATTGATCCTCGATCTGATGTATATGCTTGCTCAGTCGGAGTAATAAATGATTGGAAGTAAAAGGGATCGGTAGTGGGATGGTAATCGTTAAATTCCTGTACAGCCAGGCGTTGAATGCGCGAGTCAATCGTCAGATAGATATCATTACCAACCGCTGATTTATGGAGGATTTTATTGACTTCGTTGGTTAAGGCAGAGCTACCAGTTTTTCCACTCAGGACATCATTATATTGCTTTTCAATGCCATCGAACATGCTATATCCAGGCACATAGTAGCCAATAATATTAGCCAGTGAGGGCTCGGTGTACTTACGAATATAGCCACCGCTGCAGCCCATACTGGCGGGAGCTGGCACTGATTCGGCTAGCAGCACGCCGTTGCGGTCAAAGATGCGTCCGCGCACAGGATTATTCTCTGCGAGACAGCGGCGTGGATTGTGAATAGTTGAGGTGACATTATCTGCATTGACGACCTGCCAGTAGACCAGTCCACCGCTGAGCCCGACGAACAGAATCACAAAGACATAGGTTAATTTACGTATACTTGTGCTTATATTCATGAGACACCCTTTATTTTATTACCCGCGATACTTGCTAATAGGTATTTCATGAAAAAGTGTATCATTAGGCCTCAGCATTGGCAAGTAGGAATCTGATTTTTCCCTTGTTGTCCTATGCTATTGGGACTTTCGCTATTTTCTTAACCAGCGATGTTGCGCTACGAATGAGACCAGTAGCAGAACATCGAAATGGTATCATCCATGCCGATATTGTCAAGCTTTTTCGCCTTATATGCATTATTTGTCGTGTTCATAATAAGTGTTTTTTGTTCACTTATATATGCCTCAGATTAAATGGGCACAAGGGTATATTGGTTCAACCTGAGTCTATTATCCTTTGGCACTTCTTGAGAAAAAGCCTGCTCTCGCGAGAAGGGCCTTTAATTTTTTATCTTTACAGGCATGTACAAACTCTCAGGTTGCCTCTACTCAATAATAACATAAAAACAGAATTTATTTACATTCGTTTTAGCGTGTTTGCCATAAGCCGGTGTTCAGGCAGTAAGGGTCGGATGTGAGCGGCGTGGGGAGCTGCGCTTTGACATAGCCTTTCGCGAAGATGTCGTTATACATTTTCCAGATGGCTGGTCCAACCGCATAGGCACCTTCGCCGCCATTCTCGCGCATCGCCACAATCGACAGATTGGGCATTTGATCCTCATCGGTGGTCTGGAGCGTGAACGGAGCCTGCGTGATCATCCAGCCGTGGGCGACCTGTGTTCCGCCGAGCTGTGCAGTCCCCGTTTTGCCCGCGATAGAGGACTGATAGCCGAAGTTTTGTCCCAGATGCCAGCCACTGCCACAGGTCGTGACGGCGGACAACGCCTTACGTACCTGAAAGGCTGCATCCTTGCTTATGACGGTATTTAATTGTTGGGGTGTATAGGTTTGAAGGAGATTGTTATTGTTGTCTGTGACCTTTGACAGCAGCATCGGACGCATCATGACGCCGTTATTGGCGACAGTATTATCGATCAGGGACATTTGCAAAGGTGTTACGCTATCCACGCCCTGTCCATAGGCATTGGAGGCCAGTTGCAGTGTTGAAAGTGGGGTACCATCACTATTTTCGACGCTACTTTTGGCAACCGGGAGATCAAATGGAATGGTCTGCCCAAGATACATTTTCTTCGCATAGTCTAACCAGGAGTTGAGACCCAGACTGACACCAATCTGGGCGAAGACAATATTGTCGGAGTTGGCATAGGCAAACTCGGTTGAGATAGGGAAGTGGAAGACAAACTCGCCGTAGCCAAGATTATCCCCGAAAATTTGGCGCCCATCATAGACCAGAGGGCCCATGGCGCCTTTTTTATCCCAGGGATGATCGAGGGTTGTGGTGCCAGCATCAAGTGCAGCCATCAATGTGACGGTTTTAAAGATGGAACCCGGCACATAGGTTTCCTGTAGTGGGCGATTCAGCAAGGGATGGGTAGGATCTTGATTCATCTGATTATAATAGCTGAGATCATTATGGGTAAGTGTTTGGACCATGCGATTAGGATCGTAGCCCGGTGAACTGACCATAGCGAGCATTTCACCGGTCTGGGGATCGCTAATGACGACGGAGCCGCGATTGGATGGGGCATTGAGATTCTTGCTATAAATTTGGAAGTAGAATGGATCAGTTTCGGGATGGTAATCGTTGAATTCCTGGACGGCCAGGCGTTGAATGCGGACATCAATGGTCAGATAGATGTCATTGCCTACCAGTGCTTGATGGAGCACTTTGTTGATCTCATTGCCCAGGGCGGTTCTTCCATTTGCACCGTTGAGGACATCATTATACTGACCTTCGATGCCGGGCGTGTAATAACCGGGCACATAATAGCCAATGATGTTGGCTAGAGAGGATTCAGTATATTTACGAATATAGCCACCACAGACGTTTTGATCGGGCACCGATTCTGCTAGCAGTACACCGTTGCGATCAAAGATACGCCCTCGCTGAGGTGTGTTGTCAGCAAGGCAGCGACGTGGATTGTGAATGGTTGAGGTCACATTATCCGATTGAATGACTTGCCAGTAGACCAATCCACCGCTCAGGGCTATAAAAAGGATCACAAATAGATAATTTAATTTGCGTATACTGCTACTGATATGCATGGCAGCTAACCTCTACCGTAGTATTTTTAATCATGCCCCACATGGATCGCTCTAAATATATACTTCCCCTCTTGAGAGGGGTATTACTCTT
Organism: Dictyobacter arantiisoli; assembly: GCF_008326305.1. GTDB lineage: Bacteria > Chloroflexota > Ktedonobacteria > Ktedonobacterales > Ktedonobacteraceae > Dictyobacter > Dictyobacter arantiisoli. Next base: position 7,660 of record NZ_BIXY01000112.1, on the reverse strand, counting down.
ATTTTACGTACGAATATAGTTTCAAGTTGTTTCACTACCAGAAGTACTGGAATGATCAGGGATGGCTGACTATGCTGTGAATTTTTGTGGGCTTATAATAGCCATAGAGGGATCTTGGGTATGCTGTGCTTGTGATCGAAAGGTGTTGTTATGCGATCCGTATCTCCTTTACCTGTGGGCAAACTATCCCGTGCGGTGTTTACTGTAATGCTGGTTGCCGTGCTGGCGACAGTGCTTTTGTTTGCAGACAACACTATCTATCATGCGGCCCTACCGGCTAATCCCAAGGGGATGATACATCTGATCAATGATTGGACGATTACTCCGGCAGGCAGCCAGACGGTATTAGGAGATTTACCTTTAAACGCTATTTTATCTCCCGATGGGCGTTATTTGCTGGTTGCCAATGGTGGTGCCGGCCTACAATCACTTCAACTCATCGCGACAAGCGATCACACAGTTGTGCAGTCAATACCCTATACGGCCCCACACAGTGTTTTTGTGGGTCTGGCTTATAGCCCTGATGGCAAACAGGTGTATGCCGCTGGTGGTGGCGAAGATGTGATCCATACCTTTACGGTCGCCTCGAATGGACATTTACAGGTGTTGGACGATATTTCATTGCATCCAGCGCATAGACGTGCCTTCCCGACCGGTATCAGTCTTAGTCCCGATGGCAAACGTTTATATGTGGCAAACAATCTGACAAACACACTGTCGGTGATCGATACCGCTACAGAGGATGTCCTGGCAACGATACAGGTGGGCAACTATCCCTATATGACGCTGGTCAGTAAGGATGGACAGAGGATCTATGTCAGCAATTGGGGTGACGCATCGCTAGCGGTGATTGATGCGGCGAGTGGGCAGGTGCGTACCACGATTCCTGTCGGTGAGCATCCCACGGCCCTGGTTTTAAGTCCTGATGCCCATTATCTCTATGTAACTGATGCGGATAGCGATGCGATCTCGGTTGTGGACACTGCAAGCGAGCGAGAAGTTGGCAGGATCTCTGTGGCACCTTATGCGCACGCGCCCTTGAGCAGTAGTCCGCAGGGGCTGGCACTGAGTGCGGATGGGAAGAGCCTCTATGTCGCGAATGCCGGGAATAATGAGATTGTTGTGATCAAGCTAGCAGGAGCGAGTGGCGAGATTCAGGGACGGATACCTACCGCATGGTATCCCACAGCGGTCAGCGTTAATGCCGCCAATACGATGCTCTATGTGACCAATGGTAAAGGCTTAGGAGCCGGTCCTAATGACAAGCCAACCTCAGCCAGTCCTGTGCGTACTATTACATCGCCTGTGCAGCGAGCGACCAGCGGCTATCGGGATGGTTATTGTCACTGTTCCTTTGATGGCTTTGTAGGAAGCATGATCAAAGGGCTGTTGACCACGCTGGAGGTGCCCGGTCAGCAACGTTTACAGCTCTATACCCAGCAAGTGGCGCGCAATGATCGTAAGGCTACCGCAGCGCTCAATCAGCGCGATCCCGGCAATCCTATCCCTATTCCTGGCGGAAAATCGCCGCTCAAGCATGTTATTTACATCATCAAGGAAAATCGCACCTATGATCAGGTATTGGGCGATGAGAAGAAAGGGAATGGCGATGCCGATCTGACCCTTTTCCCACGTGCTAATACGCCCAATCTGCATGCCTTGAGCGAACGATTTGGCCTGCTGGACAACTTCTATGCCGATGCCGAGGTCAGCGCCGATGGACATAACTGGACCGATGCATCCAACGCGAACGACTATGTAGAGAAGATGTGGCCGCAGAACTATTCACCGTCGCCTGGACGGCACCGTCCTAATGATTTTGCCGGTGCAAACGCCATCAGCCTTTCGCCCGGTGGCTATCTCTGGGACGCCGCCGCCGAAGCCAACCTCAGCTATCGGGATTATGGCGAGTTCTACCAATTGCATGTACCTGAGCCACCGTCTTTGTTGCCTGCTCAGCAAGAGTCGCAATGTGCCGGTCCGGTCGCCCACAGCTATCTCGGTACCGCTATTCCAGAGGGCCAGATCCTCTGTTTTGCGCCAATGACGCTTAATACGCAGGTATCGCCGCATCTCGCCAATCATTATGATCCCAGATACAAACCGTTTGATCTCAATTATAGTGATCTGGATCGCGTTGAGGAATGGAAGCGTGAATTCAAGCAATTTGTAGCCCAGAATACATTGCCACAACTCGAAATCATCTGGCTCCCAAACGATCATACGCGGGGCACCGCCGCAGGCAAACTGACGCCTCAATCCTATCTGGCGCAGAACGATGAAGCGGTAGGACAGCTTGTGGATACCGTCAGCCATAGCAAGGATTGGGCCACGACCGCCATCTTTATCACCGAGGATGATGCGCAGAATGGTCCCGATCATGTCGATGCGCACCGCACCGATAGTCTGGTCATCAGCCCTTATACACAACGCACCCAGGTATACGTCGACCATACCCTCTATGATACCTCCGCCATGATACGCACCATAGAATTGATCCTGGGATTGCGTCCCCTGAGCCAGTATGACGCCAATGCAATCCCTCTATGGCGTCTCTTTCACAGGGAAGCAGTCCTGAGTTCTTATACGCTCCAGCCAGCGCAGGTCTCGCTGACCGAACGCAATACGCCTAATAGCTATGGGGCAGCCGCAACGGGACAAATGGACTTTGCAGACGAAGATCAGATCCCCATGGATCAACTCAACCAGATCCTCTGGCACGCCATCAAAGGAGCCCACATCCCCTATCCAGGCACAAATGGTAAGGCAGGAAAGAGTGGGAAAGCCAACAGCAATGATCCAGATGGCTAATCCCCAAAAAGATAGGTACTTATACGTTCTCAAGAACTTAGACAAATGGAGACAGGCTCCATTTGAGGTCTTGTTCCTGGTGCATGTATTATTGGATCCTATTCTGGACACGCCAGCGCCGCCTCAAGAGGAGCAGGAAATAGATACCGGGACCGATGAGCATTACGGCCAGTAATCCATATGCACCTACAGTTACGATTATACCAGAAAGTGTGATTTCTTGCGCATTCAGTGGTGCCAACGGAGGATAGACGCCTGTGATGACAAAGTGTGGACTGCCACCGACTGCGAATGTGGTAATGGTTTGTTTGCCAGGGAGATCGAGCATGCTGACCTGCCCGTTTTTCCGGGTCACAAAGCCCAACTGTCCATCATTGGTGATCGCTACCGAGGTGGGTGGACTGTCAAAGTGGATGCTACGCAAGGGTTCGTGTGGTGTTGCATAGCCCAGGGTGACCGGCGCAAGTATCTCTAACGTGTCGTCTTGCGGATCGGGCACATAGATCTCGCTTGTCAACTCATCGAAATCCATTGAACCATAGTTGCTGCTCTTCATGATACTCACGGTCTGTGCGCTGAGCAGGTCAAGCGCATAGATTGGTCCCTGTTTCGTCGTCACATAGGCAGTTTTGCCAGGAGGGATGGTAATCGCCCGGGCCTCTTCTGGTAATCTGATGCTGGCGATAAGCTGTCCAGTCCGGGTATTGAAGGCGGCAAGTCCGAGCGGCGTGGTTGCCCAGAGCCGGGTATCGTTGCCTTCGGGGAGATTGGTGCCTGCAAAGGCGAGCGCGATCCCGTTAATCGATGTTGACGCGTGCAGGATGTGTTGGATTTTACAATTGGTGGCATTCAGAACCGTAATCATATCCGTATGATTACCTGCGACATAGAGGACGGTGTTGATAGGATCAAGGGCCAGAAATGCTGGCTGACCGCTTAGAGGAACGCTACAGATCAGATTGCCCGTATTGGCGGCAAGAATTGCGACACGTCCCAATTGTGGTTGGCTTACATATAAATAGCGACCATCGATACTTAAGAGAAGCGAGTAGACATCACCCGTTGTAGCAATGGTGCGAGTAACTTTTTGCTGCGTGACATCGATGACACTAATGTCAGCACTTGTACCCGCCACATAGGCCAGATTGGGAGCGCCGCCATCAGCCCATACAGGCACAGTGCCCGTGGAGAAAAGAAGACACAGGAGGAGCGGAATACTGGACCAGAGCCAGCGTCGCCTGCCTGGTGCTGAAGCATTCGATGTTTGTCGCATATGCAATTATCTCTTTACTATTGTGCTCAATCTTTTTGTGGAGTCGTATCCTTTTCAGTATAGGATCAATCCCAAAATTGCAGCGACCTGTCTCTGGCTCCTAACTTTATTGTCTATCTTATGAGCTTTCTTATCTTACGCTGGGCATCTTCTGGGTTGGTCAACAAACACAATTAGACAAATTGATGCATAGCAACCGCGATTTTGCCTGGCTTCATCTGGCATTTCTGCTGGCAGTAACGCTCGTACCTTTTTCGACGGCATTCCTCGCCAGATATATTCAGTATCATGTTGCCGTCATCATCTATTGGCTAACTATTGTTTTGCTTGGAATGGTGCTACTGATGAGCTGGCGCTATGCGAGACATGCCAGACTGGTGAAGGACGAGATGACCGCCGATGCGCATGCGGCAATTGAAAAAGAAGGCATAGCTCTGGAAAGATGAGTATAGAAAAGGCGAGGCCCCGATCTATCAGGGATCGGGATCTCGCCTGAAGGAAAATCATGTGTACGCGTTACAGATATCAGACTTCGACTACGATGGATCAACGTTACATTTGACGCTGCTGTTTAATAGGTTGCGGTGAATGCTACATCATCTACATAGAAGTTAGAGCTTTGCGAAGAGTCGGTGGTACCACCGAAGTAGACCTGGACTTGCTTGCCTTTGTAGCTTGAAAGTGCTGATGTGACATCAAAGGTATATTGGGTCCAACCCTGGGCATTGGCATTGCATTGCTTTTGCGGTGTCGAGATGGTGGTGCCAGTGCTCGTTCGCAAGCGTGCATAGAAGTAGTCGTAACAGGTGCTACCGCTTTCGTTGGTCGTGATGTTAAGCCAGTAGCTGAGCGTGACTTTGGTGGTCGTGGATGGCAATGTGACGGTCTGATAGAGCGCGTCGCTGCAAGAGTCGTAGCCACAGAAATAGGCACTGTCGCTGCCACTATGTGGATTGCTGGAATCTACGATTTCATAGCCGCCGCTTGATGTCTCTGTCCACGATGTTGAACCACTTTCAAAGCCCGGATTGGTGAGCAATTGAGTGGTACTACCACCACCACCACCACCACCGCCACCACCGCTGCTGCTGCCGCCCAGATCACGGGCGAGGTTCCAGGCGTCCGGTGTGCCGATACCGGTAGCCAGGTCATAGCCTGTGGTAGCTGAGTAGTACAGGTTGTTGCCGCTGGTGACATCATGATAGGCGCTATAGGTCTGGCTGGTATTGTAGAGTTTGTACAGGCTGGCACTGGCACTTCCCAATACTGGCTTGCTTAGCCCTGCCAGATATTGGTTGGTATCTCCGGCGATACCTGCCCAGAGTGGAGCGGCCGCGCTGGTGCCACCGACTGAGAGCCAGCCAGAGCAGCTTGCAGCTGAGACTGTACAGTAGACGGAGTAGCCAGTGGCTGGATCGGCGTCTGCCGAGACATCAGGTACCATACGGTGCGCGTTAGTAAGGTTTGTGCCGCTCTGGTAGCTGGGTCGAGTGAAGTAGCTACTTACACCACCACCGCCGCCACCGTTGGAATTGCCCCAGGTTGATTCGCTTCCGTAAGTACCACCACTGCCTACTGACAGGTTGGTACCACCGACTCCTACTACATAAGGATCGTCCGCCGGGGAATCTACACCCAGAGAACTTCCACCGCAGTCATAGGCACCTGAGTCACCCGCTGCTGCGAAGAATGCCTGGCCCTGAGCGGCACCCTGTGCAAAGATCGCATCCAATGCGCTCAGTTCAGAGTTGCCCGAATTGGCTTCGCATTCGCCCCAGCTGATGCTGGTGACTTTTGCCAGATTATCCGTTACGATTTTGTTGTAGGTGTCATTGACGCCACTCGATGAATTGGGGCCAATATAGATTTTTTGTGTGGCCGACGGGGATATGGCGGAGATGACCTCCATATCCAATTCCACTTCAATCGCACCCGCACCGGCTGTATTGCTTGCTCCATCAACCAGTACATTGGAGTATTTCGCGGAACCCAGGCCGTAATTGCTCAGATAGGTGTTGACGTCGGATGATTGGTAGCCATCCAGCTCAAAAATGGCGGTTGTTTGTCCAGAGCCGGTATCGCCATTGCTGATCAACGAATTGACATCATAAGCAGTACGTAGCTCGCTCGGCGTATAGCCACCTCCTGGGCCGGTATGAGGAATGTTTTTGATCTGTGTCCCGGCATGGCGGTATTGTGCCACGTTATCCAGACCACTGATATTTACTATCGCATTCCCGATGCTGGCAGGTACAGATGGATCACTGGTTGGCGAGTAAACATGACGACCGTTGAGATTGTAATCATCAATGGTTACACCAAAGGCTTGTTCGACATTTGCTACAGTGCCAGAGGCATCTACCAGTAGGCGGTTTGATGAGACAGAACTGACATGGATGTTCTGACTGCGCAAATACGCGACAACGCTGTCCACCGTTTGCTGTGTGGGACTAAACTCGGCACTAAATTCCTGTGGCGTCAAATAATGATGGTAAGACGCTGAGGTAGGATCGTTTTGGGCCGCAATCAATGCTGTTAAAGCAGCGCGGTTGCGTAAATTCAAGCTGATGGATAGTTGCAGACCGTTGCCTTTGGCGGTGGCACGCTGTGGTGTATAGTGCTTGAGTACAGGCGCTACATGACCGGGAAGCGTTTGACGACCAGTCGGCGCGGCATGCGATGCCGCAAAGGTAAGTGCGGTCCCTTGCAATGTCACAGATGCCACTAGCGCGAGGAGCATGGCGCACGCAGTCACTGTGAAATGCGTGTGCCATTTTTGAGGCAAAATCCTTTTCACGAATCCTCCAAAGTGGGAAAACCACCAGTAGAGACAAGAAATCACGCATCCTTGCGCTATGCACACTATTAATTATTTTGAACCAAGGATAGACAAACGCCATTGTTTTACGTTTCATTCCTGTCTCATCCTATAATAGCTAAGTATACTGAGCTGCACTTACATCATCCTTAGCTGTTGATTCTAGCTTTTCGAGCATAGAAAAGACGCTCTATATACCGCTTTTAGATGCGAGAAGCCCTATTTTTATTGAAGCTTATAAAATCCTTACATAAGAAAATGAGTAAGACAAATATCATATATAAGATGATCTTCAATTATTTAAAGATGGGTGAACTATCTTATATGGAATTTCTATAGTCGGGGCCACTCTTCACGGGTGGAGGGCCACGAACCTCTCGCACCTGGCTCCTCTTCCAGCCTGCTCTGGCGCGTGTTTGAGGCGAGATGGGCGGTTTTCTCCACCCGTGAAGGGTGGCTCCTACGGGATGGGAAGGTTTTCTCCACCCGTGAAGGGCAATACCGCTTAAATAACGAGAAAAGGAAGTTTCTTTCTGGCATAATAAAAAAAACGTTACATAGATCCAGAAAGAAAATTCCTTATGCCTTTTAGAATAACGTATCTTCCTGATGATGACAAGCTTTGCCATCACATTGGGTGCCCCTCAGATTTTCGCAAAGAGATATTCAGGTCAAAAAAAAGATGGTAGAATGAAGCCAACGAAAACGAGAAGAGAAAGTGGCTCAATCAATGAATGAAGAAGAGTGGTTGCAAAAAA
>NZ_BIXY01000111.1 GCF_008326305.1 Dictyobacter arantiisoli | reverse complement strand
CGTCGGACGTGTCAATGGTATCTGTGCCAAGGACCCGATCATTGAGGAGCCGGATGAAGGGAAACTTTCCAGTCCGGTTTTGAAGCCGAGCGGAGGGGGCGACTCCTTCGCTTAGGTTAACAATCGAGTCCGTCGGCATTCGACGTTGGGATATATGAGTCCACTTCAGTATGAACGTATGTGAGTAGTATCTCTGTTACAAAGCATTTGACGTATTACGTTTTCTATAGTAAAATAGATACGTATTACGTTACGTACGTACGTACAGACGTTTTTTGTTCCCCTCAGCTCTCACCACTGGAGACTCTACAAAAACGGGGCAACCTCATAATCTTCGCTCCGTCTTTAGGCCCTCCTTACGTCGGTTCTCCCTCCCTGGGAGCTGGCTCTGATGCAGGCTGTATGCGTGCTGCAAAAATTTCACTCATACCATCAGACATGGGCGATGATACCGTTCCCATCGGACGCATGTGTTCCGCCCCGACTAGAGTTCAAGCAATTCTGCCTTGACCGTGGACGGCCTAGCTGCCCGCCATCTGGCCCCTGGTACTGGGACTTCAACGGGCTTCTACACCACCATGCTACAGTCCCCCTGACCCTTTCGGTTCAGAGGTAAGGGGCTGCTTTACTCACTTTGCCTGAGTGAGACTGTGCGAGAGCACAGTAGAAGATTACGCGCCTCTTTGGGCGCACTTCGCACCATGCTCTTGTTCCTTCGCCCTTTCGGGTCCAGGTAAGGTGCTGGATTAGCAACATTACTCTAGTTGCCCCGCTCTCCAGCGGGAACGTCTCTTGCGCCTCTCAGGGCGCACCACCTTGTAGACGCCCTTCTCGTCCTCCCTGGGCGGGCATCACTCCGCCGATTACTACGGGTCCTCCGACCCCATGGCACTCGTGTGCTGTAGGGGTTCCCATGTTCCGTCACTGAGCAACGTTCTAGATCGACGTAGGCTCATCATTCATGTCCTTCAATGACCTCGCTGGTCATCGCCCATTGGGCAGGGGGGACCATGCAGGAAACTTGACTGCATTGCTCCCAATGGCATCGGCGTTCAGTTGTACTACCGAAGGATGCGCGGTTCCACCGCTGGACATTGATGTTCGGGCAGTCTAGTCTTACAGTTGTAGATAAGGTAATGACTTCCCCGATCTTCCTCCTCAACGTTCTCCGCTTTTCTTGTCGTCCGGAATACTCTCTGTTGACGGCTTCTTGTTTCAGAGGTTCTCCAGAACGCGGTGTGGATAACACGAGAGATGTTGTGACTGGCCCATAGTACATGAGTTGATTGAGATAGGCCCAGGATACGTGTAAAATGCTATCGACTCTAATTTTGCTTCTGATAGCGTTTACACGTATCCTGGGCTTACCTCTTTTCCCTCAATGGGGCCAGGCTCATCTCTCACCGGAGGCGAAGGATCTGTGAGGATGAAAGGAACGGCTCCGGGCGGCTCTCCAACTGGCGTTGGAGAAAAGCCAGCTTGTCAGGATTCACCAGGGTATACAGCCCAACGATGACATGGTCGCGGATATCGAGCGTCAGAACCCAGTTGAGATGGCTGTCACTCCAGCAGAGAATGGCGGGCGCGCCATTGATCTCTTCTATAAAAAGAACGGTGTCCGCAGGCACTCGGTGCATCAAGCCGACCATAAAGCGCTTGGCCACCTGTTCCTGGCCGGAAATGGGAGCGAGCCTCGCACGAACCTTGCCACCGCCATCTGCCCAGGCCGTGACATCGCTAGCCAGCAGTTTGGTCAGGGCGGCGAGGTTCCCCGATTGACAGGCCGCCACAAAGGACTCGGTGAGCTGTCGCTGATGGGTAGACGAGACCGAGATGCGGTGGCGTTTCTCCGCGAGATGGTTTTTCGCGCGATGAAAGAGCTGGCGACAGTGCTCCGGGGTTTTCTCAATGATCTCGGCAATCTCCACCAACGAGTAGTCAAACACCTCATGCAGGAGGAACACCGCGCGTTCCGGTGGCGAAAGACGCTCCAGGAGCACGAGAAAGGCGATCGAAAGGGATTCTTGCTGCTCATACTTCTCTTCGGGAGAGTCACTTTTGGGGAGAGCAGTAAGAAGAGGCTCAGGGAGCCAGACCCCAATATATTCTTCACGCTCGCGCTGGGCGGATTTCAGATAGTTCAGGCTGAGATTGGTGACAATTGTGGTGAGATAGGACTTTGGCGAGTGAATGGTGGCCTGATCCACCTGTTGATACCGTAGGTACGCCTCCTGCACAATATCTTCGGCCTGACTGGCGTATCCAGTCAGGCGGTAGGCGATGGAGAAAAGCAGGGGTTGATAGGTTTGAATGTTCTCCATAGGGTCTTGGGAAATGGCTCCTTCACATAATCGGTTCTCTCTTTATCATAATCCAGCGTGGCCAGATTCAGCAATGTTTGGGCCTGTATCTGCGGGCTTGAGTCCCGAATATTGCTGTGCTGTGTCCTTGAGAACGGGTGCCGAAGCAACGGCCATAGGGCCATTTTCGAGGGACGAACCATTTTCGTCACGCAGTTGTCACGTTTTGAGGGGGCTCACTTGTCCCCTTTCTGGAAGCGCTGAGAAAGAGATCTCTCCAAAAAGAGAAGCGACATACACGAAAGGCAAAGGAGCACTATGATGAACGACTTGACATGCATCATCATCGGAGGCGGCCATGCAGGGCTTGGAGCACTCAAAGCCCTCAAGGAAGAGACCCGGCAAATGGCGAATGGACAGCGGATTCGATTTATTCTGATAGACAAGCAGCCCCGTCATATGCGCAAAATGTTGTTGTTCCGGCCGGCCGTGGGCGAAGAAGAGATTATGATTCCCTGGACCCAGTATGGGTTTTCAGAAGGAGTCGAATTCGTGCAGGGTACGGTGACGTCTGTGGAGCGTGAGGAAAAGCAGATTCGATATGAGGATGCGCAGGGACATACTGCCCGAATGCGTTATGACCTTTTAGTTGTGGCAGTCGGGAGCGTCGTTCGGCAACCTGATCCTGATCAGGGTGGCATTGCTTTAACGGATCTGCAAACCGCGGCAGCCATCCGGCAGCGCTGGCGCGCCAATCTCCGGCAAGCTGTTGATGAAACCAATCCTCAAGAACGAAAGCGACTGATGACTGTCGTAGTTGCAGGGGCGGGCATCAGTGGCATTGAGACATCCGCTGAGCTGGCACTTGAGATGCAGAAGGAAGCATCGTCACTTGGACTGAACCCGTCCGATATCTCTGTTTTCTTGCTGAATACACAGGAACGATTATTCCTGGAAGGACCTGAGCAAGTTGGACGAAAATTGGACCAGATCCTCCGCGAACGTGGCGTGACCGTGCTTTACAACCGGAAGGTGATGCGGGAGGATGCAGGAGTGGTGACGTTGAGCAATGACGATCATCTCCCAGTTGGTCTCTGTATCTGGACGATTGGTCTGATTCCGAATCCGGCCTTGCGCACGATGGGCTTGCCACTGACTTCTCATGGCCAGGTGCTGGTGGATGGATCGTATCGCGTTCACGGGGCCCCAGGCGTCTACAGCATTGGCGACTGTGCGAGAATCGTCGATCCGACAACCGGTAAGGCAGACCTAATGAGGTGCGGAGAAGCTGGGCTCCAGGCAGATCGACTGGGGAAAATCGTGAGGGCTGATCTGGAGGGCCGCCCCGCACCGGTTCACAAAGCGGCAGCGTCGATTCTTGAGTTCTTCTGCATCGGCCTGGGGGAAAGTCGCGGATTGGTGTGGGGACGCAAATGGGGACTGAATATGATTCTCACGGGAAAGCCTGCGTGGAAAGTCAGAAATATTGCATGGGAGGCAGGCAGTAAGCTTCGATAGCAACGAAGAGACCAGGATGGCTAGAGACCTGTCGGTGTTTTTCTAGCCAGGAGAGACAACGGGCGGGAAAAGGAATGCTTCTTTCATATGCGCCTTGCTCCCACTCGCACTGATCAGACGGATCAAGCCGCTCTCTTGGCTCTAAACGTCTTGAAGAAAAGCAGAGTTATACGAGCACAAACATGCTCCTGACGAGCAGAGAACAGAGAAGAGAGCATCATTTATGACAGAGTGATGCGCTCCCGCGCGGCATCCTTGCCGACTGCGCGACCTATCACGATCAACCGGAAACGTCAAACACATGAAAAGGTGAAAAGGAACATGACGACTGATTTCCCAACAGGAAAAAACGCGAATCTACAGGAAGTGGCAAAGCTGTTGCCAGGTGCTATTCCAAGCGACCTTCCTCTCCAGGAACAGCTCGATAGAGTGACCCAGGCGAGCGCCACACATCTGCCGGAGGAAATGGCAAAGCTGTTGAAGAGCTACCTCGAAGACCTTGTGACGTCTGGTCTCACAGAGAACGCACTGAAGGAAAATGAACTGGCACCCGATTTCACCCTGCCTGATGCACTGGGCCAGCGCGTCACGCTCTCACAACTGCTTGAACAGGGACCGGTCGTTCTTGTCTTCTACCGTGGTACATGGTGCCCGTATTGCAATTTGGAATTACGTGCCTACCAGAAGGTGTTGCCAGAGTTCAAGGCACTGGGGGCGACGGTGGTTGCCATCTCTCCCATGCTGCCAGATCAGAGCCTCGGGGCGGTGGAAAAGCAACACCTGACCTTTCCCGTCCTCTCCGATGTGGGCAACCAGGTGGCACGCCAATTTGGGCTGGTCTTTCAGTTGGATGAGCTTGGACGGAGGCTGCATCAACGGGGCGGCGCAGATTTGCCCGATTACAATGGCGATGACTCATGGGAACTGCCAGTTCCAGGCACCTTTCTGATCGATCAATCCCGCAAGCTCTGCCTGGCTTTCGTCGATGCAATCCCCTCTCGTCGGCTCGATCCATCGTTGGTTCTCGCACGAATGAAAGAACTGAAAAGCGAAACGGAATAGCACGCATCTGCATGCGTTCATGCTCTCTCAAAATGGAGGGATCACAAAAAATGGAGTGGAGCGAGTCCCCCTGCACTCCATTTTGCAATCTGCATCCCACAGAGGCAAGTGTGCAAGATCAAAGAAGTTTTCTGGCCAGATAAGTGTGTTGAAAGTTAACGAGTGTATGTGGAGATAAGAACAGAATACGTATAAATATTATCTGAAGTGAGATCAGATTCGATAGAATTTTACACGTATCCTGGGCTTACCTCTGTCTTGCCTTTTTCTGCTGACACATGGCTTCTTTTTCCCACACCGTCTTTCTCCGCCGTGCTCTCGACGAGAAGGAGGGCGGTCACCAGCCGAAAATCAGAACGCAAGGAGAATCCTGTTTATGCCTTCTCTTCTCCCTCCAACCAGTTCATCTCCCGAGAACGTGTGGACGACGGCTTTCAACGATCTGGGGCAACGGATCCGGCACTTTTTCATCCGACGAGAGCCTTATCAGCGAGCGCTCGCCTACCTTCAAGGATTGATGAGTGACGTTTCGCGAAAAAATGGGTGGCAGGTAGCCGAAGAGGTAGGTTTCGCGTTCCCGGCATTCCAGGAGCCGCTTGCACTTGGAGAGCAGGTGGGGCAAACTGGTTTCATGCGAGCGGATGTGAAGTATGTACGGGATGCGTTGAGGTTCGCGTTGCACCAGTTCAAGTGCCAGCCACTCTAGCACTTCCGTTTTTCCACTCCCACGCTGACCTACCAGAAACCACACACGGTTCTCTAGCGGATCCTCTGGAGGCGCGAGAAGGCGGGTTATCACCTCTTCTTCGTTACATCGCGTCCCGTCCTCTCGCTCAAGAACCACGGGAACATGGGTGTGCAGGAACGCATCAGGGCCAAGCATGGCGCGTTTCTCCGCACTCCCCGTAAAAAAGGAGGGCCAGGAACGCGGCTCGTTTGCGCATCCTGGCCCTCCTTCTCTCTCCTCAGCAGGGTCATCCATCATGTACCTCCTTCTTTCCGATTTTTGATTGGCTTAGGAACGGGTAAAATTCGCTTTTAGGCAACACAAAAGCAGTCTGGCAAAAAAGAAGCGCGAGAGATTCACATTCGCGCAAGGTCGCTAAGAACGGGAAGCGACCACCCGGAGGGCAAAGTCACCGCTTGCACGGGTTCTACGGGGAGGGTCCTGAAAACGGGTTCACGGACCACTTCCCACTAGCCAACCCCTATAGGAACTCATCCGTTGGAAGCAATCGAGGGCACTCGCCAGATGTGGACGTCTGAATGCCCATTTGCGCACCAGCTCCCCGTGGCAAGAAAGCGCCCGTCCCTACTCCAGGCCAGGCACCGGACTGGGGTAGTGTACGCCCAGATCGTCTCAACCTGGGCGTGATCCCGGGGAGAGATCAGCTGGACTGTTCCATCTTCACATCCAACAGCTACAAACGCGCCATCTGGGGACCAGCGGACGACTTTGGGCATGGGTTCGGGATGACAGTAATAGACGGAGAGGGGAACCTGATTTACCAGATTACCAGTCAGCGGATCCCAGAAGTGAAGCATCTCGTCCTTGGGTGAGCACGAGACGATCATTCTCCCATCAGGTGACCAGGACAGGGAGGACGTTTCTTTCTGGTGTCCGTGATACACCACTTCTCGCCCCTGGATGGAACCTTCAGCAACCCATACTCGCACCTCTCCATCCTGGCAGGCCACCGCCATCCACGTTCCATCGGGGGAGAGGCTAAGATCGTTCACCTTGACTGAGATGTTGCGGCAAGCTTCTAGCAGGCAGGCACCAGTCGTCGTATTCCAGCACACGACCCATCCATCATGCCGCCCGGCAAAGAGTCTGGTCCCATCGGGCGACCAACACACTCCAGCCAGTTTCATCTCATAGCTAGGATGGCTTTCTTTGCGGCAAATCAAAATGGACCCCTGCGCAGCGTAATGTTTCTCGCTGTACTCCGCCGTCCAGACATGGACCTCGCCAAACGCGCCCCCCGACGCAATGCGCCGCCCATCGGGCGACCAAGCAACAGCGCTCGCCCCGTACTCGTGCCGATCATAGGAAGGCACTTGATAGGAATGCTCCTCCGGTTTGGTCGGAGAGAAGAGAAGGACTTCTCTCCGACTGGTCGAAACAGCCAGGAGATCGTCATCAATTGGCCAGCTCAGACACGTTGGATCATGGGCGCAAGCAACATCTCTTCCTTCGTGCTCAGGAAGCCTTAACGCCAGATCAGCAGAAGGAGCGCACACGCATCGCCTCTCATTTGCCCGATTTTGAGGTCGCCTGGCAGCTCAAAGAAGTCCTGCGAACCTGGTATGCGACAGCTACCACAGAGACTGCCGAGAAGCAACTTGACGATTGGATCAATCAGGTTCGAGAAAAAGGACCCGATGCTCTGCGCCAAGCGCTCTCGGCCTTCACCAAATGGAAACAAGAAATCCTGGCGTTTTTCCGTTTTTTGCCGACACGCATCTCGAACGGATTTGTTGAAGGCAAAAACAACCGGACCAAGGCTATTATGCGCCAGGCATATGGCTATCGTAACCTTGGAAATCTGCGTCTTCGTATCCTGATCGGTGAGGTTGTATGAGGCACAATTACCTCATCTTTCCCCCGGAAGGACGGAGATCCGCCTGGATCATGGTGAAGGTTCCTGAAGAAGTGGCAGAAGAGCGAAAAGAACGTATCCGTCGAACAGCCCAAAAGAACGTTGATGTTCCAAGTGAAGAAATACTCGCATTGGCACATTGGACAATCGTCATCACAAATATTCCCCGCACACGTGCAACATATTCGGATATTCTGGTCTTGCTGCGATTGCGCTGGCAAATCGAACAACTCTTTCGGCTCTGGAAGGAGGATGCAAAAATTGATGAATGGCGCACAAAGAAGCCATATCGTATGTTGTGTGAATTCTATGCAAAAATGTGTGCCATGATTATCCAACAGTCTTTAATACAAGAGGGGTGTTGGCTTGATCCACTTCGGAGTCTCGTCAAAGCGGCTGACTCCCTCCGCCGTGAATGTAATCGGATCATGATCGCTTTTTATGAGGGAAATCTGGAAAAGACGATACAATCTATTTTGCATACGTTGCACTCTGCATGTCGTATTGAACGTCGAGCCGCCTTTCCTAGTACTGCTCAGCTTTTGCTGGATGGTTTAGATTGGCAGCTCGAATTGCTTTTAACTTAATGCCTATGGAGGTAGCATATGCTATCTCTTCTTCTTTTTTTGTCTTTATACACGCAACAGGAGTTTACCAGTCGTTGCCCCAGATTCCAGGCGGCGATGGGCCTCGCTGGCCTGTTCCAGGGGCAGGGTGTCGGTGATATCGATTTTTATGGGCACCTGTATCAGCAGGTTGAGCCCCTGGCGGGCACTGGCAGCCAGTAGGTGGGGCGCGGTCTGGCTCAGGTTGCCGAGGCTGTAGCCCATGATGGCCTTGTTTTCGTTGATGGCCGTGCCCGGATTGATCGGCAGGCTCTGAGGTCGGCCCTGTTCGTCGTTGGAGTTGCCAAAGACGACCAGGCGCCCAAAAGGCGCGAGGATTGAGAGACTCTGGCTGCGCACTGGCTCTCCAATGGCTTCCAGCACGATATCAACTCCGCGCCCCCCGGTGAGTTCGCGCGTTCTCTGGAGAAAATCATCGCGCAGGATTACATGGTCATAGCCGAAAGGCTGCGCGTAAGCCGCTTTCCTGGGGTTGCTTACCGTGCCAATGATCAAGCCAGATCCCAGGTGACGAGCAAGTTGTCCGGCGATGATCCCAACGCCACCGGCGGCAGCGTGAACCAGCACAGATTCGCCCTGTTGCAATCGCGCCATACTCACGAGCAGATCATAAGCGGTCGGTACAATCGTGGGGAAAGCCGCAGCCGTGGCCAGATCGATAGGTGCACCTGCTTCATCCAACGGAAAGGTGAAAGCGGCATAGGCCAGCGCGACCTCCGCGTAGCCACCGCTGCCGGTCAGCGCCGCAACCGGCTGGCCCACGCGCAAGCCCTTCACGCCTGCCCCAAGCGACTGGATATGACCTGACACCTCCAGACCAGGCACAAACGGCGGCTCACCACTGTGCAGTCCCCCGCGGCGCGCCATCGTCTCCGCATAGTTCACCCCCACGTACGCCACCAGAATGGCCACCTGCCCCGGCCCCGGCTCAGGGATCGGCACTTCACGCACCTGGAGCACTTCTGGCCCACCAAACTCAGTTATGACACTTGCTTTCATTTCTATCTCCTTCAGTAACCGTTTATCCATAATCACGACCGGATACGCAGATCCGCCGCTACATTGCCAGCAACCGTCAGAGCCGCGGCTCTGACGGCTGCTTCCTGGCCCGTTGGGCAGGGAGATTGTGTGCCTCGCGGCATGGGGATTGGCTCTGGAGAAGCTCTGCTAACGCGTCAGCACCTTGAACGCGACGTTGTCACGTCCCCAGTCCTGGATGAGCGCGAGGGTGCCCCAGAGCCGCAAAATCTCATCAACAACTTCGATCTGCTCCAGACCGCCCAGGCGCACGGGACGCAGGCCAATCTCAGCAATGAGCTGCTCAACGACAGCCCGCGCATCTCCCTCGGGGCCACAGTAGAACAGGTCGGCCTGGATGCCGTGGTAGATTGGTTCAGCGAAGGCTTCCCAGGCGTAGCTATTAAATGCTCGATAGACCTGAGCATCTGGAGCTTGGGTTTGCAGTGTGCTCAGACTATTCAGCGCACCCTGTCCCTGCCATTGTTTGGTGGCAGCGGTTTTCCCTTTGACCATTTGATTCGTCGCATCAATGACAATCTTATGATTCAACAATTGAGCATGAGCCGCGATGAGTTCCTTTACCGCAGACCCCGGAACAGCAAGCAGCACAACATCACTCTCCGCCAGAGCTTCCGCCGGGGAACCGATCAGGATCTGTTCGCCCAACTCCGCCCGTAAGCTTTGAGCTTGCTCCGAGAGTGGATTCCTCACCCCAAAGGCAATGGTGTGCCCGGCCCTGGCCCACTTGCGGCCCAATGTAGAACCAATATCTCCCGCCCCCAGAATGACGATACGCAATGGTGATATGTTTTTCTCTCCTTTTTATTGCTTAACCCGCGTTTTTGTTTTATCGCGGAGAGTTTGATTACTATGATGCCGTAAGTATAGAAAAGTTGCTTCTAACTTGTAAGGAGGAACCAGAAAGTGGCATAGTTACCCCATGGTAACCAGAAAACAGCATGAAGAACCAATTATTCGCCCCGATTGCCGCACGCGACGTGGGCTTGAATTAATTGCTGCCCAGTGGAGTATGCTGGTTGTTGTCGCTCTGGGCGAGGAGACGAAACGCTTCAGCCAGTTGCACGCGCAGATCGCGGGCATTTCAAAGAAAATGCTGACTCAGGTGTTGCGCGAATTAGAGCGCAACAGTCTGGACAAACGCGTGGTTTATCTGGTAATCCCGCCCATGGTGGAATACTCACTCACCCCTCTGGGCCTGACGCTCAGAGAACTCATCTACGCGCTGCGCGATTGGTCAGAGCGCTACATCGAAGAGGTTGAGCGTAGGCGCACCGAGTACGATCAGCAGGATAAAACGCTGCTCCAAGAGCAGATTATGGCGCTCGTGCAGCAGTGGACGGAAGCAAGCTAGCCTGCGCGACCTGAGCAATCTCGGATTACCTTCAAGATAACAACTGGAGGTACTTCATGCACGCAAAAGATGTATCAAAACAATAATGATATCTTCTCCTTTTTATTACACCGGTTTCCCATGCAATATCACGTACTTCTTCTTCCCAGGGCTATGTAAAAGTCAGCAGAGATCCCAAGAGCAAGCGAGCAACCAGATGGGGTCGAGCGTCGAAAAGCCGCATTTGCTTGGGAACATTGGTCACGCCACAAAAATCGAGCAGTCCTAGGAGAAAACTGTTCAAGACTGCCAGGACGCGGGGAGCGGCCCCCTTGCGGACCTGACAATGATCTTCACGAAGCGTCACATCACGCCGATGGTGGAGGCGATTTTCAATTGCCCAGTGCTCTCGTTGCAAGCGCAGAAGGTCCGAAGCAGTAGTGAGCGCTGGAGAGAGATTCGTCAAGCCATAGACGACCTCCTGATGACGCTTCCCCGATCGCTCAATGGTGCGAGTCAGGCGAAAGACTTGAGCCACTCCTGGCCAGTTCGAAGAGAGAAAATCATTGAGTTCGGTTGTGGCAACCAGTTCCCGGCGCTCCAGGCGTCCATGCCCTTTGCCGAAGGTCTGAGCCGTCCGCCAATCCCAACAGTCTGTTGGCGGTTCGCTGAAAAACAGATGCAGATCGTCGCGCAACGTTGGCTGGTTGCCCTTGGCGATCAGCAGATAAAACCCTCCATAGGCATTGACCGTGGTGCAAAACGTTTTCTGGGTATGCAACGCATCCGCCGACAGAATGCGCCCTTTCACCCACAGCGGAGTCAGAAACTCCGAGACAATGCTCAACTCGTTTTGCTTCTCGCCCACAATTTGCTCTTTGAGCAACACTCCTGTTTGGGTCTCATACAATCCCACCTGATGCATTGGCTGTTGATCTGCAACTTGATGCCCGAGCGTGCCACGCAACGTCTTGCCGTCTAACGCGAGATGGACATGGGTTTTTGCCTCTTCTTGCCCTAGCAGTCGGCTCGGTTCCTCTCCACACCGCTTGGTGGCTGCAACCCGTAGGAGAAACTGGGCCAGCACCTGGTTCACCTGCTCGGCGTCCAGCGTGCGCAGCACATTGCTGTAGGTTGAGGCACACGGAAAGCTGGGCCGTGGCCAGGCTATCACTTGCTTGAGCCACTGCGCACGCAAGCGGACCCACTCGGCTATGGCCGCAGGCGTCGTCATTCCAACCAGTTTGCCCAGCGCGACCAGCGTCAAAATTTGGGCAACGCTGTAGCGCACTCCCCGTTTGTGCCGGCCATCAACCACTTGCTCAAAGGCTCGATACACTGATATCGCTTCGATTTCCTGTAACCATTCTTCGGCTTCCCTTGCTCCTTGGGGCATGTTATAGTTCATCCAAAGGCCTTCCTTGCTTGTTGAGATCTTTGCTTTTCTCAGTGTAGCAAGGGAGTTCTTTTTTGCCTTCTCTCTGGGACTTTTACATCGCCCTGTCTTCTTCCAATATTGACTGGTATTGCCTCATCACCTGTGTTACACTCATTTTTAACAGCTCCTTCTTGCAATCATGCTTGATGACTTGAATCTTTTCTTCATGATGCCAGAAGAAGCCTTTGCTTGTCACTCCCTCTTAACTTAATGTCTATGGAGCATCTAACTGGCTCAGCCTCTCCTCCCAGATCTGCCAGCCCTCCCTGGCATTGGCAAAGGTGATCAGCTTGACTACCACGCTTTTGTCAGGCCGACAAATGCAGCCCGCACAGGATTGGCTTCCAATATTCAACCCCACAGACATATTTGATGACTGCGTCCTCCTCAGAGGGCGCGGATGGAGGCGTATTCATCGTGCACCTGCTTTTTTCTTCATCTCCCATCCCTGTCCATCTCCTGGCGTCATGCTTCCTGTCACTGAGGTAAGCGAGAAACCCGACCACCCAGAGCGAGCGTCAGCGCGTGTCCGGATAGGCAATCAAGCCAGGCGGACCACTTCGAGAAGCCGCCGATTGTTGCAACAAGCCGTATAGACCCTTTGTACCCTGGTGGACGGGGAGCCGTCTCTCCCCAGAGGTCACTGTTCAGACGTGTGAACAGGCCACAAGCCATGAAAATGGCTCATATAATAGTTTGAGTGTAGCCTCCAGGGAATCCCTTGGAGTCGTGTGGGTTGGTGCGAGTTCTCTGCCCGATTGTTCAACCCTTTGTGCTGCCGATGCTCCACCCCTGGCAAGATTTCGCGTTTCGCTGCGCCATAGCTCTTGAGCTTATCGGTGATAATCACGCGTGGCACGTATTGGAGCCTTTTGAGGAGTTTCCGAAAAAAGCGTTTCGCCGCGTGTTTGTTGCGTCGGCTCTGCACCAGAATATCCAGCACGTTGCCATCCTGGTCCACAGCCCTCCAGAGATAATGCGTTTTTCCGTTGATTTTCAGGTACACTTCATCCAGGTGCCATTTGTCGCCATAGCGAGGGCGACGACGTTGCAGTTCATTGGCGTAGGTCTGCCCAAACTTCAAACACCATTGCCGCACCGTTTCGTAGGTCACGACGATCCCGCGTTGTGCCAAAAGCTCTTCGACATCGCGAAAACTGAGCGAGAAGCGGAAATACAGCCACAGAGCATGACTGATGATTTCAGGCGGAAAGCGGTAGCCTCTGTAATCGGGGGCAGTGGTGGTTGTTTTCATGAAGCCATGTTAGCACATTGTTCAGCTATGTTCCAAGTTGACAATATCCCTGAACGGGATATCCATAAATAGGATCAGTCAGGGTTGTGCATACATGCTCGATGATATTCTCCGCAATAGAAACTACTTTGAAAAATGGCATAAAAATCCTCCTGGATACAACGTAAACAAGTGTACTTCTTTGTTCATATATCTAAGCATCACGTTGCAACCACGCCTTCTGAAAAATGGTTGATTGTTTTTGACGCATTCAGCGTATCCTCAAGCGGATAATATAGCTCCTCGTTTCCTCTGCCTCCATACGTGGCTATGCACGCCTTGCTTCTCCTCTGGCCTGTTTCCCAAAGGGCCAAAGAAGCGTTCAATATGTTGGTTAAATGCTCTTGTTGAGGAGAAAGCCCACCCTCATCACGGCCCTGAATGGAAGCAGCATGAACGATCACAAGGAAACGAAAGAACATGTTTACATGTTCCTTTATTACTCATAATCTACTCGGTGAGCTTGCCGATGCTTATCAACCAGCGGAGAAACTGGAGATGGCGCATGTCCGGCTCAGCCCGATCCTGAATAGTCGAGATATATCCCTGCAAGAAATCATATAACCGCTCGATCTTCACAAGCTTCCAGCCGGCATGCAACAGTTGCTCGCAGATGTAGTCTATTGTTTTGTCGTCCATGTCATCCTCTTGATGAAAGGGTTGCTATACGATTTTGTGCGCGATCAGAGCCTGTTCCAATTCTGCGTGTCCGGGCATGGTGTGTTCAAGCAGATCGCTCCAGGTTTCCTGCGCGCTGGCCAGTCCCAGGTGGACACGCCTGTCATGCCAGGCTGGATAGATGGTTCTGGGATTGGGCGGCTCCTGTGTGCTCGCCATCAGGAGTTGTTGCTCTTGATCCCAGATCTGCACGTGATTCCCTTCGGCTCGGACCTGCCAGCGGGTACTGTCAACTTAAAAATTTTTGTTGATGAGTTTTCACCACATCGATGCTCCTTTCGCCAAGATTCTCCAGAAAATACGATCAGAAACAGGGAGTAATCCCCACTTTGAGGCCTGTTTCTCCTGTATCATCTCTACAGTTTTGCTTAAGTTAACAATACTATGATAAGTGGATGCAGTATATTGCGAAAAACTATGAGTACTTTGGCTTTGATCCTCCGTAAGAAATGCGTGCAGGGTGGCATCCTGCCTACATTTGAAACATCAACCCACGCAAAATCTCATTGGGTCCTCTACCAGTTCTGGCTGCCCGCTACCTGCCTGATAGTGGCATTGAGGCGGTTGAAGAGATTGGTCACGGCGATCATAAGAATCAAAGCCGCGAGTCCCTGCTCATCATAGTGACGGGCGGCCTCATCCCAGATCGCATCTGGAACCGGATCGGTCTGGTCGGCAAGCCGGGTGACGACCTCGGTGAGCGCGAGGGCGGCACGTTCGGCGTCGGTGAAGTAGGGCGTCTCCCGCCAGGCCGCCACAGCGAAGAGACGCTCGTCTGTTTCTCCTGCTTTCCTGGCGCTGCGCGCGCCAGAGTCAACACAGAAGCTACAGCCATTGATCTGACTCGCGCGCAGGTGGGCAAGCTCAAGCGTCTTCTCCGGCACGCCGCCCGTTTTCGTGGCCTTGAGCAGGGCAAAGATGGCATTGTTTGCACTTGGAAAGCTGCCCGGAGCCGTTCCTTTCATCCTCACAGGTCCTTCCATAGGCGAGAGATGCGTCTGGCCCAATTGAGGAGAGAAGAGATAAGCCCAGGATATGTGGAAAACGCTCTCGGAAGCGAGATCCTCGTGAGAGCATTTTCCACGTATCCTGGGTTTCCCTCAGATTCGGTGAACAGCATCCCGGTACCCTTGCGAGACATTTGCATCTACCTCGCGGGAAAGATGGTAGCTGTGCCGTGTTCGCACATGAGGAACAGAATGTGTTTTGTTAAACTGAGCTTTCTGTCGGAGGCCATCCACGCACAGAGATGTGCTATTCTGATTCACCTTTCAGTTCTTTCAACCGTGCGAGCACAATTGATGGCTCAAGGCGGCGGGTGATGTCTGCATCGACGAAAGCCAGACGGATTGTGCGGGACTGATCAATCAAAAAGGTTCCTGGAATGGGCACTTCCCATGAATCGTCGCCATTGTACTCTGGCAGATTCGCGCCACCCAGTCGAGCGCGTCGCTTACGTGTTTGTTCATCCATCTGAAAGACCAAGCCAAACTGGCGTGCCACCTGGTTGCCCACATCTGAGAGTACCGGGAAGGCCAGGTGCTGTTTTTCCGCCGTCGTGAGGCTATGATCTGGCAACATGGGTGAAAGGGCAACGAGCGTTACCCCCAGGGCCTGGAACGCTGGTAACAACTTCTGGTAGGCACGCAATTCCAGATTACAGAAGGGACACCATCCACCACGATAGAAGACCAGCACAACCGGTCCCTGCTCAAGCAGATGTGAGAGGGTGACGCGCTGGTTCAGAGCATTGGGAAGCGTAAAATCAGGCGCCAGATTATTTTCCTTCAGGGCTTTTTCCACCATACCGGAATTCACCAGGGATTCAAGGGTTTTCTGCGACTCCTTTGCTGCATCCTCTGGCATAAGCTTGTAGACCTGATCCTTTAATATATCCAGCTGTTCTTGGAGAGGAAGGTCGCTTGGAGGAGACATCGAGAGAACGGTATTTGCGATTTGTTCTTTAGGCGTCTGAGCAGTCATGTTCTTTTTCCTTTTGCTGTCTTTGACTTGTGTGGCTGGTTATCCAGCCTGTACGAGAAGCGGGAACGAGCTGCCCGCCCTATCCATGTGCACTGGGAGATGCTTTATGTTCTACTCTTTCTCTACCTTATAGATGGTGCTTTTTAGCACATCTCACATAAGATCAATGTTTGCATACATAAGGCTTGGTGTTGAGTGGAACATGATAGAACGCTACTGGATCGAGCAGCAGATGTTCCAAAGCGACGGTTATCAGTCGCTTTCGTGTATATGCGCTTCTGGAAGGGGGACAACTGAGCCTTTCAAAACGTGACAGTCGCGTGACAAAAAATATTCATCTCTCGAAAATTGCCAGATTGTTTTGTGGAGGAGCCTGGTGTTTACGCTATGAATCACCCTACCCTACCCACCTCCAAAAGTTAATGAGTCATGCTGCCCACTCATGGATTTTCAAGCAGGCTGTGTTTGCATAAGGTGTTAAGCTGTTACTGACCATTACC
>NZ_BIXY01000110.1 GCF_008326305.1 Dictyobacter arantiisoli | reverse complement strand
ATTTTAATCACCAACAGTGTAGACCAGGAGGCCATTTTTGCCTAGTGCCTGCAATTCCTGGAATTCCTTCATCTCATTGATTGGAGGTTTTACGGGTTCTCCAAAAATCCGGGATGACTCATAATATTAATTTCGTAAACGAAATTCGAAATACGAATAATACGAATTCGCATAAAATTTCAAAAAATGACAGAAACGACCAACAGAACTCAGACACTTATGTCTTGCGCTTCCACAGAAATATACGCGTTTAACTGCTTCTCTGCTTATCAGCTTATATTCATAAATAAAAATATATCAATCAGTGTGTTTGTATCCAATTATTTTGATGTATGAAAAACAGTTGCTAAACCTCTTGCATGGCTAATGTTTTCGTGCTATACTCCCTGTGTCTGAAGTTGGATGCCGAAGTGGAAGGGAAAATCATCTTGCGAGCAACATACGGTTTTATCAACGATCTATCCTCTCCGGGTGTCTGGATTTTCTACACGGCTTATCTGTTGATCGCCGTCTTATTCGTCGCTGTTACGTTGGCTCCGCCACCAACTGCTGCATCGAGAATATTGGCGTATGCACAAGCGGTATTGAACATCCTCCCGGTTATTGCGAAAAATGGGTTTTCCGTAGTTGCGTCGCCAGCGGTCTTATTGGGCCTGCCCCATGACGAGCCATTCACTCTGGTGAGTGCCAGTATCTCGACGCGTAGCTCTCATTTTGCATTCATTGGTCAAAATAAGTGCCATGGGGATGGAGTGCATGGTTTGCTGAAAGGGTAGATCTGTCAGGAAAGTGAGAAAGCTGCCTCTAAATAACCTCTTCAAACGTTAGATATATAGGCCCGTTTTATTACTGGCAGCACTTATATCTCTATACCAGGGAAGAGGGACTTTTATGAAAACTATGAAGACCATGAAGACCATGAAGAGGCAAAAGAAATTTGGGATGATACTAAGCCTGTTGCTTTTAACTTTCGTTCTGGCTGGTTGTACTGTTACGGTGGGTAATGGTGGTTCGAGTTCGAAATCAGGCAATGGATCATCTTTTTTGGGTGATGGCACTCCGACTGGCGGCAATACCTCATCCAATGGGAGCGGTTCATCTGGTGGCTCATCATCGACAACCATTGGTCAGCGGACAAAAACGTCCGGTTGCCAGATACAAGGGGCGTATCAAGATAAGCAATGTACACCGGGCGCGATTTTTCCCAACGCCACGAAAGCCCAGATATGTGTATCGGGCTACTCCAGTTCAGTACGTAACGTCCCAACCAGCGAGAAGACCGAGGTTTATCGAGAATATGGCATCATGCATCATACCACCGGGCAATATGAGGTAGACCATCTGATCAGCCTGGAGTTGGGTGGTTCCAATGACATTGCCAATCTC
The DNA here is from genome assembly GCF_008326305.1 of Dictyobacter arantiisoli. Lineage (GTDB taxonomy): Bacteria > Chloroflexota > Ktedonobacteria > Ktedonobacterales > Ktedonobacteraceae > Dictyobacter > Dictyobacter arantiisoli. The sequence goes on along the minus strand of NZ_BIXY01000110.1, from coordinate 16,077 downwards.
TGGCCTGAAGCTGCTTCGCCGACACCAGGATTTCATCAAAAGGATCAGGTAGAAAACTATTTACATGATCAGGTCTGTAGCGGCAAAATAAGCTTGAAGACGGCGCAGGGCGAGATCGCCAACGATTGGCTGACTGTTTATAAGAACATGCACTAAGCGCTTTCTAAAAACAAGCTGTGAGATTAGCGTTTCAAACAAAAGAAGAGTGGCGTGAGCCGACGGGCCAGAGATTTGCCGATATGCTTGCGGAATAGGGCAGCATTCACGATAGCAGGTTGCTTGAGTTGGAAATGAATGTTCCTATAAAATTCTAGATCCTGCGAGTTAAAACATTGTTCTGGCTTGATTGGCTGCCACCTTTCATGGTTGATCGTAGTGCCGGGCTGATATTTCCAGATATTGCTTCCATGGCGTACATAGACCTGATGCTCGATACATGGCAATGTATATGCCCTGGCTCCTTGATTCAGTAATCGCCGTACAAAGCCTGAACCATCATCCCCTTTGGGGCTATCATGAAAACGCGAGCGTGTCATCCAGAGGTGTTTGCGATAGAGCATTGTTCCATAGTGCATGCCCTCAACGCCGGGTGTCAACGCATGCGCATCCTCACAGCGCCAGCCTTGCATATGTTGGAGATCGAAGACCGAGTGCAGGTGAAGCCCTGTAATATCGGCGTTTCTGGTAAGAAAAGGGGCGACCTGGTAGGAGAGGCGGGAAGCAGAGTACCAATCATCATCGTCCCAATGGCAAATGATTTCTCCCCGTGCGACCTCACAGGCGAAGTTGCGTTTAGCTCCGACGCTATGGATATACTGGGGGGCGAAGTAGCGTACATTTGGTCGCTGTGAGACAAGATCAACCACCAGATCATCCCCGTCATCGACAATGATCAGTTCTTTATTGGGATAATCCTGCTGTTCAAAGTAGCGCAATGCTTGCTCGACAAAGTGGCGGCGATTCCTGGTCGGCATGATGCATGAAACAAGCGGTTGCTCCATCCCTTCCATCCCATCTCTTTCCTATAGTAGTGGTTACGAGAATTGAGCAACAAGGCGTATATCCTTTCATTCAGCTTAGATAGGCCGCAGGTTTTCTGTTTGGCTGAGGCAAAGGTTTTGTTGGGTGTCTTGCATTGCTTGCTTCTCTTTTTCTCATTATAAAGTTACTGCATAATTCTGTCAAATATGCAAATAGTAGTCAGATATGCTGCTTAAAAAGTGTAAGTGTGGTAACTATCTGCTATAGAAAGTTTTACATGTGCCTGGATGTCTATTGTCAGATGGTCGGGCTTGTGTCTATAATGGGAATATTCTTGTTCTGGGAGAGTGTAGCACAAGTATGGCAACTTTGGATCATACCTTAAACTGGGATGCATTGACTGACGAGTCGGTGCGACATTTGCAGGCCCTCTTACGTATTGACACGACGGCTCAGGAAGGTCCCGCTGTTCAGTATCTTTGCGAGCAGTTAGCAATTGAAGCGGGCATTGAGATTCGTATTCTGGAGCCAGGGTCGGGACGCCCTAATCTGTGGGCGCGTTTACGCGGAAATGGGAAGCAGCGTCCTCTGTTGTTGCTGTCGCATCTCGATGTAGTGCCGGTCGAGAGGCCCTATTGGAGCGTTGATCCTTTTGGCGGCGAGATCCACGATGGCTATATCTATGGTCGTGGAGCGGTCGATATGAAGGATATGACGGCGAAGCAATTGACTTTGTTGCTCCACTTTGCGCGGCAAGCGCAGGCCACCAGAAAAGAATTGGATCGTGATCTTGTCTTGCTGGCCGTGGCGGATGAGGAGTGCATGAGCGAATTTGGGATGGCGTGGATCATTAAGCATGCTCCAGAATTGTTGGAGGCGGAATTCGCTCTGAATGAAGGCGGTGGCTATGCGTTCCAATGTGGTTCACAACGCGTCTACGTCTGTGAAACGGCCCAGAAAGGCTCTGCGCAGGTGACATTGCGGGCGGTGGGCAAACCCGGCCATGGGGCCTTTCCTCATTCCGAAAATGCAGTGGCGCATCTGGCTCGTGCTATTTATCGACTCTCGGCTGCATCCTTACCGCTGCATGTGACCCCAACGGTTCAGCGCTTCGTTGATAAATTGGCGCTGAATCAGCCGCGCTCTAAACAATTGTTATTTCGCCAGACACTTCATCCATTGAGTTCTGGCATGGCGCTGAATATGTTGTCCGAAGATGAGATTACCCATGTCTTACGAGCGGTCCTGCACAATACTGTCTCGCCGACGTTGTTGCGCGGTGGCGATACTCTAAATGTGATACCAAGCGAAGCCTTTGCCCACCTGGATGGACGCATTGTACCGGGGCAGACTGCCCGGTCATTCTTGCGTGAAATCCAGCAACGGATCGCCGATCCGAATGTTGAAGTCGATGTTGATCTCAATTCAAGCGGTTATGAATGTCCGTCCGATACATCCATGTTTGCAGCCCTCGAAGCCGCCATCGCGCAGCATGATCCAGGTGCCATCGTTGCACCCTATATGTTTCCAGCTGTCAGCGACTCGCGTTTTCTGGCTCCGCTCGGCATAATTCCCTATGGCTTTGATCCCATGATGTCTGAGCCGGGATGTCCATTGCCCCAGCAGTTGGCTCATAATCATGATGAACGCATCTCGTTTGCTAATATGGGATTTGGCCTGCGTGTACTCCATGACACGATCCTGCAACTGAGTCGTTGAGGTCGGGTCGGATATCCACGCTTTGAGGGAATTCTGTTTTTGTTTTTCTTACCGACATCTATCTATTTTTGTCTGCTTGCTGACAAGTAGTCAAAATATACATAGCATGCTGCTACTACGTATGTTGACAAAATTTATCAAGTTTGTTATGATTAATCTATAGAAGAATGCGCACACAAGAATCGATCCTGAAGATCGAGATTGTGTATGTAAATATGATCCTGTCAGATGATGACGGTTACATTGTATGTGGGTAGCATTTGACCTTGACTATGTGGATGTTGATGGATTGCTAGTGTTTATTTTCTAGTAGCTTTCAAAAAGCAAAGCAAGCGTTTTGTTCCCGGTATTATCAATGATGTTCTATTCTATTCCTCAATGTTGATGAATAATGCAGTTGAAATCTCATAGAGAGAGGCTTTGACTGCCCTCCTGTATACGATGTACCTTCTACATGGCAGGTTTAGCAGAGAAAAATCAACGATACTTTGTATGTAGAAGGGACCCTTATTAGCATGCGTTTAAGCAAGTTAAAGTTTGTGCTCCTCGGCGCACTTTTGATGACCGTACTGGCTGCCTGCGGTGGAAGCGCGAGTCAGAGTAGTAGCACTTCCACTTCGAACGGAGTGACCACTATCAAAGTTGGTGCCGTACCTGTTCCTCATGCGGAAATTCTCCAATATATCAATGACCACCTGGCTGCCAAAGAGGGAATTAAGATCAAGATTGTCTCTTTTAATGATTATGTGCAGCCCAATACCTCCCTTCAGGATGGCTCTATCGATGCCAACTATTTCCAGCATGTTCCTTATATGGAAGATTTCAATAAGCAGCATAACATGAATATGGTGGCAGTTACGAAAGTACACATTGAGCCACTGGGTGTCTATTCACATAAAGTGAAATCCTTTAGCGAAGTTTCCAATGGCGCAGTTGTTGCTATTCCTAATGATGTCACGAATACTGGTCGTGCCTTGAAATTGTTGGCTGACAACGGCCTGATCACCTTAAAAGCGGGTGTAGGTACCTCAGCAACGGTGCATGATATTGCAAACAATCCCAAGAATCTGCAATTTAAAGAATTGGAATCGGCTCAATTGCCGCGCTCATTGGATGATACAACCCTCTCGGTGATCAATGGCAACTATGCCTTGCAGATTGGTCTGACGCCCAGCAAAGATGCGCTGGCACTCGAATCAGCCAAGAATAATCCTTATGCAAACGTGCTGGCAGTACTCAAAGGCCACGAGAATGATCCCGCGATCAAAAAGCTCGCTCAATTGCTGAATTCTCCCGAAGTCAAACAATTCATCATTAATAAGTATCATGGCTCGGTGATCCCCGCTTTCTAAGCGTCCAGATCGCAGCTTCCTGTCCCTGTTGACATCATCCTGGGACAGGGATGGCACATGTAGAGCCTCTTTTGTTTTGCTCTTGCGCTGCATGGGGCTGAATAAAAGAGGCTTTTCTTAGTTTTTTAACCGGTGAGTAGCAGTGGGAAGGGATTGAAAAGGGCGGCTGCCCTTATCAATCCTGCTTCTGCTGCTAGCGCTGGGATGCATAGGATATGCGATGATAACGATTACAAATTTGAGCAAGATATATGGTCAAAAAGAGAAGACGATTGTGGCGCTCGATACTGTCAGTTTTAACGTTCCACAGGGAGAAATTTTTGGCGTGCTGGGCCAGAGCGGCGCGGGCAAAAGTACCCTGATCCGCTGCATTAATCTTCTTGAGCGCCCGACCTCTGGTTCTATCCATATTAAAGAGCAAGAGATTACGGCGCTAAAGGGATTGGCGCTCCGTAAGGAACGTCAGCGTATCGGGATGATCTTTCAACATTTCAACCTGCTGAATTCTCGTACGGTGGCTGATAATGTGGCTTTTCCGCTGGAAGTGATGGGCTATAGCCGCTCGGCGCGTCAGGCGCGTGTGGGTGAATTGCTAGAGTTAGTCGGACTCGATGGACGGGCCAGGGCGTATCCTGCCCAGCTTTCTGGTGGGCAGAAGCAACGTGTTGGTATCGCCAGAGCTCTGGCTGCGAAACCGGATGTCTTGTTGTCTGATGAGGCTACCTCGGCCCTTGATCCCCAAACGACCCTTTCCATCCTCGAATTGTTGCGTGACCTGAACCGCACGATGGGGCTCACAATCCTTTTGATTACCCATCAGATGGATGTGGTGAAACAGATCTGCCATCAGGTAGCAATACTGGAAGCTGGCAAATTGATCGAGCAGGGGAGGGTAAGTGCGTTGGCTGCTCAACCCGATTCAAGGCTGGCGCAAACCCTCTTTCCCCATCCTGAGAGCTATCGCCCAAGGGCTGGAGCGACAGTTGTGACCATCTCTTTTACTGGTGATGCGACGGATGAGCCAATCCTCTCAAATCTGATTCGCAATTTTGATATCAATGTCAATATCCTGAGCGGCAATATTGAGAATTTTGGCGACTTGCGTCTGGGTCAATTACAGGTCGAGTTAGTCGGCGGTCAGATCGAGGCGGCTATCGACTATTTGAAAAAGCTTGGATTGCGTGTGGAGGTAAATCGCTGATGGATTGGTCTTATTGGTCTGCATTATTGCCGGATCTCTGGCAAGCTACCCAGGATACCGCGCAAATGGTCGTGATCTCAACCATTTTTACAATTATTGGTGGTTTACTCCTGGGTATCCTGCTAGTCATCACTGACCGCGATGGATTGGTAGAAGTGCGTTGGCTGCATGCGATTCTTGGCTTCATTGTCAACGTTGGTCGCTCACTACCCTTTATTATTCTGCTGGTGGCGATTACGCCGTTTACTCGTTTGCTGGTCGGGACAACGATTGGGACGACGGCGGCGATTGTACCTCTGACGATTGCGGCAATCCCATTTTTTGCGCGCCTGGCTGAAAGTTCGTTGCGTGAGGTGGATAATGGTGTCGTTGAGGCTGCCAGGGCCATGGGTTGCAATGGTTGGCAGATAATTGTCAAAGTGCTGGTGCCCGAAGCCTTACCATCCTTGATCCTGGGCGTGGCCGTGACCATTATCAGCTTGATTGGCTATTCGGCCATTGCTGGCGCAGTCGGCGCGGGCGGTCTTGGGGATCTGGCGATCCAATATGGCTATGAGCGTTTTGATACAGGTGTGATGGTTGTCACAGTTGTCCTGCTGGTTGTAATTGTCCAGATTATTCAATTCGCCGGTAGCTGGGGCGCAGCCAAAATCGCCCGCCATTAATGCCTTCTTTGTCTTACCTTTTTTATGTTTTCCCGACTTTCTGACGCTTTTCGCATCTCCAGCGCTTTTGTGAATACGCATACGTCTAAAGGCGGGACCATTACGTGATAAAGATAACCCGATTTTTAGCGCTTATAATTCTGTTTTAACAAAGTATTTGATGCCCAATCCCACCGAGATCTTACTGCTCACTTGTTGGCAGGCGCGTCGGCGCGAAAACTCATGCACCAGGATAGCGAGGATCATGGGTATCAAACACTTTGTGAGCGCTGTGGTTTATCTGTAACTTATTTATTTTTATGTAGAGAAAGAGAGTCTACTTTATGTTTGCAGTGCCAAAGAATCCTCGTTCATGGTTGCTGATCCTTCTGGTTGCCCTTGTTGTTCTGTTGACAGCTTGTGGCAGCACAGGGAGTGGAAGTACCTCTTCATCAGACTCAAATAGTAGTACAACCCTGGCTGATAAGCAGGTTTTACGCTATCCTAATGTCGGGACCGCCGATATTGGCAAGCTTGATCCGGCCAGTGGGCCAGATGCCAATTCCAATGAAGCCATTTCGATGATCTTTAGTGGACTGGTGCGCGCGGATAGTAATCTGCATGCGGTGCCCGATCAGGCCAGTTCGTGGGATATTTCGAAAGACAACAAGGTCTATACCTTCCATCTGAAATCCGGTATCAAGTTCTCTGATGGCACTCCTGTGACTGCCCAGACCTATGTCTATTCCTGGACACGTGTTTTGTTGCCAGCCGTGAAATCTCCTATTGCGCCGGTCTTAGAAGAGGCTATCATGGGTGCCAACGATGTTCTTTCCGGCAAAACCACAACCCTGAGCGGCGTGAAGGCGTTGGATGACCATACCTTCCAGGTCACACTTGTCCGTCCGACCGCTTATTTCCTGCAATTATTGACCGTCTCTCTCTTTTATCCAGTCAATCAAAGTTTCGTTGAGAAGTACGGTCAGACGGATTGGGTTAATCATGTGGTGGGCAATGGAGCCGGTACAGGACCCTTCATGGTTAAGTCCTGGCAACGGAATGTCTCGATGACGCTGGTACCTAATCCCAATTATTATGGGGCCAGAACGAAGCTCAAAGAGGTCGATATGACCTTTGTCCGCGACGTTTCGACGGGTTTCAGAGCCTATCAGGCCGGTCAATATGATTTTGTTGACAACATCTCTGCAATTGATCAGTTGCAAGCGCAGAGCATGCCTGGATTTACGCGCAAGCCGATTCTGGAGAGTGACCTCTTATTCTTCGACAATAAGACGGCTCCCTTTAACAATACAGCCGTTCGCCAGGCTTTTGCTGCGGCGATTGACAAGCAGGCATTGGTAAAGGCGGTCTATCATAACTCTGTCACGCCTGCCAGTACCATCATCCCACCTGATTCCTATGGTGCGCAGGATTATGCCGGCATTCCATATGATCCAGCTAAAGCAAAGGAATTACTAAAAACTGCCTATCCTGACAGTAGCAAGATCCCAACCATCACATTCTCTTATCCATCTACCCAGGTTCCATCCACACTGCCTGAGGTTTTACAGCAAATGTGGAAGAATACACTGGGTATCAATGTCAAGCTGAATGGGATGGAATTGACTTCCTATAATGCAGCCACAACCAAACGCAACATCCAGTTCGGCTTCACGCAGTGGGGCGTCTATTTCCCAGATCCCTACGAATGGCTTGATCTCAGCCTGCTCTCAACCTCTCCCAACAACAACGGGAGTTGGAGCAATGCTGCCTTTGATCAGACCGTCGCGCAGGCAGAGCAGACCTCTGGCGAGCAGCGTATCGCGCTCTATAACAAGGCCGAGCAGATCGCAATTGATAATGTTGGCTGGTTGCCACTTGATCATCAATCGCAGGCTGCGGTTGTTTCCAACAAGGTCCATGGTCTGAAACTGGGCAGCGGTGGATTCTACTTTGGAGACTGGTCAGATATCTACCTGACAAAATAATGCATAACGTTGCCCATCCCCAGCGGGATCTTACTGTTTGACCTGCAGGCAGGCGCTTGCGCGCCTGCGCCCTTTTTAGTATGTGGTGTAGAAAAAGTTTGGAGAACTTTTCTACACCACATACTAAAAATCTATTTGAGCACCATCGGTGCGAAAACTCATGCGCCAGGATGGCGAAGACCATGGGATTTTGTGGCTCACCCACAGGTGGGCGCTGACACGCCCACGCCTTTTAAGTGTGTGGTGCACAATAGGTGCGAAGCACCTATTGTGCACCACACACTTAAAACTCTTTTGAGCACCGCAGGTGCGAAAAATCATGCATAGAGATCATGGAGAGCATGGGAGTCCGATATACTCTTAAAAAGATTGGACCTACAAATATAGTGTAGGTCCAATCTTTTTTGCTATTTCTATTTTAAACTGAACAGGAACGTGCCGTCCAATTTAGTAGGTTTGTGAGTTTCAATTTAGCTTTTCTGTATGTTATACTACTAAAGAGTTAAAGTCACTTATTAATCTATACTTTGATGCAGTGCCACTTCAACGTATGGATGCGGACTTTCCCCGATGGGATAATGCTCTAATCATGCAGCTGTGTTTCCGCTTATATTCTCGGCTGTACTGAATCCCATTCTGTTGAATGTTCCGGCTGAAAGTGACAGGGATGTGCTATGTCTTTAAAAAGGAGTTTTATGACACAGAAACAACCACGACTACTCCCCTTGCTTGCTATTGCTCTGTTGCTCGTCATGAGCATATTTGCCCTGTTGCAGAATCTTCATCCGCAACTGGCGCACGCTGCGACCTATAACGTTCTCTTTGACGATGCGCATGCCGAAACCGCTGGCAATGCAGATTGGATTATCAGCACCAGCATGCCTGATCCGTTAGCAGAAAATGCAAATCCCCAGGTCGAAACCAATTGGACTGGTGGTATCAGTGCCTGGGGCGTAGCGCTCCAGAAGACTGGTCGGTATAGCTTGAAAACTAACACCAGTACTTTGACATATGGGAGTAGCAGTAACACTCTGGATTTAAGTCATTTTAGTGCTCTGGTATTACCTGAGCCGAACACCTTGTTCACAAGTAGTGAAAAGACCGCGATTATTAATTTTGTCAAAAACGGTGGCGGTCTATTTATGATTGCAGACCATACTGGTAGTGATCGCAACAATGATGGCGCAGATTCATTGAAGATCTTCAACGATCTCATGAATAATAATGGCATCCAGAGCGATCCCTTTGGTATCCAATTTGACGCCGTCAACATTGCCAGCGAAAATCCCAGCAATGACACTCCTTCAGCCGCCTCGGATCCATTGCTCAAAGGCCCGTTTGGGACCGCCAGTGGCACAATTATTCGCAATGGTACCACTGAGACGCTTCATCCCACCGACAATGCCAGCGTGAAAGGGGATATCTATCGGGTGAGCGCGTCCAATACTGGCACGACGAATGTGGAAGTCTCGCATAGCACCTATGGCAGTGGCCGTGTCGCGGCCATGGGAGACAGTTCAGCGATTGATGATGGCACCTGCTCTTCAGGGAACACCTGCTATAATGGCTGGAACGACAGCGCCGCCCAGGATAACATCCTCTTTCCCAACGCCACCGAATGGTTGGCCGGAGGTAGCGGTGGCACAACGGGAACTCCCACACCCACTGTAACGCCGACTGTAACCGCGACTTCAACCCCAACGAATCCAACGCCAACGCCGACTGTAACCGCGACTCCTACTTCAACGCCGACTGTAACGCCAACACCCATCGCAAGTAATCTGATCAGCAACGGGGGATTTGAGAATGGGGCGACACCCTGGGTTGAATCATCGAGTGGCGGCTATGAGATCATCGACTCATCTATGCCACATAGTGGTACAGAGAGCGCGGATTTCTGTGGAGCAAACAACTGTAGTGATAGTATCTATCAACAGGTTACGATCCCTGGCAGTATTACTTCAGCTCATTTAAGCTATGCCTGGTATATGACTACGCAGGAAACCTCGCATCCCTATGATTATTTGTATGTACGTATTCGTAATAGTAGTGGCAGTACCTTGCGAACTATACAAACAATCACCGATGGTAGCACGGCAGATAGCTGGCAGAGCGTGAGTTATGATCTCAGTGCCTATAAAGGGCAGACCGTTCAGATCGCCTTTGTCGCAACCACCGATTCACAGGAGCCTACAGAATTCTATCTTGATGATGTAGCTCTGAACGTCGCGTAAAAGTAGCATCCTTATCAACGTAAAGTTATAAAGCAAGCGGGCCAGATGGCGGAGCTATACCAGCTCTTGTTGAGGAGCACATCTGGCCTGCTTCTCTCTATCGACCTGACGGCCCCGCTTTTTTATCCCTCAAGCTCCATTTTTCTTGACATTTATACAACTGTTCTGTATACTCCTTACAGATATTCCTTCTATGAAAGGCCAATTTTATGAAATCCTTCGATGCTACTATTGTGGCAGGTTTGCGATCCTTTTAACTAAATAGCGACAGTCACGACTATAGTGCTACCTGGGAGACACATGTATGTATGTACCCATGTTGTAGTCTGATTTTGATATTACTTGTTCAGGTTTTATCAGATGTTGTGATTATATATAATCGCTGTAATTTCGCTTTCCATTGAACCTCCACAATAGCCCTCCCCGCTTGTCAAACCATTTCCCATGCAATCCTCCCCGAGAGGACCTATGCCTGTTATCCTGCTGTGCCCCCCTTACAGGGGAATCTTATAGCCTTTTTGCTTTTATTATGAAAGGATGTGTTTTTTGCGTACAAATAATTTGATTGCAATGCGTCTTGTCCTCTTCTGCGCCAGTGCCGTCCGCTGTGCTGTGAGCGCGGTTATAACGGTGCTGGTAGCCTGCCAGAACACTGTTTATAAGATCAATCTATCTATAGAAGAGGTGAGGATAACCATTGCGTATTACGCACAAACATACCAACTATATTGCTCAGCAACGCCATACACAAAAGATGCAACGTCCACGTCGTCAGCAGCGCTCCACCGCAGATGTATTCAAATGTAACAACTGCCGCCGTTTCATTGGACCTTTGCCCTATGGAGGGCATCATCGCAACCATTGTCCCTTTTGTCTCTTTTCACGCCATGTTGACGAGCGCAAAGGGGATCGCCTGAACGAATGTGGGTCGAGGATGGAGCCTTCGGGATACTTTCAGCGTCCCAATGGGGAATATGTCCTGGTACATCGCTGCCTGGGTTGTGCTTTTGAGCGTTTTAATCGCATCGCGGGTGATGATAACTTTGATCTGTTGTTGACCTTGCCCCTGGTCGCGCCGCGTACCAGCCAGGATGTCAAGCAACAGCGCCTCCAGCGCGCTCTAACAGCATCTTTTGAAGAGTCTAAAGAGATGGAATCTCTAGTGAATTCAGAGGTTGAAGTAGAAGAAGCTGACTGGTAGCGCCACCGACTGCTATCCAGTTGCGCTGCGAGTAAGATAGCTCGTTGCTTGCTTTTGGAATCAGAACAATTGAGTGTGCAGGGCAGTACCGTCTTCCTGCACACTTGCCTGTATTGGTATCCTTTTTTTAACCAGCCTGTAGTAGGACTATTCCATGTCAGGTGAAGAGGGATTGTAAAGGAAAGTGAGTTTTGTTGGTCATTATGTTTGGTGGTGAAATGGAATCAGGTTATGCATAGAGATACACAAGAGAACGAAAAAAGTGTATAATAAAGCCAATATCATGTCTAACAAACACGTACAGTGGAAGGTCGGTAGGATGCTCAAAAAGGATAATTTTTTGATCCTTCTTATTTTAGCCTGTTCGGTTCTGGTTGTGTATCTTCTTCAAATGGCCCAGCTCCTGTCCTGGTTGCGCTATATCAGTGCATTCGAAGCATTGCTCTGCGCCCTTTTTTTTACCTTCGAAGCTTTTCAATCCACGGTCCCCTGGCGAAGCAAAAGTAAATTATTGCTTAGTGCCTTGCCTTTTCTTTGTGTTTTACTGGTCATCATCCCTTTTTCATCCTACCCTTCTCCTTATTTGCTGCCTCAGGATGCGACGGATGCTGTCCTGAATGCGATTAGCACTTTCTGGGAGGAGGCATGTGGCAGCTTGCTCCTGTGTTTGATGACGGTTTTTGCCTTCAAAGTGCAAAAATTCCATAGCGAAATTGCTAGCATACATGAATAGTTGTGCTATCTATGTAATCTATGTATTTCCCTGGGATGAAGAGATGTCTTGATCTGGATGCGCCGGTGGTGTGACCGAAGGGATAACCAGGACTGGCCGTGGATTTTCGCTCTGGTAGAGGCGTTGCTCCTCAAGATCCAGATCGCGTTCAATCGTATGAAAGACCTGATCATCGATTTCACCTTGCTTACGTAATGCAATCAAGGAGCCACGCTCTTCTTGATGGATTTCGCGCTGAATACGGCGGAAACGATCTTGTGTCGCTTTCCGCCTTTTGCGCACGCTTTCGGTATCCTCATTGCTTTGTTCAAGCAGGGCTAGCTTCTTTTCATAATATGCCTTTAAGCGCTCAATATATTTTTGTAGTCGCTCATCACTTTCTCCTGTTTCATCCTGCCCACTTTTAAGCTCATCCAGCTTTTGCAATGCTGCCTGTGTAGAGGCGATGATGGCATCCCTGGTTTCCTCGCGTAACGTGGGATCGTTATCTACTTTGAACCAGCGGATCAAGGGAGCCAGGCTGAATCCCTGCACGACCAGAGTAAAGAGGATAACTCCAAAGGTCAAGAAGACAATCAGATCCCGTTCTGGAAAGGGAGCACCACTGGCTATCATGATTGGAATTGCCAATGCTGACGCCAACGAGACGCCGCCCCGCATGCCGGTCCAGCCGATCACGGCCGCATAGCGCCAGCTTACGTTGTGCCCGAGTTGTTTATTGGAAGCGGGCAAAATATGGAGCAGTCCTATCGAGGCGAAGGTCCAGAACATGCGTACAACCACTACCGTAATACTGATCAACAGGATGTATACAAAGACGGTTGATAGTGAATAGCGCGAGAGATGATACAGGAGGTTTTGCATCTGAAATCCAATAAGAAAGAAAATAAAGCTATTGAACATAAAGGTAAGGACATTCCAGAAGGAATTGGCTTGCAGGCGTGTCTCGGAAGAATAGAAGGTGGCGGCATGCTGACCAAGATATAGTCCGGTCGTGACTGCTGCCAGAACGCCGGATACTCCCACTTTTTCAGCCAGTATATAGGAGGCAAAGGCTGTCGCAACGGATACCATGACCTGGGTGGTACTATCTTCCAATTGTTTATGTACAAAGCTGGCGATTAGTGCTACGAGGAGGCCGATCAGCAGGCCACCCAGGCTGACTACGAAAAATTGGATACTGGCATTAACGAGTGAAAAGGAGCCCGTCACAGCCGCTCCAACCGCGAAGCGATACGCCACCAGTCCTGTGGCGTCGTTAACCAGACTTTCACTCTCGATGACCGAGGAGATACGTCGGATCAATCCCTGTCCTTTAATTACGGTGCCAGCCGCCACGGTATCGGTTGGGGAGACGACCGCCCCCAGCACAAAGGCAACGGCCCAGGGAATCTGAGGAATAAAGAGATGCGCGACAACCGCCACGGCGACCATCGTCGCCAGCACCAGTCCAATGGCGAGCAGTAAAATAAAGTCAAAGTCCTTACGAAACCTATGCCAGGATGTGAGCCAGGCCGATGAATAGATGAGCGGTGGTAAGAAAAAAAGCAGGATCAATTCAGGATCGAGTTCGATATGTGGAATTCCAGGAATGAAGCCTAATACGCCCCCACCCAGTACCAGTAAGATCGCATAGGGTATTCTGAGCCTGTCTGCCAGCGTCGCGAGTAGTACCGTAGACAGTAGCAATAGCATCGAGAAGAGAATAAGCTCATTTAATGGCATTGCAACTCTACCTTTCGCTGAATTGGTTAAACAGTGTATCTGTATACAATTACCCACAGACTGGCTTGTTGCGGCTGCTAAGCTGAACTTATCAGGTGGCATGCGCATAGTTGCGCTTTTTCGGTATGACAGGTCATTATCATTATAGTATCATGCCTTGCCGCTTGTTTGCTCACAGTTGGATCTTATTCTAGGACTCTGTATGTGGCTTTTATGTAGAACCTGTCACATTTTTTGTAGACGAGACGTGTTGTATAAATACAGCCATTACCATTCTGAAGGAGAAGCTGGGGATTATGTCTACTGACACCAAAAAGAGAGCGCTTCCGGAAAGCAGTACATTATCTATAGATGCTGATCGTCTTATTATCGTTACAAACCGTGGGCCGGTTGAATTTGATAAAGCGAAAGATGGTACAGTAAAGGCTCGGCGCGGCTCTGGCGGCGTGGTGACGGCTTTGACGGGTACTCTGAGCCATATGAATGCGACCTGGGTAGCCCTGGCGATGACAGATGGGGATCGGGACGTGCTCAAGAGTGCTGAGGATGGTTTGATTTCCTCTCCCATTCGCGACATTCGTGTCCGCCTGCGCTATGTGGAGGTGCCGAAGACTGTCTATCATAAGCATTATGATATGATGAGTAACCGCGTGCTCTGGTTTACACAGCACTATTTGCTTGATCAGGCAGAAGATGTTTTTACCGCTGCAAAGATGCAAGATGCCTGGGATAATGGTTATGCTCAGGTCAATCGCGCCCTGGCGGATGCGGTGAATGTAGAAATCGCCCGCGATAGCGGGAAAGCTCTGGTAATGTTGCACGATTATCACCTCTATTTAACGGCGAATATGATTCGGGAAAAGCACCCCTCAATCGCGATTCAACAATTTATTCATATTCCCTGGCCTGAAATACGCTATTGGGCCTCCTCGCTTCCTACCGATATCACACAGCAAATTTTTCAAGGTCTGCTCGGCAATGATATTCTGGGTTTTCAGACACGTTCGGATGCGGCTAATTTTCTGCAAGGGGCGCAAAGTTTGCTTGAAGATGTCCAGGTTGATGATGAGCAACGGCTGGTAACCTGGAATGGACATGAAACGCTTGTGCGGGATTATCCTATCTCTATTTCGGTTGATGATGAGCGTCGGCAGGTGCGTAGCGCTCCGGGTAAACGAGCAGCAGAGCGTATCAAGGAATTTTTAAACAAGCATACGATTATGCGTGTGGATCGTATCGAGCCTACAAAGAATATTGTGCAGGGCTTTAACGCCTATGAAACACTGCTGGATGACCATCCTGAGCTGCGTGGGAAAGTCATCTTCCTGGCCTTCCTGATCCCTTCTCGTCAATCATTGCCACTCTATCGTCGTTATCATGAAGAAACTATGAAAGCGATTGAGAGTATCAATCAGAAGTATGGGCACGAAGGATGGAAACCTATTATTTCATTTGTACAAAATGATCGTATCACCGCTCTGGCAGCCTTACAGTTCTACGATGTACTCCTGGTGAACTCCTTGATTGATGGTATGAATCTGGTGGCGAAAGAAGGGCCAGCCGTCAACAAAGTGGATGGCGTGCTGGTATTATCACGCAGCAGTGGCGCATTCCAGCAATTAGAGAATTCTTCCCTGGTGATCTCGCCTGCCAATCGCGTCGAAACCGCTGAGGCGCTTTATAATGCTCTGACCTTGCCGCATGCCGAACGCAAAGTCCTGGCCGAGCAGGCCCGGCAGGAGGTCGAGCATCATAATCTGCACAACTGGATTCTACTTCAGGTCAATGACATCAATGATCTCCTGCTGGGTCGTTAAAGATAAGAAACGATAGCGACAAGATCCACTGTAATTCAGTTGAGGATAGTGTCAGGCCACGCCTGCTACTGTCCTCACCTTGCGTCCAAGGAACCATTTACAAGCCCACGTAGCGCCTGTACCTGTAAGGGATTTCACAACCCAATAGAGACCGCCATATCATCGTCCCAGAGCCTCTGGCATTGGATGAGCGCCAGGGATGTGCCTCTGTCATCCTCTACTTCCTACGTATGTTCACCATATAAAGCATTAATTTGGACGCATAACCTCGATCTCTTCAATTGATCTTCTTTCCTATTGTACATGTTAATAGCTTATTGTATATAGCACAGCCCTCCCATCACCATGTACTCAATACATTGAGAGAGTGTCGGACTCCCATGCTCTCCACCATCTCTGTGCATGAGTTTTCGCACCTACGGTGCTCAAACATCTTTTTAGTGTGTGGTGCAGGAAAGGTGCACAGCACCTTTCCTGCACCA
>NZ_BIXY01000109.1 GCF_008326305.1 Dictyobacter arantiisoli | reverse complement strand
CCCGATCCTGTTCCCGCTCAAAAGGGGCTCAAGGGGCGAACAGAAGCACAAAAGCGTTGGGGACGCAACGTCATCCGATCCTCCCCCTCGTCTCTGGGTTCTGCAAAACAATGAGACACACCCCGATTATTCTTATAGTCACTTAATGTTGTATGCAATGACTTTATTGTGTAGTATTGACATAGACATTATGGATGAAGTATACTCTTAGAGAGAGGATACCATTGGATGTTGAGATGAAAGGAATGGGACGTATGACGACGCGTTGGCTGGCGGAGCGGATTGATCTCCTGTTGGGACTGTTAGCTCCCTTGGGGCACGGACAGGAAGAGGAGATGGCGCGGATCTGTGCGCAAGAGATTGCTGCCTGGCGTGCGCGCCCCTCGATCACGAAAGAATCGACCTTACGCAACCCCATGACCGATACGCGCAATGCCATTCGCGAACGCCTGGAGGTGACGGCGGCCAATCGCTGGCTCAATCCGCAGACGCAACAGTATGAACATCTGGCGCTGCAGTATATGAATTTTACGGAGGAGGAGTGGATCCGTGTGATGGGGGATACCCAGGAGCGCTTTCAACGGCGATTGGAGGAGCAGCAACTGCTGGAGCAGCCAGATGTGCTGGTGCAGCAGGCAGAGGCGCTGTTACACGGTGAACCGTGGTATGAGCTTGCGCTGGGGCTGGCGATTGCGACGGGCAGGAGAAGTACCGAGATTCTGAAGACGGCGAAGCTGTATCCCAAAACGCCCTCAACCATTCTCTTTGAGGGGCAACTCAAAAAGCGCGATCTGCTGATGAAGCCGTACGAAATTCCAACGCTGGTCGAGGCCGATCTGGTGCTGTCCGCGTGGCGTCGCTTGCGTGCATTGGTTGATTGCTCCACCTTGGAGCTTGACGAGGTCAATAATCGCTATGGATCGGTGGTGCGTGCGCTGGCCAATGAACGGTTGCGTGGGTTGATTCCGCTGCGCTCGTCGAAAGAATTTGTGACCACGCATTTGAATCGGTGTATTTACGGCCGCTTGTGTGTCTTTTATTTTGCTCCATCGCATGTCCCCGATATCACGTATATGGCAACGATCTATGGGCATTACTGGTCTGCTGGGGAGGAGGAGGATGTGCAACGCAACTATCAGAGTACCTTACACTACTATGATTATGTGATTGGGGATGGTCATGGACAGGTGGATCGCCGCCAGGGCATTCGTTTAGGTGAGCCGGGTGTCGAGATCCTGGAGATCTTTCGACCCAAAGAGCCAAGGAAGGAGAAACCGATGGCAAAGAAACGTGCCGATGACCAACCAACGATGCCCACGAAAGGGCATTCGATTGTGCGTTGTACCCCACAGACGCGCGCACGCTTTGTGCAAGAAGAACGCGAGAGGGGGTTCTTTAAGGATCAGAACGGGCTGCTTTCCCAGTTATTAGATGAGTCGATTCTCTATCGCCAGGGAGTGCAGCTCCTGCAACCTGCCACTGAGCAACTCGGGGCCGAGAGCTTTCTTCAGACGCTCCAGGCATTGCTTGAACCCCAGAGAGAACAGGGCAGGCTTGATGCGCAGTTCAAAGAACGCTGGGGGATATCACTGGCTGAGGTCGATGCGCTCTTTCAGATGATCCATGATGCTGGCCATGACAATCCGTTGAAGTATGTGCAGGAGGGTGTCAGCAAGCAAGATAACTTGAAGGCCGGAGCGCAGAAACGTCAGGATCACTTCCGGAAGAAAGATTTCTCTCAGATGCCCTACTCACAATTGAAAGATGTGCGAGCTTCCGCTGCGGCTGATGAGCGCATTCGGCGGGCGATTCTGGCCATCCAGAAGCATAATCACCGTGCTCAGCCGGTTGATCGATGGTATATCAATGCGGCTGTGATCAATGGGTTGATTAAGACGCGATTTCCCATCATCAATGCCTACCTGCAAGAGCATCAGCAAGACATTGATACCCATCACCAACACCTTGGCATTGAGCCCAGATATAACCGCAGTAAATTGGTGCCGGTTGGTGACATGATTCAGATCCCTGATCTTCCCGATCAAGAGCCATCCTCCCTTCCCGCTACGACTACACTTCAAGATTAATGTTTACTATAATCCTGTTGCAACCTTTTGGTTTATACATTAAATATGAAGTGTAGAAATATAGCGAAGATGAATACACAATAACCATGATGTGCAATGATTAGGCCATTCTATTACTACACATGTACCTTGATGTTCAGTATAATGGGGTACATCAAGGACATTATCTAGATAAATAAGGCTTTATCCGGCACTATTCTCCAGCACATAGCTACACATTATCCTTATTGCGCACGCACACTACTACACATATGCCTTGATGTTCAGTAATGTTCCTGCGACAACTTGTCCAGTCAACCGGATATCTATCCCCATCACGTAATATTATGAATTAATGTGAGCAGCAGAGATCAATGAGGGCAGGGATGCCAGCGGTAACTGAGGTGGTTATGTGATGTGGAAGGAGGGGTGAAGTTGATGGAGTGAGGTGAGGATGCTAGGCAACGGTCCTGAGTTTGCTGGCAGGTGGTATGGTGGTCAGGGGGCGATGACCTCAAAAAGCGTGGTCAAAGAGTCCTCAGCCAAAGGTGCAACTGGATCCAGAAGTGGCAGGGAGGGCCGAGGTGTTGAGGGCGAGAGGGTGGGCCCACGAACCTTCTGGTGAAATGAGCTGAGAAGACGGGCAGAGAGGATGGCACAGCCGATGGGCTGTGGCGTTCTTTTTTTTTGCTTGTTTGCAAAGGCTGGCTATACTTGCTGCAGAAGAACTGATGAGGTGCGTTGCGAAGAGACGTGTGCACAGCTCGCGCCCGCAGTCGCCTGTGCCTAAGCGATGGTGCTCTCGCAGGCCAGACAGGTGGGATGTTCACGTGCTACCAGGAAGGAGGAAGCGAACGGTGGGGGATATTCCGGAGTTGTTAACAGAGATGAGCGAGCAGGTGCGTAAGGAGGCGCTGACCCGCTATGAGATTATTCGGGCGTACCTGGAAGGGGACTGTTCACAAGTGGATCTGGCAAGGTGCTCCGGTGTGCCCGTCAAAACCCTGCAACGCTGGGTGGCGCGCTACCAGGCATATGGCTTGCGCGGCTTAGGGAGGCTGCAGCGCTCGGACAAAGGGACACGACGTGCGATGCCGCAGGAGCAACGTTTGCTCATTGAGGGGCTGGCGCTCCAGCCGCCACGGCGTTCGATGGCGACGATTCATCGCCTCGTCTGTGAAGCGTCACGTCAGCACGGCTGGCCACTGCCCGGTTACCGGCGCGTCTGCCAGATCGTGCGCGGGGTTTCGCCTGCGCTTCTCACACTGGCGCATGAGGGACGCGTGGCGCATCGCGAAACGTATGATTTGCTCTACCGACGTGAGGCCAGCCGTCCCAACGAGGTCTGGCAAGCGGACCACTATAAGCTGCCGATCTGGCTGGTAAACGAGCAAGGCCATGCGGCCAGACCCTGGCTCACCGTCATTCTCGATGATTACAGTCGGGTGGTCGTAGGCTATCGGCTCACGTGGATAGCGCCGACAGCCTTGCACACAGCGCTGACCCTGCGGCAGGCGATCTTGCGCAAGGAGGATGCACGCTGGCCGGTGCATGGGATTCCGGCGAAATTCTATACCGATCATGGGAGCGATTTTACGAGTGCGCATCTCGAGCAAAGTGCAGCCGAATTGCACATGCAAGTGCAGTTTTCCGAACGCGGCAATCCACGTGGACGCGGAAAAATCGAGCGTTTTTTTCAAACCGTGGAGCAGCTCTTGCTGGAGCGGCTACCAGGGTATGCCCCCAAAGAGCGAGGAGCAAAGCCGGACGAGCTTGATGAGGCGAGAGCCAAAGCTGCGCGGTTGAGTCTGGCGGAATTTGACTATGGCTTTCGCACGTGGTTGTTGGAGCAGTATCACCAGCGTCCCCATCGCGAACTGAGAGGAACCCCTCTGGCTCGTTGGGAGGAACAGGGGTTTGTGCCACTGGTGCCCGAGTCGCCGGAGCAGTTAGATCTGCTGCTGCTAACGGTGTCCAAAGAACGCCGGGTGCAGCAGGACGGCATCGCGTTTGAGGGGTATCGGTATATGCATTCGACGCTGGCTGCCTATGTGGGAGAGCACGTGGTGATCCGCTATGATCCCGCAGATATGGCAGAGATTCGGGTGTATTTTCAGCGACGCTTTCTGTGTCGAGCGATTTGTCCGGAATTGTCAGACAGCGCCGTGAGTCGAGCGGAGATTGTCGCGGCCCGCAAAGAGCGCCGGGCGTGGGAACGTGGGCAACTGCGTGAGCGCAAAGCCGTGGTGAAGCGCTTTGGCGTCAAACGGCCTGCTGAACTGGCGGGGTTTGAGAACGAGTGGGATCGAGAATCAGATGTTTTTGATTCTGGAGAAGAGACACTAGAGGTGAATGAATTAAAGAGGTATGAACATGAGTGAACAAGATGAGACTATCCAGGGGACGAATGCGAGTGAACAAGAGAGAACTATCCAGCGTGAGAAGACGAGAGGACAGGAGCCTTTGTTGTCGACTTTTGTAGAAACCAGGCAATATCAGCGGTTCGTCGAGGGCTGCCAAACTTGTCGGCAACACCGCTTTATTGGGGTCTGTTATGGAGAAGCGGGAGTTGGGAAAACGCGCTCGGCTCGGCGCTTTACGCAGTGGGATCAGATGGAGCGGCAGTTGGCGGGAGAGAGCATCAAGGAAGGCGAGGAGGGGAAAGGGGATGGCAAGATTGCCTTTTATACGCCTGGTACCCTCATGAGCCCGAAACGGTTAGAGCAAGAGGTGTTGCATTTGCACGTGCAGATGGGGCGGTTGTCGTCATTGACACCTCCACTGATGCAGACGCAAGGGGTGCCCAGAGGAGGTTACCGGGTAACAGAGCTGAACTGGGATCTGTTGGTGATTGATGAATCGGATCGGGTCAAGCCGATGGGATTGGAAGTACTCCGCGACTTGTATGATCGCAGTCAGATGGGCTTGATGCTGATTGGGATGCCAGGCATTGAGAAACGCCTGGCCCGTTATCCACAGTTCTTTTCTCGCGTGGGATTTGTGCATGAGTTTTGTGCGCTCTCTGCAGAGGAATTGCGGGAGATTTTGCAGCAGCAGGTCTATCTGGTGGATAATCCTGGAGAGGAAGATTTGCCAGCGACAGAGGCGCTGGATGAGGAGGCGTTGGCGGCAATCATTCGCATGACGGGCGGCAACTTTCGGCTGATACATCGGTTATTGACGCAGGTAGAGAGGATTTTGCGGATTAATCATCTTTCGAAAGTGACGAAAGCTGTGGTCGAGGCGGCGCGTTCCAGCCTTGTCTTTGGACGAGAGGGATAGAGTATGGACGAGTGGGATGATCTAGACGATCTGGAGGAGGAGAGGCCGCCATGGTTATCTCTCCCTTTTGAGCGATGGCCCCTATGGTGCCATCAGCGTTTGATTGAGCAGCCGGATGCTTTGGTGGAAAAAGCCCGAGAGCTGCTCTCAAGTGAGCGATGGGAGGAGGAGGTGGTTGGCTTGACGCTTGTGACCGGCAGGTGTGTGCCAGAAATTCTCAAGACAGGAGTGCTCTTTCCGAAAAAGCGCTATACCCTGCTGTTTACGGCGCATTTGGAACGGATCGATGAGGTGGTAGGGCCGTTTGAACTACCGACGTTAGTTGAAGCAGAAGAAGTAATTCTGGCGTGGCAACGCGTGAGAATCGCGCTTGTGTGCACACATCTCAATGCCGAGCAGATCTGTCGAACCTATCGACCGCAGGTAAGTGCGGTCGCTCGTGAGCATTTTGCCGATTTGTTGGCGGTGGATCCCCATGGGGATGGATATACGCCGCTATTGCGCCGCATTTATGCGCTCATTGCATCCAGATATTATTGCCCTATGCGTGTGGTTCATGAGTGGTTTATGGATCTGGTACAAGGTTTTGATTGGTCTGAGAGAGATAGCCGTATTTATGGGCAGTGGTGTGAGGAGTGTCGGAGATCGTGCTATACGTATGCTATTAGTGATGGAGCGGGCAATATTGCTGGTGGGAAGGGGCTCAAGCTTGAGAGGGAAGGAGTTGAGCCCCTTGAGCGTTTCAGAAGCAAAACGCTCAATGAGCAGGCATAGGCCAAGAAAGCCATTTCGGAGGCAGGGTCGGTGACTTGAGCTACGCTCTGCGATGGTTTCAATAGAGAAGTGTGCAACCGTGACGTGTTTGCGACATGCTACTTATTGGGTTTCGTAAAACAGGAGGAAAATGGAAAGAAGTATAGATGAATGTGAGCCGTGTAAGTTATTCTGTGGATGATTTGATATCTCAAAACAAGACAAATGAGGAATGAGATGCAGGAGAAAATTGTATGTATGATTTTTTGGTAATAAAAAGAGTTTTTCCTTGTTTTGGGGTGTCTTTTTATGTTACACTCTGGGGAGAGAAACTATGGAGCTATTTATCATTACAAGCAGAATCTAGTCAGACGTATCTGCATCTATAGAAGGTTATGCATGGTAGTGGCAGCAGGTTCTGCTGGGAAGGGACATCCGATGATTATAGGAGCGGATCAGGATTTATCTGAACGTACTGTTTCTGGCGCTGGATGGTGCGGCGATTCTGGTGGGGTTGTGGATTGGTCTTTTGCATCATTAAAGCGTCATGAAACTGTCTGGGGTCCTCATGGCTATCATCGTTACCCTGCCAAGTTTATTCCGCAGCTGGTGAGACAAATTATTGAGCGATATTCGGATCCTGGTGATTTGGTAGGTGATACATTTGTAGGATCGGCAACGACTGGTGTGGAAGCATTACGTAGTGGCCGGCGTTTTTGGGGTTCGGATATTAATCCAGTGGCTCTTCTCATCAGTAGGGCAAAATGTCAGCCATTGTCTCCAGAGGCATTATGCCAAGATTGGGAATGTTTGAGTGTGCGGTTGAAAACAGTGAGGCGTATTGGACGACGGGCGCTGACTGAGCGTGAGATTGAAGAGATTCAAGGTATCAATATTGCACATGCGACGGATGAAGAGCGTTTCACCTATTGGTTTCCTCAAGCATATCGAGAAGTATTAGAAGCTATTTTATTTGAGATTATGAGCTGTACAGAGGCAGCGTACCAAACCTTTTACCTCTGCAGTTTTTCTAATATATTAAAGCGTACCTCGATTTGGTTAAGTGGAAGCACCAAACCGCAGAAAGACCTGGGGAAATACTTAGCTGATCCAGTCGAAGAATTTCAGAAACAAACCCGTGATATGGTGAAGCGAAATACTCTTTACTGGAAAGATTTGGAACGGATGAATTTTGATCCTGCTTGGATCTTTGAAAGGTACGGCCTCGAGTTGGCTGATGCTCGGCACCTTCCTCTTGAAGCAGAGATGCTGGATTTCCTCGTTACGAGTCCTCCCTATGCGACTTGCTATGAATATAGTGAGTTGCACCAACTCACATATTTGTGGTTAAACCGTTACCACATTTTTTCTCAGGCGCCAGGATTGGCTAGTTATTATATTGGATCGCGAGGTGGGACGCGGCGAAAAAAGTCGGAGGAACAACTTGCGTTACCACTTCCACCAAGCGCCCATATTGCACTGGAGCAACTGCTTACAAAGGTTAAAGGTGTAAGGGCTTCGGCGATTGTGCGTGAGGCCGAGCACCTGACCAATTACTTCCATGATATGTATGCGGCGCTTCGTGAGGCCAATCGGGTGTTGGTTACTGGAAAGAAAATGGTTCTTATTATTGGCAATACGTATCGGCGGGGGGTGATGATTCCCACATCATCTGCGATAGGAGAGATGGCAAGGGAATTGGGATTTGATCTAGAGCAAAGGATTGTTCGGAAGATTCCAGCCCGGATTCTCGTAAGTACTCGTGATATGGCGACTGGCAGATTTTCTTCGAACGCCCAAAGTGATAGCCAGGCGTATCCTGAGGAGGATATTCTTGTCTTCTGTAAACGGTCTCATTGTTCGTGATCGATGCGAAGATGTGCATGGACCTATGATGGAGGAATAAGTATGAATGAAAGTCAATTTCCACAGCCATCTCCAGAGCAACTTGAAGGGTTTCAGGAAGGTGATCCTTTAGCAATTAATGAGGTGGTCGAGTTGGTGCTCGCATCTTTACTTCGTTGGGCGTGGAAAAGCTATCCGCAGCTTTCACGGGACGATGTGCAAGATGTAGTGCACCAAGTTCTGACCGAAATCTGTCGAAACAATAAACGTTATGATGCTTCACAGGTAGTGTTTACGACATATGTGATTCGATTGTTGAAGCTTCGGCTTACGGATTTGTATGTACAACAACAGAAGATTGAACAGCATGAGGAATCTGGTTTAGATGCATACGAAAAGATGCTTGCATTGCCGTATAACGATACAGAGCTTGCAGATAAGGATACCCGTCTTGCGCGATCAGATTTTTTTCAGCAAGTGGAAGAGCATCTTAATCCAGTAGAACAGGAGTTGTTACAACTGATGAAGCAGGGATTGACAAGGACTTCTGACATTGCTCCTGTGCTTGCACGTTATGGTCCCATTAGGGATGCTGAAAGTGATGCCAAGAATGCAAAAGCACGCTTACTCCGAAAATTGTCTTTTATCAGGAGATCTCTGGAGTATACGATGGAGGATCTACTATGACCGTTCTGAAGAATGGAAAGGGAAACGACGACTATCCAACTGATGAGGATAGTCTTCATGCCTGGTATCAGTATGCGGCTCAACAGCCTGGATCAGTTGGATGGTTGTTGTCCATATTACGTTTACGTCAAGGGCAAACAGAGGAACATCAGCGAGAGGAAATCGAGGTGAGCAGAAGGGATTTTGAGAAATTGCAAAGTATCCCATTACCTCGAGTGGATCGTTTTCAATCAGATGCTCGAAGGATTGCGACTGCTTGTCAAGTGAAGCAAGTGTTCCGCTTTGTGCAAATGCTTACCCTAGCAAGAAATTTAGCGATGGCTCCATCAGAGAGTGATAACCGATTTGTCTACGAGGCGGCGTTTGATGCTCCGATATCAGAAAATGATGAGACGTTGAAAGAATAACTATGGGTGACGAGGTTCCTGAGTATTTGGCTCATCCTATATGGTTAGCCCATATGATAGAAGGTATCATCAGCCAAGAGCCAGAAGGCGAAGAATTATTGAAGTGTTTTCCTCGCGATATAGCGACGTTGGCTGCGTTTGGGTTGGATATTCCTATCATATCCCAGCCAAATCTCAGTGTGCGAAACGCACAAAAGTTTTTCTGTGCTCTTGAAGGGAAAAAGGTACCAGAAGGAGAGTCGTTGGTACAGGATCGCCGCTTATATGGTCTTTTGCATATAGGTCCCCCATCGAATCTGATTCTTTTCGATAGTAATATACCATCCGATTTAGCTAACTATGTTATAGCTCATGAAATTGGTCATTTTGTTGCCGATGTAATGATTGTGCAGCAACATTGGTTACACTCTTTTTCAATGCATCCTCTCGCTATTAAAAAGTTTTTTTCGTGGCAGTGCCATGATGAATGGTTAGAAGTGCAAGGACTCCTTAAAGGACTTCCTGAGCGCCCCCATCATATTATGGAACGAGGTCGTAACGAGCTATCGGAGACAGGTCGCCGAGAATGGCTGGCAGACCTTATTGCTCGTGAGCTTCTTTCTCCTTGGCAGATAATTGCCCCCCATTTTCGCCAACATGGCCCTCAAAATTTTTGCTCCCTTCTTCAAAAGCACTATGGTTTACCCTACTGGGTGGCCGAAGAGTACGTTGATGTACTTCAGCAAACCTTTTTTCCTCGGCATGATTTGGTCAGTCGCCTTTTTGGCCCACTCCTTTGATTTTGAACTACTAAAAAGTACGGATCCCTATTTATCATGAGAAGAATCATGATGAACGCCGTATAACGAGAATAGAACCGCATGAAGGAATATGATGGCATATCGAGAAGTATTTGATGCGGATTTCGGAGGGGAGGAAAAAGGCGAGACTATGAATAATATGGAAGAAGAAACAGACGATACTGTTGTTGATGATACGTTCGATCGTGCGATGGATTTTGAGCAAGTAATTGCATCCGATAATTGGCGTCCCCCAGGAGAATATTACCAGTTTATGCCTACTCAGACTCGCACTATTGTGTCGAGTGTGGTGGCTTCAGATGAGCGTCTCCGTAAGGAATTGCGTGAAACCTGGCTGCCGGAGATGGAACGTCAGGGAACGATTCAATGTTGGAAGAAAGCCCATCCAAAACTAATTGCGGAGTTGCAGCATAAAATGCTTTATACCGGTCGTGTGTATGCTGCCGATGGGACATTAGCCAAGTATACAACACTCAGTTTGGTTGGGGCGCAAATTGCCATTTCCAAAGTGAGTTATCGTGGAGGTACGGGTCAGATTGTATCAAATATGATGCATTGGGGGCAGGAAATTCCGCGCCAGGTGACGGCGACAGCAATTAGTCAGGCGATTCGTAGTCGCAAGAGAATGCACAAAAATGGCCCCTCCAATTTATTCTTGTATGCTTTGATGACGTATAAAGAAAGAGAAGTTTTGCTGGATACCCCTCCTGATGCATTCAAGCTGATCCAAGGTCCCATTTTCCCACATGAAATGCTTACGGGTGCAGGTCGAGGCCGGGTCATGACAACGTGTCTGGATATCATTGGAAAGCTGATAGATGATGGTGCCTATGCGACGATCATTTCTAACAGTACCGATACTGACCTCTTAGATCTGGGCCTTGCGCTTGATGCTGGAGAGTATATTGTCGTGGATACGGGAACCGATGTGCTGATGAATTTTCTCTATGAAGATGGGGATGACTCCAAGAGTTTGAAAGCTCATTACACAAACAGACCTATTCCTGAATATGGCAATCGAGGCCAAATCGATATCTTTAAAGATTTTATGGGTAAGTATGGTTCTCGTGTGGTTAGAGGAGTGTTGCGGGCGCATCGGATGAGTCGCCCGTATATCTTTTTTTGCAATAAAGATCGTCTCGATGAAGCCGTCCATATGTTACTGGCGGATGCCGCCAATACTGGGCCGAGAGGTTTTCCTTTATTGGTGGATTTAGCTGATCAATATTGTTCTGGTTCTTTCAAGGCTAGTGAGTATACAACTAGATTAAATGCTGAATTTGCTCGTGCTTCAGGTGGAAGCGTGATGTATCAGTCTGAAAGATCGAGTCGCGACTAAGTGGAAAGAGACCGAAAGGAAAAAAGCATGTTGTCATGGGATTCCCAGGATCATGAGCGCCAGGTAGAGGAGCAAGGTCCTTACTCTGATGAGAGCCCTCTGCTTGATGAAGATGTGATTATGAGCATGAAGAGGGAATTTGTTGGGCCTCGCACTGCCGATATTGAACATCATTTGGCTGTGTATGAAGCAATGCCTGGAAGTGACGAGATATACCCACAAGCGTTATCCGGACCTGAACCAATTGCATTTGTACATTTTGATGTCTCGACGGCGAAAAATAATGTCATCGAGGCTTTGATTCACCGGGATGATTTAGCCAGTATTGATCGTGGGTTGTATGTGAAAATAGATAGCCATATGGATTCCCGGAACTACAGTGGGAGAATCGTTGAAGGACCATTTTTTGATCCAGACGTGCTTAAGCGTGACTCGACACCGGTTCAATTTATCATTTTAAATCAAGGACAAGGGAAAGTTTTGTCTTTGCCAGAATATCATGGGCGTATGCAAATAGAAATTCTTGGTGAAGAAATCAATGGTTTGCTTGTTCCAGCGACGCGTCGCCCTCATCCTGCATCTCCTGTATTCCCGTATGGGAGTTCGATGATGGTAGATATGTTGAATTTGAATGGAAATATATTGCTGGGAAGATTAGATACCTATGAAGATGTGTTTGTGAATATTGATGGTGATAATAAAAACGTTTTACCGCGAAATATGCTTATTGTTGGAACTGTGGGTAGTGGAAAATCGAATACGAATCAAGTGCTTATTGAAGAGACTCTAAATGCTGGATACGCGCAAGTGGTGGTTGATCCCGAGGGAGAATATACCCTAATGGATCAGCCTGTTGCTCAAGAGGGAATTGAAGCAACCTTGGATCTGTATGAGCGAAAGCCTTGTGGTGTTAAACAGATGAAGGTCTATCGCCCCCCACGTTGTAGTTCAAAGCGCGAGGGTGCAATAGAGTTTTCTGTACCCTTTGATTCTTTGAGCCCAGAATTGATTGTTGAAATTACAGATATGATTGATAATCAAGCACGGAGATTTACCTTTCTCTACGAACAAGCCATTGCCTTATTACGCAAACAGGCGAGACTAACTGAATCTATCTTTGGCGAAGACGAAGCTGATTTATCGCGTGGCTATCCAGGAATTACGCTTGAATTACTGTTGAGCATGTTGCGGCAAGAGATTTCACATTATGAGTATAAGCGGATTCATGGAGATCAAGATCGAGGAAGGAAGACTACAAAAAAGCCAAAAGACGAGCCGACTCCCATCGAAGAGCCATTGCCTGCTTCAGAGCTTGATTTTTACTGTCGTCAATATCAACTCAAGCCATTGATTGAAGATTATCCCGATCTCAGTTCCTATCGTGGCTTATTAAAGAAATTGCGTGAGTTGCATTTAACTCGACTTTTTGATCGAACAAATGCTGAGGAACTCAAAATGGAAATGTTGAGTTCTCCAGGCCAGTTAAGCGTACTTGATATGTCAGATTGTGATGATCGGCAAGTGAAGAATATTATTATTGCTGATTTGTTAGCTCGTATGTATCGCTATAAGATGGAATTGAGTGAAAAAACTAATAAAGAGCGGAAGATTATTATTACACTTGAAGAAGCGCATGGATTTGTTTCCCGGGAAAATAAAGATAAAATGGGCCAAACATTAAGCCAGTTACAACGAATTGCACGTCGTGGGCGGAAACGTTGGTTGATTCTACATTTCGTAACCCAGTCACCACAGCATCTTCCATCAGAATTGTTTGAACTGGCGAATAATAAAATTATTCATCAGACGACTGGTACGGAGAATTTACGCGTGCTCAAATTAGCCGCAGGCACGGTAAATGAAGGCATCTGGGATGATGTACCAAGTTTAGGGATTGGTCGTGCAATTGTTGTGTCTAGCCAATATCCCCATCCTATTGTTGTTCGTTTCCGTCCGGCTGCTTCTCAGCGCAATTATATGCTATAGATTTTTCGAGAAGAGTAGTTAGTGGTGCAGTCGCTAAGTTTGCATCGGATCTTTCAAGCAATCGTTTGCCTTCTAGAGCCGATGCAAGTCATTTAAAATTTACTGCGCATTTAACGACTGCACCAGTTAGTGGGGCATCTAGTGAATATGCGTTGCTTCGTGAAGGAGTAAATATGCGTAATTTGGGACTAGAGGGATCTGAAAAATATCAAGGGAATCGTTTCTCCAATAGTGAGAGCTTGTTCGGTACTCCTAAGGTAGACGGTATGACCATACGTCATGATTACAGTGTGAACCAGTACGAAGAGGGATCGGAAAACTTTATTACAAGAAAAAAGGGAGCCACTCAGGATTTTTTCAGAAAGAGAAATAAAAAGACTGAAGCTGACACTCAGATTCACACCCCAAAAGTACGACATGGGCGGGGCAAGATTGATTTATTGACGGCGTCCTATCGTCGATGGAGCCATCAACAAGAGGTTGTTCACTGGCTTGGTGAGATGGGTAAAACCAAGAATTGGGTGATTCTTGATACGGAAACAACGGGATCACGTCTCTTTTCGGAAGTCATCGACGTAGCGGTGATCTCCGCCCAGGGTGAGGTGCTTTTCTCATCGCTGGTAAATCCAGCAACAGAGATAGAACCGATCGCTACCAGTATTCATGGATTGACACGGTCTCATGTGAAGCACGCCCCTCGTTATCCTGACATTCATCAGCAATTGTGTGCTGCTCTTGGCGATGCGACTATACTTGGATACAATGTTTGTTTTGATATTCGGTTGCTTGCTCAGACTGCTCTTTGCTATGATTTGGAGTTTCCGTACTTTAATGTGGCCTGTTTAATGTACAGTTATGCCAAAGTTCGCCGATGTCAACCTGAAACAAAACGTTCTGCGGTATGTCGCTTGGATATTGCGTGTCAAGAGATGGGTGTGCCACTTCCCCAACGACACCGAGCACAAGCGGATGCATACGCTGCGTACGCTCTGTTCAAACAACTGGTGAAGACCTATGAAGATACATTTGGATCTTTTGAGTGAGATTTTTTAGGAAGGTGAGACTGTTTTTTACATGTGGCGGAGGGACGCACAACGAGCGTGATTACATTTCTTACATGTGCTTAACCAAATGGTTTGCCGGCAAACTTGGCAGGGGAGACTCCAAGTGTGATGGCGTACCATTGGCTAGCAGGATGAAAAAGGGTACAACATTAGGTGAGTGATTAACGCTGGATCTTCATCATCTTATCCTCAGTGAGTTATCTAAAGATCACATTAACTGTTAATTCACTTAGGGCATACCAAGTAGCTTCATCATCACTATATTTTGCTGTTGTGTTATGTCCACATGGCAAAATTAATTTGCCTGTTTCCTGCCGCCATGGCACAGGGGATTTGTCTACTTTATAAATTGAGTATTGTTTACTACAAGTTGGACATGTTTCCATTGTATAGAAATGTTGTAATGCTACCTTTGATTTGTCGTTGGTCTCCATAATATATTGTTCCTTCTCTAAATCTGAATACTTTTTACCAAGACTATTCATTACATGCAATATATAGCATGGTTGTTTTTAAATCACAAGATCTATAGCCAGATTGGCATTCCTGAATATACCTTGCAATGTAACACAATGAATTGCAATCGAAAATGAGGTCTTATCACGACGAGGGACCTCATTTTCGGCTCTCTGTAGTGAATACATTTTTCGTATTTGCTTGACAGGAACATGGTAACATAGTATATTCCCTTGTAGAAAAAGAAAGAGAGTGGCGCAAGGAGGGGCGATCATGGCGAGTGTCCTAGGTTGGGTGAGAGACAGGTGGAATCTAGAGTTGGAGCCGGTTTTGCGAACGGCAACGCTGGCGCAGGAGGCGGAGGTGCATGCGATGTGGGAACGAGAGTTGGAGTGGTGGAAGACGACGCGAGGATTACAGGGAGATTCGTTGCGCAAGCCGATCACACAGGTGCGCAACTTGATCCGGGAATTGCCGCTGACCGAAGAGAATAGTTGGTTGAATGGGCGGACCCATGAGCGGGAACATATCGGGCTCAAAGTGTGCAACCTCTCGGAAGGTGAGTGGGTGCAGATGAATGATCGCAATCGGGCGACGACGCAGGAGCGCTTGAACCAGTCGCAACTGGTGCGCGATCCTGAGGCGATTGTCAATCGTGCCCTCGCATTGGTACTCTCGGATGAGTGGTCGGAGTTGGTGGTGGGCATTGCGATATGTACGGGGAGACGGTTAGCTGAGATCTTGAAAATGGGGACGTTTGCAGTGAAAGAGCCGTATACAGTGTGGTTTGAGGGTCAGGTGAAGGGGCGAACGCGCATGCCTGATCGCTATGAATTGCCGACGTTGGTGCGTGGGTACTTGGTGGTGGAGGCAATGGCAAAGCTGCGGCGACTGGTGGATTGCACCGCGCTGGAAGTGGAGCAGGTGAGCCAAAAGTACGGAAAAGCGGTCAATGAGACGGTAGAGCGGGTGTATGGGAGCCTGATCCCAGAGCGCGATCATCACCATTTGAGTGTTCATAATTTGCGTAGTTATTACGCATCGCTGGCGGTGTTATGGTACGCCCCTGATACGGTCTCGGAGGTGAACTATAAAGCCTATATTCATGGGCATCGGTTTGTGCTGAGTCCGGATGTCGCACCAGGGACACCAGAGGACGAGGTGGAGCAGGTCCGATTGAACTATGGCAGTCATGCCAACTATGATGATTATAAGATTGCGGACCGCGATGGCAAGCTGGATGGTCGGCATGGGATCAGGCTCGGGCAACCTGGGGTGACGGTGTTGGACTTCTTTAAGAAGGATATGCCAGTGGCAGAAGAGCCACCAGTCACAAAGGGCAAGCGTGGAACGCGTCGGAAGACGGCGAAGGATAATAAGACCGGGTACTCGACGATGAAACCGACGGTCGAGACAAAGGCATGGGTGGATGATGTCCGGGCGGAGGTCGCCAAACAGGTGAAACACGAGGTCAAGGATGATGAACTGATTCGGCGGATGCTGGTGGCCCTGCTTGCCGGAGGTACATCGCAGCAGCCGTCTGTGCAACCGGAGTTCTCATTGGAGACGCTGGAGATACCGGAGGAGACACGTGCACTTGTGCGGCAAGGGATGGCGCTCACAGGCGTATCAGATCTGCTCTCGTATCTGCTGGCGGCAGCGGAACGGGACGCACGGCAGTTGAGTAGCCAGGCGAGGCGTCATGATACGACGCGTTATGCGACATTGCGGACGTCGCAATTAGCTGATATCAAACAACTGGAAGCCTCCTATGAACGGTTTCGTCGTGCGGTGTATGCGATCATGCAATGGAATAGGGAGCATCGCCCCCTCGAACGTTGGTATATTACCACGCTGTCCATCCAGAAACTGGTGGGGGGCCGCAAGGACTCGATTAAAGCGTACCAGGATGTGCATCAGGAGGAGATCGAGGCGCATCATCGGGAATTGGAGATTACGGTGTCGGCCAATCGCAAAGCGGAGACGATCCAGAGCATGATTGTGGTGCCAGAAGATCCGACCGACTTTCCCTGGGGCCAGCCTGCTGAAGAAAGCTGAATGTCTCCACACTGATGCGTGTGAAGCCGTCAAGGAAATCGTCGCCTCTGGCTGTTTCATACACATCAGTGTGCCAAGCCTATGATGCTCTTATCCACAGCAGAGAGGTGTTCTCCACACGGTATCCACGAAACGCACGGTTTATCTGTGGATAAAAGGGTAGCCCCAACTGCAGCCATCGGCTACACTTTCCTTCGTCGCAAGAAATACTAAGCACGAAGACAAAGGAGAAGCAGCATGTTGTCATCAGAAACAAGAATGCCTCACAGCACTATCAGACATCGACCGATCTTCGCCACACCACAGGTTACTCCGCTTGTATTGCGTGCCTCAACCCTTTCTCTGACCAGCGTGCTCCATCCTGGGGAAGCGCGAAAACAAGGCCGTGTGCCATGGCACATCTCTTTCTGCCTTGGCATGATGATCACGTTGGTTATTCTTCTTTTCGGATACCTCGTACGATAAAAAAAGACCTGGCCGCAATGATAGCGGCCAGGTCGAATGCTTTTGTACTGATGGTGTTTCGTCGTTCACCATAGATCGCGGGCATCATGATTGATCCTCAATGTCTTCTTGATCTCAGGGTTTCCACTTTTTCAGCAACCAACGATCTCGCTAACCAATCATTGCGTGGTTCTTTCCATGCGAAATGAAATGCACTCGCCGCTTTTTTGTAGTGGTCATGATTGGGTTTGGCGATCCATTGACAGGTGGTCTGATTCTCTGGTATCCTAAGCAGTAACATCAATTGTAAGTAAGTTGTAGTAACAGTAACGTTCAATGTTACCCCATAGTAGGCAGTAACATCATGATGTTATATAGTAGTAAGCAGTAACAATAAACAAGTTACCCCTTACTAGGCAGGGGATAGAGATAAAAACATGGTCTTGCAGCTGGATTACCCTCAAATAAGAGGGGATAGTATGTCATTTACCCTTGTTTTGGCCTTCACTGGTAGTAATATCACCATTGTTCCTGCCAGTTGTAGTAATAATACCGCATTACTACAACATACACGCAAGAGTAACTGTACTGATGTTACCGTCAATAAGACACAACACATGTTATTACTTTCAG
>NZ_BIXY01000108.1 GCF_008326305.1 Dictyobacter arantiisoli | reverse complement strand
GCCACCCAAGGCCGAGCCTGCACCACCACGCCTCCCCGCCGCTCCTCCTGCTACGCTACCTGGTTCCTCTCGTCCTTCTGCTCACCACCCCTGGAAGCGATCTTTCCTACCGAGTTGAGTTCGCGCTCAAAAGAACTTTGCGAAAATCTGAGGGGCCCCCCCCACGATATGGAAAAAGAGCAAGCGTTAAAGAATGCGTGCAGTGAGTACTGAGACGCAACGCAATTCACCATCACGTTCAAGCAATAGGGTACAACGCTGTCCGGGGCTGCCTTTCAGCGCCGCCACGACTTTCGATAAGGGCTGTCCCTTCACTACCAGGCCATCTACCTGTAACAGGCGATCACCAACCTGGACAGCTTGCCGCACCCGAAAATGATTACCATCGGAGACAACCGCGATACTATAGGTACCGTCGCGATGAGGGGCCAGCGTCAATCCCACCATATCCATGTCATAAGGATAGGATGAACCCAGCCGTTCCCAATAGGACATGCTGTGCTGATAATCAATCTCAATGCGAAACTGTTTCAAAACATTCCCGGCCAGTACACCCACAATCGGGTCCAGGTGTTGCCCTGACAACCGCTCATCAAAAATTTCCGCCGGGCGTGAGACCGCTACGACCATTTTCACCAGCAAGGAACCGACAATGATGTAGGGAATACGCACCATACGCGCAAATGCATCACCAGTCGCGCCTACATTCGCGGTTCCGACTGCGCCAGAAGCCTGTGGCCATTGTGGATAGCGTTCAGACCAGGTTTCCAACAAGCGCTCGGAGATCATCGAACAGGAGGCACCGGTATCCAACAACATTCCCAGCCGTTCACCCGCAATATTCACTTCAATACGCGGCAGACGACTTTGAGGTGAAAAGGTCACCGGGACCGGCTCCCCATGGGATGTAGCTGGCCCGGCGGCTTCCCTGGGAGCAATGCTGAACTCCTGTTGAGGATAATCCAGCGTCACATAGTAGCGCGACAGGACAATACCCGGTAGCGTACCATCCACGCCATCGCCATAAAAACGCGCATAGTTTGCCGGTGCGATCCACGCCGTCACGCCTCGCAGATCCAACGCATACGTGCCAATGGACATCTGCGGCTTCCGCGTCACACGTTGATAGGTCAATGCTAATCCGGGCACGGAGCGCCTGCGATCCTGAACCATGCCCAGATCGCGTGCAAAAGCTTCTGTAAAGACCAACGCCTTCCCACCCGTATCCACCAGGAAACGAGCCTTGCGCATAGTACCACTACTCAGGGTAATATCCAAATCGATATATGCTCGATCATGGAGCAGATAAAGTGAAGTACATCCATGCTGCTGTACAGTCATTCTGCCTCCTTTGCACAGAAAGACACACCATTAGACCGATCTTACCATCTTTCTATCTCTATCTAATAGCACGAGAATTTCAAGCGTGCAAATGTATGTTGAATGCACATTGTTAGACGTCTGAAAAACGCTATTCTCAAAGATGCTCTTTCCTGGGAATGGTGCTGAACTCCGTAATTCAGTATATATAGCATAACATATACATTGAAAATAGCATTTCCATGCGTCAGTCAACAATTTAACTCCAGAAATAACCTGTCAGATAGATAGAAGATGGAGCGCAAATACGTTCTTGATCAAAGCACTATCCATAAACAAGAGAAAAACAATTTTCGCAGGCCAGGCGATAACACCTAAACGGTACACGCCAGAAATCCTATTTCTGTAACGTTGCCAGTTGGACAAGATCAAATAAAAAAAGAAGAGGCCGACCGCATAGATCACGCCTCCTCTTTTGAAATGAAACCATTACCCTGACACATCCATGCCCCAAAGGGCTTCCCCAGGCCATCTCAGGTTATAGGGTAGTAGTTTGTGCCGCCTGCTACGGAGCGACGGGCCTGATGTTTTTATAGATTACATACTGGTCAAATTCATAGCGCTTGTAGTTCCCAGGGGGCATCATCTGCATCATTTTGTTGAGAGCAGGTAAACAGTCATATTCCCAGATGGTCAGATATCGATTCTTTGGACACATCCAGGAGGCATTGGGCGTATTCTCAACTATTTGCTGATAAGGGGGATAGCGGTTGCCGTGTTCGACGAGGTTGGCTTTGACGCTGACACAGAGGAGCTTACGGTCACTGGCGATCATCAGATTATTGCAGGTCCAGTAATCGGTATAAAAGCGCGTGACGCCGATACGCTCAAGATTGGCGACCAGATCCATGCGTGATAATTCTGCGGCCTGCGTTCTGGGTACTTCACTAAACGCAATGCCGGTTCCAATCACCAGGATCAATGCTAGCAGTGCCAGCAAGGCACGACTCCCATAGAGACGGAGACGTTGCCATGTCGCCAGCGACTTGAGTTGGCTGGCCGCACGGTAAAGAGGAGACATCACTGCGGGTGTACTGATCAAGAGCGTAATTAAGTAGCGGGCATGGTAGCCAGGTTGGCTCACTGGACCAGAGCTATAGATATAGACGAGAAGAATACCCGACCAGCAAAGAAGCAATGTCACCTGGGTAACCAGACGAACTAGCTCCTGGTGAAATTCACGCTCGGGCAAGATCTTCCTCTTTTTTGCCAGATGGCGTACTGCCAGGATCAATGAAACCAGCCCGATCACTACCAGAGCGATATAAAAAAAGCTCCACGAGGATTGGATAATTCCACACTGCAACGTTCGAGGAGTATTATCGCCCAGGAAAGGATATTCATTGACGGGACAAAACGGCAAGCCGGTCGCTGTTGGCAGGCTGACTTGAATGGTGTTCACTAGATTGATCCATAATGCCCCCATGCTGAGCATACTCTGCGAACCAGTACCATGCACCAGACCAAGCAGAGTGGTAATTGGATCTTTATGGATTGATGCATTGTAGAGTAAACTGGGCAAAAAGCCCAGTAATCCGCCAACAATCAGGCAGAGCCAGCCTCCCCAGACAAGCAGCTCACGCCAACAAAAAAAGAGTAACAATAAGGTCGCGAATGCCATTACAGGCAATACAATCATATCGCTCCAGAGGCCCAGCCCAACCACTATGCCATACAGGACATAGATCGGCAAGCGTTTGAGTCTCACCTGGAACGATAGCGAACGCTGGTAGGTCATAGCCAACCATGAAGCAAGAAAGAAGGCGAATGTACCAAAGAGCAATGTCTGTGTGGAACCGCCTGTAGCGATAACCTGGCGGGTCAAATAGGGAATCGAACCAACACTGAGCAGGGCAATTGTGACGATTGCCATTTTCTTGGAAAAGATCAGGCGTGCGAAAAAATACATCGCAATAAAGAACAGTGTGGTCAGGAAAATGACCCCAAAGCGCATCGCCATAATCGAAGGTCCGCCGGTCAAGCGAAAGAGCAAAGCACCCAGATAAGCTTCAATTGTGCCCATATAATCTTGCTGGTAAAAATTCAGCGGTCGCTCACCTTTATACGCGATATTATAGGCCATAATCATCATTGTGCCTTCATCGCTATTTGTCGGCGGCCAGTGCATGACAACAAGAACCACACGCAAGACAGTTGCGAATGCAATAGAAATAAAAGCAGCAAGACTGTAACGATTTAACTTCATATATTTAGCTTTTAGAACATCTATCAACTGCGTCTCCCCTATGAACGATACCTATAGTTATGGCGCTGCTATACACATGAAAGGAAAGTGTACACAACTTCCCCTGCTATTTTCAGGCGTTCTTTAATTATAGAGAATGGCCGCCCTGAGTTGGAAAAATCAGAAAGTGGCTAGTACTTTTGCATCTTAACACAGCGCTATAAAACCAGCACTTTACACTCATTTTGTTTTTCAGCTGGTTAAACAAACTCTTAAAACAAATGCTTACAAATCCCATATGTAAGAATAATCGCACTTTACCTACAATATACACAACTTTGCCAGCCCCCATAACATTGAGTTGACTGGCAAGCAACAAGACAAGAACGCGGACATCCTGTAAAGGATGGAGAGACTTATGAAACCGCCGGATCAGCTTCATTTCCTACTGTAGCAGGCTCCGCCATTTCTAATGAAATCGTTGGGGAAGTCGACGTGCGGTTGAATGCCAGATTTAATAGTATAGCAGTAATACTACCTGCGGTGATACCACTATTCAAGATAATTTGCAACCAACCAGGAAATTCACGCTTCCTGTCTATGGTACACTTTCATGCAACAGTTGTTTCATTATAATATGCAACATTGATTGCACGAGAAAGGTTACTATGCAGAGCGATGAATGGCTCCTCTTTGCGCCTCAGCTTCCGGCTTCCCCATCGAGCTTGCGCGTGATGGTCTGGCGGCGCATGCAAGGTAGCGGCGCGTTACTCCTACAAAATGGCCTCTGGATACTTCCCCATACGGCGGAACATGCGGACTTTATTACGAAAGTGATCGCAAGCCTGGAGAAACAACAGGGGAGCGGCTGGTTCTTTATTTCAAAGGCGGGAGACGAGCTACAACAGCAACGGTTGGTGGAGAATTTTCAAGCGGAACGCCAACAGGAATACACAGAACTCGGCAAGCGTGGAGACGCCTTTCTTGCCCACCAAAGAGAAGAGGTACTGGCCCAACAATGGACATTCGCATCCCTGGAAGCATACGAGCATGCTCTGCACAATCTGACCAGCGAGCTACGAAAAATTCAGCAGCGCGATTTCTTTCCAACAGTCCATAGCCAGGCTGCGATCGAACTGCACGCACAATGCAGCCAGGCTGTCTACGAATACGCCATCGCCACCTACACACAATATAACCAAAATACCCCACGCGACTACACAATATAACCACGTTACCCACACATCCAAACGTAGCTGCCACCTACGGTGGAGCTATACGCTCATCTTGCACTGTGATGAGATGCAACCCATCACATGTGTCCATCGCTCTCTAACGCATCTTTAGGGCGAGGTTTGTGTACGACTCCACCGTAGAACGGCAATACCGCTTCAATAACGAGAATCATGATGGAGAAATGTAGGTGCGTGCCGAGGTCGCAACCGAGGTGCGCTTTCCCGTGAATCGTACGATTCCCAAGCCCCGAAGCCCTGTATCCATTTCTCTGGGATCGAGAGATGATGGAATGGAAGATGTAGGCACGGCACGAAGCGCAAGCGCAGGTCCGTGCAATGCCTACGTTTTTTCTCATACATCCTCTTAGTGCAATGAGAAGTCATTCGTATGCGTTTGGATCGTAATAACTCCATTGCAGCAGGACGTCATTATCATTCGTTTGGATATTAGTGACTCAACTGCGGCAGGACGTCATTGACCAGCGTTTGGAGCGTGATCAGATTAGGAAAGCCTTCACAGGAGAGGATAAAATAGTCGATGCCGAGGTCGATGAAGGGACGTATCTGCGCGATGATTTGTTTGGGCGTGCCAACAAAGGCGTGCGATGAGTTTTGTATTTTGCCCGTTGCCAGTTCATGGACAATTGATTCGTTGGGAGCGCAGATACATTTGGCGCGCATGACTTTACGCAAACTTGCGGGATTGCGTCCTATCTCACGGCATGCCTGCTCACAGTTGGCGATATGCCGCTTGACGGTATCAATATCCCCTTCTCCAACCTCCCACCAATCAGCATAACGTGCAATGAGGTTCAGCATTCTGGGTTTAAATCCTGCGATCAGGATAGGTGGAAGGGGATCTGGCCGGGGGTGACAATAGGCATTTGCGGCGCTATGATACTTGCCCTGAAAGCTGACATTGTCCTGCGTCCAGAGCGCTCTGGTGATCTGTAATGTCTCCTCCAAAGATTCAACGCGCTCACCTGGGGTGGGAAAGTCAATATTATAGGCATTGCATTCTTCTTCATGCCAGCCCGCGCCTATGCCGAAGATGAAACGTCCCTGACTCATATATTGCAGAGTGGCGGCCATTTTTGCCAGCAAGGCGGGATTGCGGAACAGTTGGCATAGGACCAGATGTCCGAATTTCAGTTCAGGACGTTGTGCCGCCAGATAGGTCAGCGCGGTCCAGCCCTCTAACGTATCGCTAGCGCCAAACTGTACGTGATCTGACATCCAGGCGGAGTCAAAGGAGTGCGCAATGATCTCCAGACCACGTCTGTTGGCCTTGAGATACGCGTTGCGTTCGATATTACCGTTACCAACTGGCATTGACCAGCCAAATTGAACACCCGTCATGTGTCACCTTCCTCATGGATTGTTTGTCCTTCCTCATCAATACGATTTCCACCCTTCAACTGTATACAAACTAGAGAGACGTTTCCAGTTCAGAGCGAAAGTCACACAGACGAAAAGTCGTTGTATTTCGTCATCCCATCACATAGAATATATTTATAAAAGAGGAATATTGTAGTTATAAAGAAGGAGTAAGCGATGCATTACCGCACGTTGGGCAGGACAGGTCTGTCTGTCTCGGAAATTGGCTATGGGGCCTGGGGTATTGGCAAGAGTGGCTGGGTGGGAGCTGATGATGAGGAGTCGTTGCAAGCTCTGCAAAAGGCAATTGATCTGGGCTTGAATTTTATCGATACCGCCCTGGGTTATGGCAATGGGCATAGCGAGCGCCTGGTAGGGCAGGTTGTGCGCAAGAATATCAGCAAACGCATTTATATCGCGACCAAGGTTCCTCCGAAGAATGGTCAATGGCCCGCGCGCCCCGGCGTGCCAGTCTCTGAAACTTTCCCAAAGGATTATGTGATCGAGCAGACAGAAATAAGCCTGCGCAATCTGGGTACGGAAACAATCGATGTCTTGCAATTCCACGTCTGGCAAGATGACTGGGTGGGCCAGGGAGATTGGCTGGAAGCCATCCAGCAGTTAAAAGGGCAGGGCAAAATTCGCTTCTTTGGCATCTCGGTGAATGATCATGAGGCCGACAATGTGCTGCGCGCCATCGGCACTGGAGCTATCGATACTGTACAGGTTATCTATAATGTGTTTGATCAGAGTCCTGAGGATCGACTCTTCGCCGCCTGCCAGAAACAGAATATCGGTGTGATTGTGCGTGTCCCATTGGATGAAGGAGGCCTGACAGGCAAGGTGACACCTGATAGCACCTTTGATACCGCCGACTTCCGTGCGCACTATTTCCATGGCACGCGCAAAAATGATGTCTATAGCCGCGTCAGAAATATGGCCGCCGACCTGGGAGTCTCCATTGATGAGATCCCTGAGATTGCGTTGCGCTTCGCCTTACACCATCCCGCTGTCTCGACCATTATTCCTGGGATGCGTTCAATACGCAATGCCGAACGTAACATGGCAATCAGCGACGGCAAGGCACTTACCCCTCAGCAACTTAAAATCCTCAAGAAGTATCGCTGGATACGTAACTTCTACGCTTGATTACGTTTATAATACCCTTATACTCACAGCTTCGTGTCCACACAAACAGGACACGAAGCTGCATAGCTCAATTGGAGATCATCACAAACCAAACTTCATCTCACCATGGCAGACGGAGAGCGCACGTCGGGCCAGAGCTGGCACTCCTTGATCGAGCAGTTGGAAGAAAGGATCATCGGTTGTGCCGGAGAGATAGCGCTTATAGCTTCCCTCAAGCAGAATCGCTAATTTCCAGATCGCCAGGGCCGTGAGGTGCTCCCGCACTGCTGCGCCTTTTACAGGGTTTTCCGCTTCCCTTTTATAGTATCCCCATCCTGATTTTCATGTCATAATAATAACATGCCCTTCTGAGGGGTAGAAACTACACAAAAAGGAGAGCTGAAATCCAGCATGAATATACAACATACGAGCAATGTCTACATTGGCACTTATGCTAATCAACAAGATCCAGGCATCTTTCTCTATACACTGGATACCGATACCGGCACGCTGACATACATTGATAGCATAGCAGGCATCGAAAATCCTTCATTTCTCGCACACGATCAGCAACAACGGTACCTCTATGCGGTCAGCGAGACATTGGAGTATCAGGGACAGGCAGGAGGATCGGTAGCCACGTTTGCCATCGACAACCAGGCAGGCCAACTGACCTTCCTCAATCAACAACCCACGCTGGGTGAGGACCCTTGCTTTCTGACGCTTGATGGAAACCAACGCTTTCTCGTGCTCAACAACTATACTGGAGGCAGCATCTGTCTCTATCCTCTGCAAGCCAACGGCGAAATTGGTCCCTTAGCAGACAAAATCCAACACCACGGTTCCAGCCTCGATCCACAACGCCAGAGTAGCGCGCATCCCCATTCCTGCACGTTTGATCCCGCTGGCAATGCATTTCTGGTGGCCGATCTCGGACTGGACAAAATCATCACCTATCATATCGACGCGGAGCAGCAGAAATTCATCTATCAGGCAGAAACAGCCAGCAAGCCGGGTGCAGGACCCAGACACATGGCCTTCCATCCCAGCAAGAATTATGCCTACGTGATCAATGAGCTTGCTTCAACTATTACAGCGTACAGCTTTGATCCCATTACCTGCACACTCGATCCAATTCAAAGCATCACTACACTGCCAGTGGGCTTCACGGGCACCAATACCTGTGCGGATATCCATATCCATCCCACAGGTGCATTCCTCTATGGCTCGAATCGGGGGCATGACAGTATCGCCGTCTTCGCGCTTGAGCAGCAAACGGGCAAGCTCAGTGCCATAGCACATAGCTCCAGTGGAGGAAAATGTCCACGGAATTTCGCTCTGACACCGGGAGGAAAATTCTTGCTCGCAGCCAATCAACAAACCAATAACGTGGTCACATTCGCCATTGATCCAACCAACGGCACCCTGACCGCAACCGGAGATGCTATACAATTGCCGCAGCCAGTCTGCATCAAAATTATGGGTGATCAATAAAAAGCA
This sequence comes from Dictyobacter arantiisoli, assembly GCF_008326305.1. Lineage (GTDB taxonomy): Bacteria > Chloroflexota > Ktedonobacteria > Ktedonobacterales > Ktedonobacteraceae > Dictyobacter > Dictyobacter arantiisoli. The sequence continues at coordinate 9,151 of NZ_BIXY01000108.1, read as the reverse complement.
GAAACGAGGAAGCTAAGCAGAGGATGCACCGCTTAAGAGTATCGTGGCTCCACGCTCGCAACCTGCAGCGTGGTCACGATAGCTCTTTCCGCTTCATAGTGCAAAGCGATGCGTTAAAAAAAGAACGATCAAGGACGATAAAAGCAACAATAGTAGTTTCTTATATAGCAATACGATGCTGTAACTGCCAGGTCTCCACGGTGCGTTCGATACCCTCAGCCACCGAAACAATCGGCTGATAACCAAGATCTCGACGTGCCGCAGTGATATCATATGTCTGTGTACAACTCAGCATATCAACACCATAGCGTGTCAGAATGGGAGCCATACCTTTCCCACGTTCGGCCTGACGTTCTCTGAAGCTAGCCACGGCTCGCGCAAACGGCAAAGGCACATAACGCAACTCAGTTGAACATTTCACACGTTGTAATAATGTGCGAATCATATCCCATATATAAACATGCTCATCATTGGTAATAATATATGTTTTACCTGTAGCATTCACAACATAGAGAGCTGCCAGCAGAGCCTGCGTCACATTATCAACATACGTCAAATCAACTTGATTCCGTCCATTGCCAATCTGATAGAACCGCTGCTGAGCTGCCGCCTCAACAACACCTGGCAACCACTGATCGCCGGGGCCAAAGACAAAACTGGGACGAATAATCACCGCTGGCACATCCACAGTTGACTTCACCATCTCCTCGGCACGCTTTTTCGTTAAAGCATAATCCGACGTAAAGTGGCGCGTATAGGGGGTCTGTTCAGAAATAGCATGCTGGTCGTGTCCATTAAAAGTAACACAGGTCGACGATACATACACACAGCGCTTGACATGATGCCTGCGACACCCTTCCAGCACCGCCGCCGTCCCTTCAATATTCACAGCTGCGAAATCCGTACCATCGCCCCATGGACCCACCAGCGCCCCCAGATGATAGACAGTATTCATCCCTGCGCAAGCCGCATAGACTGCCTCATGATCGCGCAAATCACATTTGATAGGGATCGCACCATCCGTCAAAAAATCCTGCACACTCACAAAATTACGCCCCATCACATACACGCGATGACCTCGATCCAACAGAGCAGAAACAAGATGCCGACCAAGAAAACCGGTCCCACCTGTAACAAGAATCTTCATCTTTGTCCTTCCAACTCCTTTTATAGTGAAAGCAACCGCCTCCAGAACTCAACAAACCTGACACTACACAACAAGAACTATCTCCCTCACAGATGCATCATTGATACAGCATAACAATCTATACTAAAGAATGAATCGCTTTAACAACATACATTGTGTCATTTGTCTCAAATGCATAGCTAGAATAGGCTAGACCACCCATTATAAGGACGCGACAAACGGCCAGTTATGAGAAAAACAGGAGAACAGGGCCTACCAATCACGGCATTCATATTCTAGCAACAGTGCAACACATGCTAGCAATGAAAAATCAACAAGAAAAATCCGTTGCAGATAGTATGCAACGGATTTTTCTTGAGAAGGTGTCGGACTTCCAGGCCCATCGGGATCTTACTGTTTGACCGGCTGGCAGGCGCATGCGCGCCTGCGCCCTTTTTAGTGTGTGGTGTCGGGAAAGTTCGAAGAACTTTTCCGACACCACACACTAAAAAGATGTTTGAGCACCGCAGGTGCGAAAACTCATGCACAGAGATTATGGAGAGCATGGGAGTCCGACACACTCTGAGTATTGATTGGTCTTAGAGCAATGGAGAGGTGACAGAAGCCAGGACATGATAGACGGCGCCTGTGGTGTCGGAGGGCAAGGGAGGATGATGTTGCAGGGCTGTTACGCCAAAGAACGCAAAACCAATAATCACCAATACTGCAACTATCCAGAGCACGGCGTTCAAAAACCTGCGTCTGGGTGTGTATTCGGGAGTATAAATCTCCGCCAGTTCCTCGGTGCTATCTTGTTCAGCCGCTGGCATGTTATCTATCGTAGCGCGATCACTTTGAGGCTGCTTTTGCACAATGGTACCACTTTCCAGTGACTTCGCTTAGCGAAATCAGTCCATTTAAATACTTGCGACAATGAAAATGTAGCACAGAAATGATCATTCTCCCACATCGCTACCTGCTACGCGGCTTTTCTGCGGTGCGCTTTCCTGCACAATTCTAAGGCTGGATGGGACGAGAATTGAACCATTCAACTGGCCTATATCTCTTATACACTAAAAATTCAATTTCAACAAGGCCAATCAGGATCTTCCAAATCCTGATTAGCGTTTCTGCAGGGTTAGAATACCACGCTCAAGCGCGACGGCGACGGCTGAGGCACGCGAATCGACTCCTAGCTTGAAATAAATGCTTGCCAGATGGGATTTAACGGTGGGCTCGCTGATACTCAAGCAGACAGCTATCTCTTTGTTGCGCTCACCATAGACTACACGCTGCAATACCTCACGCTCACGTTCAGTTAACTCGCTATCAGTACTCTTCTGAGGGCCGGGCGCGGATAGATGGAGGCTGTTCGTGTTAATACATGCCAGCAGGCGCGCAACCGCTTCTGGCGCCAGCAAGGTATGTCCATGTCCCACGGCATGGATGGCATACAATAATGCCGCACGCTCGCTACGCAAGGGAAGATAGGCACTGACGCCCGCCCGCAAAGCTCGGAGCAGATGGTCGTCGTGCTGCTGTCCCGTATAAATCAGAATCGCCACTTGCGGCCATTCGCCGCGTATCAGTTGAATCGCCTGCCAGCCATCCTGCTCAGGCATATGGGGATCGATCAAGAGTACATCGGGTTCACATTCGCCGACCAGACGTATCGTTTCGGGGATACTACTGGCACAGCCTACAAGCTCAATCTCAGGACTGCCTGCCAGCATGCAGCGCAATCCATCCTGAACCACCTGATGGTCATTGGCAATGAGCAGAGAAATTTTTTTCCGTTCTTTATTTCCCATCTGCCCTCCTCATTATTCTTTTCATTCTGCTTTTAATTATACCAGAATAAGTAGCCGTAATACCAGCCATCAAAGGGTTGTCATCCAAAAGACTAAGGGAATGTAGTGCGAACGTATGATGGTATTTCAAGGTATGGACAGTTACAATAACAGTGTCAAGAACGAGCAAAGAAAATAGAGATTATAAGAAAGACGGAGGTACAACATCGATGGGTATTTATCAAGCTATTGGGGTCGCGCTGGCGATTGGATTAGGCGGCATTGGCGCAGGTCTGGCAATGGGTATGGCAAACGGCAAAGCCTATGAGGCATTAGGACGGAATCCCGAAGCAGCCCCGGCCATTCGCATGAACTTTTTATTGGGTCTGGTCTTCGCAGAAACTATCGCAGTATATGCACTGCTGGTCGCCTTCCTGCTTCTGTTTCGCTAGTAGCGGAATGCGCAGGCAACAAACCACCGTCATACTTTCCTGCCCGGCGACAAATAGTAGAGTATGGCGTTTAGATAGATGTCAAACTATATGTATCCACTAGTGAAATAGAGGAAGTATTTCTATGGCATTTGAACAACCAGTACAACACGGCTTCGTGCCTGTGCCAGGTGCCCGCATCTATTATGAAGTTGCGGGCACCGGCTCACCGGTAGTCTTGCAACATGGAGGATTTCTGGATCGACGGGTATGGGATAATCATTTTCAATTTCTGGCCCGCCAGCATCAAGTGATTCGCTATGATATGCGCGGCTCCGGCTTAACCGAGGTAGAGCCTACTACCAGTCCATTCATCCCTCATCAGGACCTACCCGGTGCGGTTGGGGAATATTCTCTTCCCTGACATCGTGCGGTACAACACTTTCATCGTCGTCCAGGGCTGCCTGCCCATCTTCATACTGCTCTTTTATTATCTCCTGTGAGCGGGGGAGAATCACATATTCATACAGAAAGGCAGCCAGGATAGCTCCCACCAGTGGCCCAATCCAGTACACAATATGATTATTCCAGTCGCCACTGGCAAGGGCTGGCCCAAAAGCACGGGCAGGATTCATCGCACCTCCGGTTAAGACGCCAGCGCCCAGAATTCCCACCATCACGGTCAGGCCAATGGCGAAACCGCCCAGTTTGGGCGCACGTGTATCGATGGCGGTTCCATAGATAGCCAGCAATAAGAAAAAGGTTAAGAGCGCCTCCACAACCACACCGGCCTGCGGCGAGATGCCAGTGGAAAGGCCAGGCGTACCAAGTTGCGCTGCCTTCCAGATCGAGACCGGAAATGTTACACGCAAGAGGAAGGCTCCCAGCGTCGCACCTAACAACTGCGCCAGGAGATAAGCCAGCGCTAATAATGCTTTGATACGATGAGCCACTAGCAGCGCAACCGTCACAGCGGGATTAAAATGTCCGCCAGAAGTGGCTCCGAAGATCGTAATCAAAATGCCAAGCGCCAGACCGTGCGCGGCGGCGATACCCATCAGTCCAACTGAGTCCTGCGTCCAGGTATTGGCAATAATTGATCCGGCTCCGATAAAGACAAATAAGAAACATCCCACAAATTCAGCCACAATAGCACTGACATCCTTGCGCGTGAGGCCACGAACCGGTTTTACTGCTGTTGAGGGCACAAGCACTTCAGGACTGGCTTCCAATACGACATCAGCAAACTGCCCATCTACATAACCACCAATTTGGTCACTCATTACAAACACCCTTCTTTCTCTTTTAGTCGCAACACCAGCACAGACCATCCTCTCCTGTATTGCCTGCCTTCATAAAAAGTGCATGGTGCCACTCATTTCATTATAGAGAAAGAGCTAAATCACGACTATCTCATTTATCCATCCGCATTCATCCGTACGCAAACAGACACCAACGTAGCTCTCTCCCACATACGAGAAACCAGATGTCTTTACTGTGAGGATTACGCAGATAAATGATTTTCGATTTGTAAGCGTGTTAAGGCACCGTCAGCGATAAATAAACGATATTTGAGGGTTAGCTCTGCCTGCGGCGGAAGTGTAATAGCGATATAAGAGATAAATTATTACTTGGATTTAATAGTTATTAATAAGAGCAAAAATTAGCGTATGTAAAAAATGTTACTCTTGCAGATTTGAGAGATTTTTCTCCAGGTGATATGCTGGCAAGGACAAAGTTTTTGTTCAATGTGATAGCGCTATTCCTATGTATCCCGCTGGGAACAGAACCTACGACAGGGATACAAAGAGATATGCTACCATCACTTCGATAACAGTGAGGAGTTCTCTATTATGGGAAAGCATCCCTTGAAACTGGGCTATAAGGCGTCGGCGGAGCAATTTGGTCCGCGCCAACTCTTGGATTTTTCGGTTGAGGCTGAAGAGTGCGGATTTGATAGCGTCTGGATTAGCGATCATTTCCAGCCCTGGCGACATACCAATGGGCATGCCCCTCAAGCTTTTGCCTGGCTGGGTGCGCTGGGTGAACGCACCAAACGCGTGCAATTGGGTACCAGCGTATTGACACCAACCTTCCGCTATGAACCCGCTATCGTGGCGCAGGCGTTTGGAACCCTCGGTGTCCTCAATCCTGGGCGTATGATTCTTGGCGTCGGCTCCGGCGAGTCCCTGAATGAGGTGGCTGTGACGGCTGCTGAATGGCCGGAGGCCAAGGAACGCCTGGCCCGTCTGCGTGAAGCAGTAGCCATGATCAAACAGCTCTGGACTGAGGATCTGGTCAACTTTGACGGCAAATATTATAAAACCAAAAACGCCACTATCTATGACAAACCAGAGCAGCCTATCCCCATTTATATCAGCGCGGGCGGTCCAGTTGCGGCCAAATTCGCTGGTCGAGCGGGCGATGGCTTTATCTGTACCTCAGGAAAGGGTGACGAGTTGTATCGCGATAAGCTCCTACCAGCCGTTGAAGAGGGCGCACGCGCAGTCAATAAAGATCCAGATGACATCGAGCGCACCATCGAAGTCAAAGTCTCCTTTGACAGAGAGCATAAGCGTGCCATGGCTGATACACGCATCTGGGCCGCTCTGGCCTTGCCTGCAGAGGATAAAGTCGCCATCCATGATGCACGTGAGATGGAGCGAAAGGCCGAGGCGGTCGCCGATCAGGCCCATCGTCGCTGGCTTGTCTCTAATGACATCGATGAACATATTGAACAGATCCGTCCCTACATTGAATTGGGTTTCACCCACCTGATCTTCCATGCACCGGGCGACGATCAGTCCCGCTTCCTCCAACTCTACTCAAAAGAGATCCTGCCACGCCTCCGCCAACGCTGGGGCTAGGCCAGGGCAGCACTCATAATCAATCAACAAACAACTAAAAAGGAAGAGATCCATCCTTTATCCCTTTTAAGGAGTACAGGATGGATCTCTTCCTTACAGCGCCTGCTAGCAAGAATACTGCACAAGCATCCAACCAAGAGACAACGCAACCGAAATATCTACAACTATCAATATATCGGGTGGGTGGAACTAGACCAGTACCGCATCGTCACTTTTCGATATATTATTATCTGGCACATTTTCGAGCGGTTCATCGCTCGGTTCACGCAATCCAATCCGTAGCCAGAGCCATTGGAGTGGGCGCGGCGCCCACCAGTTCCATGTACCCAGCAGATTCATCATGGCAGGGACCAGAATGGCACGCACCAGCGTTGCATCCATCAGGATTGCCAGACAGAGGCCCACACCGAGTTCTTGAATAAAGATTATCCGCGAGGTGCCAAAGGCTCCAACGACGATTGCCAGTAAGAAGGCGGCACTGGTAATCAGCCAGCCGGTACGCTGCAAGCCGGTTGCGACGGCCTCACGATTATCTCCGGTCCGGTCAAACTGCTCCTTGATACGACTGAGCAAGAAGACTTCATAGTCCATCGAGAGACCAAAAGCGATGGCAAAGACCAGGATCGGTTGGGTACTATCCAGAGCACCAAAGGCTTTAAAACCGAAGAGATTCTGTAAGTGCCCATCCTGGAAAATCCAGACCAGGGCCCCAAAGGTCGCCGAGAGCGAGAGCATATTCAAAATGATCGCTTTTAGCGGCATGATCAGGGAGCCGGTCATTAAGAACAGGAGAATGAAAATCGCGACCACCATGATACTACCAGCACGCGGCAGACTATTTCCCAGGCTTGCAAACTGATCCATCTCTGAAGCCGATAGGCCTCCAACCAGCGAGGTAATACCAGCCGGTCGCGCCAGCTTGCGTACCTGTGTCACCACATCTTTGGCCTGATTGGAATGGGCAGCGAGATCTACCGTGAGCGTAACTTTCGTGACGTTCTGCTTCGCCAGTTGTTGCGCAGCCGCCATCACTGGTGGATTCAACGCTGGATGCGCATACAGTTGCTGGTACTGAGCCAGTGTCACGCCAGGAGTCAGACTGACCACACTCTGGACCTTTGTGACATGTGACAGATTTTTTAAATCACTGACATAGCTATCCATTTTCGCCAGATTATCCGCCGTCAGGACATCTCCATGCGTTTGCACGGCCAGCACAATCGTGGTGTCGTTCTGGTTCGGGAAATTTTGCTTCAACTGCTCAGCTACAGTGCGTGAGGAGATGTTCAAAGGCAGCGAACGCTCATCCTCAGTCGCGAATGAGATATGCAAGAATGGTGTACCTAATCCCAGCAAGGCAAGGATACACAATAGCGAGACAGGAATGCTCCAACGCATCACGAAGTAAGAGAGGCGATACCAGGCCCCACGCTTATCTGATAGCGCGACGCTCTGCTGGCCGCGCTTACGCCACAGGCGCTGAATCGAGAGGGCGTTTACCCGTGTTCCCAGCAGGGACAACAATACGGGCAAGATCGTGATAGAACCCAGCATCGCCACCAGGGCCGAGGCAATCGTTGCCAGGCCAATTGACTTCAGGACGCTCTGCGGGAAGACCAGCAAGCTTAACAGGCTCGTACAGACGGTAAGTCCCGAGAACAGAACAGTGCGCCCCGAGGTCGCCATTGCCCGCTGGATCGCACGCTGAACATCGCCTCCATTCTGAGAGAGTTCCTCGCGGAAACGCGTCACCATAAAGAGAGAATAATCAATTGCCAGACCAAGGGCAATAATTGTAACGACATTTGTCGCAAAGCTCGAAACAGAAATAAAGTTTGTCAATACATGCAGGACAGCGAAGGAACCCAGAATGGCAAAACCACCCACCAGTAATGGCAGGATGGCCGCAACCAATCCACCAAAGATCAAGACCAACAACACAGCCACAATTGGCAGTGCCACGGTCTCCGAGAACTCTAAGTCATGATAAAGTTGTTCATTAAACTGGACACCTGAGGCCAGTGTTCCACCAATATCAATATGTAAATCAGGAGAGGTAATAAACGGTTTCAGACGATTGTAGACAGTTGTATTCCCATCTTTGGTAGACACATCTAACGTCACAAACGTTTCCCGCTGATCATGCGAGAGAAAATCAGAACTATGCGTATCATAATACGAATGAGCCGTGAGCACCTCTGGATGCTCTTTGAGCTTATCAATCAAGCTATTTGTAGCCTGCTCAAACGCCGGTTCAGTCGCTTTCAAATTGGCATTATCGTGCAGCAAGAGCACCAGCAAACTGCTCTTTGATCCCTGCGGCGCAAAGGTCGCATCCAACAAATCCTGCGCCTTCGCAGACTCACTATTTGGATCATTCAAACCTGTGTCAACAGACGAGTTAAATGCCCCCGCACCATATAATCCCAACCCGATACTTGCTACAATCGCCAGCACCAGAACAGCCCACCGCGCACGATAGAGCCATCCACCAAGCCTGGTTAACATTTAGTATCCTTTCAACACATACTTTTCAAAACAGCAAGAAGTATGTCATACAGCTCAAGAGCATACAGAACGATAAATACTGCGCTTCAACCGTATGTAAAACAAGAGAGCAGAAGACAAGTACGGGCAATCAAGGCAATTCCGCATCTAATCCTCTAATGAGAGTATAGCAAAAAATGAGGATATATTTGAGAAAATCAACCCTCGTAGACCAAATGGTTTATCGATTATTCAAGCGGCTACTCGTGCGCTAGCTTGCAATTAAAGTAAATAATCCAGCACTATCTCTATCCAGTCATGCCAAGCTGAGAGAGTGTCAGCCTCCCAATACCAGCGGGATCTTGCTGCTCCCTGGCTGGCAGGCGCGTGCGCGCCTGCGCCCTTTTTAGTGTGTGGTGCAGGAAAGGTGCACAGCACCTTTCCTGCACC
>NZ_BIXY01000107.1 GCF_008326305.1 Dictyobacter arantiisoli | reverse complement strand
GATCATGTTTCCTCCCTGAGAACGGTGTTGTTTTTGTCAATTTCACCTTAACTCTCAGGGATTCTTTTTGTCAATTTGTTCGTCAATTGTCACATTGGTTCACGCTCACTTTGAACCATGCCTTACAGAAGTAAAAAATAGAGATAGCGCCATTGGGAATATAGCAGCGTGCATCTTGCAATTTGGTGCCGTATTGCGGGCTGAAGCGTGCTGTGTTTTCGACTGGCGAGGCATACTCGGGGCAAATGATAGTTGACCATCAACAGAAAAGCCACACACCTGGATAAACGCTACATCGGGACAAAATTGTGAGCGAAAACAACCTATCAAGGCTGATCACAGCTTGATAGGTTGTTAAGATGAGGATGGGAAGAGAATGCTAATTTTTGTCTTTTGACTGGACCATAATAACACCGATGGTACCCGGGCCTGTATGCGTTCCAATCGCGGCACCAAGCTTGTAGCGCTCGATTTCACCGCTATAGACGGTTTTGAGCACATCGACCATTTGTGTGCCGATCTCTTCCGAATTTGATTCGGCAATCGCCAGTTCTTCAAGGGGTTCATGTTCGGTCACAATTTGAGCGACGCGAGCGAAAGCTTTACTGCGTGTACGTGGCTGTTCAAGGGGAATAACCGCACCCTCTTTGTTCAAGGTGAGGATAGGTTTGACGCTGAGCATATTGCCGAGGAGTGTTTTGGCGCTCCCTATGCGTCCGCCTCGTCGCACATACTCCAATGTATCCAAAACCACCAGAATATGGGTGCGTGCGAATCTATCTTCCGCGTAGGCCACTAATTCTTCGAGGGACGCACCCTCGTTCGCCAGTGCAGCCACATTCTTAAGCGTTACAAACAGAGCAGCACTGACATTTTTTGAATCCATGGCGACAAAAGGGATAGTTTTTTGCTCTTCGGGCAAACTATCCCAGGCGGTACGTGCGGCTTGATAGGTGCCACTGAGTTGTCCCGAGACGTGAATAGATAAGATGGCGTCGGCCCCTTGCTCAATCAGGCGTAGATAGGTTTCCTGAAAGAGGGCAGGGGAGGGTTGTGATGTACGTGGCAACTCTTTACTGGCCGCTAACTTTTGATAAAAGGTAGTACTATCGAGATCGATGTTATCGCGGTACGCTTCATCTTCGAAAAAGACAGAAAGAGGAATTACCGAAATGCCTAATGCCTCAGCCGTCTCGGACGTGATATCGGCGGTGCTATCCGTAACGATGCGAATGCTCATTGCAGATCTCCTGAGAAGAAAATAGAGTATCGATGTAATGTTATTCGGCAGAGATAATATACGCATAGTAAGGCTGACCACCATTCACGACTTCAATTTCAAGTCCTGAATGTGTCGTCTTGATACGCCTGGCTGTCTCCTGGGCCTGTTCTTCAGTTACATCTTCACCGTAGAAAATCGTCACGATCTCGTACGTATCAATATTGATACGTTGGAGTGTATCCCGAATGGTATCTTCGATGCTGGCGGTCGCGACGGAGAGGTTGCCATTGATGACACCAATACAGTCACCTTCGCGTACATGAAGCGTTCCCAGTTGCACAGAACGCACTGCGGTTGTAATCTCAATGGTTTGGATTGTGCGCGCCGCCTCAGTCATCGCCTCGCAATTGATCGTGAAATCTGCTTCGTGGTTAATACTGATCATGGCGGCAATACCCTGTGGCAGCGTTTTACAGGGGACAACAAAGACCTCTTTGCTGCTGAGACCAACCACTTGTTGCGCACTGAGAATAACATTACTATTATTGGGGAGGATAATAATCTGTTGGGTTGGGATTTTCTCTACTGCTGCGAGCAATTGCTCAATGCTTGGATTCATTGTCTGGCCGCCGGAGACAATCGAATTGACCCCCAGGCCCCGGAAGACCTTTTCAAAGCCGGTTCCGGCCACAACTGCCACGGTGGCGAGGTTACTGTGGAGTGCTTCTGCTTCTGCTTCTGCTTCATGCGCTACCTCTTCGGCATGTTCGGCTTTACTCGCGGCTTCGTAGCTCAGGCTTTGTTCTTGCAGATTTTCGATATTGATATCCAAAAGACTGCCCAGGCTTACACCATAATCGAGAATCTGACCGGGCGTCAGGGTATGGGTATGCACTTTGAGCATGGTTTCATCGCCAGCGACCACCGTGGAGACGCCACCCATATCGATAATGGTCTGACGAATGTCTTCTACATCGAGATTGGTACCACGGAGTAAAAAGACGACTTCATAGCCAAATTCCTCTTCCACTGAGACCACACCTTTTTTCGTATGGGCTTCAGTGTTAAAAGTAGAAGAGCCATCGGTATTGTTCGACTGATCGGTCGCATCACCGCGCATATAGCGCAGGATGCCCTCAAGAATCGTGCAAAATCCCTGTCCGCCAGCATCGACCACACCTGCCTGTTTCAGGATAGGAAGCAATTCTGGCGTCTGGGCAACGGCCTTATGTGCCGCCGCAACCACATCCTGCATTTCTGTGACCAGATCGTTCTGATGCTCAGCACTCTTCAGCGCTGCCTCAGCAACCTCACGGACAACGGTAAGGATTGTTCCCTCAACAGGTTTAATCACCGCACGATACGCCAGTTGAGAAGCCTCCTGGAAAGCATTTGCAAGGTCTTGAGCATTGAAGGTATCCTTCCCCTCAAGCCCGATTGCAACTCCGCGCAGGGTCTGTGAAAGAATAACGCCTGAGTTCCCACGCGCTCCCAACAACGCGTCATGCGCAACTTTCTTAGCGATAGCTGCCGCCGATTTCTCCTCGCTTTCGGCGATATTACGAATGGCGGATTTCATCGTCGCTGCCATGTTAGATCCTGTATCTCCATCGGGAACAGGAAAGACATTGAGGGCATTGATGGTCTCGCGATTGACTTCAAGCCAGGCTGCACCAGCCAGAATAGCCTTTTTCAAATCCTGACCATCAAAGACGCTAATACGTCTGGTTCGTTGACGCGGACGTAATTTGGGACGGGGTGTAGTTTCCTCCATAGCCGCTGTGCTACCTTTGTCCTTTTATTTATTTTCTAGGGAATGTGGTCCATGGATAAGTCCCTGGACATTTACGTTCACTTGAGGCACTGGAATACCAAGCATTTTCTCGGTTGAGAATTTGACGGTACTCATTATGTTATGTGCAATTTCAGAAATACGCAATCCATATTCTAATACAACATAGACGTCGATAATGAGCTGATTATTCATGATCTGGGTTCGCACACCCTGGTTGCTGTGCTCGGGAGTGAGAAGTACCACCTGTCCATTGCGCAGGTGAGGTGAGGCCATACCCAGCACGCCATAGCAAGTCAAACTTGCTTCAACGGCAATCGTATGAATAGCATTGGGCAATACTTCTATTTTTCCGAGTGGGTGTGAGCCATATTGAGGCTGAATAGCAGTTGCTTTTGGCATACGCATGTGTCTTCTCTCTTGCCAAAATAGCCAATATCGGTTATACTCGCATAACGTGTTTGGATTATCCCAGCGGTGCACGCTCGAGTTTTCTTGATGCAGTATACCAGAGGCCTCAAGGATAATCAAGTAAACGAATACGACACCATTGAGTGCCTTCCAGTGTGGAAGGATTTCTTTTGTGTCTGTTGGATTTTTTTCGGGAGGAAGAAGAGTAATGTCAGCAGGACGTTGTGATATCTGTGAGCGCAAACCGATGTACGGTAACCATGTTCCATTTTCGCAGCATCGCACCCGCCGCCGCTTTGTGCTTAATGTGCAGCGCCGTCGGATCGAAGTCAATGGTGCTCCGCGCCTGGTCAACATCTGCACTCGCTGCTTGCGTACTATGAGCAAACTGCCAAAAGAGCGCTAGTTTTGCACATGCAAGAACAAAGCAATAAGGAAAACCCCCTGCTATAGCCTGGTTGAGCCAAAGCTATCTATTGTAGGGGGTATCCTTGTGTAAGCAGTGATGTCTCCGCATCTCTGCTTTTTTTATCGGTTGTTTTGTAGTACTTTCAGGGTGTCACCACAGGTAGCGTGGTGGCTTTTTGTTTCTTCTCAAAGCGAGTACGCAGTTGTCCACAGGCTGCCGCAATATCATCCCCACGTTCGGCACGGACACTGTTACTGATGCCGCGCTCAAATAGCAGATTGCGGAAGGCTCGTATCGCATCCCCTCCAGGCGTTTGATAATCTGCCGTGGTCACGTTCACTGGAATGCAGTTGACGTGCGCAAACTGTCGAAACGGCTGGAGCAGATCCGCTAATTTCCCCGCATATTCTGGTGTATCGTTCAATCCAGCCAGCAGCACATATTCAAAGGTTAATTGACGTTTTGTTGTGTTGACATAATCGTGGCAGGCTGCCATCAACTCGGCGATAGGATATTTACGATTGATTGGCATTGTCTTGCTGCGTAATTCATCGGTCGGGGCATGCAATGAGATCGCAAGGTTGACCTGGAGATTTTCCTGGCTCAACTTGCGGATAGCTGGAACCATTCCCGCCGTTGAAATTGTCATGTGCCGTGCGCCCAGATTAAAGCCATCGGGACTATTGAGGATACGCAGCGCCTGCAAGACATTCGTATAGTTGTGCAGAGGTTCGCCCATACCCATCAGGACAATATTAGTCACATGATCGATGGGAGTTGATCCCGGTAACCCTGCGGCAGTCCAGGGGGCCGTACGCAATTCGCGTGCGAATAACAACACCTGTGCCACAATCTCGCCAGTGGTAAGATGACGATCAAAGCCCATTTGTCCGGTCGCGCAGAAGGTACAGCCCAGTGCGCAGCCCGCCTGACTGGACACGCAAATGGTTGCGCGTGAACTGTTGTCGCCGAAAGGTGGATACAGCATCAGCACCGATTCGACCAGCTTGCCATCTGACAGCTCTAGCAGGATTTTACGGGTACGGTCATCTTTTGAATGTAACTCGCTACGGATAACACCTGGTCCAATACAAGCCTCTTCGGACAGGCGCTCACGCAACGACTGCGGGAGATTAGACATCTCAGCAAAGTCGCTTACGAGCTGGCGATAGAGCCAGTTATAAATTTGTTTGGCACGGAAAGCTGGCTCTTTACGCTCTTTCAGCCACTCCTGTAGCTGTGGCAATGTTAACGAGAGCAGATCCGTTTTCTTGGAAGTTGGTAATATCGGTGTCATGGTCATGGCCTTATTATAGCATGAATGAGTTGTTATTGTACTTACTCGTCTGACGTTTTTTCGTCTTTCATCCTCTCTCATGTCTCGTTATTTAAGTGCTATTGCCCGTGAAGAGCAATAGCACTTAAAGTGGAGTGAGATTCCTATTGTGTAGCTGCTCGTGGTTTATAGAGGCAGTTGGAGTATTTGCTGGCGTGCCTCTTTTTCAGTACGTGCGGACCCGATTTGTACAATTAATGTACGCAAGCTAGCCTGATCCTGAATTTGGATAATACGTGGGCGCGCCTGAGCTAGAATACGCGGGAAGCGCGCCTGTACAATCGATAAGAGAATCTGACAATGTTCATCCCGCTGTTGCTGCTGTATTTCCGTTTGAATAAGTTGTTGAATTTCTTGATAGATCCAGGTATTACGTAATATCTCATAATTATTTGTCTGCATCATCTACCTTCATCTTTTCTTCACTGAACCACATTCTGGCTTCAGAATCTGTCTACCCTTAAAGATACCACGCAACGTCTTGCTAACGGAAAAAATATCTAAAAATGGCGCAATGATGAACATTTGTCTCATCCATGATAGTACAAAAAGATTACATTACCTGCAAATAATGTGTGCTCCTTTTGTGTTTCAGGTTAAAATGCATGTTATTTTGTTTCACTTTTGCGCACCATTATACGTATATCGTTATAAAGGGTTATGGGGTCAGATCAAAAAGTGGTAGTTGTCGAAACTAACATGGAAGAAGGCCAGAAGTTTTATGTCTATTCCGACTGAGCAAACGGAGAAATCTACGCATACTCAACAAGCAAACGTAGCGAGTTTTCGCCATGTTTTAAAAAATCGCAATTTTTTGCTGTTATGGTTGGCTCAACTTATTTCATTGACTATTTTGAATGCAGCCAATTTTGGCTTGATTGTACTGGTAAATAAGCCACCGAATGGTGCGTTTATGGCTGGTCTGGCAATTATTGCGTTTACCCTACCTGCGATTCCTTTTGGCGCAATTGCTGGTGCGATTGTGGATCGCCTGAATAAGCGACTGGTACTATGGGTAAGTAATCTGTTGCGCATGGTCACGATGCTGCTAATGTTTGTGTCTGTGCTGATTGATCGTACAAATGTGTGGCCTTTATTTGGCTTGATGTTTTTGACGTCCTTGATTGGACAATTTTTTATTCCGGCTGAAGGTGCTTCGATTCCACTGCTGGTGGGTGAGCGCGAGTTAATGCCAGCGTTATCCCTGTTCAATATTTCTATGACGTTATCACAGGCGATTGGTTTCCTGGTGCTGGGCAGTGTGGTTGCGAAGCTTTTCCCGCCTTTTTCGTTTCTGTTGGGTAAACAGGTCTTCCATGTTGAGTCAACGGATATGCTCTTTGTGATTGTAGCGGTATTGTATATCGTATGTATTGGTTTGATTTTAGCCATTCCTAAGGCCGCATTTCAAGAGAAGCATGTGCAGCAGTATCGTCATGAGAAGGATGGTGCCTATTTAGCGTCCAGTCAAGCCTTGCGTACGCTATGGAAGGATATCGTAGGAGGCTGGGAGATTGTCCGGGCTGATCGCGTGTTGTTCTTTGCGGTAGTACAGCTCTCGCTGGTGGGTGTGTTGATGCAGTTGATTGGAGAGTTGGCCGGAACGTTTGTGCAGCAGATTTTGAATCGACCGGCGGAAGATATGTCGCTGGTACTGGTACCGGCGGCGGTGGGCCTGGTTGGTGCCTCTGTTTTGATGACGCAGATTGTTGAGAAGGTGGGCCGTATCCGCCTGACGGTGATTGGCTTTATCTCGCTGGCAGTTGGTTTTGTGTTGTTGCCGGGCTTTAAGCTGCTAGGAAATATGCTCGATCCTAAACATGGGCTTGAATCCCCTTTGATTCTGTTCTGCGTCATTCTGATCCTGTTTATCCTGGGGGTAGCCATGGCCTGTGTGAATATCCCCACCCAAACATTGATGCAGGAGCATGCACCTGAAAGCGGCCGTGCTCGTGTGTTTTCGCTACAATCGATGATTTATAGTGCCGGTACTATCCCTGTGCTCCTCTTTGCAGGCGCGTTCACCACCTGGATTGGTTTTCCTCAATTGATTATCCTGATCTCCGTCAGCTTGCTCGGCTTTTGCTGGTGGGGTATCCACTATATCAAAGGACTTGATACCAGCGGTCCTCGTAAGCGAGAAGCAGAAGAGCAGCCAGCCTATGCCATCGTCCCTGCACAACGTGAGGATGTTGGATGATCTCATGGCGTACCCTTCAATACGAGGAATGAGGGAGAAATGAGCGATCCGTATCAGCCACCGTTCTACGGGCAATACGGTTCAAATACCTGGAATGATGATGAAAAACGTAGGTGCGTGCCAAGGCCGCAGCCGAGGTGCGCTTTCCCGTTCCTCGTACGATTCCCAAGCCCCGAAGCCCTGTATCCATTTCCCTGGGATCGATAGATAGATGATGGAAGATGTAGGCACGGCACGAAGCGCAGCGCAGGTCCGTGCTCCGTTCCTCGTACGAACATTCCGCCCGTAGGCTATTCCCACTATCAGGGAACAGTGCAGAGCGTTGGGGCGAGAGCGTCGTACGAGCAAGGGAGCATTGACCTGCGCTGACGCTCCGTGCAATGCCTACGTTTTTCCTCATGATTCTCGTTATTTGAGCGGTATTGCCCGCAAGGATCGGGCCTTCTATGCCGCAGGCGTTTAGCGGCTTTGGGCTTCAATAGCGGCGGTACGTTGTTGAATGGCCCGCAGGCGTGCATTGTCAAACTTGGTCTGACGAGCAAAGGTGTAGAGGCCATTTTGTTCCACGGATACATCGGTCAACTGGGTATAGCAGTATCCGAACATGGCGGGATTGTCTAAGAGCACATCGCAGAGCGCCTGGAAGCGTTTATAGAACTCTTCTACCGATAGGGGTGCGGTCCCATAGCCCCAACTGGACTTCTGATCGCCTTTCTCTACATTTTCGCTCCACCAGATGCCACCAAACTCGCTGACAAAGTATGGCTGACCCTGATAGGCAATCGACATATCCTGACCATCCCGCTGATTGATAAAGGGCTTGCCTTCATCCATATGGCTGTGGCGTTCTTTATAATGCTCAAAATCCGCCCAGAAGTCTTCGCTGGTAAGATAGTCGTGTGAGTCGTAGACATCGGTCTCAGGGACGCGGTGGGCGTAGCCAGAGGCATCAAGCACCGGGCGGGTGGTGTCCATGGCTTTGGCGGCCAGGAAGATCGCCCGCGTAACCTCATCCAGATTGGTCAGTCCCTCCTGGCGATCATAGCGCGTCTCATTCAATCCACACCAGCCGATCAGGGCGGGATGGTTATAGTCGCGCTCTAACTCTTCCAGCCACTGAGCTACAAAAGTGGGCGTAAAACTTTGATCCTCAAGCCAGGATACACGCGGCTCATAGCCCCAATCGGGGAATTCTCCCCAGACCAGATAGCCCATTTTGTCGGCATGATAGAGAAAGCGTTCCTCAAAGACTTTCTGATGCAGGCGTGCCCCATTAAAACCAACCGCCAGGCTCATTTCGATATCCTGTTTCAGCGCGGCATCGCTGGGGGCGGTCAACACGCCATCAGGATAATATCCCTGATCCAGTACCAGGCGTTGGAAGATGGTTTCGCCGTTGATTTTGATGGCTTTGTCATTGATGGTAACACTGCGCAGTCCCGCATAGCTACGGGCGTGATCAATCACATTGCCCGCTTCATCCAGTAGCTCGATAGCGAGATCGTAGAGATGGGGATCTTGTGGCGACCAGAGGCGGCGGCGTGTGGCGGGAATAGTGAGATCGAGGCGTGGTGAGAAATCTTGATCTGCGGCGCATTCTGCTTGCGCAACAGTGCCAGCTTGATCGCTCAGTTCAGCGCGCAGGCGTAGTCCAGTCGTACTGCGAGAGAGGGGAAGTTCTAAGCGGAACATGCTATTGGCAACATCGGGAGTGATACGAGGACGGCGCAGGGCATACTGTGGCACTGGCTCCATCCAGACCGTTTGCCAGATACCTGTCGTGCGGGTATAGAAGCAGCCCCAGTCATAGTAGCGTTGTGATTGTTTGCCGCGTGGTTGAGCGGGTCGATGATCATCGCGTGCGCGCACCACAATCGTCTTTGTTCCCTGGATCGGGCCTAGGTCACAGGTGAAGGGAGTAAAGCCACCGCGATGGCGTGCCACTTCGACACCATCCATCCAGACCGTTGTATCATAATCGCAAGCCTGGAAGTGGAGGAGAATGCGTTGCCCCGCCCACGCCTCTGGGATATCCACTGTGCGGTGATACCAGACGGCATGCATAAAATCCTTATTGCCGATACCTGACAACTCAGATTCGGGGCAGAAGGGCACCTGGATACGATCCTTTAGTTCTGATTCTAGCAGACCGCGTGCCTGACCACTATCGCTATTATCGATTTCAAATTGCCATTCGCCATTCAAGCAGAGCCACTCGGCGCGTTCAAATTGTGGACGAGGATATTCTGGACGAGGAATATTCATTTGCTTCACTTTGCTCCTTCAAGGTCTTTGTCTGGACATTCAAACAAAGATATAATAACCAGAAAAGGTTTGCTGATCCATGAGTTATTCCCACGTTCCCCTTCGTGAAACCCACATCATCGGTGCCGCAACACGTGAATTACTGATTAGCCCACAGCTCTGTTCGGCCCTTTCTCTCTATCATATTGTGCTGGCTGGTATTTCCTATGCCTTGCCGCCTTTTCGTTTTGAGCGCCTGCGACCGACTATGAGTCAGATATTGGTCTGTGCCGCCGGTCAGGGGCGTGTCTGGATAGATGGAGGTTGGGTTGACTGTACGCCAGGGATGGCTTATGTGACACCTCCCGGCATCTTTCACGCCTATCATGTGATGGAGGATGTGCCCTGGCAGCTTGCCTGGGTTAATTATGAGGTTGAGCACGCAGTTATCACAGTTGAGCGTCCTACGCTACTCCAGGTTGATCCACAAGAGCTTGTGTTGGCTTTAAATGGGCTCTACTCTGAAGGAATGGGCATGGCCGAGGAGGCTGTCATGCAACAGTGGGCACAATTGATTCATGTCTACGCCAGACGTATGGTCGGGCCAAAGCTCTCGGATGTGCGTTTGCAGCGGCTGTGGAAACAGATTGATAGTAATCTGGCTCATCCCTGGAACGCAGAAGAGCTGGCCGCGCTGGTCGGCCTCAGTAGTGAACAATTGCGCCGTCTCTGCCAGCAACAATTTGGATGCAGTCCCATGAAGCAAGTCACCGCCATGCGCATGCAGCGAGCCATGGCACTCTTCACCAGCGATTCCTATAGCGTCGATGCTGTCGCGCAGCGTGTCGGCTATGACAATCCCTTCGCCTTCAGCACCGCCTTTAAACGCCACGTTGGTATGCCACCCTCCGTCTATCGTGACCAAACACGCCAATAGCCCTCACACCTACATTTTCCATCATATATGTCCGTTTCTCCATTATTGGTTAGTTTGGATGATGAAGACGAGTTCGGTGGGGAATTCTAGCTTATAGGTATCCCAGTGGTCGTTTTGCACGAGTTGGGCGAAGTGTTTTTCATAGTTGGCTGCCATGCCTTTGTTTCTGCCGCTGAGGCTGTGGATGGGATAAGAGACGACGATGTGGTGGGCATGGATGGTGTGTATGAGGCGATGGGCGGCGTTTTTCTCGATCTGTTCTAAGGTGGGTAATACTTTGAGTACGAGGGCCAGATCGACCGTTTCGGTGGGGCTGGTTTGGATAACATCACACATCCTGGCCTCGCCGGGGCGTTTTGAGAGCTGAAAGTAAGCGTTGATGAAATTTATCATGTGCTGATAGATATCATAGGCATGGTAGGTACAGTTGGTTGGGAGTGGCATCCAGGGAAGGGCGAGGGGATTGAGCCCGCTGGCTATGTCAAGTACGCTGTGGATGGGTGGGAGTTGGGAAAAGATGCTGCTGTAGAATTCTGTGAGGATCGGTAGTCGTTCGCGGGTAGATGCGTGGTTGGTCATGATTTCAGCGCAGGCTTGCTTGATCTTATCTGGCTCCTCCGCCTGCAGGGCGCCCTGCAGTAGCTCAAGCCAATTAGTGAAGGTTTCACTCCTGTCCAGATAAGCTCCTCCGATCTGATGGAGTTTGCTTCTGGTGGCTTTGATTGCTTCCTTGAGGGTGCGCCGTTTGTCGAGTTCTTGCGCGCCGATGTAGCTAATCAGGTCGGGACAGATGTGTTTGTATTTGCTGCTCTGAAGGATATCTTGCTTGATCTGTTCCAGTGCAGCGGTTTTGTCAGCTTTGAACATGATACATTTCTCGCAGACGTTGTGTGAGCATTGTCATAAAGCGTAGGTTATGCATCGTTGCCAGACGGAAAAAGAGCGTGTCGTTGATTTTGAATAGATGGTGCAGGTAGCCTGCTGAGTAACGGGTACAGCACAGGCCATCACAGTAGGCTGAAACTGGACGATCATGTTTAATGTATTTATCGTCGTTGACGTAAATATAGGTGAACCATTTTTCGCCGGATGCGAATGAGGTACCGGGATCAGTAAATGTGTAGAGGCGAGCGTGGCGGCCATCCCGTGTGGGCATCGCGCAATCAAAGATTTGATAGCCCATGCGTACACAATCTACAATACTGTTGGGATGACCGACGCCGAGGGCGTGCATCTGGTAGTGGGCTGGTATCAATGAGCGCGTATAGGTAATAATGTCGATCAGTAGATTGCCATGTTTATCCAGCGGCCAGCCACCGTAACCAAAGCCATCAAATCCGATTTCGAGCAGGGCTTCGGCGCAACGCTTGCGTAATTCTTCCGAACCACCACCCTGGATCACTCCAAAGAGCAAAGGACGCTTTTCGGATGGCAGCTTTTTCTGTTTGAGCAGGTTGTCATATTCTTTTTTGCTGCGTTTGGCCCACGCAATTGTATGCAGCACAGCCTCTTCCTGAAGCTCCTGGGGCGCATCCACATGGGTACAGTAGTCCAGGCACATGATGATGTCCGCGCCATAGCTCATTTGTAACTGAACAGCTTTTTCTGGTGTCAGTTGAAATTTTCGGTCGGCCCCTTCCGGCTTAAAGGTAATGCCATCGCTATTAAGCGAGCCAAATTTCGCGTTTTGTTGGATGAGTGAGTATGCCTGGAAACCGCCCGAGTCAGTCACAATGGGACCCGTCCAGCCACTGAGCCTGTGCAGTCCTCCCAGGGCTTGAATGGTAGATGTGCCCGGACGCTGCATTAAGTGAAATGTATTCATGACCAGTGCCTGTATCTGACAGTTCTGCAAATCACTGGCGTCGGTTGCGCGCACCACGCCCAGTGTGGCATCAGGCATGAAGACAGGGAGATCGATGGTTCCATTGGGTAAGTGAAGTTGATCCTGGCTGAGTGGACCGCCAAGTGCGTGTTCCATTGTGTTCCTTTTCTCCATGCTTATTTTTCACCTTAATAGTGTTTCACTGGATAGTGAGCCTATTATAACATGGAATACTGGCCTGTGCTGCTGTAGACAGGACCATAGGAAACACGTACAATAGTTCATACGTTTATGAAGGAATACATCTCAGCGCACTGATAGCTATTGGGTGCCAACAATACGATGAATATCAGGCGCGGAAGTTTTTCACAATTATTAATTTCCCTTCAATGATGCTTTCTAACATTTCTTGCGAGGAAGAAAGAGTAATACATGCGTGATATAGCAATCAGAGCTATCAATGCCGCTCAGCAATTTGGGGCGAGCTATGTTGATGTACGTGTGATGGAGCGTACGACAGAGGGGATTGAGGTGCGGAATGGTCGCGTCGAGGGCGTATCGAGTTCCGCGAGTATTGGTTTTAATGTGCGGGTGCTGGTTAATGGTGCCTGGGGCTTTGCCAGTAGTGATCGTATGGAACTGGCCGAGGCCGAACGCATCGCGCAACTGGCGGTCCAGATTGCCCGCGCCAGCGCTCTTGTCGCTGGAGATCCCGTACGACTCTCCCCGTTATCTCCTCAAAAAGGGACGTATCGCACCCCGATGCAGCTTGATCCTTTTCTGGTGCCGTTGCAGCAAAAAGTGCAGCTCCTGCTCGATGCCGACGCGGCGATGCGTAGCGTCAAAGGCGTCACGCTGAGTAGTGCCATGATGGAATATTCGCGTGAACATAAATATTTTGCCAGTTCGGAAGGTAGTGAGATAGAGCAGGAACTGTATGATACCGGCGCGGCAATTTCAGCCAGTGCGGTTGATGCGCAAAGCAATGAGATCCAGACACGTTCCTATCCCAATTCATTTGGTCGACAGGCAGGGACCGTCGGCTATGAGTTTATTGAGGCCATGGAACTGGTCGAGCATGGTGCCCGTGTCGGTGAAGAGGCCGTACAACTGCTGACCGCTCCTCAATGTCCCAGTGGCATCAAGACGATCATTCTGGATGGTCCGCAGGTCGGGCTTCAGGTGCATGAGTCCTGTGGACATCCCATTGAGTTGGATCGTGTGCTGGGATATGAAGCTGGCTTTGTGGGTAAGAGTTTTCTGACCACCGATAAGTTCAACAATAATTACCGCTATGGATCAGAATATATCAATATTACAGCGGATGCCACGATTCCCGGTGCTCTGGGAACCTTTGGCTGGGATGATGAGGGGGTGCCCGCGCAGCGTACGCCGATTGTCACGCGAGGCATCTTCAATGGCTATCTCACCTCGCGTGATACCGCTCCTTTGATTGGTCTGGCGAGCAATGGTTCTGTGCGTGCCGATGGCTGGAACCGCCTGCCGATGATTCGTATGACCAACGTGAGCCTGGAGCCTGGTAGCTGGAAACTGACCGATTTGATCGCCGATACTGACGACGGTATCTATATGAGTATCAATAAAAGCTGGAGCATTGATGATCGCCGTTTGAACTTCCAGTTCGGGGTGGAAATGGCCTATGAGATCAAAAATGGCAAGCCGGGACGCTTATACAAAAATGCTACCTATACCGGCATCACGCCACAATTCTGGGGCTCCTGTGATGCCGTCTGTGGTCCTGATGAGTGGGCGGTCTGGGGAACGCCGAATTGTGGTAAGGGTGAGCCGATGCAGGTAATGCGGACCGGCCATGGGGCTGCTCCAGCCCGTTTCCGCAATGTTCAGGTTGGCGTTGGACGCTGGTCTTAGAGATAAGGGAGTAAGACAATGTATTCTGATGAGGCAAGCGTTCGTGCGTTGCTGGAAAAGGTCTTGCATTATTCACAGGCGGAGCAGACGGAAGTAGTCTTCAATGGCACCGAAGGATCATTGACCCGCTTTGCCACCAATCATATCCACCAGAACGTTGCTGAAAGCAATCATGAGTTACGGGTGCGCGCCGTGGTGGGCAAGCGTGTTGGTGTCGCCAGCACCAATCGTCTGGATGATGAGTCTTTGCGTAAGGTGGCGGAGCAGGCACTGGAAATCGCGCGTATCCAGCCAGAGAATCCTGAATTCCATTCTTTGCCAGTCGCCCGGCCAATTACAGCCGCCCATGGATTTAGCGAGCGCACGGCACAATTTACACCCGAAGAGCGGGCCCGCCGTGTTAACACGATTGTGCAGTTAGCCAGAGCGCGCGGCCTGGAGTCAGCGGGAGCTTTTTCGACGACTCTCCACCATGAGGCGGTCGCCAATTCTCTCGGTATCTTTGCCTATGAGCCGCGCACCGACGCTGAATGCCATGCCGTAGTGATGGCGGATGATGCTGGCTCCGGTTATACCCAGCGCATGTTTACCAATGCGGATTTATTGGATTTTGAGGCCATGGCGCAAGAAGCTGTAACTAAAGCCGAGCGCAGCCGTAATCCTATTGATATCGAACTTGGTGAGTATCCCGTTGTGTTGGATGCCTATGCGGTTGCCGATATGTTACAGCATTTGATTTATATGGGCCTTTCCGCCACAGCAGTGCAGGAAGAGCGTAGTTTTATGAACGGTCAGTTTGGCAAGCAACTGGTCGATCCAAAGATCACTTTTTATGACGATGGACATGAACTGGCTGGTTTGCCCAAAGCGTTCGACTATGAGGGCGTGCCCAAGCAACGTGTGAATATGTTTGAGCGTGGCGTGGCGAACGCGGTTGTCTATGACTCATTTACTGCTGCTCGTGAGGGCAAGCCAAATACCGGACATGCCTTACCGGCACCCAATAGTGAAGGACCACTGCCGACTCATAGCTTTTTAGAGGCCGGTAACGCAACCCTTGAAGAACTGATCCGAGGTGTCGATCATGGTATTTATGTGACGCGGTTCCATTATACCAACTCCGTCCATCCCGTAAAGACGCTCCTGACGGGCATGACACGCGACGGCACGTTCTTAATCGAGCATGGTGAGCTCACGCGTCCAGTTAAGAATCTTCGCTTCACCCAGAGTATCCTGGATGTGTTACGGGATGTGCCAGCGATAGGACGTGATCGTGTTCAGTATATCGACTATCTCACTGTCGTTGCGCCAGCTATCCAGGCGGCGAGATTCAATTTTACTGGTATTACCGGAGCATAGAGTGTATACATATACATTCTCTTGAAGCATACAGTGGGAAGCCGGCAGGGCGTGCAGGCGCTTGCCGGTTTCTTGCTGATTTATAAGTGCTATTGGGTGGATAAGAACTGCTAGGATTGTGAAATAGTTCATTGATATTGTGTTTCTGATTACCTTTTTCTGATATGTCATTTTGTAGCATAATAGTCTCAACTATACTCTGTATTGTGTGAGGATGCGGTCAACACCAGATTTTGTGTGGCTGGCGAAATGTAAGCGAAGATAGTCTGATCGGGAGGATCAAAGCGATGGCGTTGAGCTGGATTGATATTCTCTTTCTTGCCACAGTTCTTTTGTTAGTGTTTAATGGTTTTCGCAATGGCGCGGTATTCAGTCTGATCAGTTTTTTGGGTTTGCCAATTGGTTTATGGGTATCATACACATATGGTCCCCAATTCACCCGTTTTCTTGCCGCCAATGGCATCTCTGCAACCCCTTTGATCTGTTATATTGTGCTCTTCTTTGGTATTGTGTTTCTGGTTCATATCCTTGGTAATCTGGTGCGTGGGGCTGTCAAGAGCACTCCGCTCATCCGCCAGGGGGATACACTTCTGGGCGGTGCGATTGGTTTTGTCGAGGCGTGGTTGCTCTGGCTCCTGTTGCTGGTGATTTTAGGTGCTTTTTTAAGCAGTGCCCAGACCTCTGTGGTACCGGGATCGGATCTGGTGTCTGGCTTAAACATTCATTTTGATCAATTGCGGAGCTGGCATGATTTCTATAATCAGATCATGACCAACAGCTTGTTTGCCCGTGTTAATGGGATCTTTTTAAAGGCGCTTCCCAGCCTATCTCATTAAAGCTTTCATGTGCAGGGCGTTCCAATGCTCTTATGTGCAGTCTTCAGCCACAGATCGAAGTTGCCAGAGGTGCTACGTTGGGTCACCGCGCATGAGCATTGGAATGCCCTGCTTCCAGGTGTCTGAAACTTGCGTTCTCGCGGTCTGGTTCATACAATATACTATATGGCATACTCTTGCTAATCAGTCAGGAATGTGGCGTTACTGTATATTCAGTACACCGAACACAGTTCATCTACTTGAGATGAATTGTTTGTCCTGGTATAGACCGGAGGTAGCTTACGACAAAATCTGAACGTTTCATCGACACTGGTGTGAATCGTGGTCCTGAGCGCGCTTATCTTGTGGCCGTTGAAGCCACAAAAACAGATACCGTCTGGAGCGTCGAGGACTCACTCAACGAATTAGAGGCGCTGGCACGTACCGCCGGGGCTGAGGTTGTGGGGACGATGCGACAGCGCCTGTCCCATCCTGATCCTGCCACCTATCTGGGAAAAGGGCGCGTCCAGGAACTCAGCGATGCGGAAATGCAACTGAATTGTGATCTGATCATTTTTGATGACGAACTTTCTCCAACCCAGCAACACAATCTCGAAAAACTTCTCAATGCCAGGGTTGTTGATCGGACCGCCTTGATCCTGGATATCTTCGCTCAGCATGCCCGTACCCGCGAAGGAATTTTGCAGGTAGAATTAGCTCAGCTTGAATATCGCTTGCCGCGACTCAGCGGACAAGATCTAGCGTTTACGCGTCAGGCTGGTGGCTCACGTGGTGCCACAGGCGGTGTTGGTGGTGCAATTGGTGTGCGTGGTCCAGGTGAAACCAAGCTTGAAATTGATCGACGTCGTATTCGCAGCCGCATCTCGGAATTAAAAGAAAACATTGAAGATGTGCGCAAGCAGCGTGCCATCTATCGGCGCCAACGCTCGGAGCAGGCTATTCCTGTCGTTGCCGTCGTTGGCTATACCAATGCTGGCAAATCAACCCTCTTTAATACACTCACCGAGGCCGGAGTACTGGTGGAAAATAAACTATTCGCCACCCTGGACCCGGTGACGCGCCATATTGTATTACCCAATCACCAGGAAATCTTGATGACCGATACCGTGGGATTTATCCAAAAGCTGCCCACCAAACTGATTGCAGCCTTCCGGGCTACGCTGGAAGAAGTGGTTGAGGCGGATATGCTCCTGGAAGTAGTCGACGTCAATCATGAAAACGCCATCGAGCAGAGCGAAACGGTGAACGAGATTTTAGAGGATCTGGATGCGCTTGCCAAACCTCGCGTGACCGCCCTCAATAAAATGGATCTGGTGGATGATCCAGAGGATATTGATACCAGCCTGTATCCCAATGCTGTCCCTGTATCAGCGCTACAGAACCGGGGCCTGGATCGCTTGCTACACAAAGTTGCGGATGTGCTGGCGGATACGATGGAGCGCGTCGATGTCATTATCCCTTATCGCAAAGGGGATCTGGTTGAGCTTTTCCATCGGCGCGGCCAGATTGTGCATGAAGAACATCAAGTCGATGGGGTGCATATCGTGGGTCGTTTACCACACTCCCTGCGAGGCTACTATCTTTCCTACGCAGAATCATAGACTCTGTCACGCGAGGCATAGCCCTCATCCCTGTGATGAGCGGTTTCGCCTCACGTGGACCAGATCTAATCTCTGTGAGGGGAACGGAGAACCCACGTAGCAACCACCCTTTAGAACTTATCCGAAAACGTGGAAGGAGATGATAGAATCAAGAACAAGGAAAGGAACACGAATCCCCCAAGCAAAGGAGAAACCAAGATGGCCCGAACCAAACCGTGGGAAGTCAGTGACCAATT
>NZ_BIXY01000106.1 GCF_008326305.1 Dictyobacter arantiisoli | reverse complement strand
AGTATCGCCTATTCGTTGCGGTTCGGTGGGCCTTGAGCACCCCTTGCCGATCCCATCGTTGCAACGTCTTCACGGAAACGCGGATTCTTTCCCCAAATTCGCTCGGTGTATACATAAACCTATCTTACACACCTTTGCGCACTTTGTCAAGAGCTAGCTCTTGGCTCCTTTATCCATAGGAAGGCTCTGGTTAGCAGGACTGCATGGCATTATTCACTGGCGAGAGGAATGGTTGCCAGCAGTGGAGCGGGTTGGCAGTGAGGACAAAAATGCGCGCTTCGCTGTCCAATCACCATACGTTCAATCAATGTCCCACAACGACTACACGGTTTCCCATCCTGATGATAAACATGCACATGGTTAAAATTCTCGCCCGCCTCACCCCATAGATCCCGATAGTCATTAAAGGAAGTGCCGCCATGTTCAATCCCGCGTGTCAACACCTCAACAATCCCTTTGTGAAGCAATGCAATCTCAGCATCTGAGAGGCTATCGGCTCGTCGCGTGGGATGAAGAGAGGCATAGAATAGCGCCTCATCAGCATAGATATTGCCGACGCCTGCTACGACGGTTTGATCCAGCAACAACTGCTTAATATTCGTCCGACGGCCGGACAGAGCAGCGGTAAAATGGGCCAGCGAAAAGTCCTCACTGAAAGGCTCGGGACCCAGACCATGTAAAGCCTCCTGCTCTAGTGCCCGACCCCACAATCCTACCTTCCCAAATTTACGTGGATCAGTGAAAAGCAGGCATCGTCCATCCTCAAAGATAAAACAGACTCGACAATAGCGCAATTC
This sequence comes from Dictyobacter arantiisoli, assembly GCF_008326305.1. Taxonomy (GTDB): domain Bacteria; phylum Chloroflexota; class Ktedonobacteria; order Ktedonobacterales; family Ktedonobacteraceae; genus Dictyobacter; species Dictyobacter arantiisoli. The sequence continues at coordinate 18,068 of NZ_BIXY01000106.1, read as the reverse complement.
ATGACTATAGGATAATCCACTCGCGGGATCAAACGTGAATAACGGTCCCTTCGTGCTCCAGAGCGCGGCATCCAGATCCTTTAAACTCATATCAAGCGACCAGCCAGCGGGTAACAACAAAAAATTGCCCGTCATGCGACGATGAATCGACAAGAAAAGGTCCCCGCTCAGATCCATCAACAAAAACTTACCTCGTCTTCGAACGCCCTCGATGCGCCGCCCCGCTACCTCAGCCAGAAAGTCTGGCACTGCAGGATGACTGATGGTACGCTCCCAAAACACTAGCGCCTCACGAATAGTCGCACCTACTACAGATGCTCGCAACTGGCGAGCAGTATATTCAACCTCTGGTAATTCCGGCATAATTTTTTCTATCCATATACACAGCCCAACCCGGACATACAGCAACTCAGCATGTCAAAGCCAGCCAGCACGAATCCAGTCAATTGGTAAAACGGACAACAGAATAACAACCAGACAACCCTCAGCTTAATCCTCATGCCCCTATCCGTCAAGATTCCCTCCATAAAAAACCATCGTAACAGCCACTCTTCACGGGCAATACCGCTTAAACAAGAGGAATCTCGACGAATACGGTAGTAGCGTTTAGACGACCGGTGGTTACGATGGTTCCTGGTTCTCTTCAGAGACGATTTCCCAGGCGGTATACCCAACTTCAGTATCTTCAATGAGGATGTGCGCTGGCTGGCGGGCAATGCGCTGGACAGACAGGACATCGCCGGCCGCTCCAGAGAAGTTACCAGCAAAGGCCAGAAGAAGATAGGAGGTCAGGCCAGGGCAAAGGAGGGTGACAATGATGCCAATCAGGGTAATCACTACCAGTGGGGCCAGACCTACGCTGAGATACGCATTGCGCTGAAAGAGTTGATTGCGAGCGCCACAATAAAGGGCCAGCGGGAGTTTGGCACCAAAATGGGGCCTGCCACCCCAGAAAGCAAAGACAGCACCATGAATCGCTTCGTGAATACCCAGGATAAGGACATATCCTACACAATTGAGCACAAGCCAGAGGATAATGCCCCACCATGATAGCGAAGCGATCCAGCGCTGGTGCTGTCCAAAATAGGCCAGGCTATCCAAGCCAATAAAAAAGATTCCGCTTACAATCAGCATCAGCAGACTCAACAGGGCCAGCGGACGCAATTGCTCGGTATCTAACAATGCCAGTTCATCTCTTTTGCGCAACAGTCCTCTATCAATCAAAGCCTGCTGGCTACGTCGGGATTGGGGATGAAAACGGTCGATCAGCAATGGTGTCATAGAAAAAAATCCTCTCGCTCTCTTTGCATATATCATACAACAGTTCATTGGCCGCAAAAAGAAGCGAGAGTTTCTGCCTTATAATGATGGATACGCTACAGAGCAACTAGAAATAGTCTATACCTGGGCATGACTGGGTTCAGGGGGCAAATTGAGCAATGACTCCTCGATCTGCAACCATTCCAGTTGTTCGGCATCGGTACTGGCAATGCGCGACTCGGATGAGGCAGAATTTTGCATCCGTCTCAAGACACGTTGTCGAAATCCATTAAAGAAGCTTTGCTGTAAATTGGGAGGGGGCATGATATGTAAAGCGATCAATTCGGGATCATAGAAATCATTGGGTGTAAAGGCCAGCGAGACCAGATTAGTATAGCCTCGTACTAACGATAAACGTGCCTCCGGGGCGAAATAATCCAATTGGGTACTGGAAAGCAGTAGACAACCCGCAACACGGCAGGCATGCATAATAGGACAGGCGACGGCACTCACTTCGTGTTCAGACTGATAGGCAGGCAAAAATGTCTTGTTCGACTGCAGATCTCCAATCTGCTCCAGACGGCAAGAAACCGTAACATGTCCCGCCAGCGATTCGGCTCCCAGCAAGAGCGCCTTCTCTTCCAGGTCTCCTCCCCAGGGAGGAGTGCCTAATCCAACACTTTCACGTAAACTCCGGATCTTCCCATCGCGTGGTGGCATACAACGAACCACGGTAATCGCCATTCCGACACGTTCGGGATCAAGTTGACGGAGTGCCTGTTGCAAAACCAGGCGCGTAATGGACCAGAAACGCAAGAGATCTGGAATGCTGGCACGCGCATCCAGCACCTCCATTATGAACTTGTATGGGATCTCCTGTTCAGACGTATCAATGTCCACGTCAGACACATCCGATGAAACCTTTTCGAGCAGAGATTGTAACTGATTGCGCTGAGGTTTCGGCATGGCACGTAAAAGCTGTCGCATATTATGGGGGCGCGGAGAAGATTCGCCACTGACCCAGCGACTCAAAGTGACTGAATGCACTCCAATTTCTGTCGCAATCCGGTCGCGCTCAGATGTGTTACTGATGATACTGCCTAGAAATTCACGCCATTCCATGGCGCCTCCATGTTTTCTCTTTCAAAACGCAGGAAACAATCAAAAACCAGTATCGCTCATTTTTCATGATAGCAGAACAGTAAAAAAATGTCAAAATATCCACACAAATGGAGAATAGAAGCAGCGCTAGAAGTACGGGAAAGAGGTTACAAGGCTTTGCTTTCGCTTCTCTCCCATCCATGGTATGATGAACAGAGAACACAACAGATGGCTATGAGACAAAGGATAAGCAATGATCGATATTTGTATTTTAGGCACCTGTGGCATGATGCCTCTGCCGGGGCGCTGGCTCTCATGTGCCCTGGTACGCAATGGTTCGACGCTCACCCTCTTTGATTGTGGCGAAGGGACTCAGATTCCCTGGAAATCACTTGGCTGGGGTTTCCGCCAGCTTGGGACCATCTGCCTCTCGCATATGCACGCAGATCACGTGGCGGGCCTGCCTGGTGTACTGTTTATGGTTGCACACGCTGGCCGTACGGAACCCTTACATATCTATGGACCTGCTGGTACCAGTTATATCATCGAAGGATTGCGCCGCATCGCCCCGGAGCTCCCCTATCCTATTATCATCCATGAGATAAAAGGGTACGAACGCTTTACGTTAGAAGGAGGATTACAGGCAACCAGCGCCCCGGCTGCCCATGGTATTCCCTGTCTGGCCTATCGCCTGGATCTCGCACGTCGTCCGGCGTTTCTGGCAGAGAAGGCCAAAGAGCTGGGATTGCCCGTCCAATACTGGTCAAAACTCCAGCGTGGTGAAAACATCGAATATAATGGACAAGATTTTCATCCGGCGCAGGTTCTGGGACCCCCCAGACGCGGCATCTCCTTTGCCTATATTACCGATACACGCCCAACCAACCAGCTGATCGAGCTTGCACAGGATGTGGATTTACTACTCGGTGAAAGTATGTATGATACGGTTGATGACCTTCCCCTGGCACGCACAAACGCACATATGGTCTCAGAAGAGACAGCGGGCATTGCGAAAGCGGCAGGCGCGCATGAGCTCGTGCTTACCCATTTCAGTCCAAAAATACATGACACGCGTCAGGCCGAAAAAGCGGCTCGCAATGTCTTTCCGCACACCCGAGCCGCCAAAGATGGCATGGTGGTTACGTTAGACTTCCCTAACTGATCAGAGGATACGAACCGTTATGGATTGAGTCCGTCAGCTCGTTGCTTGTGATCTCTACCTGCACAGGTGGAGATTTTTTAAGATAAAGGTCAAAGAATTCGGTAAGCAAACGTACATACTCGGCACGGTCCGAAAAGTAGACGCCACAATGCTCAACATCCGGCGCCAGCCAGAGTTCCTTCGGCTCACCAGCTGCCTTATATAACAAAGCAGCATCATGGGGATCGACAATGGAGTCTTTCATCCCATGAATCAACATAATGGGCCTTGGAGTGATACGACCGATATCACGTAACGGCTCAACTTGATTGAAGTGATAGCCCGCACGCCACCAGAGAATCAAATCCGTGGCCCAATCAAAAATCACAAACGGCAAATGTAAGGTTCGGCTCACTGCGTATTCAACGACGCTGCGATGGGTCGCAAAAGCACTATCGGCAACCAGAGCTTGAATCTCAGGCGAGCGAGCGGTTCCCATGATTGAGACTGCTGCTCCCATCGAATACCCCACCACGCCTAAACGAGCTTCAGGCGAGCGCTTTCGCGCATATGCTACCGCTCCCAGAAAATCATTAATCTCGCGATACCCTAGCGTCACAGGCATCCCTACCACCGTACCATGGCCGTAATATTCAAAGACTAAAATATTATGACCGGCCTTCCAGAGCAACGCACAGAGACCCAATACATCAGTTTTCGTGCTGCGATAGCCCGGGGAAACAATAATGGTAGATGTCGCTTCAGCATGGGGTATATACCAGCCGTTTACCACATGATCATTATGCAATGATGGGAAAGATACATCTTCCGCAGGCAAACCCAGTTCAAAAGGACTAAAGGTATAGAGCGCAAAGGCTGCCAGATGCTTTGGACGGGTCAATGTATCCACAATATACAAACCTACACCGATAATACCAGCAGCAGCCCCAACCACAACGCCAGCGCCAGTTCCCAAGCTTCCCCATAATAAACGCTTCAGCGAAGGGCGAGGATGTCTGACGTTCGCAAACTTGAACATAGAAATCCACAACCTCTCTAGTTACAAACAAATATATTTCGTCACATATGATAACAGTAAAATTGCTTAGTTTATGCCCATTGCGCCATCCTATCTTCTATCTACTCTTTTTCATTCAAAAAGTATACATTCTAAGCATCACACATCTATATTTTCCTGAGCGTTATATATAAGTTTTCGCACCCGAGATACTCAAAAGTTTTTTGGGTAGTGTAGAAAGAGGATACAGACGTATCAGCACCTGCCTATAAACACGGATTCAAGTGGCTGGAGCCTGACGCATTCCCCTGATTCCGTGTTTGAACCACTACTCATCAAACACGTTGTATGGGCAAGAAATGGCACACTCCTATAATCATTCCCCAAATTTATATAAAATATAATATATATGAATTGCAATTATGAATATTGCAGAGTACACTAAGATCAGAAACACTATTGATCACTATCACAAAAATGCACTAATTCGGAATAGAAAAAACGAGACCCTTATTCTCGCACCTAGAGGCTGTGAGAAAAGTAGTCTCGCCTGGCCTGCGAAGCCGACTGAAGATAATCAGTGAGCGCTTTTCACACAGCCTCTACTGCTCTGTCAAGCTTCATTTGAAGGCTGACAGAGTACTACGTGTGTCTAAGCCAACATCTAAACAAAGGTTTAACGTAGATGAACCATAAACTACCTTCCTTCTGGGCTGAACCAGGAAAATATCTGGATACAACAGATAGGAACACAAAGGACCCCCTTCCTCCGCTAGCAACCAGTATTGGTTGGATACTTCAGTGCGGCGTGGTATTGAGCACACTGCTCATCATTTGTGGAATGCTCTTGATCCCAACGCGACCCGGTGGCTTATCCTCTCAACGGGTCCAAAATTTTCCACAAACGCTCCATGATGTGTGGGTCGGTTTGCTCATGCTACGACCACAGGCCATCATCACGTCAGGTTTACTGGTACTCATTGCCACACCGGTGGTACGAGTGGGCGCCTCCATTTTCACCTTCCTAAAAGAGAGAGATCATAAATATGTGATCATTACAACTATCGTTCTGGCAATCCTTCTCTGCAGCATCTTCCTGGGGCAGGGAAGTTCAGGGGAGGCAGCTACAGCATTGCAGTTTCACTTCTCCTTCACCAGGGCTATCCTGATCTTTCTGGGTTCCCTGTTGGCCGGTTTAATCGGTGCACTGGTCGGATTGGGGGGAGGCATCATGGTCGTACCAATGCTGACGATCATCTTTGGCTTTCCAATCTCTTTTGCGATTGGGGTGAGCATTATCTCTGTAATTGCCACCTCCAGCGGAGCGGCGATTGCCTATGTCCGCGATCGTCTGACCAATATACGTATCGGCATGTTTTTAGAATTAGGAACAACGCTGGGAGCCGTCAGTGGAGCCTTCGTGGCAGGTCTCCTGGCCCCCAATTTGCTGGGCGTCATCTTTGGGTTTATCCTCATCATTTCAGCGGTCCCTCTGGTCTTTAAAATTGGGGAAGAATTCCCACAAAGGGTTCATAATGATCGCTGGGCCACAGCGCTTCATCTGGCAAGCTCCTATCCAGATCGCACTGCCGGACGCGAGGTAGCCTATCAGGTACGACGCACCCCCTTTGGATTGGCGATGATGTATCTGGCAGGGCTGATTTCTGGCCTGCTGGGCATTGGGAGTGGGACCTTCAAAGTTGTAGCGATGGATACCATTATGAGCCTGCCATTGAAGGTATCGACTACAACCAGTAATTTGATGATCGGTGTCACAGCAGCCGCCAGTGCGGGCATCTATTTCTCGCGTGGAGACATTCCTCCACTGGTCGCCGGACCGGTCGCGCTGGGAGTATTAGCAGGTGCGCTGCTGGGTGCCCGTTTACTTTTATATATGAGTAATCGCATCCTTCGCGTCATCTTTGTGCCAGTGATTCTCATTTCCGCCCTTGAAATGATCCTGCATGGACTCGGTATTGGTCCGTTCTAAAGCCTCATCCCAAAGCCGTGCCCGCCACCAAAGAGGTAGCAATGTGGACAATAAAGGAGAAAAGCACAGCCATGTATATACTTTTCTCCCCCTGGTGCATCTTATAGAGAAATAATCTGGATGCGTGACGTATAATACGTGAGGAGAATATCAGAAAGACAACATTAAATTTCTCCTTATGACACAGTACGGTTTTACGACAGTACGGTTTTACGTATGCGGCCTGGGGCTCTATTCAAGAAAACACAAAGGTGCTTATGTCTGCACACCTTAGAAGTTGATAATAATGAAGCAAAAATCAATTTTCATGCCTCGCCTTAACCGAAAAAAGCAACTTTTGCCTGTACTATGGTTTCTAGTCTCTCTTTTAGTTGCAATACTCGGCAGCTTTTATATCTTCAGGCATGCAATATCTGATAATCTTTCCTCACTCATCATCAGTACAGGAATAGATCCATTACGCTCAGCGCTTATCGGTGCACTCCTGCTTGCTGCAGGTGGTGCCTTGATCGGTGCCACGCTCACCAATCGTAAACTGGGGAGCCTGGTAGGGGCTTGTATCGTATTTAGCATTAGATATTTGAACGATTTCATCCAGACCGAGCTCCTCCCGGTCACAGATGCTGGCGGCCATCTCAAAACCCTCAATAGCAATGTTCTGATGCACACCTGTCTGGTAATGCTTGCACTTGCAGTTATCAGCGCCTTCATCGGATCCGCAGTCGGGGTGGCTCTGTATGAAGTAGTCGTAGATCCCGTTATTTCATTGGTGCGTGCCATTTGGAAACGAAGCAGCCTTCATGCCGATATCACCAATCGCACCACACGTCCCGTAGTAATCCCGGCCCGCGCATCACTAAAGAAAGGGAAAAACTGGACCTGGAGCATAGGCCGTACCGCCTCTATTGTCCTGTTACTGGTAGTATTCTTTCTTGCCAGCCAGTCCAGCGACCTCTTTATCTTTTCTCCCGACGTCTCTATCCACAACGCACCACAACTTGGCACGATTGATGGAGGTATTTCCGCCATCGGGACAACAAAATCAGTATGGATGCATAGCCCGGCAATGGGTAATAAGCTTCGCTTATTTGATATCTATCTACCACCAACCTACTTTACCGCTGTTGGCAAAAACAAACACTATCCAACAATCTATCTCTTGCACGGTTCTCCAGGCAAGGCCATAGACTGGTTCACGGCAGGGAATGCCGCCGAATCTGCAAACGCGTTAATTGCAACCAGGGAAATTCAGGAGCCCATCCTGGTAATGCCAGATGGCAACGGCGCACCGGGCGCTACCACTGAATGGGGCAATAGTGGGAATGGAAAACAAGCGATCGAAACCTTTGTAGCACATGATCTGGTTACCTATGTCGATCAACATTATCGCACCATCCCTGATGCCGCCCACCGTGCTATCGGTGGCTTATCGATGGGTGGCTTTGGCTCCATGAATATCGCCATCCACCATCCAGACGTTTTTAACTGGGTGGTCCCTCTGGGAGGTTACTACTATCCAATGGGCTCGATCTGGGGACCAAGTCAAAGCTATCGACAATATAACAGTCCCCAAATACAAATCACGCGCAGCCCTGCGGCGCAAAAATTACATATCTTCCTGGGAGATGCAATGCAAGATGCTCCCTACTACAAAGATACAGTGAGTTTTTCCCATGTACTCGACTCATTGCACATCAAACACATTTTTTGGAAAGAGAAAGGACATCATTCCTGGAAGGTCTGGACCGATGGACTGTATCTCGCCTTAAAGTGGATAAATTGGGGCCCTATTCATCCGGCCCCGAGAGTAATCCCACCAAAATAAGCTATCCCCGGGATAGAGAACAAGAGAAAGAGCTTCTCACATCTGCATCGATGTGAGAAGCTCTTTCTCTTGCCGTGCCAAATTATCAATACCACCTCTGAATCCCCGCTGATCGCAACATTCAAGGCGCGTCCGGCTAGAGTTCTGGTCAATCGCGAACTCTACCGCAAGGATGGCGTCTATGCCTCGGAGCGTTCGGCTCGCCATATTGAATTCGAGTTGCCCGCTGACATCAACTACCAAACAGGCTTCCATCTTGGTATCGTGCCTCATTGTTATGAGGCACAGGTTGCCCGTGTGGCCCGCCACTTTGGCTTCACACCAGATCCTCAATCACAAAGACCAGATCTGGGATCTGCTCCAAAAAGGCGCTCTCATCTATGTCTGCGGGGATGCTGCCAATATGGCTCCAGATGTGCGCCGGGCCTTCATGACGGTCTATCGCGAAAAGACCGGTTGCTCCGAACAGGAGGCCGAAGCGTGGCTGAATGAACAGACAAGCCAGCAACGCTATCTAGTTGATGTCTGGCCAGCCAGACCATCCATAAACATCAGGGTATCCAACCAAAGGATCTTCCACATCGAGCAATGTGGAAGATCCTTTGGTTGGATAAAAGAGCAACAAAAAAGCACATTCCATAATGGATGTGCTTTTTTAAGCTTGGCGGAACCGACGGGATTTGAACCCGCGGTCTTCTGCGTGACAGGCAGACATGTTAGACCACTACACCACGGCTCCTTGCTTTTCCGTTCGCTGTACTTCTCAGTACCGCTCACGTGAATAGATAATATCAGAACGAACTCATCCTGTCAACCCTTTTTAAACGATATTTTAAAAGATCCTGAGAAACTTATAAAACCCTCACTAAAAAGCTCTACGGAAAAGAGAGAGGCCAGCAACGTTTGTTAACGCTGCTGGCCTCTCTCTTTGTTGACGGAACCGACGGGATTTGAACCACCGGTCGCACCTGGCCTTGATCCCCATTGATCAGTTATTCGCCAATTACGATGACATCCCTAAGCATGCACCAGCACTCAACGCGAAATATGCTCAACCTGGCGATCCATATAAGCAAGCGATTGAGAGGCCGGTGGTCAATCCTCTCCACTTTTCTGTTGGCCCTCTCAAGCCCATCAGTTCTCCCTAAAGGACGGAGAGCCTATTTAAGCACTCGATAAAACTGGTATTGAACTTAACACATTCCTTTCTCATCAAGAATAGCTCTTTTGCTTTCTTACTTGTCCCCTCGACAGTTCCCGAGTGATTTCTATCACCTCTTTTTCTTCGCATGCTTGATCACCATAACAATACACAGATCAGTCCATACTTCTAGGTTGCATTTCCCTCGTCCTGACTGTTTTTTTCACTTTTTCCCAAAAGGCGAGGACAATACTTTTTGGATAGGCGGCAAAGTCATCCGTACAGACCAGCAAACTTGGCACCCATTGACAACACCTGCGAACGTGCTGGAAGAGGCGATCATGAGTATACGACCTCGCTGCTGGCTCACCATTCCTGCAAACCATAAACGAGTGGTGACATCCATCGCGAAAGCCAACCACACAATAATCTTCCTTACTTTTGCCAGTATTTCATCAATTTGAATGTACTGGCCCTTCGCTTTCCCTTGTTTCACCACCTCCATGTGAACGTGCTTACAATGGCTCCCTACACGGCGTTGCTAGGCTGCTACTGTCTGTTCATCAAGTCCAAACGAATGAACAATAGTTTGAAGTGAACACCCACAGGTCAGCAGTGTCACCATTAGTTCTATCTTCTCCTCATCTTTATGGATTCCTTCATGGTACTTTCTATTGCGCTAAATATTTTCCCACATGTATGGCACTTATAGCAATTCACTCACGTCTATGAATACTAATATTGTCCTTTTCACCAGTTAGTGAAAAGTTACCATAATAATATTGACAAATGCATATTCTTCATTTATAATTTACAAACACACTAATTAGTTTATTATTGCTTTTAATGAAAGGATTTCAGTTGAGAGCTAATCGTATTTTATCGCTAAGTATAGCTACGCTAGTTATTACCCTTATTTTCTTTACGAGCAGCACTTCCAACGTTCATGCAAGTAGTAAGCCTAGCGTACCTCATCTTGAACATTGTGCAGTTGAGTTAGTACATTTAAATGGTTCCAATGCTCCAACAGTTGAATGTTTAAGGCCAGAAAAAACTGCTGGTCAAATCATTCCAAATACGTATGGGACTGATTGTACAAGTCAGGCTCTATTGCTCCAAGCACAAGATAACAATGGAACTTTACAAATCTGTTTCCTAGGAACAGGCTTTATTAACTTGACGGACTATACCTGGAGGTTCTGGCCTAACACCTGGAATGATAGGCCTACCTATTATCAGTCAGGATGCACTAGAGGTATTTTTTATTCTGACATTAATGGGCAAGGGTCAACTCAAAATTTTGGTCAATATGAATCTGGAAGCCTTGGGACTGTCCAGTATACTTTATCTTCTTTCTACATAGGTCAAGTTGCTTGTTAGATGTTAGTTCTTAAACGGGCTCTTTGATTTGAAAAAATAGCTAAGAGATAATTTATCTTAGTTATTTTGTTTCTGATTAAGAATTACTTAATTGAGGTATGCAGATGGAACCACAACGTATGTATGAGCAAAGACAGAGTTATGAATCTACTTTTAGTGCGCTGTCCTATGAAAAAGAAAAAGTTGGTAATAAAAATCGTAAAAGTATTTTTATTGTTAATGGCATTTTTCAGATAATTATCATTGTTCTTGGTATCATATACTCAATGAGTGCTTTACCTAGTAAAACACAAGCTATGTCAATAAACATGATATCGCTTAATGTATTTTTATTTATACTGGTATGGATTTTGCCGCGAAAACTAAGGGTAGGAAGAAGAATTGTTTATAGTAGTTTGATTTTTATTGCATCCTTGATATTATGCTTTATATCAGTGATCGTATTAACTGCCAATGGGTCTGATGTTCTTTTAATCGTTTGGGGTATTTTTGTTTTATTGGTGTTAGCTACGTATTGGCTTGCCAAAAGTATTCCAGAAATAACGTTTTAAGAATAACTTGGTAGTTTGTCAATGGTCGTGTAAAATGTCGATTTCTGATTGATTGGTCGATAAGCCGATATCGTGCATGTATTGAAAAATCCAGTCTGTGGAAGAGGCTCATTAAAGTCTTTTTGCCATATCGGCGTTGGCATTCTCAAGCCAAGAACGGAAATCTTCCTTACGGATATCGCTCCACCGGTCCTAAATCAGCGCTGGAATTTGACCCAGAAGAATATCCCGGCCTGCGCATGATCGGGGAACTGCGCATGCAAGGCAAGACAGCCGAGGCCATTATGGACGCCGTAAACGCAGCGGGGTATCGGACTAACAGTAAGCGCTTCGGCGCACGCCCTTTTACCATCGATACCATCAACGCCATCCTCCGCAATGAATTCTACACACCATACGAAGATGGCGACGACAGGGGACCGTATCTTACAAAGGGAAAAAATACCGTGGGCTACACCCGGCGGCCTTCACAGCTGAAGAATGGGAACGTATCCAGATTGGGACGAAGTTAAATCTGCGAGCACCACATCGAAGTGAGCCAGTGCAACGAATCTACAAGTTCGCGGGCTATATCAGCTGCGTCCATTGCGGTTTGAACCTCCGCTGCAAAACCGGAAACTCAAGCGTTGACTACGGCTACTACAAAGATATGGCCAGGGCACGCGCGCTGCCGTGTCCGGCCGGAGGATACCTGCAAGTCCGCACCGAACACGTCATGCAGCAATTCGGAGAGCTATTACAGGGACTACGCTTGCCCGCCTACTGGCGCGATATGGTCCGCGAGCAAATGATCGAGGCCGCACAGAAAGCTGGCTTTGACCAGGAAGCCATGGAACGAGAAAAGGAGCGTTTACGTTTAAAGCGCGGGCGCATCCTCAAGCAGCACCGAGACGGCTACATTGAAGACGAGGAGATGGAGGCAGAAGTCGCCGCCGTAGAGCTGGCACTGAGGGCTTTAGAAGTACCGGAAACAAATGGCCGCCTTGTGGACAGTCGCGACGGTAGAGGAACGCCGCGATATGGTCATGCATATCTTGGAACCTGGAGGGCTTAGCTACGATGTGGAGCAACAGGAGATTGCGGCGATCACACCGCGACCAGCATTTTTACCCGTCTTGCGCATGCTCGAAGGAATGATGGAATACAAAGAAGCCACCGGGACGCTTGTCACATCTCGGTGGCGATAGCGGAACCGACGGGATTTGAACCCGCGATCTTCTGCGTGACAGGCAGACATGTTAGACCACTACACCACGGCTCCTTGCTTTTCCGTTCGCCATACTTCTCAGTACCGCTCGCGTGAATAGATAATACCAGACTTTAAGCCGTCTGTCAAACCCTTTTGGGACGAATTTTGAAAAATTTCGGATCAAGGGAAAAAAGAGGGGGAAAATTGCGTTATTTCAAGCACAGAACTTACATGAAACAAGGTATACTAATTACAGAAGTTCATTTATAGTACAGCGGAGTAGCTTTGGGGAGGCTTTTTGTGACTGACACGTTGCCAGGTCAGAATTCAGAATCAAGAGGACATCAACAAAAAAGAGGGCCAGGTGTGACTATCGCCTGCAGAATTTGTCAGGCAGTCTACACACCTTCCCAGGACCATAGCTATCTCTTGCGGGCGCCGGCGGCGGCCCTGGAATCTGCCTTTATGAGTATGTGCCACTTTTGTTTCCGCTGTCGCCGTCCTGCCTGCCCACAATGCTGGGATAATGTCCATGGGATTTGTGGGGAGTGCTGCCTGGAGGCAAAACTCCCATTTCGAACACAGATGGCTCCGTTGCGTGGAGTGCTCTTTGCAACCACGCGGCAGGCCCAGTTGCGCCGTAAGCATGCAACTCCGGTTCGCCTGCTCTGTATTCGACCAGGACGTTTCCAGGTAATAGCCAGCATTGATACTGCTGAAACGAATCCACAACAAAGCGTGATTACTCAAACCATACACAATACTGCCCGGCAGGCACCAATCAATACAATACCAGAGTCATCTATTGAGGAGAAAGCCGCTCACCCATCCCGCCTACAAAATACTCGCTCTATTGACGAGATCACCACCAGACCAGCTACAGCCCCCGCAACAGTCCGACCAAACAGCTCGCCACAACCAGCACAATCCAGGCCGACACGTGTCCTCAATATCGACGAGATCGCCACCAGACAACCACGCATGACCGGACCAACGCCCCCATCTTCACCGATACTGGCACAACCTGGATTAACCCGTGTCCTCAATATCGACGAAATAGGCACTCAACCACCACCATCCTCACGTAATATCTCTGGCAGAGAGACAGATGCACATCCCAGACGTCTTTCCCACAAAAAAAACACTTCCCGGCGAGCATCCTCACCACTGGCACGACTGGAACAGATCCTAACAGTCGTGCTACTCATCGTCTTAATCAGTATCCTGCTCCTGATCATCCTCGCACTCATCTCAGCGCAGATCAATAGCGTGCTCCAACAAAGTGTTCACATCAACATTCGCGCGGAACTGGCCTATCTCTGGCACCTCATCGGACAAATCCATTTTTGAATCCCCCGGTCTACCAGCACAATCCCCCCAGAACGCGCTGAGCAAAGCAACACACGGCCTCTCTCAGGCCACATGGGAAAGTTACTTAGCCTGAATGATTAAAAGGGCTGCCATACGCCACAAAGTAGGATACAATACAAAAGATCGAAGAAACACTGTTAGATTCGCCACCTTGATTAAAGGAGGGGGAAGAACACGCTCGCACGAGCTAAATATGGAGTATCTGCTATGGGATTTGATATCTTGGTTGATGGCTACAACGTGATTAAGAATAATGCGATGTTTAAGTATGTAGAAGATAAAAGTCAGGCTGAAGCGCGCAATTTACTTATCAAGCAGCTAAAAAATCGCTATCGCAACACCACTGACCGCGTTGTGGTCGTCTTCGACGGCAAGGGTGCCCGTGAACAAATGCAGCATATTGATCATATTTGTGTAATTTACTCTTGCGCTGGCGAGACCGCTGACTCTGTCATTGTGCGCCTCGCATCAGAAGCACAGGAACGTGGCGTAGAAGTGATGATGTATAGCGATGATGGCGAAGTCAAACAAAATGTCTTTAAACATGGTGGACATACTCTTACCACCCAGGGTCTTGTCTCCTCCCTCAATGCAGCCCCCAAAGAACTGGCGCAACTCTCCGAACACCGACAAAACATGAGACGTGTCTATGGTATCGATCCACGAGCCAAATACCAGCAGGATGATGAAGAGGCAGCCCGGCCCCATGAGAAAAAGAAGGGTAAATCCTCACGCCGCTACAAATCACTCCGTATAGATCGAAAAACGCTAAAGTAATTTTCCTCATCAACGAAAGATCTGGCGTGAAAAAGCAGCAAGCTCTGCCAACTTGCACATCTGATCGTATAAAAAGAGCGACCAGATCATGTTGAATGATCCAGCCGCGAAAATTCCTTTGCTTATCGTGTTATCTTTTACCAACGTTACTGACGTACAGCTGAAGAGACCTCTTCAACTCGTGCTGTCTGCTTACGCAACGCAGGAGAAGGCATAGGTACTTTTCCGAAGCGAGCACGTACCACAAAAGTAAAAGCCTCGATGACAATTTTGCGTGACATCTTCGACTGACCAATGCGACGATCCATGAAAGTAATTGGAATCTCGCGGATGCGGAATCCTTGCTTCATCACGCGATAGGCCAGCTCTACCTGGAAGGCATACCCCTGTGACTGAATGGTATCCAGATCAATGCTTTCCAACACCTCACGACGATAACAGCGATAGCCAGCGGTGCAATCATGGACCGGAATATGCAGCATGAAACGGGCAAAAATATTACCACTACCGCTAATCAAACGGCGGACATATGACCAGTTTGGGGTGCTACCACCTGGAATATAACGTGAACCGATTACCAGATCTGCATTCTCAATCGTTTTGAGGAAGCCAGGCAAATACTTAGGATCATGTGAGAAATCGGCATCCATTTCAAAGGCCGCATCATAATTATGCTCAATTGAATATTTAAAACCAGCGACATAGGCGGTACCAAGGCCCAGTTTGCCAGCACGATGCAACACATGCACGCGTGGATCTTCCGCAGCAATCTGATCAGCCAGCTGACCGGTGCCATCTGGTGAATTATCATCCACAATCAAAAGATCAGACTGAGGAGCATATGAGAACACCGTATCCAGAAGAGGACGCAGATTATCGTACTCATTATAAGTGGGAATAATAATTATCGTTTTCATACAAACTATTCTCCTGTACTCGCAGATGCTAACGTGGAGAGTACTCCAGGCGTCGAGTCATCACATATAGGCAGGGCTCCTCGATGAGGATATATCTATTCTTTGTCCTCTTACGAGTAACCACCACAACACTCCGTTACATTTTCATTCTATTGATAAATTCAACAGGTTTTACTTTGGCAAAATATAGAGCACGCCAATGACCGTAATAATACACAGCAGGACCGTTGCCAGCATGTGACGATCATGCAAGAGAATCTCGTCAGGGCTCCCACCTTCCATACGCATATACACAAGATAGAGATAACGAAATACTCCATACAGCACAAAGGGAACCGTAATAAACAGGCGATGATTTCCAGTTGGTCCCTGGATGGTATAGAGACTATACGACATTAACGTACCAGCGACGACAATTGTCATCATCTGGTCTAGCATAGGAATACTATACTCTTTTAAAATCTTACGGTGACTTCCCGCCTGACCTTGCAATAGTACTAATTCGTGGCGACGCTTGCCAAATCCCATAAAGAGGGAGAGAAAGCACATGACCAGGTAGAGCCAGGGAGAGATCACCACGGGGATAATGACACTACCAGCCACAATCCGTAATACAAAGCCAGCCGCAATGCAAAACACATCGATCAGCACGACATGCTTCAGGCGGAAGCTATACCATATCATCATTATCAGATAGGCAGCAATCGAGCCTGCAAACAGAATGCTTGCGCCACCCAGGGTGTGGTAGAGATCACTATGCGATGGAATAAAGAAGACCAGGGTAGCTAAAATCGCACACAGGAGCAGTAAAACAACGAAAGCCACTTTGGCCCATGCTACAGGCAAACGCCCTGACGCCAATGGGCGGAAACGCTTTACAGGATGTTGACGATCCTTTTCAATATCTAACAGATCATTTAAAACATAAATAGTGCTAGAAACAAAGCAAAAAGTTATAAATGCAAGGCATGTTCGAATGAAAGGATCGAGCTGAAACAGCTGACCGGCAAAAACCAGACCAATAAACACGGCACCGTTTTTTGTCCATTGTTTCGGCCTCATCAAGGCGATCAGAGCTTTTACCTTCGAGAAGAAACTCACAGGGGTAGGATCTAAAACCTCCACTCCTGGTAGTTGGGGGGACTGCTCATCCTCTTTCGTAGTAGACTGAGGATCGTTGTGTATAATAACTTTCTCCAAGAGATTGATTTCCTTCAACGCATATTCAATCAACAGAAAAACATCTACCTGACATCATGGGACGTATCGTTCTATAGTGGGGTAACACGAGGCCCAAAAGTACAGGTCTGCATGTTAGTAGATGCGTCGCTCGAGATCAGCTACGCGATGGAGGGTGATGCGATGTTTATCAGTGCTGATATATTTTTTATCAGTAAAATAGCCCAGTACCTTGTTGACGCTCTCACGTGAAGCGCCCACCATGGAGGCTAGCTCTTGTTGGGTCAGGCGAACCTCAATACGAATTCCATCATCGACTTTTGTCCCATGGGTATCGGAAAGTTCAAGCAGTTTCTTCGCCACGCGTCCATAAACATCAAGGAAAATCAAGTCTTCTACTTGCTGATCGGTTTTGCGTAGGCGTTCACAGAGAACTTCCATCACCCGAATGGCGATCTTAGGATTTTTCATGATGGCATTATGAAAGTCGCTGCGCTGTAAAGTATAACATTCTACCTTTTCGAGGGCAATGGCGTCAGCCGAGCGGGGTAAGCCATCCAGCAAGGCGAACTCACCAAAATAATCCCCCTTACCAAAGACGATCAGCGAGATTTCCTGTCCATCGGGGCTAATCAGGCAAATTTTGACTTTGCCTTCCTTAATGACATACATGACCTGTCCAGGATCATCGCGATGAAAAATAACTTCACCAGAGCGAAAGCTTCTTTTCCGTGCGGCGGCTGACAATTCGCGGATCTCATCGTCGCCCAACCCCTGAAAAATAGTTACCTGCTGAAAATATGTAAATTCATTCTCTGGATCCATCTCTGTTTCCTTTGTAGGTCGGCTCATAAATGCATTATGTCATTGTGCATTCATAATAACACAACCATGTACGGCATGCAATTGAGAGTGGGCCCTCTGTTCCGAGTTGTGGTGGAAGAGAGAAGTTGCGAGGACTGTCATGCCCCCGGCATGCCTGCCATCGCGCTCCATCAGGGGCTGCCGCTTCTGTACCCCGTTTTCACCCGCATGGATGGAAACCCAGAACTCAGGGCTTTTTGGTGTACCCATTTTACCGCGAAAGCTTCCCAAGAAGCAATTCAATTGCTTCTTGGGGGTGAGCACAAAAATGCCGCATTTGTGAAGCAACGTTACGAACAGCAAGCCAATCCATGAGAGCTAAGATCCCTCCGTTCAGAGCTGCAAGTGCTTGTGGTGCATTCTT
>NZ_BIXY01000105.1 GCF_008326305.1 Dictyobacter arantiisoli | reverse complement strand
CGATGGTCACGTGCAGGCGCTCACCTTAAATTGCCGCGCGCCTGCAGCTGGGGCCTTGCTTCACGCATTGCGGTCACTCCTTGCACCATTGCATCTGGCTCTTAATTTGGACCAAACTTAGGCGCACGCGCCTGCCAGCCAGGGAGCAGCAAGATCCCGCTGGTAGTGGGGAAGGCTGACACACTCTTATGTATCTTACATGGCTTTAAGATGCAGGGGTGTACTGGAGCCGCGTACCATGAGTTGTCCTTTGAGTATGATCTGGCGCGTGGGACGTGTAGGGATGGCGATGCGCTGGAAGAGCAGGTCAGCAGCGGTTTTGCCGATCTCATCGGTAGGTTGGGCGATGATGGTGATGGCAGGCTGTACTAATAAGGTCCAGGGTGTTTCGTCAAAGCCGACAAGCGCGATGTCTTCGGGAATCGAGAGATTACAGGCTCGTAGCGCTTGTAAGGCACCTTCCATGATCAGGCTGTTACTGGTCAACAGAGCATCTGGCGCGTGCGGAAGTTGCAACATGCTGGTGGCTATTTTATAGCTGGCTTCGACGCGCGGCTGGAGGTGTTTGATATATTCGGGGACCAGTGGTATACCATGCGCCTTCAAGGCTTCTTCATAGCCACGCTGCCTCTGTATGCCAGTGGTGCTGGTTTCACCAAACAGTGCTCCAATACGGCGAAAACCATTGCTGATGAGGTGGCTTGTCAGACGATAGGCGGACTCGACATTATCCAGGAGTACCGTATCGACGTCAACATCAGGCACGCTGCGATCAACAATGACCATGGGAAAATCAAATGGCAATGAGGCGAGATCGCTCATAATTTGACGTGTAGGAGAAAAGATAACACCGGCGACGTTGGTATCTCGCATTAATTGTAAGTAGATTTTTTCTTTTTCAGGATCTTCATCTGTATTGCATAATAAGACGCTAAATCCTTGTTTATAAGCACTATCTTCAACAGCGCGACTGATAGAGGTAAAGAATGGATTACGAATATCAGATACAATCAGCCCAATAGTATTGGATTGTTGTGAACGTAGACTACGCGCGACAAGGTTAGGGCGATACTGCAACTTTTCAACGGCCTCCATCACACGCTGACGTAGTTCAGGACGCACATGATCACTGCTTGATAGAACGCGTGAAACTGTTGCGGTAGATACACCGGCCTCCTCGGCAACTTCTTTGATACTGACCATACCACTCCTCATTGATACTGGATGCCTCCCCTCTCATAGCAAGAGTGCTCCAGCGCTGCATTCTTCTACCTCCTCCCCAACATCCAGATGAGACAGGATACGTGTCTCATCCTTTGACAACTATTTTTTGTAATCGATTGCAGATAGTATATCATAATTATATAACAAATGATAATCCATAAGCGTCAACTATACAATAAGGCTCGGTATTGCGATTATAGTTGCCTTACAACTCAATTTCTGCTGAGAAAAATTTGCTTCAAGCCGCTTGAACAGACAGAGGATACAGCATTCTTCCCCCGTAACATACAATCCAGGCTGCACAAGCCTTGACAATCTCAATTGTAATCGTTTACAATTCTCATATCAATGTAAACGATTACAAGAGTTAACAGGTGGTCATAGGTGACCGGGGTACACCAACCTTTCTGATTGTATGGCTCTGGGAGTAAACGTAATGATCGAGATCAATGAACAACAGATTCGCCTGCAAACCGATCCTGCGACCAAACAAGCTGCGATTGAGTTGGTTGGCAACTTACTTGTCACAAGTGGCAACATTACCACACAGTATGTGACCAGCATGCAACAACGCGAAGAGGTGGCGAATACTTTTCTGGGCAATGGTATCGCTATTCCGCATGGTTTAAACGAGAATCGCGACCAGATTGCACGCACAGGGATAGCAGTACTCCAGGTGCCCGCCGGTGTAGAGTGGAATCCTGGTGAAACGGCGCGCCTGATTGTGGGTATTGCGGCAAAATCAGATGAGCATATTGAGGTTTTACGCCGCCTGACACGCGTGCTTGGAGATGAGCAACAGGTTACACTGCTCAGCAACACAACAAATCCTCATGATATTATCGAGGCACTGACAGGCGAACGTCCCGCCGAAACACCCCTCCTCCAGACATCATCTGATTATGAACAGTTCTTCGATGCTGTAATTCAGAATAAAACTGGTCTGCATGCCCGGCCCGCAGCAATGTTTGTCAATATTGCCAAGCGCTACAAAGCCGACATCCAGATACGCAACGGGCAGCGCATGGGGAACGGCAAACGCTTACTTTCCTTGTTGCAATTAGGGATTGAGCACGGCACCCGGGTTCGTGTCTCTGCGCAGGGTGTCGATGCGACGGATGCCCTCAAAGCGCTACAGGAAGCCATCAAGCAGGGTTTAGGAGATGAAGAAGAGCCAGCCCGGCCAACAAGCATACAGAAAAATACAGCTCCTATCTGGACGCCACAAACAGTAGAGCAAACTATTTCCGGAGTGGCAGCCGCCCCTGGTATCGCCATCGGTCCCATACAACATTACAAACGACAAACCATCCATGTAGCGGATCAAACAGGCGATCCTATCGCCGAGGGCGAGCAATTTCAAAGCGCATTGGATGCCTCTCAGCATGACTTGCATGAACTCCATAAAAATGTCGGCGCCCGCTCAGGAGCTGGTCAAGCCGCAATCTTCGAAGCGCACGGCGAATTTCTCAATGACGCTGGTTTGATTCAAGACACAATTGCGCTCATTTATGAGGGACATAGCGCCGCCTGGTCCTGGCAATCTGCCATCGAAGAACGAGTTGATCAGTTAAAACAACTCAAAGATCCCGTTCTCGCAGGTCGCGCCGCTGATTTAAATGATGTCGGTCAACGCGTCCTCCAACATTTGACGGGCAAACATCCCACCATCACGCCAGCAAACAATACTGACACACCAGCCATCTTGATTGCCGATGATCTGGCCCCATCAGATACTGCCCTGCTCGATCCACGTAATGTGTTAGGATTTTGTACGGCAGGTGGTGGTCCAACTTCGCATACAGCGATTATTGCACGCTCGCTGGGAATTCCGGCGATTGTCGGTGCCGGTCAAGAAATCCTGAGCATCAGTCAGGGCCAGTCCAGTATATTGGATGGATCAACCGGGAAACTTTATCTGCAACCCGGCGCTGCCGATATCCAGCAGGCCCGGATATTACAAGAACAGGCTCTACAACAACAAGAAATCGAACGCAAGCTACGTTTCGCGCCAGCCACGACAACCGATCAACAGCGTATCGAAGTCGTCGCCAATATTGGCAATGTCGCGGATGCGCAGAAAGCGGCGGAGGCGGGCGCGGAAGGAGTTGGACTCTTGCGCACCGAGTTTCTCTTTCTCGGACGTGACTCCGCCCCGGATGAAGACGAACAATTTGAGGTCTATCGCGACATTATCCAGGCCATGCAGCAACAACCGATCATTATTCGTACGCTGGATATTGGTGGAGATAAAGAAGTGGCCTATCTCAATCTCCCCAAAGAAGCTAATCCATTTCTAGGCATACGTGGTGTCCGGCTCTGCTTTGAACATCCTGAACTATTTATTCCACAACTACGCGCCATCTATCGCGCCGCTGCCTACGGTCCAGTGAGTATTATGTTCCCGATGATCGCCACACTGGAGGATTGGGAGAAAGCTTCTGTTATCGCCGAACAGGTACGGCAAGAGTTAGATGCGCCCGTCGTGCCAATGGGGATCATGGTCGAAGTCCCCTCAGCCGTGATGCTGGCCGAACATCTCGCCAAACAGGTCGCCTTCTTCTCGATAGGCACCAATGATCTCACTCAATACACGCTGGCAATGGATCGTGGGCATCCACAGTTAGCGCGTCAGGCCGATAGCGTACATCCAGCGGTACTGGCAATGATTGCCAGGACAGTTGAGGCGGCAAACAAAGAAGGCAAGTGGGTCGGTGTCTGTGGCGGCCTGGCCTCTGATACTCTGGGAGCCAGTATCCTGGCTGGCATGGGTGTCAAAGAGCTTAGCGTGAGCATTCCCAGTGTCGCGACTATCAAGGCACATATCCGTGCCTCCTCGCTGACCGATATGCAGGAGATTGCCCGGAAAGCATTACAATGCCGCAACGCGGCGGAGGTGCGAGCATTATGAACAGCATCGCCACCATTACCCTCAATCCAGCCGTCGATCTGACTGTCAGGGCCGATCATTTCACATCCAACCGCGTCAATCGCGGTCAGACAATGCAGATGGATGCGGGGGGCAAAGGTATCAACGTCGCCTCCTTCCTGGCAGATTATGGTTTACAGAGCGCGGCCACTGGCTTTCTGGGACAGGCCAACATTGATATCTTTGAGCAGTTGTTTGCACGCAAGCAGATCGCTGACCATTTTGTGCGTCTGCCCGGCGCGACACGTACCAGCATCAAAATTGTCGATGAAGCCAACCAGCAAACAACTGACATCAATATGCCCGGACTACAACCCACGCAGGAGAATATTCAACAACTAGTCCAGCGCATTGAGCAGATGATGGAAAGCTGCACCTGGTTTATCCTGGCGGGTAACCTACCACCCGGTGTGCCAGCAGATATCTATGCCAGATTGATCAAACAGCTCAAGTCACACCACAAGAAAACGGTTCTGGATACCAGCCAGATAGCCTTGCAGGCCGGTGTAGCAGCTGAACCAACTATTATCAAGCCAAATATCGATGAACTTGAACAGTTGCTTGGACAAAAGTGTCCTGATGAGCACAGCATTGAACAGGCAGCGCGACAATTGTTGCAGGGAGATATTCAACTGGTTGTGATATCGATGGGCGCACAGGGCGCAATGTTTGTGGATCGCCAGACCTCATTGATAGCGTCCGCACTTAAAGTCGCGGTAAAAAGCACCGTGGGTGCAGGAGATGCAATGGTAGCTGGCCTCATCGCTGGCCTGACCGATGGTTTGTCGTTAGCCGACTGTGCACGCCTGGCCACCGCATTCTCAGCTGGCACGATTACACAGATTGGTCCTCACCTCCCTGCACGGCAAGTGCTACAGGAATACGCACAATGTGTGACGATCCGTGCGCCGCAACAAGCACAGCCTGCTACAGGAAAAGCGTAATCTAACAAACAGGCAGTATACACAGCTCATTGATACATATATATTTTTTATGTACCGTGATTTATGCAGAGAAGCATGCATGGTTTTAATCCGTGCAAAGGAGTACGAAGATGGCAAAGATTGTGGCAATTACTTCTTGCCCAACCGGTATCGCCCATACATTTATGGCCGCTGAAGCGCTCAAACGCGGCGCAAATGCCCTTGGTCATAGCATAAAAATTGAGACACAAGGATCAATGGGAACACAAAACACATTGACTGCCATGGATATCCAGGAAGCTGATGTGGTGATCAGCACGACTCATGCCACGGTTGATGCTAACCGTTTCGCTGGCAAGCCACTCTACGAGACAACCACCAGTCAGGCAATTCACGCCAGCCAGGATATTATCAAGGCAGCGCTTGCGCAACAACCTGCACACGAGACAACGGCTCCCCAATCAGAAACAAACGAGCATGCCAATCTGGTTGCCATCACCTCGTGTCCAACCGGCATCGCCCACACATTTATGGCCGCAGAGGCCCTGGAGCAGGCAGCCAAAGCGTTGGGACATACTATCAAAGTTGAGACACAGGGCTCGGTCGGAGCACAAAATGCCCTGACTCCCGCAGAGATCCAGCGGGCAACTGCCGTGATCATCGCTGCCGACGCTAAAGTTGATAAGAGTCGCTTCGCTGGCAAAGCCATTTATGAAACATCCACTCACGATGCCTTACAAAACGGTCAGGGACTGATCCAGACTGCCTTGAAACGCGCCGCCCAGAGTCCTACCACTGCCACAGCGGATAATTCAACGCCAGTAGCGACCACGCAAGACTATCTGGGTGAAATTCAGGCACAAAAGGCCAAACGTTCCGCCTCCAACCTGGGAATCTATAAACATCTGATGACCGGCGTTTCCTACATGTTACCCTTTGTGGTAGCCGGAGGATTACTCATCGCGCTCTCCTTCGCAGTTGGTGGTATCAACGCGTCCAAACAGATTGGCACACTGGGCTGGGCGCTTAATCAGATCGGTGGCAGCACCGGAGCCTTTAGCTTGATCGTTCCCATCCTCGCAGGCTACATCGCCTATTCTATCGCGGACCGGCCTGGACTGGCTCCTGGTATGATCGGTGGTGTACTTGCGAATACGATTGGTGCAGGATTTCTGGGAGGCTTAATCGCGGGCTTCCTGGCTGGCTATGTCACACTTTATCTCAGTAAATGGATCAACCTGCCCAAGAATCTGGCTGGCCTCAAACCTGTCCTGGTCTTACCACTGCTCAGCACCGCCATTATTGGACTGCTGATGATCTTTGTCATCGGCACGCCAGTCAGCTATATCCTCACAGCCCTGACAGGTTGGCTCAAAACCATGCAAGGTACCAATGCATTCCTGCTCGGACTCTTACTGGGAGGAATGATGGCAATTGATATGGGTGGTCCAATCAATAAATCCGCCTACACTTTTTCAGTCGGGCTCCTCAGCAGTCATGTAGACGCGCCCATGGCTGCCGTGATGGCTGCCGGAATGACTCCCCCCCTGGGCCTGGCATTAGGTACCTTTATTCTAAAAAACCGTTTCAGCAAGGAAGAAAAAGACGCCGGTAAAGCCGCAGCAGTCCTGGGTTTAGCCTTTATCACCGAAGGCGCGATCCCCTTTGCAGCCCGTGATCCTTTCCGCGTCATTCCTGCCACCATGATTGGATCAGCGGTCGCAGGCGCCATCTCAATGTTGTTCGCTTGCCAGCTTCAGGTACCACATGGAGGCGTCTTCGTCCTCCTCATCCCAGGTGCGGTCAACAACCTGTTGCCCTATCTATTAGCTATCGTGGTCGGTACGCTGGTTACCACCGGCATACTCTTCTTTACCAAACGAACAATAACAATTCCCAAACCCGAAACAGAATTAGCAACCAATAATATAGCAAAAGCGGCCTGATATTCATCATCAAACACTTTGTAACAAAGTGTTTGATTCCCATGGTCTTCGCCATCCTGGCGCATGAGTTTTCGCACCAATGGTGCTCAAACAGATTTTTATTATGTGATGTAGAAAAGGTTCTTCGGACCTTTTCTACATCACATAATAAAAAGGGCGCAGGCGCGCATGCGCCTGCCAGCAGGTGAGCAGCAAGATCCCGCTGGTGATGGGAATCAAACACTTTGTAAGCGACGTCAGTCAAACAGGATATTCCTATAACTCCACATCGGATAAAGAATCTTTGACCCAGGTTGGACGATAGGGATAACGCTCAACGTCCTCGCGTTTTGTGACGCCCGTAAGCACAAGCACAGTATGCAAGCCGCTCTCGATCCCGGCTTTCACATCGGTATCCATGCGATCTCCAATCATCACGCTCTCCTCCGAATGGGCATTGATTTTGCGTAAAGCCATCTGCATCATCAAAGGATTCGGCTTACCGATATAATAAGGCTCTACACTCGTAGCGGCGCTGACCAGGGCAGCTACCGCGCCGGTTGCAGGCACGAGACCACCCTCACCCGGACCCATCACATCCGGATTCGTGGCAATGAAGCGAGCTCCGGCGTTAATAAAACGAATGGCCTGTGAGATACGCGCAAAACTGTAGGTAGTGGTCTCGCCCAATACCACATATTCAGGATCTTGATCTGTCAAAATATAGCCCACGTCATGCAGGGCCGTCGTTAATCCTGATTCACCAATCGCGAAGGCCCTCCCTCCAGGACGCTGGGTATCCAAAAACTGAGCCGTTGCCAGGGCCGAGGTGAAAATTGAATCAGGAGAAATATGCAATCCCATATACGCCAACCGAACCTGCAAGTCACGAGGAATGTAATTTGAATTGTTGGTGAAAACTAGAAAAGGAATATTTTGAGCACGTAAATTATGTACGAATTCACCGGAGCCAGGAATTAATTTAGAACCCCAGAGAATTACCCCATCCATATCAATCAAATAATTTTTGATACCTTCCACGCACACCCCCATTCTGAATCAAATGAGTATCTCACACCAACGGGAAACATCAGTAAGTGTAGATTACATCGCTGTTCGATGTCAAAGACAACAAGAAGTATCTTTCGCAAGTAGGGCATACTCAATAAGTACTGTCTGAGTTGACGAGAGAAGGAGGAAAAGCTACATTATAAACAAATCAATAGAGTCAAATAACCTGACTATTCTAATAGAGATAAAAAGCATGGTCCGCTTTCCATATGGTAGATCGTAGTGTGGTAACAGGAGAAAAAAATGGATACGACAGATACACCGACACGAATCACAATCCAGGAATATGCACAAGAAATTCATCGTACCTGCAACCTGGAAGACCCTAAAGAATTATTGACGTTGACAGCTCTGGGAATCGCTGGCGAATCTGGTGAGATTGTAGATACGCTTAAAAAGTTCCTCTATCATCAACATGACCTCGATGTGCCAGAACTGTGTAAAGAGGTCGGCGATCTGCTCTGGTATATGACATTGCTCTGCGATACACTTGGACTGACAATGCATGATGTGATGGAAGCCAATGTAAAAAAACTACGCAAGCGCTATCCTGACGGCTTTGATGCCCAGCGAAGCCGAGTACGCGAAGAGTAAATATGTCCTATCGCTCCACCAGAAAACAACTTTTGGAAACCTTCAATCCCTGGTGTGTCAACCCAACACTCAGTGCACTAGCATGATGCTAGAAAGGCATTGGAAAGCACCAGGAGAGAAGATAGTTACGGCGTAAATAAATTAAACGCATAAAGTTGCTAAGCTCGACTTTGTACAATTTTGAAAACGTGAACTCGAAAATGCGTCGCACTTGCCCTTTTTCTCAGGCTCAAAAGCCTAAAAACGTACAAAGTCGAGGTAAGGTGAAATATGCGGGAAAGATATTACTCCTACTTTATTGTATTTTTATATAAAAATATGGTTTAATTGTATTAACTCAACAAAAAATTTTATAGAATGCAAGGATTCGCATGCGGAATAAATTTATTCACACTCATATTATTTGTTCTGTTGTAGTATTAGCTCTTGTTTCTGTACTGATCACAGCGTGCGGAAACCAATCGGTGAGCAATACAACCAGGCAAGTAAACGCTACTGCAACACCAGCAACCCAGGGAAGTTTAATTACATCTAAATTAGTAAATATAGACCTTGTTAAATCTACAGCTACCCCTACTGTGTCGGCTACCGATACCCCCACAGTACAACCTACACCGACAGCAACACCGATAACAGTGACCTGGAACACAACTCCAGAAACAGTTTATGCCGTTGGAATGGCAAATATACGAAGTACACCAGATACAAATGGCATTATCACTCAAACTGTTGCAGCATCCCAGGCTATCACGGTCTATGGCACAGCCACAGGAGAGATACTGAGCAATGGTGCTACCTGGTATCGCGTTTCAGATCAAAATAGCGCTCCACAATATATCTATAGTGCATTGGTAAAAACAACAAAGACAGTTATTGTAAATCCAGGCAGTGATAATTCAGGAAAAGTTATCAAGGTTAATCTGACCACCCAACATATCTACGCTTATAACAACGGTACGATCGTCTATGATGCACTCATTTCATCAGGACAACCAAATCTCTTAACACCAACAGGTAATTTTACAATTATCAGCAAACTTCATCCTGCGACTTTCTATTCCCCATGGCCGCAGGGATCACCCTATTATTATGCTCCCTTGCATATTAATTATGCTCTGGGCTTCCAGGGAACACTGCTTTTCTTACACGACGCCTACTGGCGTGGCAACGACTTTGGACCCGGCACAAATGTTCCACACACGGTTGCTGGAAAAACTATGACGGGCTCCCATGGTTGTGTCGAGATGTCTACCGCCGATGCCGCATGGTTTTACAACTGGGCAGCAATAGGTACACCTCTGATTATCGCTTATTAACAACACAACCTTCAAACAAAAACAAAATGCCAGCTCTGCAAAAAATATGCAGAGCTGGCATTTTGCTTTTCTGTAAGATTGATAACGGTAAGTAAGAAAGAAAGAAAGAAAGTACAGTGTTCAGCAATAAGATGTTGAAGCAGGTCATCTAGACCACTATACCAGAACTATGGTATAGTAACCGGGTATAGACAATTTTTTGACTATTTACATACCTGGAAAAACGCTTATCCGCGCAGAATGGATACTTGGAGGACATATGCCATCTTTACTGGAGCAGGAAATCCATAGTCAACCTGAAGTGATTACGCGTCTCCTCGAACGGGAGACACAAAATGTACGGAGAATCATCGCTCAATTGCCTGAGTTCGACTATATTTTGATCGCTGCCCGTGGTTCTTCGGATCATGCCGCGACCTATGCCAAATACTCCTGGGGTACGCTGGCTGGTCATACTATCGCCCTGGCAGCCCCGTCGTTAGAGACCCTGTATCACACCGCTCCACGGATGAAGCGCGCTCTTGTGGTAGGTATTTCTCAATCAGGACAGTCGCCTGATATCGTTGCGGTATTAGAGGAGGGAAAACGGCAGGGGCGTCCTACGATCGCCATTACCAATGATCCCAATTCCGCGCTGGCAAAAGTAGCCGACCACGTGATAGAGCTCCATGCGGGACAGGAGCGCAGTGTGGCTGCAACCAAGACATATACGGCCCAGGTAGCAGTAATGATGCTATTCGCCGCACTTTGGAATGGCGATCAGCAACGTCTGGATGAGCTACAGAGGGTGCCAGAAACCATTGCACAGGTACTCCAGGGTGCGCCTGATATTGCTCGCCAGGCCGAACGCTATCGCTATATGACACAGTGTGTCGTCATCGGTCGCGGTTATAACTATGCCACCTCATTTGAACTGGCACTCAAGCTCAAAGAATTAACCTATATGATGTCAACTGCCTATTCATCGGCTGACTTCCGGCACGGTCCCATCGCGACTATTGAAAAGGGGCTACCCTCCATTCTGATTATGCCCAATGGAGCGGCCTATCCTGACTTACTGGATCTTGCCAAAGAATTACAAAAGAAACGCGCTGAACTGATCATTCTATCGGATAATACAGAGGCTCTGGCACTGGCGCAAACACCGATTCCGCTTCCCAGAGATACTCCAGAATGGCTGACGCCAATCACCTCGATTATTCCAGGACAGCTACTGGGCCTGGATCTGACTATCGTCAAGGGATTGGAGACGGATACGCCACGTGGCTTACATAAGGTTACTTTAACGCTTTAAACAAAAATCACACACTAAAATATACATTCGTTAAAGCAATAAGATACACCGCTTGTTGTAGACCTTAACGCAAGAATGAGGTTTACAACAAGCGGTGTTCCATATGGATCAAGTGTCCACAAAAAAGTAGCTTTAGGAAGTCAGGAAGTCAGGCGATACTATTTGTGGGACACCAGACTGTCAAAGTACCAGGGAGCTTCCTGGCGGCGGTGCTGCTCATATTGAGCAATATCATCGCTCATCGTCAGTGTCCAACTAATGACATCCAATCCCCTGTAGAGGCGATCTTTGCGGAAAGGATCAATCTCAAAATGGATTACATCGCCGTTGGGACGCGTCACAGTTTGAGCAGCCAGGTCAATGGACAGTGTATAGCCGGGATTGCTATCAATCTCTTTAAAGAGTTCTTCAACCACTGCTTCTGGTACAACGATGGGCAATAAACCATTGCTGAAACAGTTGTTGTAGAAGATATCAGCAAAACTGGGAGCAATCAAAGCCTTAAAGCCATATTGTGCCAGCGCCCAGGGAGCATGTTCGCGGGACGAGCCACACCCAAAGTTATCGCCAGCTACCAGTACGCTTGCTCCCTGATAACGAGCCTCATTCAGAATAAAATCAGGATTAGGGGCCTGCTGATTATCCAGATAGCGCCAGTTGGCAAACAGAGCCGACTCGAAACCGGTACGACTGGTCGTTTTTAAGAAGCGAGCGGGAATAATCTCATCAGTATTGACATTGACACGATCCAACGGTAAAGCCAGACCGGTATGCGTGGTAAAAGCTTCCATAGTCCTTCTATCTCCTCTCAACTACCATTCACGGATATCGACGAAATGGCCGGTCACGGCGGCAGCGGCAGCCATAGCTGGACTGACCAGATGGGTGCGTCCACCCCGACCCTGACGGCCCTCAAAGTTACGATTGCTGGTAGAAGCGCAACGCTCGCCCTCACTCAGGTGGTCCCCATTCATTGCGATACACATGCTACAACCAGCCTCACGCCATTCAAAGCCCGCCTCACGGAAAATCTCCGCCAGACCTTCCTCTTCAGCCATACGGCGTACATTCATCGAGCCTGGCACTACCAGTGCGCGCACTTTGGGCGAGACATGTTTGCCCTTCACATATTGAGCGGCGAGGCGCAAATCATCCAGGCGCGAGTTGGTACAGGAACCGATAAAGACCGTATCAACGGTTATATCAGTGATTTTCTGACCAGCCTGCAATCCCATATAGGCCAGGGCACGCTCATAGCTCTGGCGCGTCACTTCATCCTCAACCGAGGCGGGATCAGGCACCACACCATTCACATCACTGACCATACCAGGATTAATACCCCAGGTCACCTGGGGGCCAAGGCCCTCGATATTGACCTCATGAACAGCATCATAGTGAGCATCAGGATCGCTCGCCAGTTGCTTCCAGGCGGCAACCGCCTGTTCAAACTGCTCACCCTGCGGCGCATAAGGACGGCCTTTGATATAGGCAAAGGTAGTCTCATCAGGAGCCACCATACCTGTACGAGCACCAGCCTCAATCGCCATATTGCAGAGTGTCATGCGCCCTTCCATCGACAGGGCCCTAATCGCGGAACCGCTGAACTCGATGGCATAGCCGGTTCCAACACCAGTTCCCAGTTGACTGATGATCGCCAGAGCCAGATCTTTTGCCGTGACGCCGGGTAAGATAGTACCTTCGACATGGATATTCATCGTCTTAGGCTTTTCCTGCCAGAGACATTGAGTTGCCAGCACCTGCTCAACCTCACTGGTACCAATACCGAAAGCCATCGCACCAAAGGCACCATGTGTCGAGGTATGCGAGTCACCACACACAATAGTCGTACCGGGCAAGGTGATACCCAGCTCAGGGCCAATAATATGGACAATACCCTGCCGCGCATTTTGCATATCAAAGAGAGTAATACCAAAGTCACGCGCATTCTTTTCCAGGGTACTGATGGAATTTGAAATTGCCGGATCGACAATATCCAGGCTCCGACGTCCATGCGTGGTAGGAACATTGTGATCCATAACTGCGATGGTAGCGTCAGGACGACGTACAGACAAACCAGCGGCACGCAAGCCAGAAAAGGCCTGTGGCGATGTCACCTCATGCACAAGATGGCGATCAATATAAATAAGCTTCGCCTGACCAGGCTGATCCTTAACCACGTGGGCATCCCAAATTTTGTCAAACAAATTGCGTGGACGCTGAACCTGACTATCCACGGTGTGATTTTCCGCTGTCATACGCACCTCTTCTCTTTACTGTGCTGTACTGTACTGTTTTCTTCATTGAACAAGGATCTTGCTAACCACCTGCCTGTCAAGCGGTGCAATTATGTTGTGAAGTATAATAGCACAGAATTGATATGTCCAATACCTATTATAACAAGGCTTGATGCCAAATCGGTATCATCTAGCAAGGAAAGACCGTGGAACTACGTCAGCTCACCTATTTTTTGACTGCTGCCCAGACGCAGAACTTTCGTAAAGCCGCTGATATCTGTCTGGTGGCGCAGCCTGCGCTCAGTCGACAGATAGCTGCCCTTGAAGCAGAACTGGGCGTGCCGCTCTTTCGCCGTGTCAAGCAACGTGTGGTTCTTACCAGCGAAGGGCAAGAATTCGCAACGTATGTACGGGGCGCGCTGGATCAATTACAACAGGGTCAGCAGGCTATGGCGCGTCATCAGGATGGAGAGCATGGTACCATCTATATAGGCAGTATCGAACCGCTCACTACCGCCTTCTTGCCAACTATCTTCCCCATCTTCCATCAACGATATCCACATATTCACTTAAAAGTGCGCGTTGGTCGCACCGATGAATTGCTTACACTTATCGAACACGGCGAACTCGATCTGGGACTGATCTTTAATCCCAGTACACGCCCGGAAGTGCTGGCAGTGCAGGAACTCTTCCGACAACCACTCCAGGTCATGGTCGCGGCAAATCATCCTTTAGCGCAAAGCGGTACAACGAGTGTGACGCTGTCACAAGTTCTCAAGGAACCACTTTTCCTGCTAGGCGAGAACTCCCGCTTACGGCGAGCCGTTGATCGAGCTATTCTGGCACAAGGCTTAAGTGTCCAACCTATCGTTGAAATAGAATCTCTGGCAGGACTCAAAGAACTGGTCAGACAGGGACGTGGGATCACTTTTATGTTACCAGCGCTCCTTAGTTCTGATGAGATTGAGCGTGAGATAAGGCTGCTCCCCGTTGCAGATATTACTGAAGAGTTTGTGTTTGCCCTGGTCTATCATCGCTTCCGCCATATCTCACAGCCAGCGCGCCTCTTCATTAACAGTACCATGGACATGCTAGCGGAACACTCAATCCAGGAATTATAATTTCATCAATTCGCTGGCTTTCGCATCCCAGATACTCAAAAACATCTTTTTATTATGTGCTGCATGATTTTCCTTCGAAAAATCATGCAGCACATAATAAAAAGATGTTTTTGCACCGTAGGTGACTCATGCACAGTAACCACGGGGGGCTGACACGCTCCAAAGGTTTGTCAGGATAGTGCTGACGTGGCTGTTGTGCGCAGATCACGGAAGAGGGACCATGCGCAGCAACCAATGGCAAAGGCCATCATAAGAATGGCGAGGCCGACACCGGTACTTCCACCGAGTCCACCAGCAAAACCAGGAGTAATGCCTTGCTGTATAGCAAACTGTGGAACATCTGCCCATAGGCGCAAGGTCCATACCAGCGTGCCAAGCAGTGAAATCAACATGGTTAACAGCATAATGCTGGTGGCAACGACTGTTAAACGCAAGGTTGTACGATCAAACTCGCTCCGTAAGATACCTTTTGCAAGCAGGATGATTGAGAATAGAGCGCTAGCTAAACCGATCAAGACGTAAATGCCACTGAAAACGGCGTTGCCTGCTAAGAAATCTCTGGCTAACCAACTGGCACCAATAAACAATCCAACCAGGATACACGCTCCGCTCAGGAAAAAGAGGATATCACGCCTGCGGGCTAACAGCGCATTCCTGAAAGCTACACACAAAATCAGGCATCCACCGAGTAATAAAATGAGCAAGGATAACTCGGCCCCGATAACAATCACCTGATACGCAATCTTCAAGTCTGGATGCTGATTATGGATCAGCGCAAAAGGAGGGAAGGGATCAATAACATGCATTAACCCCAGATACGCCAACGCAAAAACAAAAAAAGCACAAAAGGTACTGATCATAGAGCGCCACATGCTAGATAACATAGATTTTATCCTTCCAATGACTATTTGTTCGTTTATTATTACCATGATGGGTATATTCCATATGGTAATAATAACTCATAAAAAGGAAGTTTGTCAACCTGGCAACTTTTTTCTTTCTATCCAAACGGCTAACTATTTTCTTCAGCTTAACCCCTATAATTTGCAGATAGCTACGACTTAAAGTAGAATAACTATAATGGTAATGATGCTATAATATGTTAAGTGATGAGGCTATAAATGATTTTTTTTAGACTACAATATTCTGAGAAAGTAATGAGGATGCATTAATGACTATTATAGATCATGGAGCGCGCAAAAAAGGAGGAAAGAATGCAAAAACTGAGAGCAAGCCAACACGACTCCTTTCACCATCACATTTTTACCAGGGTAATGTAAAATACAAAATGCAAAAAATGTGGCGCACCAGGCTCCCATTTATTCTCTTCGCCCTCAAGGGGGCGCTAGCCAGTGGCCTATCGTGGGAAATCGCATTTCGTTTATTGGGCAAGGAAGCGGCCGCGTTAGCCCCGGTGTCTGCAATTATCATCGTGCAAATTACCAGTTGGCAAACCACACGCAAAAGTATCGAACGCATCCTGGGAGTACTGATAGGAGCAAGCCTGTCCATATTA
The DNA here is from genome assembly GCF_008326305.1 of Dictyobacter arantiisoli. Classification (GTDB taxonomy): domain Bacteria; phylum Chloroflexota; class Ktedonobacteria; order Ktedonobacterales; family Ktedonobacteraceae; genus Dictyobacter; species Dictyobacter arantiisoli. Next base: position 2,863 of record NZ_BIXY01000105.1, on the reverse strand, counting down.
GTAACCCACTTTGTTGGTATCAACTTCTGGACCATCGTCTTCCTGATCGTGCTGGCAAATAGCATCGGGCTGGTTGTACAGAAACGTGGACAATATTTAGCGACCCAGATACCAATCAGCGCCTTACTGGCAATCATCATGGGCACCAATGTATTGGGCTATCCGATGTTGCGTCTCCTGGGAGCAGTTATCGGAGGTGGGATGGGAGTACTGGTCAGCGTACTGCTCTCACCGCCAGTGTACGTCAATCGTGCCCGAGAATCAGTAGCAGAGTTATCCTCCGAAATCGCTCGCGCGCTCCCTGGTCTGGCAGATGCTGTGGCGGGGCGCTTGAACGAGCAGGAAAGTAAGGACGTTTATACAGGCATACGAGCAATTGAGCAGAACGTACGCGCAACTGAAAGCGCCCTTTCGCTAGGTTTTGATGATACGCGCTTTAATCCCTGGGGTAAGCGCGCACTGCGCACACTCACCGACTATCCAGAAATGCTGTTATCCTTAAATCGGATTGTGCGGCAACTCAGACGAATTGCCTTCACAATCAACGAACCAACGCCATCCTGGCAAGCAGTATCCCAGAAACAACATTGGATACAAGAATATTCGCAATTAATTTTAAATATTGGCACCATTTTAGCTTTGACGGCAGATCATATGTTAACACTCTCAAATAGTCAGATGGCAGGCAAGAACAAAGATATACCGATCAATATCCAACGAGCGGAAGATATGCTGAAATTGTTGGAAGTCACCCAGAGACAACTCCAAGAGAGTGAAGCAAAAATGATACGCTTCAGTGAGACGAATAAAATGCAGGCCGTATATAACGATGAGTCAGAAAACATCCGTGAAGGCTACCGACTTTCTATTCAGGGAAGTATCTACACCGACCTCAGAAGAATATTGAACGAGTTATATGATGTGCTCACAGCCCTACCAATCCCATCAACTGCAGAAGAGGCAACGACACAATCTGGAAAATAGCGACAACTATATGTTAGTTTAAATCCCAACCAGCGAAAGCTATCCATCAGCGGATCTTTTTCTCTGTTGATGGATAGCTGACAGTGACAGACAAAAATGTGCTCGCAATCAGCACATCATTGCTCCACACTATTTATGTCCAGACAGTTTTTATGGAAGCAATGACTGGAGGCTTGGAGGTATCATGAAAGGCTCTAACCGTCCAGATAGTGCCCTGTTTAGGATATCCAGGGATCACTGATTGGTCATTACAGGCATAATTGACGCGCTCGCCATTGATCAATGCGGTAGCTCCAGTGATGAAAGTACAGGTGGTGCCGTCAGATAGTTGGAGAATCCAGGGACGAGCTGTATTTTTGGTAGCAGTACTGGCAGGCAACGAATCTAAGAACGTCACCTTCATCCCCCGTGTATCGCCAGCTGGATTGGCATCGCAAATGACGTAGCTTTTTTGCTGGAGAGCGCTAAAACACGGGTCATAAATGGTATTGCCAACAATACAACGCCACGCGTCCGGGCGAGGATCTGCCAGAGAGGTTTCCCAGCAATTACCCGCCTGTGCAGGATCACTACGAACACCACTTGGAAAGAAATGGTTCACAGTAGTAGACTTCAATGCAGCATTGGCTACCATGCTCTGGATTGGAAAGAAGCCCAGACAGAGAAGGAGCAGCGCCAGGCAAAAAACGAACCATACCTGTTTCCGTGTCATACTCTCACACTCATCTTTCTACATCACATCAACGCTTTATTAGTACGGAATAAAAGGAGAACCAATATACACGCCTCCATAAAAAGAAACGCGTGAAGCATAAGAAAAATCTCATGCGTATTGTCCAGCCGCCGTTTGTACTGATTACGATTTACAAACTATCCAACATTGCAGAGTGCGCCAATGTCAGGTATAAAGCAGTGATAAAAGCATGACAACAGAAAAAGCCAGTACCTGATGCTTATAAACCCATCAAGCCAGTTGTAGACGGTGAAACAACTGGATAATCCATGCAGTGGGCACCTGCAACCAGCGTCGTAATGCAGTAGAAATCGTTGCAGCGATCAGACCACTGAGAGCGCCTCCAATAATGTCATCGGGATAATGTACGCCCACGAAGATCCGCGCAATACCTACCAGGCAGGCAGCGCAGAAAGTCATCGCCAGCAAGCACAGATAAAAACGCGGTATCCTGTTGAAAACACGTTTCTCCCCTGCCATCTGTGTACTCCGTGCTGACCACAACCAGGAGAACACACTTAAAAGCAGCATGCCAAAGACTGCAAATGCCCAGGCCGTATGATCACTGGGGAAAGAACCATCCGCTGCATGGGAAACGAGCAGGTGGACATGATGGCTGATGAAAGGACGCGGCTCATAGATGAATTGTTCAACGGTTAAATTAAGGGCATAAGAAAACAAACAGGCGATAATGGTCCAGATAACAGCCGAGCGACGTTCCTGTAACAGCTGGATGCGCTCTGAAGAGAGAGAGTGCTTACGCCATGGTAACGGTATGCCCCATGCTAAAAGCAGTAATATGGGGAGGCAAAATACCAGATCATTCGCTAAAAAGATCATTATAGCATCCAGCCAGGTAATAGAACCAGCATGTCCATTCAGATCAACAAAAAGAGCATAGTTAATTTTAGTAAACAAAGAAAACATTATTTTATAATCTCCTACCTAAAAAATATGTCATACAAAGTGTTTGCTTCCCAATACCAGCGGGATCTTGCTGCTCACCTGCTGGCAGGCGCGTGCGCCTAAGTTTGGTCCAAATTAAGAGCCAGATGCAATGGTGCAAGGAGTGACCGCAATGCGTGAAGCAAGGCCCCAGCTGCAGGCGCGCGGCAATTTAAGGTGAGCGCCTGCACGTGACCATCG
>NZ_BIXY01000104.1 GCF_008326305.1 Dictyobacter arantiisoli | reverse complement strand
ATGGATCGTGTCGGCGTGTGCAATGTTGCCCGACAGATGCGCTATTTTGATGCATCGTATGACAAGGCTCTTGATCTCTTGCTCACTGGCTACTGTTCCGTTTTTTAGAATTGGAAAGCCCTGGAAATTTGGGTTACTGATCAGTGATGCGGTGTGGTTCTCCCAATGGGATTGGGATGATAGGACTGCATTGGACAAGCTTATAATTCATGACTGTGCCAGAGCACACGTTGTGAGACAAAACTGGGATGGAGAGAGGTTGCTCCTCCCTCCATCCCCATCTCATTCTCTCCGTCCTGAGCGGGCAGGAGAGAGCTGTCTAGTCGTGACTTACTCCTGAGATCCTTGCCAGCGCTTCAAACATGATCGCGAAATCTTCTTCCGCCAATCCCATGCCACGTGCCATGGTTAACGTTTCATTTGCGATGGCTACACCTGGCAGAGGAACATTCAGGGTACGGCCCAACTCCTGCGCCAGCAGGAGATCTTTTTGCATCATATTCACATTAAACCAGGGATTGGCCGGCTTGTTGAGAATAAAAGGGGCGCGATACTTTAATGAAGGAGATGCTAACACGCTATTCAAAAATACCTCTAGTGCGGTCTCTCGCGAGATGCCTCCTTTTTCGGCCAGGAGTATGCCTTCGCTGAGCGCCTGGAATTGTACCGCCAGACTTAGATTGAGGGCAATCTTCATCAGAACAGCTTTTCCATTCTCTCCAACATAGGTTGCCCTGGGGCCAATGGCAAGCAGGACCTCTTTAATCTGTTCAAAGGTGGCCTTATCGCCGCCAATCATCAGCGATAAATTACCCTGCTCAAGCGTAATAACACTGCCTGAGACAGGCACATCCAGCATCTTTGCGCCCTTAGCTGCTACTTGTTCGGCCAGAGCCTGACTGAAGGTAGGGCTGACCGTACTCATATCGACATAGACTTTGCCGGGTGTGAGGCCAGCTAAGATGCCATTGGGACCGCCGGTTACCTCTTGTAAGGCAGCGGTATGAGAAACCATCGTGAAAACGATGTCTCCTGCTTGTGCTACATCGAAAGGGGAATCAGCCCAGAGCATACCCGCATCCAGAAGCCACTGCGCCTTGGATTGTGTTCGATTATAACCAGTTACCGTATGACCAGCAGCCAATAAACGCTGAGCGATTCGTCCACCCATCTCGCCAAGTCCTACAAAACCAACATGAGCCATTACTCTCTCCTTTATCGATTGCAATCAATATCACGTTCAGCATATCCAATGCGACCGCATTTTTGATAGACATGCTATTTGACAGTGCCACCCAGATACAAACTGCCAATCTCTGGATTGTGCAGGACATCCTGAGCGCTGCCTTCCATGCGGACCTTGCCACTTTCCAATACCAGTCCATGCGTCGCTACAGAGAGGCCCGCACGTACGTTTTGTTCTACCAGCAAGATCGTTTTGCCAATCTCTTGCATCGCCTTCATACTGTCAAATATCTGTTTTAAGGTCTTTGGATCGAGTCCCATCGAGGGTTCATCTAACAGTATAAGTGTAGGATCAAGCATCAAGGCACGGGCAAACTCTATCAGACGCCGTTGACCGCCAGAGAGGTTCACTGCTCGTTCGCTGGCGCGTTCTTTTACCAGTGGGAACAGCTCTTCCACTTCCTGTAGCCGTTTGTTCACCAATGCGTTATCGCGTAAGAGATAACCACCCAGACGCACGTTTTCCTTGACTGTCATTTCAGGGAACAGACTATGTTCCTGGGGAACCTGTACGATACCAAGCGAGAGAATCTGGCTCGTTGAGCGCCCGGCGAGGGATTGACCATTAAAGATAACTTTCCCTTGACGCGTCTTGAGCAGTCCGCTGAGCACACGGAGTACCGTTGATTTGCCTGCCCCATTGGGGCCCACAATACAGGTGGTCGTTCCTTTTTCCAGGGAGAAGCTCAGGCCTTTCAGAATATCACTGCCGTCATAGCCAGCGACGACGTGTTCGCACTCTAGAATCATTCCAATCCTCCCCCCAGATAGGCATCCAGGACAGCTGGATTGCTACGCACTTCTGCCCCTGTGCCCTGAGCAATAATATTTCCTTGATGCATCACCGCGACCTGCTGGCAGAGGTTCATCACAAATTCCATGTTATGCTCTACAATCAGGAAGGTCAGCCCCTGTTGATGGAGTTCACGGATGCGATCCGCCAGATAGAGAATCATGGTTGGATTGACGCCACCGGCAGGTTCATCCAGCAGGATAATCTTTGGATCAGCAATTAAAATGAAGGCAAATTCTAGCAGTTTTCTCTGCCCATAGGAAAGATTACCCGCCAGAAGATCTTTGTGTTTTGTGATCCCGACAAAATCGAGCAGTTCCAATGCCTTGCGCCGCTCATGTGCCGCACTCCAACTGCTAAACATATTTCCCTTGCCCTGTCGCTGTACAGCCACATGCATATTTTCCAGCACCGTCAATTTGGGGAAGATGCGGGTGAGTTGGAAGGTCCGCCCGATACCGAGCTTAAAGATTTGCTCCGGCTTTGACTGGGCGATACTCTTGCCCTGGAAACGTATATCACCACTATCGATACGTTCATAGCCGGTAATTGCATTGAACAGAGTCGTCTTGCCAGAGCCATTTGGACCAATCAGTCCGGTGATTGAGCCAGCCTGAATATTCAATGAGCAATTTTCAAGTGCCCGCAAGCCGCCAAAAGCCTTCGATATTGTGGATACCTCTATAACATTATTCTGTATCTCTTTATCCATTCTTCCCCTCCTTAACCGCCAGGCGTTCTGAATCAGTGCTCTCTGCTGAACTGGATGGGATCGGAGTTGACTCATGAGAAGCTCTCATTTTGGATACAAGCTTAAAGAGTGAGGGAACGATCCCTTCTGGGAGCAAAAGGATAACCACCAGGAGCAATCCTCCGAAGAGAATTAAATCCAATCCGACCGTACTAAATTGTAAGGACATATACTGTTGGAGTGTTTCCAGTAACAAGGCTCCAATGATGGGTCCAGCCAGAGTACCGACGCCACCAAAGAAGGCCATCAATGCGACCGCAATATCGAACAGGGGATCAAAGGCTTCGGCTGGGAAAACGGTACTGGTAAAGTAAGAGATCATAGCGCCCACCGTACCGGCAAAGAAAGCAGAGATCATCAGGGCGATAAGCTTGTACATGGTCGTGTTGATACCAAGGCTCCTGGCTCGATCTTCATCTTCGCGAATAGCCAGTAAGCCCAATCCGAATTTTGAGTGACGGATCAGCCAGGAAACGCTGACTGCAACCACCAGCAAAATCAGTGCGCCATAGTAAAAAGGCATATTGAAAAAATCGCCGGTCCAGGAGGGCAATGGTAAGGTGATACCAGCGGAACCACCGGTAAATCCCTCCAAATTGTAGGCCAGCAATTGCATGATAAACAGGGTTGCTACCGTCACGACAACAAACACATGCCGGCGTGTACGCAGAATAATCCATCCCACCGGAAGGGCAAAGACGGCAGCGATCAATCCTGCTACAAGCACAAATGCAAATGGTGTATAGCCGCCAGCAATATTCCATTTCTGGCAAATCAACGCCAATGAATAAGCGCCCACACCCGAAAAAACAGCATATCCTAATGAGACATACCCGGTATAGCCAGAAAAAATATTCCAACCAGCGGCAGCTACGGCGAAGATAACGGCAAAAAAAGCTACCGACGTTGTGCTGGGATTAGAAAAGATGAGTGGGAAAATAGCCAGGAACACCAGAATGATAAGTAGAATGATTGACTCGGCCTTTTTCATTGCTTTCTTCCTTCAACTTTCCCGAACAAGCCTTGCGGTCGGAATATTAAGAGAATTACCAGGAGAACGAAGAAAACGGTGCTTGACCAGACTGGCGACCAGAGCACATCCGTCACGGCACCTATCACAAGCATGAATAGGGATGCCACCATGGAACCGCGCAAACTCCCCATCCCTCCCAGCACGATAATTACCAGCAGTCGTGAGATAAGATCGTAGGAACTGGCCGCGTTAAAAGCATTTGTCGCACCAAAGGCCATGCCACCGGCCGCTGTCAGCGCCACCCCCAGGCCAAAGGTAATCCCCGAAACGCGCTCTACATTGATGCCGATCAGCATCGCAGCGGTACGATTTTGCATCGCGGCACGCATGCTATAACCAAAACGTGTGCGGTAGATGACAAAATAAAGGGCTGCCAGCAGAGCGATACTCATCACTGCTGTAAAGAGATACATGTAAGATATGTAGAAGCCAAAAACAGGGAAAGAGGCATCAACATAAGATGCGTTCAAACGGACGGTTGAGGCTGTAAAGAAAAAATTTAAGAGACCTTCGATCACAAGACTAATAGCATAGGTGACGAGAAGCGAGAGCATTACCCGATTTTGTCGAATACGGCGAATAAAGGCCCATTCAATACCAATACCTAAAAAGAACATAAATGGCATCGTGATAAAGAGACCCAGGAAAAGATCAATATGCAGATGTTGTTCCAGAATGTAACTGAGATATGCGCCCAGAACAACAAAAATACCTTGAGCAACGTTGATAATGTCCATTACTCCAAAAATGAGGGTCAGGCCAGAAGCCATGAGTGCATAGACACTACCAGTTAAGAGACCCAGGATAATTGCTTCAGTAAGGAGTGCCATCGTGCAAACCTTTCTCTCTGTATGGGATATGCGGAAGTAGGTAGAAAGAAAAGAGAGCAGCCCCGCTGAACTACTCTCTTCTGCCTGCACAATGAGACTAGGACCAGGATTTTTTAGGATACTCTGGATTCGCCTGTGCCTGGTTGGCTGGATATACAGGGATCAATTTACCACCCTGCCATTGGAAGAGGAATGGTTCTGCAACGGTGTTTTCACCATCACTGGCAAACTTTACGGGACCCTGAATCGAATTAAAAGTATCGCCCGAATGCAGTTCCTGGATCAGTTTGCCGTTATCGAGGCTATGAATTTTCTCAACTGCTTGCTGGAGTACCTGTCCAGCTGAGAAGGCTTCGACCGAGTCCGCACTGATATCATTAGCTGTACCACCATATTTAGCAATATATGCACTGGTGAAATCAGTATTTTGATAGGATTTGATGGTCGGGAACCAGCCGTTGTTTGGAACGAAGACACCTTCTGCCTTGGATACACCACCCAGAGGATCGGTAAACTGGTTTCCCTGGTCAGGACCGGCTGTCTCAATCAAGGCTTTAGGATTGAAATGCTGTTGGATAAATGCTTTGGTCAGCGCAACCGCATCAGTCTGACTGGTTGTACCGAGAATCACCACATCGGGATGGCTGTTAATAGCCTTTTGGGCAATTGGCGCATAATCGGTCGTTTCAGCTGGATAAACATTATAGAGGGCTGTGGTAATGCCGCCTTTTTCCAGTTGCGTTTTGGCACTATCGACCTGTGGTTGTGTAAAGAAATCATCTGCTGTTACATAGGCAATCGATTTGGGGCGTTGTGCTGCGGGTAAGGCCAGCAGATAGTACACAAAGCTTGTCAAATAGTTTTTTGCTGAGAGCGAGACTGAGAACAGGTTGGGGAATTTGGCATCGAAAATCGAGGGGGCAACACCGGCACCTTCAATAAATGCGTAGTTGTAGCGCTTGGCTATAGGCGCGGCGGCCAGTGTCAGGCTGGATGAATAGGGGCCAAGCACCAGATCATCATGATTTGCATTGATCAATTTTTGATAATCACTGACTACCTGGGTCTTTGTGCTATTATCATCTAAAATATCGAGTTGCACCTTACGATTAAGAATGCCCCCATGCTGGTTAACATAGTCCGCCCAGATTTGATATCCCTGCTCAAGAGCTTTTCCATCTGCTGAGAAGTCTCCCCCTTTTGAGACGGTCAAACCAATTTTGATAGGGGTACCGGACTGAGTACTTGATCCGGATGTATTCCCGGTTCCAGAGCTATTTGACTGATCACAAGCACTTAGCGCTACGACCATGCATGCCGCAAGGAGAAGCGCTACGACTTTGCCGATCTTGAAGCCTTTAAGACTGGCTATCATGTTTCATTTACTCCCAATCTGCTAAATTTCTAAAGCAATGGTAACTGAAAATTGCTCTTTGCTTGAGGAGCTGATAAATATTACTTACTAACTACTGATGATATGAGGAAGCCAGCATTGAGTTTTTTCTATTTTCGATAGCAATAGCCATTTTCTGTAAAGGTACATAATAATTCAGTATAAGTAAGAACATAAATACAAAAAGGTTGTTCTCTATGTATTTATGTATTGTCTATAAATGCTCTTCACCAGAAAGCGCTATCGCACTAATATAAATAAAACAACTAACTACTTCCCGCGCCCACTTTAACAGAAGCTATTAATATTTGCAAGTAGAATTATTATTTATAGCTAAATAGGATTGTCTACCAATTATACTAGCTTGTTTACGGAAAAGTTTTGCTAGCTTACAAATACTACTTCGCTACGGAAATAGTTTGCTTACTTTTGTCACCGTCTACCCATGATAGTATTATATTCTGAATTATGAACCTTAATTTCACAAAGTGGCTTTTATACTTTATAATCAGATGGAATTATTGCTTCACCAACCGTCTCCGCATACTCTATAAATATAAGTTTTTATTTGTAAAAAGATTTATAAGAGTAATTGCCCGATTTGATGATTATCAGGTGACGTGATATATTACGGGAAAGGACTCATAAACATGGCAAGCTCAATGAGAAGTGTGCGTATGTTCAGGAATTTACGTATATTTCCTCGTCTGCTCATTCTTTTTGTCACACTTGTGATTATTTCTAGTACTGCAATTGGTTTCCTGGATTATTTTTATCTTCAAGCATCAAATACACATGCAGAAGCCGTTACGACGAGTTTTTCTGCGCAGCAACTTGCAACAGAGCAGCAAGTAAACCTGGAGCGTATGAATGCTTTGTTGCAGGCTCGTTTTGCTCAGATTTTTGCAAGCTCAAGCCCACAATTACATGGTGATCCTTCTTTGGCGGCATCCGGAGGATTGATTGAAAGCGATATCGCTGCACGTGAGATCGATTTTGATCAGACATTAACAACGTACGCAAGTAATTATAAAATTGCCAGCTCAGATAATATGCTCGTTGTGCGTAATATCTTACAGAGCAATAGTACAAACACTCCTTTAATTCATGATCAACAAATTGCACTGGATTTAGTATCGTCCCAACAATGGAAAGACTACAAAAATTTACAAGATCGCGTCTTAAGTGCCCTGAATAATCCCAGATCAGATTATACAGAGGACTATGCCTTGCTCTATCAGGCCAATGCGAAATTTCTGGTATTGCAAAAGAACTGGAACACGGTTGTAAATACCGCGACAACAGTTGGTCAGGCGGTGACTGGACTGACCAGTTCCGAGATTATTCCCTTGCAGACCGCGACCATTGTCGCCATCGCACTGACAATTCTGATTATTTTAGCCACGGCTTATATTGTCAACATTAGTATTTCACGTCCTTTGCGACAACTGGCAGGCTTGACCAGACGCATCTCCACTGGCGATACCAGTGAACGTGCGCAGGTCGAGGGACGGGATGAAATACAGATGGTGTCTGTATCTATGAATGCGATGTTAGATAATATTGTTTCGTTGATACGCGAGGCACAGGCGCGACATATCGCCCTACAAACGCAGATAGGGAAACTTGTAAAGGATATTCAGGGAATTGGTGAAGGAGATCTGCGCGTCCATGCTGAAGTGACCTCAGAGAGTAATCTGGAAGCACTGGCAGCCTCATTCAATTATGTCGTTGCGGAACTGGGATCTATTGTGGTCAAATTTAAAACCCTTGCTAATGAAGTAGAACGCGCCACCATACAAGCGTACGATGAAATGCTTCAGGTGGTAGATGATACCGACAAACAAATTCAGCAGATTACCACAGCAACCAGTCAGGTTCTAGAACTGGCAAGCGCCAGTCGACACGTAGCTGAGCGAGCCCAGGCACTTTCCCTTACCGGTGACGAAGCCTACATGACTGCTCAAAATGGACGGAGTTCCGTCGCTAAAGCCTCGAGTGGTATTGTGCGTATCGGTCACCATGTGGACTATACCATTGCTCGCGTGAAGAGGTTGGAAGAGCGTTCACAAGAGATTGATACCATTGTGAAAATCATTTCTGGTGTGGCCAACCAGACCAATCGCCTTGCCCTGGATGCGGCTATTCAGGCTGCTATGGCTGGTGAAAACGGGAAAGGATTCAGAGCCATCGCAGAGGATATTCGTCGCTCAGCAGAATCAGCCAAAGCGCAGGCTATCATGGTTGAGCGAATTGTGAAGCAGGTAATTGAAGATATTCAAGCCGTCTCCAGTTCTATGGTGGATACGGAGGTAGAAACGGCCACAGGCATCAAATTCTCACAAGAAGCTGGCACTTCATTTGATGCCATCTTCTCCTCTATTGAACGGCAGGCTCAAGAGATTGGCAGTATTAACCGCGTTGCCAAACAACAATTAGATATTTCCAATCTGGTAGTGCAGCTGATGCAAAATGTTTCTGCTTCAACCCAGCAGAGCAGCCGCAGTATTCATGATGAAGCAGAACACATCGAAGGTGTTGCTCAGCTAGCCGAACGTTTGTTAGCTTCCGCCGAAGTTTTCAAACTACGAGATGACCAGGATATTTTCGCGCAAGCCAATGCCGCAAATCAAGTTTATCCAGCGTCGGATAATCAGGACATCTATTATAATGATAGTTCTTCTCCACTGCCAGTAGATAGAAATAGTCCTTATAACCAAACATCTCCATCCAACAATCAGCTTGCTCTATCCCAATCTTCTATGCGATTTCGCAATAAATTGGGACAGGAAAGTCGGTTCCAGCAGAACCAGGAATGGCCACAAAAATAGCCATAGCACAAAAACTTGCCATTTTGATCGCTCTCTCCTTGTGAGAGATTCCCGTGAAAACTTATTTCATAGGCAAGACCAGGAAGAGAAGTATATTGTACAATTCTCTTGCCTGGTATTGTCTATGAAATAACAGTGTGTAAATTAAAATTACTGGTATTGGAGAAAGACGTGTCACAACAGCAAGGGAGAATAACTGATAGCCTGGCCCAAGTCATCAGCACTATTCAACAAAACCGTATGTCAGGTGATTTAAGAGTCAGGCGTGCGGAAGAAACGGCCAATGAAATAGGTATGATAGTATTTATCGATGGTCAGGCCATCAGGGCTCAGGTTGGTGTACAACAAGGTGCAGCTGCTTTTGAAACCTTACGTACCTGGCAACGATGCATTTTTATTTTCGCTCCTCGTTCCGTGAGCAACTCGTTTCAAGCACTATCGCCATCACAGACGAATTTACCGCAGTATAACCCACAATTACCTTCTCAATACAGCCCACAATTACCTTCTCAATACAGCCCACAATTACCTTCTCAATACAGCCCACAATTACCTCCTCAATACAGTCCAGCGCTACCTCCACCGACGACGCATCAGCTGCCCTCTTCTCCAGGTCAGACGGGAGAACAACCTCTCGTTCCTATTCCACTCATGGCAATCCCCCGTGCTACCATGTCGGTTGTGAAGGCAATTGGCATAATTAATAATGCTGGCCTGCCACGAACCTGTCGCCAGATTTTGTTATTAATCGATGGCCAGCATTCAGTCAATGATCTCGTTGCGCTCTCCAATATTCCCCATGAAGAGACATTAAAAATGCTGCGAGCATTGGAACATTTATCTATTATTATCATACCCAGATAAACACGCTAAACACGTAATCCAACACTCTGGCTCCTTTTATCTTGCGTCGGAAGACGCTTTTTTTATTGGTGCAATAGTATTTATCCTGCATAATGCGTTCCAATTATCCTTAAAATAGTATGTACTTATTTTTATGACAATGTTCTATTTAATAGAACCGCATTTTTGACTGCTCTATCAAATAAGAGTAGCGTTATGACTGCATATTGATTGAATCTATGGTAGGTGATAGGAGGTACACATGAGCCAAACGAACATTGAAGCGATTCATCAGTACACGTTATCCCTCATCCCGATGATATACGTGCTAAAACAAGGAGATTTTGATTTATGATAGGAGATAGTATAAATGAAACAAGAGAGTCGTTGCCTGAGCATAGTGAAGCTATAAGCGGGATTGCGAAAGAGTTCTATCAAAAATCATGGGAAGTGCAAGAACAATTAGCACTGGATGACCACCTGAAAAATCGTCAAAAAGACATCTATCATTTGTTGTCTGATAGCGAATCAGGTGAGAGCGCCTTTGAGATATGTCTGAACCAACTTTCAGAACCTGCAAAACTGGCGGTGAAGGAATATCTTGATTTTACAGATCCTCTTCTGCAAAGAATAGACTCAGCTTTTAAAGTGGAAGGGAATTTTAACCCTGATAAAGTCAAAAATTTTTTTGACACAATATATGCTCTTGAATACATGAATGACGATCTGGAGGTTGCCCTGTTCTGGTATAAAGAAGCTGGGCATGCAATTATGAATAAATTCTGTCGTAATCCTGAGCAGTTTAGCATCCATGATCTAACGGATGATGAAATTGATGATATAATTTCTTATAGTGGTGACATCGGCGAAAGAACATACTGCGATGATACTCCAGAAAGCTCTCTGGAAGAGAAAATTGCCCTTTTTCGCACCACGGTGGATGAAGCCCTTTTTTATAAGGATGTCCAACAAAGTGTAGAAGCGCTCGACTCTTTTTTATCTGAACAATCGCTTCCTATCGACACAATCTTGATCAGAGATATGCAATTGGGCAAAGACATGCAATTTCCAGGATTGGAAAGAGGAAAGCAAGATCTGCCTTCTGGAGAGCCTGGAAAGTATTTAAAAAATGCTGCCTTTACCTCAACCTCTATTAATCCTTTCCATTGCTATCAAGATTTACTAGAAGAAGTTAAAGGTGAAGTGGAAGATACATCTGTTCGTCTCTTTCTGTTTGCTCCCGCTGAAACACCAGGCGCATACATTGACCATTTTGCAAGTGGGTTTGGTGAGTATGAATTTCTTCTGCCTCGTTCTTCAAGCATCAGAATTGAGCAGATAAGAGAGCTCGATACTGCCAACTTTACTGAATTAGATCACGCAATTTTGACCTTTTTGCCCAAAAAGCTGATCTATGGAGAGATACAATTATCCCCCGAGCCAACGCAGACGCGAGATGATGGACAATCCTCTTCTCAGAGTGAAATGGTGGAGGATACTCAGCGGAGTCAACTTGCCCGAGGTATTACAGAACGTGATGTTCGTCTACTCTATTCTGATGCACAGGAAGATCCACAAGCCGAGGGAGAGGATTTTTCTCTGCAGTTTTACAGGCAACGGCAAAAACAGTAGTCGTCTAACAAACCTCTCATCTGTGCCTCACCATGGCGAATCAAGTACAGTTGAGTCATGCTTCTCATTCTCTTGTGGGAAAGGGTTTTGTAATGCGTTGCTTGCGTTCTGTCTCGATCTGCGTAAATGGATATTGGGTTAAATCCCCATAATCGCACTCGCACAACCTGGCATCGACCCGCATTGGCAGATTGTATTCTGCAAAGGCAATCCGGGTCGTCGTAGTTGCTCGCTGGAGATCGGAGAATGGGAAGTATCGTGCTTCCCATCCTTTCTTCGTATTGCTGATAGCTGGATTACTGGATGCAGAATTCGTTGCCTTCAGGATCGGCCAGGGTAATCCAATAATCTCCACGGAGGTCGTAGCGATAGAGTTCGTGAGCGCCAAGTGCTTTCAGGCGCGTAACTTCGTTATTCAAATGCTCAATCCGGGCTTCCGCTGACTCCTGGTTCCCTGATTTGTTGATATTGAGATCTAGATGGACGCGATTTTTGACTGCTTTAGCTTCAGGCACGCGTTGAAAGTAGATACGCGGCCCCTGCTGATCGGGATCGACAATAGCCGAAGCACTGTCCCATTCAGATTCTGGAACGCCAGTTTTTTGCAACCAATCCTGCCAGGAGTCATAGCCCTCTGGTGCATCCTGTATCTTATAGCCTAGCGCTTGCGCCCAGAATTGAGCCAGTTGTGCAGGATGTGCACAGTCAATCGTGATTTGGATCTGCGTTGCCATGTCTCTCCTCTTTCTGCTTTAGGGTGAATGAACTTTCTATCTATCAGTATAGCCAGGAAAGCGGACATCTTTGATCCTATTTAAGTTGTTGTCTTTTATCCTTCTTAGCGCACTTGTCACATTCTGACACTTTCACCAAATATTTGTCCTCATTCATAAAGATGAAATTATTCTTATAGAGTGAGATAATACTTACATAAACATGTAGTTTGGATGGAAGGGATCTGTGATCATTTTAAGTGAGGTGTGACATTGGAAAAGCAGGACGCATCGATGCACTTGCTACAAATGATAGCTTTTGAAAGGTATAGATAATTTGGGTATTTCTACTACTGCCGATACGATGAAGTTATGGTATCGTCAACCTGCTGCGCAGTGGGTGGAAGCGTTGCCGCTAGGGAATGGCCGTCTGGGTGCTATGGTGCATGGCGGCATCACTGAGGAGCTAATACAGCTCAATGAAGATACCCTCTGGTCAGGGGAACCGCACGATATCAATAATTACGATGCGGCGAACCATTTGGCGACGGTCAGAAGGTTGGTTTTGGAGGAGCAAAAGTATGCGGAAGCCGATGCCGCTATACAACATATGCAAGGTCCCTTTAATCAGGCCTACCAACCGCTCGGCAATCTTCGAATCAAATTTGAGCATGGGGATCAGGTAACAGACTATCGCCGAGAACTGGATCTGGCGACGGCCATCGCAAGCGTAGCCTATCGTGTAGGGGAAATCACCTTTGTGCGTGAGATCTTCTCCTCGGCTGTGGATGATTTGATTGCGGTGCGTATCACCACTGATAGACCTGGCGCTATCTCGCTTTCGATCAAGCTGGAGAGTCCCCATCCAACTGTCGCGACCGAGCTATCAGGTCTGGATTGTATCCGCATGGCTGGTCGTTGTCCCATTCACGTAGATCCGCACTATTATGATAGCGGTCACTCGCTTGTCTATGATGAAAGTGAAGCTGCCAGGGGTATGCGCTTTGAGAATCAGGTGCAGGTACTGCTTGAGGGTGGACATTTATTGACTAATGCTGATAATACGCTCACGGTTGAGGATGCCGATAGCGTCCTGCTGCTGCTGGTTGCGAAAACCAGCTATCAGGGCTTTGATGCTATTCCAGACCTGCCTGCCTCGGATTTGATCGTTGCTTGCCAGGCTCAACTCGCGGCGGTTACGCATAAGCATTACGAGGAGCTACGCAGTGCGCATCTCGAAGATTATCGGCGTCTATTCCAGCGAGTTGAGCTTGCGGTAAGTGGGGATGATAAGTCTGAGATGCCTACCGATGAGCGGTTAGAGGTTCTCAAGCAGGGGGCGGAAGATCCTCACCTGAGCGTATTGTATTTTCACTATGGTCGCTATCTGCTGATTGCAAGCTCCCGTCCTGGTTCACAACCGGCGAACTTGCAGGGGATCTGGAATACTCAGGTTCGTCCTCCCTGGAGCTGTAACTGGACCATAAATATCAACACACAGATGAATTACTGGCCCGCTGAGACCTGTAATCTTGCGGAATGCCATACACCTCTGTTCGATTTGATTGATGGCTTGAGTATAAACGGCGAGAAAACTGCCCGGGCATATTATGATTCTGAAGGATGGGTAGCTCATCACAATGCCGATCTCTGGCGCAGCACGTCGCCTGTGGGCGATGGTACTGGATCGCCGCAATGGGCTAACTGGCCGGTGGCCGGTGGCTGGCTTTGTCAGCATCTCTGGGAGCACTATGCCTTTTCGAAGGATCTGACATTCCTGGCTGAGCGAGCCTATCCTGTGATGCAGAAGGCTGCTGTGTTCATCCTCAATTTCCTGGTAGAAGATAAGCAGGGCAGATTGATCACCTGTCCATCCATCTCCCCGGAGAACGTCTTTATCACCGCTGATGGTAAAGAGGCAGCCACCAGCGCGGGCGCAACCATGGATATCGCTTTGATCCACGATCTCTTCAGCCATTGTATCCAGGCAAGCGAGCTATTGGGAATCGATACCGCGTTTGCCGAGCGATTGACCGAAGTTCGAAGTCGCCTGTTTGTCCCGCGCATTGGTTCAGTCGGTCAGTTGCAGGAATGGTGGGAGGAATTTGACGAGTTGGAGCCAGGACATCGGCATATGTCCCATTTGTTTGACCTCTATCCCGGAGATCAAATCACGCCTGAGCATACGCCGATGCTGGCACAGGCTGCGCGTAAATCCCTGGAGATCAGATTGGAGAATGGTGGAGGCTATACCGGTTGGAGTCGCGCCTGGGTAATCGCTTTCTGGGCGCGGCTTCATGAAGGAAATCTGGCGCTGGAACACATGCTCAAGTTGTTAGAGATCTCGACGGCCCCCAATCTCTTTGATCTTCATCCCCCTGATTTCTTTCAGATTGATGGAAACTTTGGTGCTACCGCTGCCATCGCCGAGATGCTGTTACAGAGTCATGCCGGAAAAATCTCTTTCTTGCCAGCCTTACCCGATGCCTGGGATACTGGATCTGTGAAGGGCTTACGCGCCCGTGGCGGGTTGGAAGTTGCTATTACGTGGGACAAAGGGCGCGCGAGCGAAATCGCCTTGCGAGCCACGCAAGATGGCGACTACCTGCTTCAGGCCCCACATCATCAACGTATCGTTGCGGTCCAGAATCAGGCCAATCACGCCATCTCATGGCGTGAGCAGGATGGTCTGGTCGTGCTGCATGTGCAGTCCGGTCAGAGTTATATTCTCCATCTTCAATAACCAATCTTTAAGTGTCCTCCTGTCTGTAGAGACAGACAGGAGGAACCTTGTTATACGATCTAGAATTGTTCCAGGACTACTTTTCCGATCATGCTACCCTGCTCTACCAGCGCGTGGGCCTGGCGCAGGTTAGCGGCATTGATGGATGTGATACGTTTGGTCAGCGTGGTCTTGATTTTGCCAGCATCGATAAGATCAGCCACTGCGTTGAGCAGGTTATGCTGCTCGATCATGTCGGCTGTCTGATACATCGAGCGGGTATACATAAACTCCCAGACAAAGGTCGCACTTTTGTTTTGGAGCGCCGATAGATCCACCGGGTTATGCATTTCCACAATACTACAAATTTTCCCCTGTGGTGCGATTGTCTCTACCATGTTGTTCCAGTGTTTGTCGGTACTATTTAAGCAAAAGATGTAATCAACTGTCTTGAAGCCGAGTTGTTTCAGTTGCGGTGCAAAGGATTGGCGATGATTGATCACATGGTCTGTGCCATGCTCTTTCGCCCATTGAATGCTTTCAGGACGAGATGCCGTACCGATAACGGTCAGGCCAGCCCACTTAGCAATCTGTGTCGCGATAGAGCCAACCCCTCCAGCGGCACCGATGATCAGAATGCTTTTACCCTGATTCTGGGCTGGTTGTTGTGAGATGCCCATGCGGTCAAAGAGGCCCTCCCATGCGGTCAGGGTCGTCAGAGGTAACGCGGCAGCCTCTGCGAAATCAAGGCTGGTCGGCTTGCGGCCCACAATGCGCTCATCTATCAATTGATACTCGCTATCGCTCCCCGGACGCGTAATATCACCTGCATAGTAGACCTGATCGCCGAGTTTGAAGCGCGTACACTGTGGACCAACCGCTTCAACCACGCCAGCGGCATCCCAACCCAGAATGCGGGCTGGATTCTCCTTCTGCGCTTTAGGAGAGCGTACTTTAACATCCACGGGATTCACTGAAACCGCTTTGACGGCAACCAGTAAATCGTGTCCGGCTGGTGTCGGTTTTTCAAGTTCCAGATCAACCAGGCTCTCTGGATCACTGATCGGTAAATATTTATATAATCCAATTGCTTTCATAGTTTAATAATCTCCCCTGCTTTTCTTTTATAATAAATGGTCCTACAAAAGATAAACACAATTTCTATCTATTCATCTTGATCAGACATCTGCATGGAGTCTTCGGAGCAGGTAGGCATCCAGATCGGGATGCTGAGGATTGCTGAGGACGGTTTCGATTCAGGCATTGCGTTCAAACCAGCATACCGCCAGTTCCCAGACACAAAACTCTGCTCCCGGCAGCCAGTGATAGTGCAGATTACCACCGTGTCCTTTTGATGCCCCATAGACATGATGTGCACGATATCTTGCTCGAACCACCAGTTTACCATAATATAATCCCCGCATTCACCTTCATGAACGATCACATATGCGACCCCGTAATGCTTGTCGGTGATAGCGGGCTGCGGAAGACGCTGCTCGATGATCTTCTTTACAGCTTGAACTTACAAGGGGTCAGTTTTTGTTGGCATGCCACATGTTGCACCATATTTATATATTTCGATTAATATTGCAATTGTTTTTAAAATAGTGTATACTAAAAATAGTTCACGAAGAATTCGTGAACTAATCCCCTTGAAAAAATTCTGATTTGAAATAGTGTTCAGAGCCTTTTTCTATCATAAAAGACTATTGCTCTGGATACTGTCTGTTTTGTGTGTTCGTCTTCTCTTTCCACTCAAGGATAAATTAAACCAGGTGGAACGAAATCATTCTTTGTTAATCCTTGTGTTCCGGCCCACGAACAGTGTTCCTGGCAACAACTCAAAGTCCCTAGCATTGAGGCGAGGTAATTTTTTACTGAGCTTTCTATGCATATTCATACAAGTCTACCGATAAGGAAGTGAACCTATGGCAAATCCAAAACATCTCGCTATGCTGGCATCTGGAAAAAATCTTTGGAACAAATGGCGCCGCGAATTTCCTGATGTCCAGGCTTTAGAGCCTGATCTACATGGGGCTGATCTGCGCAATGTCAACCTTCATGGTATCGACCTGCATGGGGCTGATCTCACAGAGACCAATCTACAGGGAGCGGATCTGAGCTATGCGAATCTGATTGAAGCAGATTTACGCAATGCCAGGTTGAGTGGCGTCGATTTGAGTGATGCCAACCTGTATAAGGCTCGCTTACACTGGGCGGATCTGCATAATGCGAACCTTTGCCATACGAATCTCGTACGAGCTGATTTCAGTAATGCTGATTTGCGTGGGGCTGACTTGAGTGGCGCAGACATGAACAGAACGATTACTGATAACGCGAAATTTGATGAATCCTATCAACCTGGCGGTGAACATGGTAAAGTGGCTCCTCAAAAGAGTCAGGATACCAGAGAGAAAAAGCCAGTAGGAGCGGGTGCCTGAGGACGCAAGGAGCTATGCTGCCTGTTCCTTTGATAAGGTTTTTTTTAGATTGGGCGTGCTAATAGGGTTCACTGAAATTGTTTGATAGGTGCATTTGAGTGCTTTGTAACCCTCACCGTAAAAGTTGAGGGTTACAAGATACCAACCGGGCAATCATCCTCTTTCGACCTCCTCTGGGTCATGTATTGCTGGTCGTCTTCGATTGGGGTTGGGGTTGGGCAATATAGCTGGGCCCGAGGTTTGCGGTAGCGATATCCGCAGCCAGTGGATCACGTGCATCCTGAATACCCCACTGATAAAGCAAACGCCCGCGCCGCTGTAATTCCTTCGCGTAAGCGCCACCTGTGTAGAGTGTGGGATCGGCACGAGATGCGGTCAATTTGTCGACTGGTCCCAGGTAGAGTGTGGCATCGGCCATGGCAGAACGTGGGAGCGCCGTTCCCAGGCTGGTTTGCGTTGTCTGATCACCCAGCCATGTCTGCGCCAGCGGGATCAATGAGGGATGTGCGAAGGTGGCTATCTGTCTGCCAGCAGGCGTATGATTATCCATTTTTGTCATGAGCAGATCAATGATATACATAGAGCGTGGATGTCGTCGTTCGATACGCGCACTAACATTTGGCGGAGCCTGATCCACCGGCAGCGAAGGATCGCCGTCGGAGATGGCACCCCGCAAAAAATGATTTCCGCCTGCGAGCAGGAGGGCGTGTCGGCCTTTTTGTAATACCTCATGCTCGATTACATCCGCATAGTGAGCATCGCGTTGTCGCACATAGTCTATCCATTGGTCGCGCTGCTGTAGCTTGCTCCAATCGATAGGTGCATCCCCCAGGAGTACACGCAAGCGGCGCGCTGCTGGCAATTGTGCATTGACCGCGCGTACTTTATGGAAGAACTGCTCATAGACAGGCGCATCCCATACTGGATTTGAGCCACTGATACCCGTATTGCGCCAGACCTGACGTAACTCCTCATTCGCGACCGGCTCGCCCGCGATAAAGCGATCCACACTCTCCTGATAGAGTGGATTGCCGAACTCCACTACAATATCATTGATCTTTGTGGGCAGAGTTGGATGATAAAGCAAGCCAGTGAGGAGATCATGTTCCTCCTGGAGTTGATGTGCTTCACTGATAGCAACCAATGGTCGCATGCTCAGTGCATCTAGAATACCTTGAATGGCCTGTTGCGTTTTGACTGGAGCGCTAGCGGGTCTGGTCAGAATCATGTTCTGGCTGGCATAGATGGAGCATGCTGCAGTCGCTACGGTAGCCCCGCTCCATAGAAGAAAAGCACGCCGAGATTTTTTAAGAGCTGAATGCATGTTTATAATGATTCCTCTATTTTTTTCTGATATATTTTTATACTTTTTATGCGTAGTAATATTTCTCTGCTTATCGAGAGAGGGAGATTATAGGTCATGCTACTGGCATAGCCTGATGGTGCATAAACCAGACATAGCTATCTTCCAGGCTGGGCTCGGTTGCTACTGCTTGCTCATCTGCTCCGGGTGTACCAACGACGCGGTACTGTACGCTTGTTCCCAGGTGAAGTGTCGAGACGATGGTGCAATTGCTGCCGGGACGAGTTCCATTGGTAGTCAGCAACCAGACCTTGCCCTGCGTCTGTTGCAGCAACTGCTGGATGGTGCCTTGAAATATGACCTGGCCTTTTTGCATAAGCGCGATATTCTGACAGGTCTGCGCGATATCCTCAACGATATGCGTGGAGAGCAGAATGGTGCGTTCACCCGCCAGATCCGATAACAGATTGCGAAAGCGAATGCGCTCCTCGGGATCAAGACCGGCTGTTGGCTCATCGACGATAAGCAGGCGTGGATCGTTAAGCAGGGCCTGTGCGATGCCGACGCGTCGCTTCATCCCACCAGAATAGGTTTTAATCTTGCGCTGAGCCACCTGTTGTAGGGCGACCATCTCTAAAAGCTCTTCAACACGCTGTTTGCGTGTGCGATCATCATCTAATCCTTTTAGCAATCCGATATAGTCCAGAAATTCGCGGGCGCTCAAATCGGGATAAAGTCCCACTTCCTGGGGAAGATAACCAAGCGTCTGCTGAATAGCCAGCCGCCCTTGCTCACTTGTTCCATCATAAGGACCGACCTGGATCTGCCCGCTGCTTGGATGCAAAATTCCGGCCAGTGTGCGCATCAATGTCGTTTTGCCAGCTCCATTGGGTCCCAACAGACCAAACATACCGCTGGGGATGGTCAGGGTCAGATTTTGTAAGGCATGTACATTGCCATGATAGATTTTATTAAGCTGTTTTATGATGACATCCATGTTGTTTTCCTCCTCTAATTCGCCTGTATGCGTATTGATTCCTTCATTTTGTAGCTCTGAACAAAGCATATCCTGTCACGAGCATTTTGTGATGCGACCCTGGATGTGTTTCTGCGTCGCGACTCCAGACCTATTGATTTCTCCGTTTTGTCTATAACTTTTGCAGTTGCCAGTTCTGATAGCTGCCAAGTGCCAGTATGATCAGTATTGAAAGTGTCAGGAGGAGCAACAGGCTCATACATCCCGTGAATACGCTGGCATACGCAATCGGGAAGAGGGTATAGCCAAAGAATCCGCTACTCATATAGCCGCCGACCGGCGTGAGAATGGTGGTACTGATGGTGGGAATATTGCGTGGCACATAGAGATTACCCCAGAACCAGTAACCCAGGAATAAGAATTGATAAAGTGGCGGCCAGATCAAGGTTGGTAGTGCAGTTGCGCAGGCCCCTACAAAGAGCACGCCGGGTAGCACAATTGTGGCGAATGTTGCCAGTGCCAGAGGGAGTACCAGTAAGGAGCGCGATAGGAACAGAATGACGGCGATGCCGAGACAGTAGAACAGGAAAATCGGTAATAGCGTTGCCAGTGTGCTGCCCAGGAATTTTCCAAACAACCGCGCTGTCTGTGAGCCAGGGAGCGTTGTGAGTAGCTCCTGCACGCCTGTACGCTTATCGCGTGGCAAACGGTCGGCGATCAAAATGCCCAATGCGGCAGGTAGTAAGTAATTGATACTATTTGTCCAGATCACCACTGTCAGCATCGGTGGTGTCAGACGTAAGGACAATAGCAGATCATGCAACGTGACTAAGCGGCTCATCAGGCCCAGCATCAAGAGTTCGCTTAATAGCAGCACAATCCATAGTACTGGCCGTCGCAATTGCATATGGAACTCATATTTGAACGCGCCCCGGAAGGCAGTAAAGCTCTTTCTTGACTGTTTTGCCTCTCTTTGCTTACTCATGGTGTATTCCTTTCAAGATATGTTCACGATTGCGCAATAGTAGCCAGCTTAAGATGAACAGGAGCAGGGCCATTCCCAGGATCTCGCTGCGCGTGCTGAGCCAGTCGGAGATGGTTGGTTCCAGTGTGGTTGGAAAGAGAAACAGGGGGCGTAGCCAGGGATTATGCGGCAAGAGATTCTTAATAAAGAGCATCTCAAGTAGCCAGATGGTTGAGAGTAACGCACCTCCCGCTGTACGGCTGTGCGTGAGCAGGGTAATGAACATACCCAATGCTGTGAACCAGAGCAGAGGTGCTAACCAGAGTAATTGATCTCCTACTAATGCCAGCAGCAGTGGCAAGCTCTGCATCTGCTGTGGCTGTATGTCTGGACGGAGCAGGATCAAGATCAGTGTTGCACCAAGGGCGAGCAAGGCTGACCAGCCAAGCGTCAGGAGTGCTCGTCGCATCGCCGTAGCTGCAAAGGTGCGAGGAAAGGTTAGTTGTATTTCTAGCGCGGCATCCCGGGTACAGGTGGTCGAGACAATAATGCCCATGGCTATGGGCAGAAACATTTCTAGCCCCGCCACAAAGAAGCGTGTGGGATCAATCCCCATTATCAGTAGCAGAACAGCAAAAAGCAGAAAGCCACTCAAAAGCATGATTGGCGCTGCTAGAACGATCCATCCCAGGGCATGGATATCGTAACGCAGGCTTTTATGCGAAGTATGAAGCATAGGTATCTCCCATCATTTATATCTGTATGTGTTCTGGAGCAAGTTTACCTGCCAGAATGTGTTTTGGGATGCAGCTATAGTCGGGTTTTTATAGCAGGTCTCCAGTCCTGTTCATAACAGAACGGGTGCCATTCATTTTTTTGCGCCGCCAAAATGGTAAAATAAAATGGTAGTAAGAAATTTCACCAAAAGAAAGGTGGGCGAGATCATGAATGCAGAAGACCTGGAAAAGCGTTGGCAGCAAAA
>NZ_BIXY01000103.1 GCF_008326305.1 Dictyobacter arantiisoli | reverse complement strand
TTTTTTGCAACCACTCTTCTTCATTCATTGATTGAGCCACTTTCTCTTCTCGTTTTCGTTGGCTTCATTCTACCATCTTTTTTTTGACCTGAATATCTCTTTGCGAAAATCTGAGGGGCACCCGCTACTGTTTTGTTGTTCGCGTGGGATCGTGGAACTATGCTATAATAAGTTCGCTATTCCCTTTTTGTCGTGAAGGAGCTGATAGCTTTTTCTTTGCGCGCTGTTTTTCTGAGCGGGAATAGATATTTTCAAGATTGTTCAATTATTATTGCAGATAAAGATAGGGGATTGTCAGTGCGTGAGCCAGCAGTGACTCAGTCCTTTGAGATAGTGACGCAACGTCCGACGCAGACACAGCGTCTGGGCGCTGCCCTGGGTGCCTTACTTGGTCCTGGCGATCTGATCCTGTTGGATGGACAGCTTGGCGCGGGTAAGACAACCTTCACACAGGGACTGGCGAAAGGGATGCAGATTGTCGATGTGGTGAATAGTCCGACGTTTACTTTGCTCAAAGAATATCGTGGATCAACAGCATCCAGGCAGTCGCCTACGTCGCAACCACTGGCTCTCTATCACTTTGATCTGTATCGTCTGGATGATCCCGATGAGATTCTTGATCTGGGATTTGAAGATTACTTTTATGGCTCGGGCGTTTGTGTGGTGGAGTGGGCCGGTAAGGCCGATGAGATCTGGCCGACCGATAAGCTGTATATTCGCTTGAGCCTTGTGGATGAATCGAAGCGCCGTCTGCTGTTTGTGGCATCAGGTCCGCGCTATTGTGAACTGCTACAACAGTTTCAGAAGAATACATATGCTATTACTCGCTCTTGATACTTCGACTCGCTCCGCCAGTGTGGCGTTGTGCTCTGAAAACGAGTTACTCAGTGAATATACCTGGTATGCAGAGAATAATCATAGTGTAGATCTCTTGGATCGTATACAACGTATTACTGTGGAGCGTCAAATCTCTTTGCAACAGCTCGACGCAGTGGCTGTCACCACCGGCCCGGGCTCGTTTAATGCCCTGCGTGTGGCTCTGACAGCGGCCAAATCGTTGGCTTTTGCGATTGAAAAACCACTGTTTGGTGTCACGACATTAGATCTGATTGCCGCCGAACAGCAGCAGTGGAATGGTGTCATCTGCTCGGTCCTGGAAGCTGGTCGGAGCGAATTGTATGCAGCCTTTTATCGTTGTATACCGGTGCGCCAGAGCAGCATTGTCTCCTATGAGCTCAGGCAACTGAGCGATTATATGCTCTGTCCGCCTGCACAACTGGCTAGTTATCTGAATAAGCATAGGCAAACATGGAACGTTGATCGTTTCAATCCAGTGCTTTTCTGTGGCGAGATGAAATCCCTTTCCTGGCAAGCCTTACAGCAGGGTATTACTGTCAGCCCTGTCGATAAAGCTTCAGGAATGGAATTGGCTCTGCTAAGGGATGGACTTGCTTCAACCAGGCATGCCGCTACGCTGGCACAACTGGCTTTCCAACGGTTACAGCACGGCAAGGCAGACGATCCTCTGTTACTGGAACCGCTTTATTTACGCCGACCGTCCATCACAAAGAGTACTCGTAAGCAAGCCCTGTTTGCGAGCGACTCACAACGACCAACCGGTCATGATGATATGACAGAAGAAAGGGAACAGGGTGCGTTACGTCGTTGATAGAATGACGATGTCGGACGTGCCTCGCGTTATTGAGATTGAGCGTCTTGCCTATCCATCGACGTGGCCTCCGAGCGCCTACCGCAAGGAACTACAAGATAATCGCTGGGCGCACTATATCGTGTTACGCGATAAGCATATCCTTGAAGAGCAGAGCGCAGTACCGTCTGAGTCGGAAAAGGCGCGCAAGAATCGGCCTTTCCCGCTTTCGCTTTTGCCCAGTCGGCCCGCTGCCCTTGCCCCATCGCCAGACCTTGCGTCAATTGTTGGTTTTGCTGGTCTCTGGCTTATGGTTGATGAGTCGCATGTCACGACTATCGCCACCCATCCAGGACATCGGGGTCTGGGTTTAGGCGAGTTCTTACTCGTTAGCCTGATCGATATTTCGTATAATATTGGAGCCAAATGGGTGACATTGGAGGTACGGGTTTCCAATCACACCGCCCAGAATCTCTATCGCAAATATGGTTTCCGTGAAGCCGGTGTGCGTCATCGCTACTATAGTGATAACCAGGAAGACGCGATCATTATGTGGACTGATGAGATTAATTCCGCCAGTTATAAACAAAAATTTCTAGAATTAAAGGCGACTCTGTTACAAAAACTGGAAGGGTAATCCTTGCGTCGCGTCAAATCGAATCGTTCTATGTCTGTTTTGTGATAAGTGCCTGTCAGGAACGTAATCTATGCTTGTTTTAGGTATTGAAAGTTCATGTGATGAAACCGGGGCTGCGCTGGTTCAGGATGGTCGTTATCTGCGCTCCAACGTGGTTGCTTCGCAGATTGAGATCCATAACCGCTACGGTGGTGTTGTGCCTGAAGTGGCTTCACGCCATCAACTCTCCGCGATTATTCCGGTGGTAGAGACCGCATTGGCGCAAGCCTCGTGCTCATGGAATGATATTGATGCTATTGCCGCTACCTATGGTCCCGGCCTGGCAGGCTCTTTGCTGGTTGGCTTGACCGCTGGCAAGACGCTGGCCCTGGCTCGTCATCTGCCTTTTTTGGGAGTCAACCATCTGGAAGCCCATCTCTATGCAAACTGGTTACGTCCCGTTACGTCATCTCCTCTTCCCGCCACTGAAGATGGGGGAGGATACGAGGAGGGTGATCCTCTTTTTCCACTGATCTGTCTGGTAGTCTCTGGTGCCCATAGTGAGATTGTCCTGGTGCGCGATCATGGTGACTACCAGTTGCTGGGTCGTACACGTGATGATGCTGCAGGCGAGGCACTGGATAAAGTGGCTCGTGTCTTAGGTCTGGGCTATCCAGGTGGACCAGCGATTCAACGTATGGCGCAGCAGGCCGAAGATACCTATGTACAGCAGCATTCGACGGTAAAAAAGGCACGCAACGTTTATCGTTTGCCCCGCGCCTGGCTACGTGGTACCTATGATTTCAGCTTTAGTGGTGTCAAGACGGCTATGTTGCATCTGGCAGAAGGGGCGACCGAGACTCCGCAGACCGTTGAAGCAGGGAAACCTTCGATACAGCATTCACGTTATACACGTATGGGAGAACAGGCTGCGCAGGATGGTGCTCCTGATGTTGCTTTACTGGCTTCTGGATTCCAGGAAGCGATTGTCGATGTTTTGTCCGTAAAAACCCGTATGGCGGCGCAGGAACATCATGTAAAGCAGGTTATCCTGGCCGGTGGGGTTGCGGCCAATGTAAGCTTACGGGCGCGTCTTCAGCAAGAGCTTCAGCCGCTGGGAATTCGCCTCAGTTATCCTCCCATTGATTTTTGTACCGATAATGCAGCCATGATTGCTGGAGCGGCCTTTTTTCATCTTCGTCTGGGTGAGCGCCACACAATGGATTTGGATGTCCAACCTGGACTGAGTCTGCCGTTTAGAAAGTGAGTGAGAGGCGTATGCCAAAGCCAAAAACCTATGCAATAGGGATTGATCTGGGGGGAACGAAGACGCTCGCCGCTGTGATCGATCTCTCTGATGGAAGCGTGGTGGCTTCCGCCCGTAAGCGTACCCGTGCGGAACGGGGGCAGGATTTTGTGTCGCAGCGCACGATAGAGCTGGCAACAGCCGCCGTAACGGCCGCGAAGTTACCTGATGACGCTGAATTGGTCGCGGTTGGCATCGGGGCGGCTGGACAGATTGATCGCAAGGCTGGCGTGGTTGTGGATGCTCCTAATCTCGGTGTGCATAACATGCCGTTGGGGAGTATCCTGAGCAAGAGCTTTAATCTGCCAGCGTTTGTGGGCAACGATGTTGAGGTCGCGGCACAGGGCGAGAGCCTTTATGGCTCTGGACGCGGCTATAATAACTTTGTCTGCCTCTTTGTGGGAACTGGCATTGGTTCTGGCATCGTGCAGAATGGCAAGATGTATACCGGTCTGACGGGAACGGCTGGCGAAGCCGGACATATGACCATTCAGGCTGGTGGTCGGATCTGCGGTTGCGGCTCACGTGGCTGTCTGGAGGCCTATGCCTCACGTACTGCGATCACCAAAGCTATTCTGGCTGAGATGCATCATGGCCGCCCATCTGTGCTTGCTGGTGATATGCTGAGACAACTCAAAGAGGGTGATACCGTGATTCGCTCTGGTATTCTCGCCAATGCTATTCAGCAGAAAGATGAACTGGTGATTGAAGCGATGAAGGATGCTGCGAATTATCTAGGCTATGGTCTGGCTTCCATCATGAACTTCTACAATCCAGATGCTATTATCCTGGGTGGTGGAGTCATCGAGGCGGTTGATCTGTTGTTTGATACCGCGGTTGCCCGGGCCCGTAATGCAGCCTTATCATCTTCGGCTAAAAAGACTCCCATTGTGCGGACCAAGCTTGGAGATTTCTCCGGTGTTGTTGGCGCGGCAGCTCTGGGCGCAATGGCGGCTGGTCATGTACTTGCGGTTAACGCCGTTAAAAGTTAGCTGTCTGTTAGATACCGAAGAAAGCGGGGACTCGCATGGACGAGGGAACACCTCACATTGAAGTGCGTGCTGTAAGTGTCAGCGATGCTCCTGCCTTGCACGAGCTTGACGCTGGTTTTGAGACGGATCGTATTTATGCGCTCAAAGTGCAAAATCAATTAATCCAGCATCATGTCAGCATAGAAACGCGTGCGAAGGCTACCTGTACCTTTGAATTGGTAGAAACTCCAGTTGATCCACCCCTGTACAAGAAGTATGCATTACTGGCTGAGCCAGTTGAAGAGATTGCCACCCTGCTACAACATACGCAGGGTGGTTTTGTGGCGCTGATGGATGGGAAGCTCGCGGGTGTAATTATCCTGGTGGTTGAGGAAGAACGCTCAGTTGTCCGTATCCAGCATATGATGATCGGTAGGCACTATCAGCGTTACAAAGTGGGCGCGCTCCTCCTCAGTTGTGCCGCGGACTGGGCACGCGGGCAAAAGTGCTGGGCCATCCTCCTTGAGACGCAAAATACCCACTATCCCGCTGTGCAATTTTATCTACATAACGGCTTCGAAATCTGGGGTATCAATTGTCATTTCTATCCGCCTGGACCTCTCGCGCATGAAGTTGCTATTACCATGGGCAAGCGCCTCTTATCCACAGCCGAAGCGTAATTCTCACTATCAGGCGGGCAGGCCCGGATGCGCCTACCCCTTTTTATGCGGTGATTGCAAAAATATGTGAAAAATATTTTTGCAATCACTGCATAAACCTTTTTGAGCACCCTGGGCGCGAAAAATCATGCACGCAGATTCTGAAGATCAGGAGTGTCAGACCCAATCAACGAATGCAAGAGTGTGAGCTACTCGGCGGCAACGAGTTCTTCCAGTTTGGGGAAGAGGGGTGCGGGTTTGGGTAGCGTCTTGTTGGCCTCAACAGTGTGTAACTGCCAGCCATGTGCCGTGATATTGCCTTCAAAGCCCAGGTACTCGTGCAATTTCTGCGATGAGAAGGGCAGGTAAGGATTAAAGAGCAGGTGCAGTCCGCTGATGACTTGCAACATGACATAGATCGTTGTGCCAGCGGCCTCACGATCCACTTTAATCTGTTTCCAGGGGGCCTGTTCGTCGAAGTAGCGATTCGCAGCCCGGGCTACATTCATGGCTTCGTTCAGACCCTCTTTCATATGACACTGATTGATGTTTTGCGCTACCAGGTCAAAGCCGCGTTTCACCTCAAGCAGAATCTCTTGATCCGCTGGACGTAAGGCCAGAGGTTCCGGTACGACGCCGCCAAACTTGCTTTGTAAGAAGGTCAGGGTGCGGTGTACAACGTTTCCATAAGCCGCCACCAATTCATCGTTATTACGGCGAATCATCTCATCGAACGTAAAATCACTATCACGACCTTCGGGGGCGGTAGCCGATAGATAATAACGCAGGGTATCCGCGCCATACTTGTCCAGTACGTCCTTCGTCCAGATGACATTGCCACGGCTGCTGGATGCCTTGGCACCGCTCATCGTCATAAACTCATTGGCGGGT
Organism: Dictyobacter arantiisoli; assembly: GCF_008326305.1. Lineage (GTDB taxonomy): Bacteria > Chloroflexota > Ktedonobacteria > Ktedonobacterales > Ktedonobacteraceae > Dictyobacter > Dictyobacter arantiisoli. Next base: position 15,508 of record NZ_BIXY01000103.1, on the reverse strand, counting down.
ACATCATAGGGCAGATTTCTGTTGCCATAGCCAAGTAGCATCGCGGGCCAGATGATAGCATGGAAAGGAATATTATCTTTTCCAATGAAGTAGTATGGCTTTACCGCAGGCTCGGTCTGTTCCGGCACCCACCAGGTTTTCCAGGCTTCCGGTGTGCCCTGTTTTTCGGCCCACTCAACCGAAGCTGAGAAGTAGCCAATCACGGCATCAAACCAGACATAGATGCGTTTATCCGCATAGCCCTCGAGAGGGATCGGCACGCCCCAATCCAGGTCGCGAGTGATCGCGCGGGCACGCAAGCCCTCTTTCAGCCAGTTCTGAACGAAGGCCAGCGTATTGGGACGCCAGTGATCTTTGCCATGATTCAGCCATTCCGCCAGTGGTTCTTGCAACTTGGGCAGATCCAGGAAGAAGTGCTCGGTCATGCGCATTTCAAGTTTGGCCTCTTTACTGCCACACAGGCGACAGCGCGCATCGATCAGATCAATGGGATCGAGGGTGTGTCCACAATTGTCGCACTGGTCACCACGGGCCCCTGTATAATGACAATGAGGACAGGTACCCTCGACATAGCGATCAGGCAAGAAACGACGATCTGTAGGGCAGTAGGCGGACTGCATGCTATCCTTAAAGATATAGCCCCTGTCATACAGAGTCAAAAAGAAATCTTGCGTAATGCGATAATGATTCGCGGTTCCCGTCTCAGTATAGAGATCCCAGGAGATCCCGAGTCGCTCCCAGACTTCGCAGATCTGGCGATGGTAGTTAGCGACAAAATCGCGCGGTGTAATGCCGAGACGCTCAGACTCAACCAGAATAGGTGTGCCATGTTCATCGCTTCCTGAAACCATCAGGACCTGATCCCCTGCCATGCGGTGAAAGCGCGCAAAAGTATCAGCCGGCAGGTAGGCCCCGGCGACCTGGCCAACGTGTGTCGCGGTTTTTGCGTACGGCCACGCTACGCAGACAAGAATATGTTCGTTCATGTAATTCTATGTTCTGCTTTCTAAATTGTGTTAAAATGTGTTTACGACAATATTCGTTGCTGCACTTGGACCGAACAGGAAGCCTCTTTAACCTCTACACTGTTTTGATCTGCATGCAGTACATCGCACTCTTGAGGAGTGTATGGCCCTAGCCGGGCAAGATACCGCTTCTTGGTTCCCTAGAAGCCAATGAGAGATGAATGCTCTCTAGTGGCGCTTTACGCTGCCTTCATCTGCAATCCGCTATACATGGATTAACGGTAGTACAGTCTACCGACAAACCAGAGTTCGCTACGCTCTGATGTGTGAACATCGCACACATTCGAGCATGTTTCCATACCTTTTCAATCACTGTTCTTCTGCTCCCTTATAGGCTTGAAGGATTATTTGTGTGCGGGGAGGAATTATTCAACCTTCTGCGTATCTCGTTTCGCTGACAGAGAAAAACAGGAGACGAACCACGGGTATTATAGCAAAGTGTACTAAGGATGTACAACCACTACCGCTTCATGGCCCTTATTGCCTCTCTTTTGTTCTCACATTCCAATATACCGTGCGTAAACCGAGCGCGCGACCTGCTCGTCATCTGTCCCTTTAATAATTGCTCGCGCATCGGGAAAGAGGGTGATATCGTAGCCATCTACCAGGAAGCGCAGCAAATATGCGTTATAATTTACCGTCCCAACCGGTTGCAGGCGTTGCGACAGTTCGGCAAAGTTAAGTTGCTGCCCCTGTATTCGGTTAGGATTGCGCACCTGAACAGCGTTGCGTCCACAGAGACTGGCACTGGCATGGCTCGCATTTTCCAGGAACGTATACTGGTGTTCTCCGCAGGTTGGACAGCTCGGCTGTCGAGGAATCTCCAGGCTCTCGTAGCTATTCTCCCACAGATCGAGCCAGCGCATTGCGTGGCTGATCTGCTCACTCTTTAACAGGATCTTCAAGGCTTCCGTTGAAGCCATGCCTGTAATCGCCCCGACAATCCCATTCAGCACGCCCGCCGTATCGCATGTGGGCGTACTTCCGGGAGGGGGGAGTTCGGGAAAGACGCAACGCAGGCAAGCGGTCTGTCCGGGGAGGATATTCATCGTGACCCCATAGGCCGCAATCACCCCGCTATAGACCCAGGGACGCTGATACTTCACACAGGCATCGTTGATGATATAACGAGTTTCAAAATTATCGGTCGCATCCAGAATCAAGTCTGAGCCCTGGACAAGCGACTCAATGCCATCGGCCGTAATATCCTCAACCAGTGGCTCAATCGTTACCTCGCTATTGATCCGTCGCAGCCGGTTGGCAGCGGCAATCGCCTTGGGCATATGTTGTGCGACATCATCCTCATCAAACAAAATCTGTCGCTGTAGATTATTTAGCTCAATATAATCGCGATCAGCGATCACCAGATGTCCGACGCCAGCGCGGCATAGATTATTAGCCAGCACGGTTCCCAGGGCACCGCAGCCGATAATACTTACTCTCGCTGTACGTAGCTGCTCCTGTCCCTCTTTGCCAATAGGACCAAACAGCGTCTGGCGCGAATAACGGTCAAGCATCGCTCATCTCCCTTTTTCTTATGCGACACACAAGTTCCTGTATCTCTCTCTATTTTAACATAGTTCCTACTGATCGTGGGCCCCTCATCTTCTTACTACCAGGGTTTTCCAATTCTCTTATTATTCAGGAGGTGCAGGGCGACCGTTGTCCTGAGGTGTTCCCCACTTCTTTCCCTGCTGCCAGAGGTGGAACAAAGAGAACAGGAAAACTCTCTATTGATTATGAGTGGATTGGGGGATTTTATTTGATTGAACGATTTGTATGAAACAATCAGGCGTAAGTTGGCAGGAACACATAACTGTGTTACAATGCGAGAGGTGCGATACTCTTTTTCTGTAACCAGTACGTTGTGCGACTCTTTACGAGAGGCGGCTAATGAGTAGCGTGAATGCGATAAAGAAGGTATTGGTTATCGACGACAACCCGACGATTGTAGAGCTCATCAAATATGCGGTGAACCTGCAAGGTTCGTATCAGGTCGTCGTTGCATATGATGGGGTGCAAGGGCTGGAGCGCGTGTTTGCGGAGCAGCCTGATTGCGTGATTATCGATGTAAAAATGCCAAAGATGGATGGCTATCAACTGGTGCGTTGCCTGCGCGGTGACACACGTACTGCCAATGTGCCATTGATCATCTTGAGTGCCATGGCCCGTGAAGAAGATCATATGACTGGATTGCTCTCTGGCGCTGACGAGTACCTCACGAAGCCCTTTAAGCCCACCGCTTTAAATGCGGCTATCGAGAGTGTATTGCGTTTGACCCCCGCAGAACGTCAAAGCCGTACCGATGCGCTGGTTCAGGCGCAAGCCGAACGTGATTAGTGTGAACAATCACTAGAATTGTTGCTCCGATTTTGCGTTTGTACATCGTCTAAGCATTGAAGGATCGAAAGCCATTACTCTGTTCGCTTGTATTTAATAAGTGAGCAGAGGCAGTGAAATGTTCTCTCTCAATGCGTTTATCTATAAGAGCGCCAGCGTGCGCGTGGGCTACAGGCATTGCGTAGGTTACATATTCTTTTTGTGGACAGCGATCCGCATTTGCACAACAGGATGCAGCATGCACTGAGTGGTGAATTTGCCATTCAGTGTGTTGCATCTATTACCGAGGCCAAAGAACTGCTGATGGCTTCGCCACCAGATATTTTAATCAGTGAAGTTGTAGTGGGGCAAGAGAGCGGACTTGAGCTTTGTGGATATATCCACAATACCTCCTCCTTACAACACATCCCCATTATGCTGTTAACCTCTAGAGCGACCTTACAGGATAAGATTGCCGGTTTCCGGGCTGGTACCGATGATTACGTCGTCAAGCCTTTCGATATTCACCATCTCATAGCTCGTATCCGGATATTAATAAGGATCAAGCGTTTAGAACGTCGCACCACCGTCTAAACGCTTGATCCTTACCATAGAATCACTTCTCTTTGCCCATGCCCACGCTCTCAACTCTACTTTTTGTTGTCTCTGGCCCTTGAGTATTAATGGAACGGGTCGCACCGGTCCGTTAGTACTCAAGGGCCAAGTTCTCCAACATATGCTATACTGTTGGGGAACTTTCTGAGAAACATGTTCAAAAAATACTGGGATAAGAGAAATAAGCGCCTGACGTATGACACGATCAACCCCCAAGATACATAGCAATACACTTCTTTTGCACGAAGAACAACAAATACTCTCCATCGTAGTAGGATCAGCACAATGGTTCGAGTGGTTAGGAAAGGCAACATCTACGACCTTCTCCTATTATTCGTCCCACGGCTCCTATACGGCACGCAAAGAGCAGGTTGGCAATCATCGAGGAGGCTGGTACTGGAAAGCCTATCGCAAGTCTCAAGGAACGCTCTACCGGGCTTATCTGGGGAAAGCGGAAGATCTGACTATGGAGCGGCTGGATGAGATCGCCCGGACGCTTGCGAGACGCATCCACGGACAATATGCGGCGTCATCAGATTTTTCCGAAGTAGAGCTTCAGCCCGCCTCTCAGAAGAATTCCATTACCGCTGTGACGCCACTTCTGTCCACCAAACTGCACCCGCCCCGGCTCCCAGCACTACTCGTTGATCGCTTTCGCCTGCTGAGGTTGCTTGATGGGAGGCAGAAGCTCATTTTGATACGGACACCAGCAGGCTTTGGCAAAACCACGCTCATGACCCAGTGGATCGCTTATCGAGAGCGTCAGGCCACGCATCTTGCCAACATACAACGTCATCCTTCACCGGTTGCCTGGCTTTCCCTTGATAGTAGCGACAATGACCTGATCCGGTTCTGGTCCGCTCTCATTGCAGCCTGTCAGGTCTACCGTGCGCACCTGGGCCAAAAGACGCTAGAGCACCTCTCCCAGGTTGCGCGCTCGCCTTGCTCTTCGTCATCTCTTGAAACAGCTCTTACCTTCCTGCTCAATGACCTGGAACACACAGGCTCACCCGGGGTAATTATCCTGGAAGATTATCATACCATCGAACATCCACGTATTCACGAGACGCTGACTTTCTTTATTGAGCATCTACCCGCCTCTCTGCAGATAGTGCTCCTGACACGTAGTACCCCTTCGCTGCCCCTTGTGCGCTGGCGTGCCAGCGGAGATCTGCTGGAAATATCGAGCAGCCAACTGCGCTTTGATGCATTAGAAACCATCACATTTTTCCAGCAGGTTCTACCACAGACTATTACCCAGGAAGCGATGGTCACCCTTTCATCTCCCCTGGAAGGTTGGGCTGCCGGGCTGCGCCTGCTCGTACTGAGCGTACAGAACCAGGTGACAGAGCAGACTATCAAGAGTGTTCTTACGTCCCTGCCTGAAGGAGCCACATCCCACGCCCATCAATCCATTCAGGAATATTTTCTGAGCGAGATCCTCGCGGCCCAGCCAGAGGCGCTCCAGTTCTTCTTGCTCCAGACGAGTATTCTCTGTCGCCTCGCCGCCTCACTCTGTGATGCCGTAACGGGAAGACAAGATAGCGCCGACTGGTTAATAGTAGTTGAACGCTCCGGGTGCTTTCTGGAGGCGATGGACAGTACCTGGTATCGCTATCATGCTCTCTTTGCCGAGAGTATGCGTGTTGAGGCGAGCCGTCGCCTGGGAGAAGAGGCATTGCGCAACCTTTGGGCGCGGGCTTCCCGCTGGTATGCAGAGCATGCTTTGCCAGTGGAGGCAATAGACGCTGCCCTTGCTGCTCAACAATTCGAGCAGGCCGCGCATCTGATAGAACAGCTTAATGAGACAAGCTCTTTCTCCGAATATCATACTATGTGCCGCTGGATGCAGTGGCTTCCAGCGGCTCTCTTGCCCGCACACCCGACGCTGTGTTTCCTCTTTGCGCGGGCACAGTTCTTCGCCGAGGATCATAGGGGATTGCCGTGGAATCTAGAGCCAGTCGAGGATCTGCTCCAGGCGGCAGAAGAAGGGTGGCGAAAATGTGGAAACTTGCATCAGGTTGGCGTCCTCTATGCTTTTCGCGCAACATTCACGGTTGTTCATGGACTTCTCGCGCCAGCTACTGCCTTCGCGCAGCAGGCGCTTCAACTCCTGCCGTCTCTTACATCAGGACCGACAGAGCGCTCCCTGGCTCTCCGCCCTGCTGAGTGGATTGAATGGTACTGTGGCAGTCTCCTTGCACTCGGTCTAGAAGCCATGCAAGAAGGAGTCTTTGATAAAGCCCATCATATCCTGCTGGAAGCCTATATCGCGAGCATGAAGCACGCCGAGCGTGTCTTCACGCGTATTGTTGGAAGACTGCTTGGCGAGGTATGCATAGAACTGGGCGAACTACACCAGGCTGCCTCGTATTACCAGCAGACTCTTGCAGAGCCCCCGTGGCAGGATGAGAGAGGCGAGTCTCTTTTTCGCGTGCAGGTCGCTTGCGGATTGATTCGCCTCGCTTATGAGCGGAACGAGCTTGAAACAGCGGAACGACTGCTTCAGGAAGCGTCTCTTCACACCTATAGCGGCAATTTTCCTCACGGAGAAGAAGATGCCCATGTGAAGTTAGCGCTGCTCAAGATCCTTTTATTGTATGCTCGCGGAAAAGTGGCTGATGCCCAGGCCGCGCTCTCCCCGCTTTTTGTGCGTTTACAAGCGTTCACAATTCCCGGCATGCTCCCCCTCGTCCCAGATATGCTGATCTGGCAAGCTCGTCTGCAGATCGCTGATACTGACCTGGTAGGGGCATCGCGCACCATTGACATGCTCAATGGCTACACACTGTCACCACTCCAGCAGGAAGCACTTCGCCTGCTCTCTGCCCGTCTGAGCTTTGCGATGGGTGAAACAGATTCTGCCCTTTCCGGACTCCTACAACTCCTCCCTCTGTGCGAGAGAGGAAGACACGTAACCCGTGTTTTAGAAATTCGGCTACTTCTTGCTCTGACATATGCTGCTCGCAAACAAGAGCAAGAAGCTCAAAAGCAGCTCGTGCTGGCCCTGGCACAGGCGAGAACTGCGGGATTGATGCGCATCTTTCTGAATGAAGGGGAGCCTCTAGCTACGCTCCTGCATTCTTTACTGCCCACGCTCTCAGAAAAACCGCTGCGTGCTTACGCCCGACATCTCCTCCATGCATTTGTCACTTCATTTCCTGTTTCTTCCATCTCTCGAAATGTGACCAGGGAAGCGTTCCTGGAACCACTCTCTCCACAAGAGCAGCGGGTGCTCACATTACTGGTCGCCGGGCGCAGTAACCCGGAGATCGCTGCAGCTCTCATCGTTTCGGTAAATACCGTGAAAGGGCATATCAAGAATCTCTATCGCAAGCTCAGCGTGACCAATCGTCAAGAGGCCAGCGAAGTAGCCCGGAGTGCTCAACTTATTCCCGAGTAATCCATCACAACCACCCGGCCATCACAACCACCCGGCCATCACAACCACCCGGCCAACCACCCACTCGGGTCGTTCTCATATCCTCTCTTGCCTACTATACTTACGGCTGTGAAGTCAAAGCGTAGTTGAGAGCAGAACAGCGTGAAGGGTTGTGTATCTGGCTCTCCCACGAGCACCTACTAAGAGTGCTCTGCGCTATCCTTGAAAAAGCAGATGATCTCTCTCTCTCATTGCCAGATGGCACATGTGCTGGCCAGCTTATAATAAAGAATGGAGAACAATATGGCTCACATACATGATAGCTCAACACCTTTTCCATCTCCTCGCGTGTGGTTAATTACTGGAAGTTCCACAGGCTTTGGGCGAGCGCTTGCAGAAGCCGTCTTAGCTCATGGCGATCGACTTGTCGCAACGGCCCGCCACCCGGAGCAGTTGCAAGATCTTGCCAGCCATTTTTCTGACCAGCTTCTTCTCTTACCATTGGACGTGACCAATGAGGAGCAGTGCTTATGGGTAATGAAACAAACCATGCAGCACTTTGGACGGATCGATGTCCTGGTCAACAATGCGGGCTATGGCCTTTTTGGCGCCATTGAAGAGGCATCGGCGCAGGAGGTGCGCCAGCAGTTCGAGACGAATGTCTTTGGGCTTCTCAACGTAACCAGGGCTGTTCTTCCAGTCATGCGCACACAAAAGCATGGACATATTCTTATGATGTCCTCCGTTGGAGGTTTCCTCAGCTTTATGGGCACTGGTATCTACAATGCGACTAAACGCGCCGTAGAAGGTCTGTCTGATGCGCTGGCTCAGGAAGTGGGGCCACTGGGCATTCGCCTGACCATCGTTGAACCGGGGTCTTTTCGCACCAACTTTACGGGCGGCTCATTGAAGACCGCAGAGCATACCATTGGGGCGTATGCCCAGACCAGTGGAATGGTCGTTGAATATACCAGACACCACATGCATGGCACCGAGCCTGGCGATCCAGCCAGAGCTGCTAAGGCTCTCATCCAGGTTGTTGAGCACCCGGAGCCTCCTCTACACCTGGCCCTTGGCGCCGACGCGCTGCAGATGATGCGCGGCAAACTGGCTGAAGTGAAACAGGATTGGGAGACCTGGGAAGCCGTCTCCGTATCCACCGCATTTCCTACACCAGCCAAACACTGATCAGTACTCTCAATATGTGGGGCGTCAGGTATCTGAGCGGCGGTGAGCGGGAAAAAGTTCTACCGTAGAAAGGATGTTTCTTATTCTATGTCACACGAAGTACAAAACAGCGCATCACCCGGCACGGCTGGCCGCATCGATCCACGCATCGTCCTGCTGGCCCTGGGCATGTTCGCTCTGGGAACTGACGCGTTTGTGGTGGCGGGCGTCTTGCCCACCATTGCGCGCGAGATGCAGGTGAGCGAGGGATTGGCAGGTCAGCTGGTGACAGTTTTCTCGCTGACCTATGGCCTGGGCGCACCTGTGCTGGCCGCGCTCACCGGGCGCTGGCCGCGCAACCGGGTCTTGCTGGTGTCGTTGGGGGCCTTTTGCCTGGTCAATGTCGGCTCAGCGATCTCCCCAACCTTTGCTCTGTTGCTGCTTACACGCCTGCTGGCTGGCTGTTGCGCGGCGACCTTTGCGCCACTGGCCTACACTGTGGGAACGGCGCTGGCCCCCGCAGAGAAACGCGGGCAGGCGCTGGCACTGGTAGTGCTGGGTCTTACGGTCGCCACGGTCTTTGGCTCGCCGCTGGGTACCTGGGTTGGAACGCATCTGGGGTGGCGCTTCTCCTTTGGCATGGTAGCCGCGCTCGCGGGCGTCGCATTTCTGGCGCTGCTGGTGTGTGGCCTGCCCAAACCAACGGCTGGCTCACCCGTCCTTTCTTTGAAAGCGCGCCTGGCCCCTGTGGCGGAGCCACGTCTCTTGCTGGCCCTGACTCCGGCCCTGCTGTGGAATCTTGGGATCTACACGATCTACACGTACCTCGCGCCATTGCTCCGTGCCAACCTCGCGCTCACCGATGTCAGCGGCATGCTACTGTGCTTTGGCCTGGGGGTTGTGGCGGGCAACTGGTCGGGAGGCATGCTCGCTGATCGTTTCGGAGCCATACGCCCACTCGTTAGCGGTCTCGTGGTGCTTGTTGCGGTCTACGTGAGCCTCTCACTCACCTTCGCCAGCATGGGTGGTGCGGTGATCGCGCTCCTCATCTGGGGCGTGGCGGGATCAATCATTTTTATTCCGCAGCAGCATCGTTTGTTGAGCATAGCTCCTGAACATGCCAATGTGGTCCTGGCCCTTAACAACTCGACGATGTATCTGGGTATCGCGGGGGGAGCCGCTTTGGGTGGTGTTATCATCCAATGTGCGCCCATCAATGCCCTAGGCTGGCTGGGGGCGGGATGCGTGATCCTGGCGCTGCTCACGTTGCTCCTCAGTAACCTGATGGGTTCAGCCTCAGGCCAACGGACTGTTTCAGCGCCGAAAGAATCAGAGCCAGAACAAACTGAGCTTGCAAGATAAGCATATCCTGAAAAACCACTAAATGGCGCCTGGGCACTAGATTTGTAGAATTGCAGCAGCTTTTCTCTTGAGGAGAAAAACGCAGACAAAACCGTAAGAGAAGAAGATTATGCGCATGAGTACTAAGGATCTCTCTTCCTCACTCTTCGTAGCCATGATCTATCAGTAAGCTCACGCAGGATAAACTCAGTTCTGGTTCCAGGCAGTAATGAAAGAAAGAGCCTGTATTGCCCGCTCCTCTGCCTCTGGCGACAACTTACATAGCCGCTCCCCTCCCTCTCCAACGGCCTACTTCATAGTGCTATCCCTTGTGAACAGCCTCCATCCGCTCTATAGCAGAAAATATCTGCTGAAGATCAGCTTGGCGATAATCCTGACCCAACCGCTCAATAATGAGAGGCTGTAATTGAGAAAAGATCCTGACAAGATCTTTGAGAGCACGTAGGATTTCATCTCGCTGAAAATACGAAGGATATGTTTGTCTTAAGGCAAGAAGGAAATCCTCAGATAATCGTGTTTCTAGGCGCCTATATCCTTCAAAGGGAAGGTGTTCGATGAACTGCAAACAAGGCAGCAATGCCTGTGAACGCATGGTATCAAGTGCGTCTGCAGCCTCAAGACATTCCCCACGAGCTAGCTTCGTATAGGTATACCAGGTCCACCCAGAGAATCTCTGATAGAGATCAGCAAAATTTGGCGTGAACGGAAGTTGAAATGATTCGGGTTCTCCATTGAGAAGAGAACCTGCGAATTGATCTTCTGGATCAAAAAGGATGACCGGTTGAGGGAGCGAGCGAAATTCATCGACGGGGAGCACGTGAACATCAACCTTAACGATCTGACTCTCAACCTGCAAAAAGAAGATAAGAAGATTGGGTAACCCAAGATGGGTTGCTGGGAAAGAGGCGAGCAACTGACCAGCTGAAGAGACACATTCAATGACCCAAGACCTTGCTTCAGCAAAAGATGTTTCTGAAGGAATCACCACTTGAAAATCGAGATCGGAATATTGGTCGGCAGTTCCCTTCGTGAGAGATCCAGTCATAGCAAGACCAATACTTATCTTGCGCGTCAACTCAGTGATGCAATGATCGAAGACGTGCAATAAAGGCCTATATGAGATAATACCATTGCGCATCGAGAGGATTTGATTCTTGTTATGTAATACCATGATCAAATAACCTTTTCTTCAACTCATTTGGAGATGAACAATCCCTATTAAAGGGGAGACGGGTAAGCAGTTGTCCTGGTAACAGAGACTGGAGTTCCCTCGAATTTGGAGGGTCGGAGAAGAGAAATCTGATAGACTAGAGCCAGGAGGCTTCAATGGGCAAATCTCAACCAACCTACACGCGCGAATTCAAACAACAAGCCGTTGCACTCTTTGAAACCAGTGGAAAGAGTAAAACTCAAATTGCGAGAGGTTTAGGTATTTCTGATAGTGCTTTAAGTAAATGGTGCAAAGAATTTGGAGAACAAGGGGAAAAGGCTTTTCCTGGCAAAGGCCATCAAATTCCGATTGAAGAGGAAAATAAAAAAGTTGAAACGTGAAAACGAAATATTGAGGCAGGAGACGCCATACCGATTGTTGTGTAAAGTCCAACCTGTTCAAAGATGAGCATTTGAGATGATACTACAAGGCATAGAGTGTCATTTTAAGACACAGAACTCATTTCCAGAAAAGGAGAAGACTATGCCTGTATCCAAGAAAAAGCCTACCACATCGACTTCGGAAGGTTCAACTCGGCAATCCTCATCACCGACGCTGCCAGAGCAGGACGAGTTTCGTCAGCATCTGCGCCACCTGGCCGTAAGCGCGGTCCAAGTGCTGATTGAACAGGTCATGCGTGAAGAGTTAGAGCAGTGTATTGGAGCCTCGTGGGGAGAAGTCACTCCAGAGCGTCGTGGCTATCGCAATGGCTCCTACACCCGCGCTTTGGTTACCTCGACTGGACGTATTGAAGACCTGAAGGTCCCCAGAGATCGAGAAGGAGTGTTTCACAGCCAGGTGTTCGAGCGTTACAGTCGTTATGAACCAGAGGTGGCCGAAGCGCTCACCCAGATGTTTGTCAGCGGCACCAGCACCCATAAAGTCGGAGAGGTTGCTGCCACCTTGATGGGAGTAGGCCCAAGTGCAAGTAGTGTGAGCCGGTTGAACCAGACCTTGACTGAGCAATATGAAACGTGGCGAAAGCGCCCTTTGTTGGCCCATTACCGCATCCTGTACCTCGATGGCATCCATTTCAGCGTGCGGCATGGAACGCAAACCGACTCGACGATCATCTTAACTGCGCTCGGTGTGGACCTGGAAGGAAACAAAGATGTGCTCGCATTGCGAGCCTGTGCAGAGGAAGACAAAGATGGATGGAGTTGTCTTTTGCAAGACATCCGCACCCGTGGGGCCACGCAGATAGACCTGATTGTGACTGATGGGCATGAGGGTCTTCTCGCTGCTGTCTCTGCTCTCTTTACTGCGACGCCACGACAACGCTGTGTCGTGCATAAACAACGCAATGTACTCAATGCCATTCCTCATCGGGAGCGCAAGGAGGTCAGTACAGAACTCGCGGGGATCTTCAAATCAGGAGAAGAAAGAGGATGCGCTGCTCAATTTGGCCGCCTTCAAAGCCAAATATCAGAAGCGCTATCCCGAAGCCATCCGCAGCCTCTGCGAGGATGAAGAACATCTCCTGACGTTTTATGCGTTTCCACCAGTGATGCACCGCTATATTCGGAGTACCAACGCCATTGAAAGCTTCTTTAGCAATGTTCGCCAGCGAACCGATCAAATTGATGCCTTCACCACAGAAACCAGTTGTCTGACCATCGTCTGGGCGGTCATGCAGGATATACACTTGCCCAGGATACCTGTCTCGTAAGCGAGGCTTTGAATCGAGGTCCGTGCCAAACAACCAGACTCCATTGCTGGGCCAGGGAGAGCTTGTTTGGACGCTTGATCCTGTGTAACACAAGCACACGTTCAAGAGATTTTTCTGCTCATCTCTGGCCCTTGAGTACGAATAGACCTTATTGCTTGATTTCCCCGTATCCCAACGCTGCCTCATTATATGCCCAGACATCCAGCTCCGGCGATTGAATGCCGAGCTGGGTGAGGGTTGTGCAGATCTGGGTGCGGTGGTCGATGCCGTGATCAACGAACTGGATGACCGTGACCAGGAGCGGCGCCCTGTAGGTGCCTTCGTCCAGGAGCTGGATCACCTGGAGTTGTTCTGGCGTGACCTGCTCGGTGAAGGCGATCATGGCCTCGCTGGAGCGACGGGCGCGCTCGCGCAGTTCGGCGAAGGAGCGCGGGGCTTCCTCATCCTCGCGCAGAGGCGGCGTGGTTGGGAAGCCACCCACCGACCTGGCCGCATAGCCTTCCTCAGCGCCCAGCATATGCTTGAGAGTGACGCGGATGCTGCCATAGGTGCCAGGGAAAACGGCATCGAGCTGGGCATCAGTAAGCTGTTCGCAGGTGTCGAGCAGACGCAGATTGGCCCAGAGGTTGTATTTGAAGAAGTCAGAAAGTCCGGTTGCCATGAGTATACGTTACCTTTCAGTGTTGAATTACTACTTTCATCTCACAACGACATAATCGCGCATCAGTAGCATGTGAGTGATGGCGATCTGCGCAATTTTACATCTGTATTTCCAGCATGAGTAGGATGAAGTTAGCACACCACTGGCATCATGGTCGGACAATCCCCCTTTGCGATGATGTTATCGGCACTTATTATAGCTTGACAAGAGGCGATTGTCAAAGCTTCAGTGCTGTCCGATCTTTTTGACTGTCTTCAAAATCGATGCCAGTTAAGAGGACATCTAACCAGCAAATACCTCCCACACATCTTTCCTCGCTTGTTCCCCACTGATCTTTACACAACAATCGGTATGGCACCTGATCCATCATTCAGACCGGGGGCAGTGAATATGCGCGCGGTTGCTATCAAACGCTGTTGCACGAGCATCAGATTCAGGGAAGTATGAGCAAAAAAGGCGACTGTTATGATAATGCGATGATCGAGAGTTTTTGGGCAACATTGAAAAAGGAATGTTTTGGAGATGCTCTCTTTTCCAGTGGTAGTGAGGCAAAAACAACGGTTTTTGAATATATAGAAATATACTACAATCGAAAACGACGACATTCATCTCTAGAGTATCTCAGTCCAGCTCATTATGAAAAACGAAAAAGAGAGACAAAGGACGATTTTTCTTGACAGAAGCGTTCTTTTATCGTAAAATAGAAATACGTATTACGTACGTATGTCATTGACGTATTTCTCATTTTTCAGGTGTCTTCTCTGGCCTAACTTTTACGTTTGGGTTCCCTCCAAAAACGGGTCAACTCCAGTTTTTTTCATTCAACTTCAGATCATCAGTTGTCAAATTGCTTTGCCGCCCATCTCCCGCGTTTCCACGGTTTCGGGCGAACGAGTCGCACCGATCCATTCATACTCAAGGGCCTCTCTGCTACGCTGAGTGGAATGTTCCCGATGTCAATGCGTAGCCAGGAGCAGCAAAAACGTATGTCCAGCTTATCTTCTTGCCAGAACAATAGGAGTCTTGTGGAGGACTAACTGGCTCTGTTGGTCTTACTAGTTTATTCCATGCATAGTTCCCTGTGCCAGTCTCGTCCCCTGTGGCTATGCTCCCACAGGAGAGACCATAGGCGTAGACCAGATCTGATTGTGCCCCCGGTGGACCATTCACGCTAACATGCTCACCGTCTTGTTTTAACAGGATCTGGCGATCTGCTGGTACATCTGGGCTGACTTGAATATGGGTAGTGGGCCAATTTCCATTCAATGGATCAATAGATTGAGACATAAAAAAACGGTTTTTATTAGTGTTCACATTGTGTTTCAAGAATTGTGTCTGGGCTGTCAATGTGAGCAAGCCGCTACTCAGCAGTGGTTCATATGTATGAACGGTAGTAGACTTACCAGCTTGTAATGCGGAACCAGGGGAGAAGGATGGAGGGCAACTATGATCAAAGTTAATCGAGAGTGGATAACGAGGCCCGTTGCCACCACTTATCACGATACCTGAAAAGTATCCGCATGGGCTACCTATGAATGGTATTCCTGTATAGATGGTATTTTGTGTATGATTGGTCACAGTGAGATTGATACCCAACATCTCGCCGAGAAAATAGGGACCTGGCGTAATCGCTGCTGAGAACTGTATCCCATTTTTTTGTGTTGAAATTGTCAGCGGTGTCTTGTCCCTATTCCCAATAGATGCGTTTTGTATGTTGGATAGATTGGTAAGTGGTCGGGAGCGATTGGTAAATAAAATTACTGTGGTTGCAATAATCAGACCTACGATGAGCACAGTGCTAAGTGTAGTGATGGTGCGGGCACGCCTTTGCATTTTGTGCCTCCTACCTTTCAATATTTCTATTTGTATATTGCATATCGTAGAGACGGTATCCGATTAGAAAAAGTTCCCTTTCATCTAGCAGATTTAGAAATGAATGTTGAGATGAGCAGATGTGAGAGGTTCATAGAACAAGCATGGGTCACCCCGAATCTTTCGAACAAATATTCGAGTGATAAAAGACTCAACAAAGGAAGTGAAACCTAAAAAACCTCCTGAACGATGTAAAGGAAATTGATAAATTCCAAACAGTTCAGGA
>NZ_BIXY01000102.1 GCF_008326305.1 Dictyobacter arantiisoli | reverse complement strand
AGTTGTCAAGGTACATCTGTCTGTAAGGCAAGCGTTTCGTGTTTTTCTGTTCGCTCGCTTCAGCTCCCGTAGTATCGCATATCCCTTGTGGTTTGTCAAGCGTTTTTCCAGGGGAATTTGCGCTTGCGCTGAAATTCATTGTACTCATCGTTCGTGCTGTCTCCAGCAGGGAGACGATCCGAAAAAAAGAGCCGACAGCTCCCGGCAATCTCAACCTGGTTGGGAAGCGCGTGAGAGATGCATGATCTCAGAGGAGCCACATTACCGTGGCACAAAGGATGTTCGAACAAACAGGAGCACAATCCCTTCAAAAAGGAAAGTGTGATTGTTTCGTTTCGACAGCTCAATGAGTATGCCATACGCAAGGTGGTCTTGTCAAGGGTTTTCAGGACGAAAAAACATGGATGCTGAAAAATGGAGGTGCGACCCGAGGTGCGCTTGCCCGTTCACCGTACGACCATCTCGCTCCAACGCGCTGTGACGCCCCTGGCATGACAGTTGCGGCAGTTGCGGTAAGGATGAGCCTATGGGCGAGGGGATCGTACGTGAACGGGCAAGCGCACCTCGGCTGCAGCCCTGGCACGCACCTACGTTCTCCTTCATTTGTGGGTTTCCCTCCTATTCCTTTTCTTTGAGCGGTATTGCCGGTGAAGGGTGGCTACTACTACTACGGATGGAGAAAATTCTCCTGGCGCAGGGGGTTGACAGAAGCGCAAGGGTGTAGTAGTATGTCCACATCGAGAACACCTGTCTGTGCAGGTGAGCCGGTGACACTAGCGAAGAGGGTACACCCGTTCCCATCCCGAACACGGTAGTTAAGCTCTTCCTCCCCGATGATACTCCGTGGGCAACTGCGTGGGAAAATAGGAAGTCGCCGTCTCACCCGCCCACACGGGTGTTTTTTGTTATACCCTCTTTGTTGTCCCCCTACGCCACATATCAGATATGACTTTTATCTGCGCTGAACGCATTCTTTCAAAAATATAGCAGGCTATGCGTATATAAATATATATACTCATAACACAGAACCGGATTTTATAGTATTTTTGTCCAGGCAATGAATAAGCTATAGAAAGAATATATAATAATGGTACATCCAATAGATTTTATTGCTCCTGAGTTGTACCCTCGCTATGAGATGAATGAGGCCCAGGTCGAGATTATTTCACATAAAAAGGGTCCGTTACGGATCATTGCAGGGCCAGGATCAGGCAAGACGTATAGTCTGACGCTGCTGGCGATGAATCTGCTGCTGTGTGGCGATACACCTCCTGAAGGAATTGTGCTGTGTACTTATACTGAAAAAGCGGCGCATGAGATGCAGGATCGTCTCTTCCAAATCGCACATGAGATCAATTATAGTGGCGATCTTTCAGCGATTAAAATTGGAACGATCCATGGTATCTGTAAACAGTTTATCAATCGCTATCTACACCATACTCCTCTCGGCAATAATTATGAGACGTTAGATCAGTTTGGGCAGCGGCTATTGATCTATCAGTGTTTGACTGGTCTTAAACCTCTTGATTCCCCCTTCTGCTCTCCACCTATGCTGGCTTATTTTCATAAGCTGGATGGGTGGGGCTCGGATTGGAATATTGCGAAGAATCTACAATTCCTTTTCGATAAGATTACTGAGGAGTTGATCATTGATCGCTTGCGGGAGGCGTTCCCTGTGCCTCGCATAGAGAAAGCTAGCGATCAGATTACGGTGGCTAGCTTCCTTACGTATCTTTATACGCGCTATGAGTTGCTGCTGCGTGATGCTAATTATGTCGATTTTGCCCATCTGCAAAAATATGCTTATGATCTACTCAGGCTGCCAGAGGTCTTTGCTCTGATTACAAAGGATATACGCTATGTGCTGGTCGATGAGTATCAGGATACCAATTATATTCAAGAGCAGCTCCTGGCTAGCCTGGCAGCGGCAACTCCACAGAATAATTTCTGTGTCGTGGGGGATGAGGATCAATCGCTCTATCGCTTCCGGGGCGCGACGGTACGCAATATCCTGGAGTTTCATCAGACCTTTCCTGAGTGCCGTCAGATCGAGCTTACGATCAACTATCGCTCCAATTCCCAGATTATCGATACCTGCAATCAATGGATGCGGTCCCTGGATGACTCGTTGTCACGCGCGAATGCGGGGCAGGCGACAATCTTCCGTACCAGCAAGACAATTCGGCCCGATCCATCTGTCCCTGCTGTGATCCATCCTGCGGTCGTGACACTTTCGGAGTTCGATCCCGAGCGCGAAGCGGAACAGCTAGCGATACTGGTGTCGGATTTAAAGGCTGTCAACAAGATTCAGGATTATAGTCAGGTGGCTCTCTTGCTGCAAAGCGTGCGGCCAGATTATAGCGAACCATACATCAGGGCGTTTCAGGCACGCGGTATCCCGGCTTCCTGTTTGCGCGCACGGGATTATTTTGCACAGATGGAGGTTCAATTATTAATTGGTTGTTTCACCCAATTGCTGCATTTCTATGATGGCGCTGCCTTGCCTGAACAGGAAAACTTCATCGATTATGTAAGAGCTTGCAAGGCGATGGCAATCAAGTATAGCCAGCAATATGGCGATCTACGCAGCGAGTTAGCGGCGATTCAGCAGGAGTTGTGGACGGAGGATGAGGATCGCACTGCTCCAGAGCAACAACTGGCGGATTATTTCTATCGTCTACTCGCTACCGAGGCTTTCAAGTCCTTCCGCGTCCAGAAGCAGCCGCTAGCGAATCTGGTGCTCTTCTCACAACATCTGAAAACCTTCTTCTCCAGCTTCCAGCATCTCACCGTCACCAGCAAGAACCTGAGCGCGCTTCAACACGATTTCTTCTATATCTTCCTCTATTTACTTCATCAGGAGGGAGTGAATCAAATGGCCGATCCTGATGAGCTGGTGCCGGAAGATCACGTGCAGATCATAACGATCCATCAGTCCAAAGGGCTGGAGTTTCCGGTCGTAATTGTGGGTAGGATGGATCGCAAGCCATTTTCGGTTGATGCACTGGATAAGCCTATCAAGCCGTTCTATCGGCGTGAACCATTTGAACCAGACAAATATATCCCGGCCTTTGATCTGCGTCGGCTCTTTTATGTAGCCTTTTCACGCGCTCAACAATTACTCATTCTCAGCGCGAGCAAGCGACCTCAAACACAGTTCATGGGACTCTTTCAGGAGAATCCAGCCAGTGCTTATAATTATCAGGCTATTCTGGATATGCCAGCAGCTGGCCCTCATAAGCGGCATGATCCACCCAAGCGCCGCTTCAGCCTGACAGGCCATATTATAACGTATACAACCTGCCCTAAACGCTTTGAATATTTCCGTGAGTATGGCTTTATGCCCGCCCGCACGGCGAATACGTTCTATGGACAGCTTATCCACCAGACCCTGGAGGCAATCCATCGCGTGACACTTGAACGCTCATTAGCAGTTCTAGAGGACGCCGAGATTGAGGATTTGTTTAAGCGCACGTTCTATTTCTTGACCTGTACCAGTATGACTCCACCCGACCGTGCGAATTTACAAAAAGCTCGCACTCAGGTTTTGCGCTATGTGGATCAAAACCTGATGGAGCTCCAGAGTATCTATGATGCTGAATACGATTTCCAGGTTGAGAAGAAGGATTATATTCTGACGGGCAAGATGGATCTATTGCTACAGGGTAAGCAAGGATTGGAGATTGTGGATTTCAAAACCGGGGCCCGGCCTGCCAATAACTCGGCTCGGCTGGAAAACTATAAGCAACAATTGCTGTTGTATGCCCACGCGTTGGAACGGCGCACGGGACAGCTCCCGCAAAAACTGTATCTGTATTGGACGGATGAAAAAGAGAAAGATGATGCACGGCTGGAAGTCCCTTATCATGAAGAGGATATAGAACGGGTTAGCAGCTACTTCGATATGATCAGTCAGCGGATTTTAAGCAAGCAGTTTGAGGTTGTCACGCCTCCGGATCCCACGGTTTGTAAGGGCTGCGATATGCGCCATCTCTGCCTCAAGAATGGCACTATACACATCTCTTGAAACGTGATAGAGGGGATTTGCACAACTGTTTATGGATTTGAATCGTGTACAATCCATAAGATGAAGCGAGAAGATATCTATAGAGATGCACACAGCATGTTTAGATGCTGAGAAGTTAGAGCAGTTATTTACAGGCTCTCTGCTTGCGTTTCAGGTGGTCAATAGAGTTCTAACACGAGGGAACGCGCCAAATGATTGCTTTGAAACGTGTAGGATGAAGGCAAGCGGGGGCCGTAGGCGAGAAAGGTTAAGCAAAGATGGGTGCCATGCGTAAAGATAGAGATATCCCTTATATCGGGAAAGATGCGTTGGCTTTCACATTGACCAGTGCGGCAACTGCGGATTCAGAAGCGCTAAAGCAGGCTTCCAGATTAGGAATTGTGGCAGGTCTGCGCTCAATGACGCCTCTGGCAGTATTAACCTGGTCCGAGACAGAGGTCGCACCAAAATTGAAGACGATCACAGCCTTGCTGGCGGCTGGCGAACTGATCGGAGATAAATTGCCGTTTACACCCAGCCGTCTTAAACCCGGATCGGTACTCTTTCGCTTGACCATTGGGGCGACTGCAGGAGCGTTGTTGTGCAAACGTATACAACAGCCAGTCCTCACAGGAGCCATACGAGGCGCGGTTGGTGCAGCTATTGGCACGGTGGCGGGCTATGCCTATCGCACCGTTGCGGCTGATGTGACAGGCATACCCGATATTGTCTGGGCCATCATTGAAGATGGTGTCGCTGTAGGTCTGGGCAGGCTTGCAACGACATCCGACACACAAAACCTGTAGGCCCACAGCTACCCGAACATAATTTATTCCTATGCGCCGTCCAGGAACCGTCAAACGGTCTGCTGAACTGAGAATCTCAATCTATACAGATTGACGCTCAGTTTCTCGCAAGGTTCCCAGACGGCGCATTTCGGGCCAATAGAGGGCAACACAGACAACAACCAGAATTGTCCCAATGCCACCTCCCACAACGGATAAGAGTGGACCGAAGAGTTGCGCAGTCAGACCTGACTCAAAGCCACCCAATTCATTTGAAACTCCAACAAATAATGAGTTCACCGCTGACACACGACCACGCATCTCGTTGGGCGTTCTGGTCAACAGTAAAGAACTGCGAATGACCACGCTCACATTATCCAATCCTCCCAGCAGGAAGAGCATCACGAGCGACAACCAGAAGAAATGGGAGAGTCCAAAAATGATGGTGGCAATACCAAAGCCAGCGACAGCCAGGAGCAGGATCGGACCAGCATGCTTGAAAGGCGGGCGATGGGTGAGAACAAAAGCGACACAGAGCGCTCCAACCGATGGGGCAGCGCGCAGCCATCCCAGGCCAGTGGGTCCAACATGCAGGATATCTCTGGAAAAGACTGGCAATAATGTCGTTGCCCCACCCAGCAAGACGGCAAATAAGTCCAGTGTGATAGCAGCCAACAGTACATGGTTGCGGCGCAAGAAACTGACACCTTCGAAAACTGCCTTCCAGCTTGCCTCATCCTCTTTCACAGTTGGAACGATAGTTTGATAACGAGCCTGGACAAAGAACAGCAAACAGACAAAAATAAAGGCGGCCAGCGCATTTAAAGCATAGACAGGAGTGGAATAACGAAATATACCGATTAACATACCACCCAGGCCGGGCCCGATCACCGAAGCTAACTGCCAGGCACTACTATTCCAGGTCGCCGAATTTTCAAATGCTTCTTCTGGAATCGTCTGCGCAGACAAGGCGGAACTGGCTGGCGACTGAAAAGCTGACGCGATCCCCATCACAAATAGACATGCATACATCAACACAATCGATCCCCTGGTGATCGACAAGAGTGTCAGACCCAGAGAAGTTATAACAAATGCGCTTTGTGAGATCAGCATAATACGCTTACGATTAAAGCGATCCACGAAATGACCGGCTGGCAGGGAGAGCAAAATCACAGGGATGATTAAGACCAATCCAACTGCGCCCAGGGCCAGCGATGAATTGGTGCGATTATAAATGTCCCACCCTAATGCCACCTCTACCATTCTCTCACCCATCGAGACGATAAAGGAACCAATCACAAGCAAGCGAAAATCTCGGAAACGCATGGCCTGATAGGGATCGTGAACGGCCCTGGCAGGAACAGAGTGTGGGTTCTGCAAAGATGAAGAACGCGGTTGTTGGTCGTCTTTGTCGACAAGACTCACGGATGTACCTCTTAACTAATGTACCTGGATTACCTGATGATCCAAAAAGACAGTATTGCAGGAAGCGTAGCGTCTGTTTACCATGTTCTTGATCTGAAGATGGATAAAAGAGGAAAAGCCTTCCCATTAAAACTATACCATACCTTCTGGTAGGTAGGCAGGTGCTGACGCACCACACAGATAGTGTTTGATTCCCAATACCAGCGGGATCTTGCTGCTCACCTGCTGGCAGGCGCCGACGCGCCTGCGCCCTTTTTAGTATGTATTGTAGAAAAAGGGGTTTGAGCATCATTGGTGCGAAAACTCATGCACCAGGATGGTGAAGATCATGGAAGTTATGGGAATTGGTCCTATTCTTTGAAAATCGCTGCTTCAGGATTATAATATGTCCTGATTTTACAGTATCAGAGTGTATCAAATTACATCAAATATCAATTTCTTGCTACACAAATAGCACACATTATTATTTAGATTGCAGAAAAGAATAACTATTGAGCTCTAAAGAAGACCTTAATTATGGTACAATAGAGTTGTCCGGAATTCATTGAGCTGGTAGATATTGGTCTTTTCTCCAATCTATTTTTTTTGCCGCCTGGTTCCTGATGAGCTTCAGTACTTACGCATGCCTTAGCGTTTCTCATGCACATATACCCGATTTTCGGTTATTAGTTCTGTATGCCTTATTTTACCGTAAAGAAACGTGTTAATGTGAAATAACGCATTTATTTTAGAATAAAGCAGATACAACGATGTATGATGATAACAGGGTTTCTTCACAAGAAAACATCTGGTCAAGAGGAGTTGAGGTGTATACGACAGATCTATCAACTCTCCTGAAGTTGTTACAAAAAGTACGTCAGGATGGGCGCGTGCGAGCACAGATACCACAGGATGTGCTTGGTTCACAGGGTGGCTATGCATTTATTGATATGTTGCAGGGCAATGTAGTTTCCTGCTCCATCGTGAACCTGCAAGGGCAGATTGTACTCTCTGGTAATGAAGCATTACGAGTTATCTCAACAGTAGGAGCATTACAATGGGAGGCCAGGCTGGAAAGCCAAACCACAAATCCCAATTTGCCAGCCTATCGATCCAGTGTGTCTGGCAGTGGCTTTACCAATCCTAATCTTCCTGCTTACCAACCAGATAGACAGACCAATCCCAATCTTCCTGCCTATCGACCAGATGGACAGACCAATCCCAATCTTCCTGCTTATCGACCAAATGGACAGACCAATCCTCATTTCCCTGCCTATCAGGCTGGTACTGCCTCGACTCAGCCGATACCGGCGATCCAGGCGAATGTGACAGGCAATCCATCCTATCAGCAATCTGGAGCGCAAACGACATTTAAGCGGATCGTCTATCCATTTTCCCATTTCATTCCAGCACACAGCATAAACATTGATGCTTATCTATTAAGCAGGTTTCCACGGCGGCAAAAGAGGGTGCTGATCCTGGTTGATGGCGTCAGGACAATCGAGAAAATTGCGTCAATCCTCATGCCCGGCAACGATGGGCAACAAGAGATTTATACGATTGTACGCGAGCTGATCGAGATGCAAGTTATCCACATCAAGGGATCACTACGCTGATTGGAATAATATCAACTACCTTTTCTATCCTTAATAGAGACAACTACAGTTATTTAACGGGCTCGAGCATTCGTCTGCATCGTAAAAATTTGCTAACACCAGCATTTCACAAAATTGGCTATATAACATATTGCAATTCTTTGTTCTATTTGTTATAGTACTACTATGATAATAGACAAGAAGGTTTTACTGCTATGTTGCTAATGATTGAAATTAATAGCGAGCAGCCCATCTATCAACAGATACGGGATCAGATTGTGGCGGGCATCGCGGGTGGACAGTTGCCGCCAGGGAGTAGTCTGCCGTCTATTCGCCAGTTGGCCGCCGATTTCAGTATCAATCTTCATACGGTGAATAAAGCCTATGATCTGCTGGAGCGTGAGGGTTTTATTCAACTCAAGCGCAAAACGGGGGCGATTATTCAGGTGAAGCCATCACTGGCCGCTTCCTGGGTAGAGCGGCAGCGCACACTATTAGCCGAAGCCTATGCGAAAAATGTCTCTTCTGAAGAAATTCTAGAGCAGTGCAAGAAAATATTAGCTGAATTTGCTGCACAACGTACACTTCACAGAAACTCATTCAATGGGGGCGAACAATGACGACGATGGTTATTCTGATGGATATTCTCTCTCTTGCCGTGTTGCTCTTTGCCTGGTTCTGGCCCAATATGATGCAGCCAACCTTGCCCTTTGGGGTGCGCATCCCTCCTGATCGGATACAGGCTCCGATTATTGCCCATGCCCGCCGCGAGTATCGTCTGAGCTTGCTGGTGATCGCTTTGCTGGTGGTTGCTTCGGGCTGGTTTTTATATGCGGAACTGCTGGCAGGCCCCGGCAGTCTGTTAGTGACCTTGATCTTGCTTTTTCTGGCATTCTTTAGCGCCCACACGCGTATCGCGCAGGTGAAGGCACGTGAGGATTGGTATGCGGGACTGCGCCAGGTGGTGATGACGGATACCGATCTCCATCAGGTGAATACGAAGATCTCATGGCTCTGGCTCTTACCGTCCTTGCTCCTGCTGGCGGCGATGATCGTAATTGCTATCGTGCGCTATCCCGCCTTACCGGCTGTGATCCCAACGCACTTTGGCCTCAATGGTCAGCCTGATGCCTGGACAACGAAAGCGGCTGGTCTGCTGACAACCTTCATTCCGACAATCCTGATCAATGCTTTGATCCTGGGGCTGGCTTACTTTCCGCCTGTCCTGCGGCAGCAGATTGATCCAACGAATCCAAAGGCGGATATTCAGCGACAGCGTCTGATGCGCCAGGATCTCACGAAGATTCTGCTGGGGATGATTACCTTTGTCAATGTAGTCTTCTTGATGACGATGTTGATGGTCACAAATGTCCTTTCAGGGGATTACTCATCGCTGCTCTTCTCGGCGATCATGGGAGGCGCGATCCTGCTGATATTGGGCTTGCTGGCTTATGTGGGATATATCACGGCCCGCCGAAATCATACACAGGCTGATGCAACATCACAAGGGACACCGAAGGATACTGTGGTGACCCGCGATGATGATCGCTTCTGGCCCGGCGGCATATTCTATAACAATCCCGACGATCCCGCAATCTTCGTCTCAAAGCGCTTTGGACTTGGCGGGACCATCAATTTTGGACATCCTATCGGCAAAGCGATCACGGTAGTCTTCATCGTGTTTATCGTAGGAATAGTCATCCTGGCAAAGTTCACGGCACATTAGAATCCCACCCATAGGCCCAAAGAACGAAAATCATGATGGCGAAGTGTAGGTGCGTGCCGAGGCCGCAGCCGAGGTGCGCTTTCCCGTTCATCGTACGATATCCTCCCCGTAGGCTCATCCGTACATCAGACATTGAGGTGCAGCATGCATGGTGCAATGTTGGAGCGAGATTGCGGCACGAGGCACGGGAAAGCGCACCTCGGTTGCGACCTCGGCACGCACCTACATCGCGATGGGGGAGATGGTTGTACGAGCAAGAGAGCCTCATCCTTTACGGTGAGGCTCTTCTTTGTATATTTTCTATTATCAATAATGCTCGCTTAGCGGCGGCTGGCGAGTCTGCGGGTGTCTTCGTATTCCTCTTCTTTGTCTGGCTCTCCTGCGATAAGAAGGATGTAGCCGGTGGCGAGGATGGAGGAGATGTCGATGTTGAAGGAGCGCATCTTGAGGCGCGTGCGGGAGAGCGCACAGCGGACTGGTCGCATCTCTTGATCCCAGATCCCTTCGGCCATGGCTTCATCGAGGTGTTGACGGGCGGCGGCGATGCTCTCTTCACTGGCCTTTCCCCCACCGTAAAAGCCGGCATAGAGTACTTCATAAGGGCAGTAATATGGGAAGAGTTCCAATAGCGGGAGGAGGACACTCATTTCGGTATTGGTGAATTGTTCCTGCTTCAGGAGGCGCGGAATGCCTGTTGCATCGCTGGTCAGGTATGAGAGCGTCCCAAAGGTCATATTTAAGGCCATGATGTGTCCCGATGGCAGCGAGTCCTGCAACGAGAAGTGCATGATTTTATTGGCTTGCTGATTTGTATAGTCTGCTGGTGCTTTAGGTTTACGCAGGTAGACTTTCTGCATGGTGATACTCCTTCATAGTAGACGTTTCTGGGCCTACCAATCTCAACCGCATCGCCACTGTTCCGCGTACACCAACCGTGGCCGCCTCTCGGCAATGGGAACGCTCACTCGATGCTCTCTGCGCAGCAGTGCGCGGGAACGCGTCGGCACTCTCACAACGGCGTTGAATGCTCGTTGGCGCGTCCAGTTCTGACGAGATACGAGAGACCGCTGCCGTAACGACAAAGCGCACAGCGATGATTAATCGGGTCTTTCTAGGACGATTTAGATGAATACGATGTGTGTACATTGCCATATGAATTCGACTATATCCCCCAGAATGTTGTATGCAACAGCGATACGGGTGCGCTATTGATCGGCGCGGTCCGGGCTATCTCTAAGAGATAACCAAAGCCAACGCCGCCCAGGATACCGAGTAGAACGAGTACCACCAGGATTAGCAGCAATTTGTCTTGTCGGATATGGTGAAAATGTTTTGTCAGGGTAGACGTGCTGGCTTCGTCCATGACTGGCGCTGACTCATCGTGTCTGGGTACGAATGTATCCAGTTCACTTAAAGAGAACTCCAGATTGGATGAAAATGGGGCGGCGGGCTTGTCGAGTACGGCGACAGTTGCCCGGGCCTCATGCCTGACAAATCCATGTGTCGGTACATCACCCAATGGCTCAGTGATACGAGGCGTCATCAGACTCAACGTGTTCTGAGTGTCAATGGATGCTTGCACGTCCATCATCTCAAAACTCTCTGGCTGGCGAAGTTGACCAGAAGTCCTACGTGAGTTGGCAACCGCTATCTCGGTCCATTTCGAGCGATACGTTTCCCCCAGCGCACTCTCGACGGGATAGCTATAGGTGCTCCATGAACCAGTAAAACTGGCCACGGGTGACTGCTCTTGTACAGTCATGAACTCCGGCTGCGCCTGCCATTCGGTACGCTGCGTACGTGGCGACTGAATCCCCCCGGTTTGGAATAACGCCTTGTGACAGGTTTCGACCGTGGAAAAGACGGTAAAACCATGTCGGCGCGCCCAAAGGCGAAGCCGTTCGTTCCCCTCAATGACCAGAACCAATTGTGCATTCTGATCAGTAATCACCTGTTGCAACTCACGCAAATCTCCCGGACGCCGAAAAACGGCATCTTGCGGCAACACAACGATAATTGACTGTGGCTCCTGTGGCCCCAGATTGTAATAGAGCCAGTTCAACACAGTCGTACGCTCGTCGGTCGATTCCACCTCCAAAGTTATAATATTGTTGAAGTCTTCGTGTTTCATGTGCCGTCCGTATCTTTGCTCACGTTTTCTCTAACCACAAACTTTTTCTATGCTAATTATGCCCGAAAATGAGGTATACTTTTAATGACAGACTTATCAGTCTTATTTATCATATTTATCACTCTCGCATAGATAAGGAAGAATGGTGAAAGGATGCCAACCTCGGAGACGCCCTCCCAGGCTCGGATACGTTTAACTGAAACGCGGGTCAGCTCTTATCTCTCACAACAGGAGGTTGCTGATAAAATTGGGACGACCTACGTGAATGTCAGCAGGTGGGAACGCGGAATAACCAGGCCAAATCCTTATTTCCGCCGCAAACTCTGTGCACTCTTTCAGAAGACTGAAGAGGAACTGGATCTCCTGCCGACGAAGCCAGGACGCGGGAGCAGTAGCAAAACGTCAGCCGCCGCAGTGACGACAGCTAGCAGCGCACCCGCTCCTGTGGCGGTGCCGCGCACTATTTATGACGCGGCGATCCCACTGCAGGCGATCCAACTGATTGGACGCGATCAGAATATCGCACAGATCACGCAGTGCCTGACGGGCGAACCGAGCGGATCGGTGACGGCGCTGAATGGGCTGCCAGGGGTCGGTAAGACCGCCCTCTCGGTCGCTATTGCCTATGACACCACTATCCGTACGTTCTTCAGCGATGGCATCCTCTGGGCCAGCCTGGGACCACAACCGAATATCCCGGGTATTTTTAGCCGCTGGGGCAGCCTGCTCGGCATGTCCTTCGCCCAGATGACCAGTCTGGCGACCAATGAGGCCAAAGCCAAAGCCATTCGCTCGGCCATCGGACACCGCAAAATGCTGATTGTGATCGATGATGCCTGGAAGCTAGAGGAGGCGCTGGCATTTCAGGTTGGCGGGGGGCACTGTGCCCATCTTGTCACCACGCGCTTCCCTTTTATCGCCTCGCATATGGCCCTGAATAACGCCATCAAAATCGAAGCATTGACCGAAGATCAAAGTATCGACCTGCTTAATACTCTGGCCCCACAGGTCATCAATCGTGAGCGGCAGAAGGTCCACGCCCTTGTACAGGCCGTGGGAGGCCTGCCGCTGGCCCTGACACTGATGGGCAACTATCTGCGCAAGCAAGCCTATGGAGGGCCAGCACGACGCATCACATCGGCCCTGGAGCGCCTGAGCAAGGCTGAAGTGCGCCTCAAACTCAAAGAGCCACATAATCCCTCTGAGAGCCATCCCAGCCTGCCGATGGAACAATCGCTCTCCATCCAATCCATCATCGCCGTCACCGACCAACTGCTCGACCAGAAGACCCGGCAGACCCTCTATGCCCTCTCCGTCTTCCCGCCCAAACCCAACACCTTCTCCGAAGAATCCGCGATGGCCGTCGCAGATTGCAGCTACGAACAACTCGACGCCCTCTCCGACACCGGACTGCTCGAATCCAACGGTGAACGCTACGTCCTCCATCAAGTCATCTCCGACTACGCCCTGCTGCAAATCGAAGAAGACCAGCTCCAACAATCCCAGGAACGCCTCATCACCTACTACGCCATCTATGTCGAAGAACACCAGAAGGACTATGAACAGCTCGAAATTGAAAGTGATACGATATTCGCCGCATTGGAGAGTGCACATGAACAAAACAAAGCGGAGGAACTCATACATATCACCTGTTCCTTTGCACCATTTCTGATCATGCGTGGACTCTATCAACAGGCTCTACAATATCTAGAAAAAGCCTACGAAGTTGCTCAACAACAAAAGAACAACTACGGCATCACGGGGACGCTCTTATACCTGGGCCAGATCAGCCAGAAGCAGGGCAACTTTGCGCAAGCGGAACAATATTTTCAACAAGGACTGGATCTGGCTCGTGCGGAAAATGAACAAGAACGTATTTGTGAGCTTCTGACAGGCCTGGGATCTGTGAAATGGCGCATGGGGAAACACGATCAAGCTAAGGAATCGTTGGAAGACGGGTTGATATTAGCGAGACAGATAAATGATAAGGAAAGTATCGTCGGACTTCTGCGCATACTAGGATCGGTTGTTGGCAGCCACGAAGACCATGTACAGGCATCCTCCTATTTTCAAGAGGGTCTTACACTGGCTGAACAACTAAACAATCGGGAACAAATCTGCGTGCTACTGAGCAACCTGGGCAAAGCTGCAATGGAAATGGGGAACATGTCTCAGGCAAAAGGGTACTATCAAAAAGGTTTAGTAATTGCTAGACAAATTGGTGATCGCGAGCAAATATGTGTTTTGCTTACGAATCTGGGTGATGTGTTGAGCGAACAAGGGGATCTCATTCAAGCTGAAATCTACTTGCAGGAAGGGCTTATACTTGCGCGTGAAATCAATCATCGAGAATGGCTCAGCGCGCTCCTCATCAATTTAGGTGTAACAGAAAGAAAAAAGGGAGAGTACAAAAAGGCCAAACACCATATTCAAGAAAGCCTGAATTTGGCAAAACAAATTGGTCATCCATATTTTACAGGAATGATCTTATGGGAATATGGAAGCTTATACCTGGATCAAGAAAAAATCGAAGAAGCAAAAAACACTTTTAATGAAATGCTTCAAATTATCAATCCCGAATATCAGGACCTCTTTGCCTTAGCGAACTATAATATCGCTCGCATCGCAGCAATTCAAGGTGATATGAGCTTGGCACAAAAGCTTGGAGAGGAAAACGTAAAAGCATTAGAAATGATGCACCATCGAAAAGCTGAAGAAGCAAGGCGCTGGTTAAATTCCATTATGTAAAGAACATGTAGAAAAGGCTCTTTGAAAAGAGTAATTTTCTCAGAGCCTTTTAAGTATCCCCAATTAGTTGTAGAATGCCCAATCAGGTTTAACTTTGCTTCCGGGTGCAGTTACAGTAGGAATGGGGGTAGGTGATACCGTTTTAGTTCCGGCAGCATGACCAGCGAAAGAGGGTCCGAGGATCAGGACGGTTGCCATAATTAAGAGTACCAGGACGGGGAGAATCCAACGAAGATATTGTTTGCGCATGACGCTTCCTTTCCGATGCCCGGAGAGCGCAGAGCCGCTTCCAAACGGTCGCTCTTACCGTCTTGCCTGCACTGCGGGCTTACTATGAGTGATACAGTCCAAATTTTGATGCCGCCATTGCGACACATTTGTGACAGCTGCTCCAACCTCTAAAAGGCGCACTCTTCCACAGGCTGGGTCACTATCTGAGTAGTCTGGTCGGACAGAATGTTTCAATACATTCCACATTTCTGCCTGCCTGATCGCTCTTCATGCATTGCTATCGATCCATCTTTCGGTATAAGACAATTACTGGACTGCGTCCTTCTGCAATGTGCGCTCCGTATCGATGTCTTATACCAGATCAGCAACATCACTAAGAACCAAAGTATAAGATTTTTCGCCAACCCTCAACATTACCAAAAAAGTACTAACAGAACATCAGAAGTTGACGATCAGACTGTATATGCCCTTTGGAAGCGGGTTTATAAGCATTAAGACAAAAAGAGTATCAGCAAAAGGGTAATAAATCAGGCAAATACTCATTATTAAGATTATATAAATATTATTTATGACCACGCTTCGGGAGCCATAACCACCCAAAATGGAGAATATCAATGTTGATCAAGGAGTGCCAGTACATGTTATAATGAGGATAGGCAGCCTGAGGGACGCTTCTATCACAGATAGATAGCTTGATGGCTGCCCTGGTCCTGATGGTCCGCTACGAATTCTCCCACGAGATCTCTATCCAAAAGTCCTTATGAGTTGAGGGCTGCCACCCAATCTTTTATTTCTTGTGTCTCACCATAGCCAATCGGTTCCAGCGCCTTTAAACTTCTCTCACCATATATCTGAGCCATTGCGATATCATTGCGTGCCACCGCAACACGAGCTAACCCATATTGTGATAAACCGTACCATCCTTTATCATCTTCAGCAGCAATTTCTAACATTTCAAGAAAGCATTTCTCTGCTTCGTCTATACGTTGAGACATTATATAAAATGTGCCATATTCGTTTAAAGCATTGCAGATCATTTCAGGTCGCCCAATCTGACGTGCCAGAGGTAGACTCTCGGCCAATAATTGTTCGGCCTCCGCAACGTTTCCCAAATGCCATAAAGAAGCAGCCAGATCACTTGTCAAAGCGCTGATCCATTCCCGGTGTCCTATCTGCCGTGCCAGCAACAAGCCCTCACGAAAAAAAGATTCAGCAGCTCGATACTCTTTTTCGTAACGTTTCACATCACCTAAATTGAGTAAAATCACACACATCTGTTCGCGATGTCCAATTTGTCGTGCAATGTGCAAACCTTCTTCAAAATACTGAGCCGACTTTAGCTGCTGTCCTTGTAACGCTGCCAACACCCCAAGATTCCCTAACAGAATACACATATTTGCACGATCATCCATCAGAGTAGCCAGCTCTAACCCTTCATTGAAGGTGATCTCCGCTTGCTTAAAATCACTCAGAGCACTAAAAACAGACCCTAAACTTTTAAGGATCACATGAACAAGATCGTTACGACCAAGCTTACGTGCCAGCGATAGAGCTTCATACAGATAGTTCTTTGCTTCCACATAGGAGCCACGCCGCAAGATTAATGCGCCGTAATCGGTCAGGAGTTCGCAGGTATGCTCTTCGTCGCCGAGTTCACGGGCAAGGTCCAGTCCTTCCTGGAAATAGGCCTGGGATTGGTCGAATTTACCTTGTTTCTGGGCGACTTCCCCTAGATAGAGCAGGATGCCATCGACCATGGCTTGCCGGTCGTGCAGGGCCGCTGCGGTGTCGTAGGCGCGTTTGAGATGGTGTTCTGCGAGTCCATAGAAGCCGCGCAGGATGAGATAGGGGGCGAAGCTGCAGATGCCCTTGATCAAGGCGGTGCGCTCGCGCAGGGTGTAGGCAAGTTCGAGGGCGGCTGTGATGGTGCTGGTCTCTTCTTCTAACTGCTCATAAGCTTTTTTATGCGTTTCGATATAGGCAAGCACATAGGCGATCAAACGCTGTCCAGCCTGCGCCAGGGCCGCTTGATCCAACTGGATATGCGCGTAGTCAGCGATGACTTGATGGAGCAGATAGCGATTCGTGCCGCTACATTCCAGCAGTCCACTATCCGAGAGTGTGTCAAGCTCATCGGTGCTGCAGTTGGCGACGGCGAGGGCAACCTCTTCCGAGAAACTGGTAGGCTTGGCGGGTAGGATCGAGAGGGCATAGAAGGCGGTGCGCGCTTCCTGGCTGAGGAATTGATCGGTGACGGCGATGATGGACTGCAATGAGAGCGATGTTTTATCACTGAGGCCAGGATGGCTCTCTGCTTCGTTTTGAGGCTGGCTCAAGCGCAGGCGCACCTCAACATCCTCAAGGCTCTGTAAGAGCGTCTGGACGCGCCGTGTTTTGCCGCTATAGGCATGGGTACGCAGATAATTGCCCATCAAGTAGAGAGCAAGCGGCAAGCCACCAACGGCCTGAACCAGATCCAGACCTTTCTGGACCTCGGTCAGTGTGAAGGTTGGGGCCAGGCTTTGCAAGAGATCAATACTATGCTCGGCACTCAGCTCGTGTAATTGGAGTGCTCCATTCACGGTCAGGTGCGCGGCAATGGCAGGAAAACGTGTCGTCACCAGATGCCGACAATTGATACCGCCCACCTTGCAAGCCAGAGCATCCTCCAGCGTCCAGGCGTCATCAATCACAATCAGGAAGCGCCGTGAGCCAATCGCGGTACGCACCGCCTTCGACCAGGATTCCAGGCCGGTTAAGACACCAGCATTCGCCGTCGTAATCCCCAGCAAAGCGCCCCAGCGGCTTAGCAGGCCCAGCAGATTAGGCTGTGGACCCAGGCCCGCCCAAAAAATACCATCCACAAAATGCGCTCTCAGATCAGGATTATGGGCCACAGCGGTTGCCAACGCCGTCTTGCCCACTCCCGGCAGACCATGCACAGCCAGCAGAGAAGGAGTATCCAGCAAGCAGAGCTGCAATTGTGCTAATACAGCATCCCGTCCGATCAGACCATGTGCCAGCAAGGCCGGGATAGCGGGATCATAAAGCGTCGTCGCGCCTGTAGCGGTGGTCTGCTCCCCAGCTAAAGTATCCGGCAGCAGCAGCAGAGGAGTATCCTCAGCCAGCTCCGAAAAGCCCAACTCATCCGAGGATAAAGCAAAGAAGGCGCATAACTTCTGCAACAGAGCAGCAGAAGGAAGCGCATCCCCACGCTCCCAGCGCCCAACCGTATAAAAACTGATCCCCAGTGCGGCGGCCAGCTGCCGACGCGACACATCCCGGCTCCTCCGCAATGTACGCAACCGATCATTCGGCATAAAGCTTCCCATAGAGGCCACTCCTGCGAAACAAACCATCCCCTAAAAAACCGCAAACCACCCAAAACAGCATACCAAATTTTTCACATATGCTTAAATTATAATGCATCAATCACCACAAAAGGACACAAACATCCACAATCCCGGCAAACACCAACACAATCTCCACCTGGAACACCATATTTTCCTGCTTATTAATACATGCTCAAAAAGCGTAGGTGCGGCCCGACGTCGCAACGGAGGTCCGCTTCCTCTTCATCGTACCGAAACCTCTCCCGCAGGCTCTCAAGAATGGTGTCAACGTACTTAAGGATGATTCCTGTACGAGCAAGTGGCAAGCGGACCTCTACGCTTTTGATGGATGTGGTGCGATGAGGCATAAAAAAATCTCTGGAGGTTATCCAGAGACTTTTGGGACAGGGGAGACAGGACTCGAACCTGCAACAACACGTTTTGGAGACGTGGACTCTACCATTGAGCTACTCCCCTAGGGGCTCGATTGTTTGAAATCTGGCGGAGAGGGAGAGATTCGAACTCTCGGAAGGGTTACCCCTTCAGCGGTTTAGCAAACCGCCGCACTAGGCCACTATGCGACCTCTCCTAAGGAATCGTGTAAAACGGCTTGTACCCTCGATCTAGCCCTATTCCTCAAAATTTGATAGATTTCAAATTTCTTTGAAACCGCTACGCTCCAAGGTGTTTACCGCCGCGCTACGAATAGTAGAATACCACACCGCAACACAGCTGTCAACACCTTTTTTACTGAAATCTAAAATCTCTTAAAGTTGCTAGAACCGCTGAAGGGGTAACCCTTCCGAGAGTTCGAATCTCTCCCTCTCCGCCAGATTTCAAACAATCGAGCCCCTATTTCTCTAACCAGGCGTTGACAATGGGACTATTCAAAATAGTCTCTGAGCATCCTGATTTCCGCGCCATAAAAAATGACCTCAGGCCCATCGCCTTTGCCGTCAACTTCCATTACCTGAGCAAGAGAGAGCTCAATTGGATCACTCCCTCCAGTGGTCAGCGTCAAGTCCATTGACTCACGCAAGGTGCGATCAATCACCAGGCGCATCAGTCCTGATGGTGTCCCTCGCAAGGGGCAATGCTGCTCTGTCATTACGGTACCTGCACTTTCTGTCCAACACACAGGCCGTACACGTCTGCCTCTGATGTGAAGTAGTAGGCGCTGACCACTGGGATCACTGCATTCGTGTTATCGGTGGCAACCGTGCCATGGACCAGGCGTTGTGCGCTTGCTCTTGCCATCTCTACCGAACCGGCAATCCAGCGACACCCACACTGAATGCGGATGTACTGACCAGATGAGATGTCCGCACCGTCCGGCCTGTCCAGCGCATAGCGCCCTCTCGTAGTCGAGGGAACAAGGGTATGGATTGTCATCAGATTGTCCTCCCACGTACGCGACGTGACGCATCGCCTGCACTCAAAAGGCCCGCCTGGTAATCCTCATTGACCTCTGCAATCAAAATGGGATCTTCATGACAGTCGCAACTATCATCATCACAAAAAGGACGTGCGGCTGTGTGGAGCAGCTCGTCAGTCTGGATCACAGGCATGTCATAGTGTTCTTCACGTGTTTTACGCATGGGTGTTTTCCTTCTCCCCTTGCAAGGGTGTGTGTTGTGTTGAGCGATAAGGCGGGCAGTCGATTGGAACGCCCAGGGCGGCACGTACATCGCCATTGTTGAGGAAGTTGCGCAGCGCCCGCGCTTCCTCAGAGGATAAGCGCGTAAAGCCTGCTTCTAAAACGTGCTCAATGATCACAGTGCCATCTCCCCAGATGGAATACTCATAGAAGTTGACCTGCTTCAGCGCGACGGGCGCGCCCCGTGGGAAGTCTATGATGGGTGGAGCTGGTGGAGTCGTTGCCTCTTGTTGCATCTCTGGCATATGTGGTATCCTTTGACTAAGTGAGGCTGTTAGAGCAGCCCCACATTCATAAAATTGCTTGCTGATGCCTGCTATATCTCCCCAGATGTTAGCAGGCAATCTTTTTGCCCTCTGCCAAGCTGTCAAGATACTGCTTGAGGACGGCAGGCGAGATGGTCACCTCGGCAACCCCATTGCCAGCTGCATCAGAAACAGCCAGGACCAGCCCTTGCTCATCCTCAAAGGAACACAGATCAATGGTATGCGCACCCGCCCGAAAGGTCAGGCTGTTCTCAAAGACATTGACGGTGTGTGTCGCGCTGGTGAACGGTGCGCTCTGGGTGCTGTGGTTGCTGATGTTCATAAGTTGAGCCATGATTGAAATTCCCTTTCATTCTTCTGTATTGAACAAACTGTAAAAAAGTAGGAAACGAGAGAGAGAAACACGATTAGCGAAACAGGCTGAAACCTTGATTGCGCTGATTGAGCACTCCAACGCTACAAAGATCACTGATAGGTTGACCGCTTGTCAGCTTCTCCGTAATGGCTTGTGCCGCCTCTGGTAGCGTTCGGATTGCGGTAGCGTGCTGTTGTTCCACAACTGCTAGCAAAGCCTCTAGATCATCGTCTACGACGCCTACAGAGGCTTCTGTGGTCGTCATTGGTGACTCGATGACCTGAGCAACAGGAGTAACGTTTGCTACTCGCGCCGCTTCAATGGCGATGAGCTGCTTTTTGTGGTAACACATGCCACTCGCTTTGCACTGGCATCCTGCAATCTTGTCCATTGAGGAAGCACACTTGATAGACCTGATAGCGTTCGCCATCGCGTACAACAGACTGATAGGTTGTGCCGTCAATCTCGACGATCCCACGTGGACACAGGATGTACGATCCATCAACAAGTGGCTTGCTCGCCCGGACCAGGTAACACACTTTGTCCTCATGCTTCCACTGGATACGTGCAATAATGACCACTTGCTTCTTTGCTGCTGCTGTACGTTTCATCTGTTTGACTCCCTTCAATTTCTCGTTTTCTCTCGTTCCATGTATGGATAACAACATGTTGTTGGACAGTTATCAATAGGTTTATTGGATATTTTGTATTGACAAATAAAATTGATTATGTTACTATAACAACAAGGAATTGGACAGAAATAAAACAGTTCTTATATAGAGAAGTCCAATAAGGAGGTGGCAATCAATGCCTGAAGAAAAGGAGTTTATGACGTTTGAGGAAGCTGCTAACTATCTCGAAATAGGTCGTAGTACGCTCTACAATTACGTTCATGACCTCAAAATTGAACCGCGTAAGTTTTATCGAGATAAGAAAAGATACCTTGCTCTGCCAGATGTAAACCGCATTAAAGAAGTTCGAGAAAAACCTTGGCTTGCTGGCGAACGAGAAAGTAAAAAAGCAGATGGTCCTGAAGAGAGTGCAGTTTGACCCAGGGCGAGAGTGTCCAAGAGCCTGCAAAACTTTAAACCGCTCTCGCCCCAAGCTGACACTTTCATTCTATCATGTAATACCTATAAGTCTATGGTAATGTATTCACATGCTAAGGGCGCTCCACAAGCGGATTGATCACCTTTTTTGCAAGGTTTCGTAGCGTATCGGTTTTTCCGATCAGGCTTTCAATAAAGGATATTCTCCCCTGCAAGGGGATAGAGAGGAGATGCATGAACACACTGCCAACCATTTTCAATTATGAGCAACACGAAGTTCGGACGATCACGCGAGACGGTGATCCCTGGTTCATCGCCAAGGATGTTTGCAGGTCATTAAAACTTACCAACGTCAGCATGGCTGTTAAAGATTTAGACGAAGATGAAAAGGGTGTCATTTTAATTGATACCCTTGGGAACTTATCCGAAAACGTGGAAGGAGATGATAGAATCAAGAACAAGGAAAGGAACACGAATCCCCCAAGCAAAGGAGAAACCAAGATGGCCCGAACCAAACCGTGGGAAGTCAGTGACCAATT
>NZ_BIXY01000101.1:11090-22117 GCF_008326305.1 Dictyobacter arantiisoli | reverse complement strand
TCCACTCTGCGTCGCGCACATCGGTCTTGCGCCCAGGCACTGCTTTGATGTGCTGCGCGTTTACGACCAGGAGTTCAGCGTGGCCTTCCAAGATGTTAAAAATGGGTTTCCAATAGACTCCCGATGAAGAATCTCTTCTTCGTGCTCGTCTCGAGAAGGTTCTTCGAGACGGCGACAGACGGTGGTACCTCTCAGCACCCGGGTCGGACTCCCCTTCAGGCTCATCGCACTAGTGTATCACCGACCTCTTGGCGTTGAACGTCCTGTACCATTCTACTCTTTTTCATGGACGGTGGCGAGCTGCAAGCTCATGAGTGGCTCCCCTGAAAATAAACAAAACTCAGGGGCGGGGAGGAGTGCAAGCGGACGTGTCGTCATGGTGTGGCCTCGAAAAAAGAGGCAAGCCATGGCAATTTCGGTCTTTCTCTGCATTGTCTCGGTCGTGTGGGAAGTTTTACGTGTCCGTGGCAGCGATGGTTAACTGGACCTGATAGCCGAGGGTTTCGAGACGGCGAACCAACCGTTTTTGTACCGCCTGGCGATCATGTTCATCAAAGTAGTTGCTTCCCAGATCGTGATAGACCTCCTTTTTTGAGAGTATCTGATAAATGATGACGAGCAACGTGTGCCCAAGGGCTACAGTGGCTTTGTTGGCTCCGCGGCGCGCTGCCAGGCGCTGATACTGGGCTGAGAGATAGGTGGAAGAACTGCGTGCCGCCGCATGAGCAGCCTCCACCAGTGCCGAGCGTAACCAGGGATTGCCTTTGCGCATGGGACTCTTGAGTCGTTTCCCAGCGCTTTGCCGATTGCCAGGACACATCCCGGCCCAGGAGGCTAAGTGGCGGGCACTGGGGAAATGCGTCATATCGGGACCCAATTCGGCGAGCAAGATTTCCGCAGTCCGACGGCCAATGCCGGGGATCGTGCACAGCAGGGTGCAGAGATCTTCAAAAGGGCGCATCAACTCAGCAATCTGGGTGCAGAGATGCTCGATGGAGTCATCCAGGGCATCGATGAGGGCGAGTTGCTCGGTGACCAGAAAACGATGATGGGGACGCAAGGTTCCAGCCAGCGCTTGTTCGAGCAGATCGCGCTTGGAGCGTAAGCGTCCACACGCGAGTTGGGCAAGCACACTGGGATCGGTGGTGCCATCGAGCAGCGCGTGCAGGATCGCATGCGCAGAAGTTCCAGTGAGATCAGAGACGACGGATGCCAGCTTGAGATTGGCATCTTCCAGGATCTTTTGCAGACGCAAGATGGTGCGAGCGCGTTCCTGGACGAGGCTGGTGCGATAGCGGGTCAGTTCGCGCAAGTCGCGTTGCTGGCGAGAAGGCACAAAGCTGGGACGCAAGAGACCATGCTGCAGCAAGTCAGCAATCCATTCAGCGTCTTTGCTGTCCGTTTTGCGACCAGGGACAGCCTTAATATGCTGGGCATTGACCACAAGTAAAGTGAAGTGGTCTTCCAGCACATTGTAGATGGGCTTCCAGAAGACCCCGGTACTCTCCATGGCGACATGGGTGACGCGCAGGGAAGTCAGCAGGTCACGCAGGCGTTGCAGATCGGAGAGCATGGTCGAGAAGGAATGAAATTGCTTGCACTGATGTCCCTGTGCATCAGGGAGCAAGATGCAGGCAACCAGACTCTTTTTGTGAACATCGAGTCCGGCACAACGGGGATAGAGAATCTCCATAACCAACCTCCCAGTGAGGAAAGGAAAAGAACAACAAACGAACAGAGGGAACCAGCCGGGGGTGCAGGAGTAAAGCAAAAGCTCTCCTACGTGCTTCCCAAACGGGAGCGACACCTGA
Source organism: Dictyobacter arantiisoli (assembly GCF_008326305.1). Lineage (GTDB taxonomy): Bacteria > Chloroflexota > Ktedonobacteria > Ktedonobacterales > Ktedonobacteraceae > Dictyobacter > Dictyobacter arantiisoli. Next base: position 20,306 of record NZ_BIXY01000101.1, on the reverse strand, counting down.
TGATCCTTGAGGCACCCAGGTCCTACTGTAAAGTCCGGTTCGAGACGCGACAGTATCCGCGACCTTGGCCAGCACTGGTCCCCACTGATTCACACGCATTTTCATCCCTGATGGTGGACCTTGGGTCCATAATCTACTCTTCTCTTCTGAAAAATACAAAGGAAGCCAGCCTCTCAAGCGACCTGGGGTGCTGGTTGCAAGTCCACCTGATAACCTGGTTTCTCTATGCGCCGAACGAGCCGTTTTTGGATAGATTGCCGATTTGTTGGAGTCAATGCCACGAGAAGATGCCCCTACAGATCGCTCACTACCAGTGCCATTGCACGTTGATGTGTATATTCAGGCTTCCACGCAATCCCGGCATTTTCCCAGGATTGTCCTGCGTCAGGAGAACGATAAAGTCCCTTGTTGCTGAGAGCGTAGAAAACGCCTGGCTCTGTTCTGTGGCTGGTAACTACGGGAACCACCATTCCCTGAGGATCAGGCAGGCCGGCAGGGATCCGCTGCCACGCAGTACCCTGGCTCTTACGATACAGGGCTGAATATTGATTTGCTCTTTCTTGCGCGTTTCCCTGAGCTGGGACCTGCGCAGGAGTGCCGGTATTCGCCCATGCAGGACGTCTTTCACGGTTGCCAGCATGTTCTGAACTGGGAGAGGTAGTGTGATGATGGGCAGTGAATGGATCAGAGGAGGCGGAAACCAGGATCGTATCGGGATCAGCGGGGTCGACGGCCACGCTCCAGAGATACTGGTGCTCCAGCCCTTCATCTGGGCGTTGCCAGGTTTGTCCGCCATCCAGGCTCTCGTTATATCCCCTGCCCGGCATGGGAAAGCCATCGCCCGCCGCTGAGTACAGGCGATCAGGAGCCTGGGGATGCATGACGAGTGTGTGGGTATCAACTGGCCCATCGGGCGTGCGGTCCTCCCAGTGCGTGCCCCCATCCAGGCTGCGCACGAGAGCTCCTGCCTCAATGGCGACAAAGATGCGACCAGGTACAAGCGGATCGGCTGTAATCCAGCGTGCATGACTGGTAGAAGGACGCGGCGGAAAACTCCATGTTGGAGCTGAGGGAAGTTCGCGTAATGTTTTCAATTCCTGCCAGGTATCACCGCCATCCTCCGAGCGAAACAGCGCGGTTGGTTCCGTTCCGATATACACCACACCATATCCATGGGCCTGTTTTGTTGGACTCACTGCAACGGCTGTAATTCTGCCATGGGAAATGCCATCCCCCTTCCATGGCTCCATCATTGTTGCCGCATCGCCCCCGGGCTTCCAGGAATGACCGCCATCATCGCTATACCATAGCCCTCGTCCGAACGTGCCGCAATAGACGCGCTCGGGGTGAAAAGGATCAATCGCCAGACAGGTTGTTTGCATCCCGTTGAGATGCGTCTCTATCTCCCATGTTTCACCATGTCGGCTTGCTACAAGCAGTTCTTTCTCCATCGTAAGATACATGTGCATAAGATATGTCTCCTTTCATGCTTTTGCTTGTTTTTCTGCCGCACAACGTTGCGGCTCTCTATCCTTTCCTGCACCATTCACGGGACGGCTCGTCGATAGCTGAATCATGCACATCTCTCACCTCAGCGTCTGATTGCTTACGAGTAGAGATTTTTTTGACGACCTTCCAATTTTAACACACGAAGTTGCTCTTCCAAGCAAAGAAGGCCTCATCCTTTACGGGCAATACCGCTTCAATAGCCCATGCTCCTGACGGAACACCCTGAATCATGAAGGGAAGTGTAGGTGCGTGCCGAGGTCGCAACCGAGGTGCGCTTTCCTCATCCTCGTACGATGCGCTAGCCCGTAGGCACATCCGTCCCCCAAGAGCGATGCCAGGGGACGTCGGAGAGCGTTGGAGCTCACTGGTCGTACGATGAAAGGGAAAGCGCACCTCGGTTGCGACCTCGGCACGCACCTACGTTTTTCGTCAAAATCACTCTTATTTTAGCGGTATTGTCCTTTACGGTGAGGTTCCGTGAATCGTCCACTCCTGTTCCTTCTGCCTCTCTCAGAGAACGAGAGAACGAAGGAAGGAGTGACGAAGGGAACATGAGCGTATGAGCAACAAAGCCCGACCGCTCATTCGGTTTTGAAGCTATGCCCTTTGCAAGGTTTTCTGCGTATAATCCATAATGGCGTCAGCAGCCTCGCGATAGCCGCCTGTTTGCTGAATGGTACGCTGCATCTCCCGGGCACGCGCACGGAAACTGGCATCCTGACGTACGTGCTCGACAGCTTCGCGTAGTTTCTGGGTGGCATCAGGACTAGACTCTAGCATGACGCCCAGGCCCAACTCCGAGACACGGCGCGCCGTCATCTGCTGCTCGATCATCTGTGGAAGAACTACCATCGGTACCCCATTGTAGAGGCTCTCCATGGTACTGTTCATGCCACCATGCGTAACGAAAACATCGGTATGCGCCAGAACCTCTAGCTGAGGGGTGTAGGCCGCAGCAATAAAGTTGGCAGGCAGTGGACCCAGCTCGGCTGGTTGAATTCGTTTGCCATAGGAGAGTACCACCTTCTGATCCGTGTTGCCAAATACATCAATGCAGCCCTTAAAGAACTCAAGCTGGTTATTAAAGACCGTTCCCAGGGAGATGTAGAGCACTGGCTCACCTGCAAGCTCCTGCAATGGGAAATCGCTCTTCTCGTGACGCGGACGAAGCGAGGGACCCACAAACACAAAGCGCTCATCAAAGGTCTCGCCCGCAGGCTGAAAGGCTCTCGGCATGAAGACAATATTGAGAGACTCAGCATGGCCCAGGGTGCTCTGAAGATCAAAGGGCGGGAGTTGATACTGCTTGCATAGCTCGGCAATATCCTCGCGTATCTGCTGTATAAATGGAGGCGGTATCGGGGAACCTGCTCCGTTTCCCTGCCCCATCGGGAAAAGCTTCACATGCTCGTTGATGGCATAGGATGGGCGTAACTGGATGGCTGGAATATGCAACACCTGGGCCGCAATCCGCGCCCAGAGGCACATTGCATCATACAAAATCGCGTCTGGACGTTCCTGCCGCAGTTGCTCTAAGACCTGAGGCAGAATGCGCTGGCTCTCCTTGATCATACGGAATGGCAAGGCATTCTGGATCTGGATACCTGACATTGGTCCCCCCAGGCCCATACCAGTCGGGGGCACCATGTTACTTAGATCCAGTTCATAGGGATGAAATGTCGCTCCGACGGACTCCACCGCTTCCTTAAACGTGTCTGGCACGTAATATACAACCTCTTCACCCCGTGCCACTAACTCTTCCACCACTGGCAATGTTGGATTGACATGTCCGAAGCCCGGCACATTCGCAAGTATATATTTCATACTACTCCCTGATAGGTTCTCTCAAGCTGGAATCTATGGTTACTTCCTCCTAGAAAACAACCACCTTTCCCTGCTTAAGGTATACAATATATCGCATTGGCAACTAAACATCACTTGTATGAAGAAGATAAGACTCTTTCTCTCTTCTTTCTCAATTTGGATTGTAACCAGGACTGTCATATGCTCATACTATTGACCATATGCAAACATTCACGCTACACATGGAGAGTATATCTTCGCCCGCACTGCCGTTCAGTTCAGGAAGGCTGAGAACTGCCTAGAATTCCTTGGACCAGCTCTTGCACATATTGCTCCCGCTCTCTGTCAGCAGGCGGATTGCCCATCAACTGAGAGAGGTAGGTATACTGAAAGCACGCGCCTAGCAGCAAAATCGCCAGTTCCCTGGGCGCGATGGACGCTTGCAAGCGCCCTAATTGCCGCTCCTCGCCCAGATAGGTTGCCAGCAGATTCTCGATATGCTGCGGCCCTCCACCATTTGGTCCGGCTTTCACCTGGCTCATCTTCTGACGATATTGCACGAGCAGTTCTGTGTCAGCCAGAAAAGAGGCGCTCATTGGGATCAATTCCCCAAAGTACTCCATTCCGGCCAGCATGATCGCCGTTAGATTGCCCTCAACATCCCCTGTACCCGGCAGATGCGTCTCAAAAGCATGAAGAAAGCTTGGTAGGTAGCGCGCGACAAGCGTGAAGATGATCTCTTCCTTGTGCTCAAAATGCCTGTATAACGCTCCCTCCGAAAGCCCGACCTCCCGCGAAATCTCCTTGGTCGTCACCCGTGCCAGGCCCCTCATCTTAATCAGCCGCTCCGTAGCCTCTAAAATCTTCTGGCGTGTCTCTCCCGCCATTCCACCCTCCCTTTCTATGTATGTGATTGTTCACTTACATAGTGTAGACGTGAAAGAGAGGATTGTCAAGGGGGAAGTGAGAGGCTCAGCGTTATGAACCTTAAGGAAGATGCCTTGGAGTCGCAAAGTAGATAAGTGCGGTGCGGCATGGTTTTCGTTTAGAGTGCTTCAGAGGTATCCATCATTCGCGCCAGGTCATCAGTAGAAACTCGCGTCCAGGCTTGTCAATGATCCGTATTCCTCGCACCTGTGGTACTCGCAAAGGGTTGTGTGTAGCGTGTTTTTTTTCGAGCACTACCCGCAAAACGGGGTCAAGACATTTTGCAAAGTCCTTGATAGGTAAGCGGGAGGATTCAGTTGCTGGCGCTGAGCCCAGCTGAAAGGTTGTGACATGAGTCAGTGTCGTATTGACACACGACATTGACTCATTCGACTGACGTGTGTAAGAATCCGAAGCACAATGAGTGCTGGAGTCTCCTGAGCAGGCAAGGCGCTTCGTCTTAGTTTGCGACCAGCACCGTTTTGGCAGCTGTCTCGATGAGCTTCACCACGTCATCGGGGTGGGAGACCATCGCCACATGATTCGTCGGGACCTCGACGGTGGTGGCTCCCATGCGCCTGGCGAACAGACGCTCGGCATCGGGCAGGATCACTTGATCGTTACCAGCAACCAGGTACCAGGATGGCAGCGACTTCCAGGCCGGGACACCCATCACGTCCGAAAGGGCAGCCATGGACAACGGCTGCTGCACCGCATACATGGCCCTGGCCTTCACCGGATCAACGTCAGCGGCGAAGTGGTTCACAAAGTCGTCCTCTGGTAGCCAGGCGAAGCCCTGCTGGTCGATGATGAGGTGTGCCACTGCCGGGGTCGGTGGTCCCTGCGACAATAGCGCACCGATTGATTCGCCCTCATCAAGTCCAAAGGCCGCGATGTAGACCAGACCGACGACGCCCGGTGCGTCTGCGCCAAGCGCGGCGATGATCTGACCACCGTACGAGTGGCCGGCGACGATGGTCGGACCATTCTGCAAGGCTAGCACCTGGCGCAGTCTGGCGACATTCTCGGCCAGCGTGGTCATCGGAAACTGGGGTGCGGTGACATGGTAGCCGTCAGCTTGCAGACGCTCAATGACGGCACTCCAACTGGAGCCGTCGGCCCAGGCTCCATGTACCAACACGATATTAGGGAGCGTACTCACGTGCTTCACTTCCTTCCTGTGCTCGGGTAGGCATGCCCATCCGAGGTTAGTAGTCTATGCTACATGGTGTCTCAATAGAGACAGAAAAAAGCATCCTCCGAGAAATCTGGTTGAAGTCTTCGCCCAGGTAATAGCATAACTCAACGCTATTTACATCTTCTTTATAAAGAATTTATGCGGAATAGCAGGAACTTCCTTACGCGTTTTTTCGTCTATTTATTGCATACATCTCTGTGCGTTATGAAAAGTCAAGTGAAGCAGAATGAACACTGGGGTATCCGAGCATGGAAGAAAAGTCTATTTTGAGATCTCATCGAAAAGCGTCAGGTCTCCGTTGGTGGAGCATTTTCTCTAGCATTATCGTCGCATGTTTATTAGTGGTAGGTTGGATCGTTGTTTCGCAGCAGACGCATCAAGCGGTGCTAGCAAACAGAGGAGCAAACGTGATACCGGCTAAGAGCACTCCACAGGATCTGTATATTGGCTATAAAGATGCGGTATACAGGCTGAGTGGACAGAATGGTTCCGTTGTCTGGCAGCATCCACTTCAACAGCCATCCAGGCCTAATCGTATCATCGGCAGCAGTATGCAGGTTCAGGTCATGAACGATAATCTGATCTGTGTGATGCTTGAACATACTGTCTATGTATTGAATGGTAGCAATGGCAAAGAGCTCTGGCACTATGCGGTCATACTGACCCTGGCCCAGCAGGCCGAGACCAGGGCCAGCATCATGAATGTGGTCTTTGATAAGAAGCAGCTGTATATCCAGTTAGCCGATGGCGGTGTCCTGGCACTGAATATGCAGACTGGCGTGCAACTGTGGAAAGATGCGGCCCGATTTCCGAATGGGGCGAGCATCACGGTCTCTGATGATACACTCTATGCGAAAGCAACTTCCACGCAAGGAGTGCCTATTATCTATGCAATTGATAGCTCAACAGGCCGTGATCGCTGGCACTTCGAGGGGGAACTATGGGGAAATAGCTCATTTGATCCACCCTCTGTGGTGGACGGCGTTCTCTATTATGCAGGGAATCCGTTATATGCCCTCGATGCTCATACTGGCAAGAAACTCTGGGAACAACGCCTACCTGATCGATCAAGCTTTTTTGATAATCTTCACCTGCTAAATGGTTGCATCTATGCCAATACGGATGCCATCAACACAGGGGTAGGCACCGTAGGGGGGCTGCAAAAGGTATCACTAAATCCTTTTAAGGTCTTTGCCTTTGAGTCAAAAACAGGGAAAGCATTGTGGCATTCTCAAGCGGGTTACCACTTGCCCCAGAAGCTATTGGTCAGCGGGGATGCTATCGTTATTCAATCTATGTTCGATAAGGATAACCACGAGACGCTCCAGATACTTGACTCACAGCACGGTGTTTTACGCTGGCAAACCACGCTGCTGAATCAACCGTGTACTACTGAAGACCTTTGCTTGCCTCCGCTCACGTATATTGTAGAGGGGAAACTCCTGATCCTCGATGACAGCCAACCTCTCACATTACAGGAATTCGATATGCAGAGTGGAAAAAAGGTAGCGCAACATCCTGTTTCTCTTCCTACCAGAGGAGGTACTGGGGAAAGTCTGGTGAGTAACGGGTATCTGTATGTACAAACCGGCACACATGAAGGTGGGGCCTATGTTTCTGGTAGCAGCAACACATTCTGGAACTATACCATCTACGCCATCAATCTCACCAACGGCAAAACTGCATGGCAATACAAAATAGGCAAATTGCTGGAATACCAGGAACCAATTTCAGCGTTAAATCTTGTACCCTAGTCAAGAACACATCCTGCTCCAGCGGGATCGTGTAGCCACCGTAGATCTGATCCGTTTCCAGGAAGAAGGCAATATACAGCTTGAAAAGGAAAGGAAGTAGTAAAAATAGCTACTCTGGAAATCTCTTCCATGATTCAACGCATTGTCTTCTGGCCGCATAAAATCAAAGAATAGCACTCCAAAAATAGGGCCTCATGGTAGACTTTATTTTTGGAGTGCTGTTTGCACGTTCACTGGTTGTTTTTATGCAGTTCGCGTTTATAAGGATCTAGCTGCGCCAACAGCTGAGCCAATTGGGTAAGCCGCTCCCGTTGAATAGCAAATAGCTCGGGATTGATCTCAGCGACCAACCGATCCTGGGAAAGAAAATCCCAGGAAATGGTCACAACTTTCTGGCGATAGACATCGCTGACAGTATAATAGGCGATGCGAAATAGCCAGGCGGCGAAGGGCACTCCCCGTGGATGATAGTTGGGCAAGGAACTTAAAGCCTTGAGAAATACCTGCTGTGTCAGATCAGCCGCGTCTTCTGCATTCCCAACTCGTAGAAATAGATAGTGATAGATACGCACCATATAGCGCTGATACAGAGGCTCAAAAGCCGTAAGATCACGTTTAGCTGCTTCAATGAGACTGGTTTCTTCCTCAATCATCTCTGGAGCGAGCGAATAACTACTGTTCATTTTGTTTTCATTCCTGATAAAAGCACGTGCAATTATTTTCGAGTTCTTCGATGGTGTTAACACTATCTATCTATATCGGAGATTTCCAAAAACGGAGACAGAACTCAACAAAACTCGTCATTTTCCTTATACACCACCGCCCCGGCACAAGCAAGACCGCTAGTGATAACCGCTAGTGATAACCGCTTGTGATAGACGAGATGGGTTTGAACAGATTTCCTATCTCTGCACTTAAAAAACAGGCTCCTCATGGCCCCATTTCGAAAATCACCAGTCATCATCAGGATAGCCTTCTCAATCAGGACAGAAACCCGCCCTGATTAAGAACTTACAACCAGGCATGATATGATCTGAAGTTATTTAACCTGCAAAAGTGCATCCGAAAACCCTACCGTAGGTGGACACAAAAAACGATTTTCGAAACCCCTTGACTTGAACGCTAAAATCACGTATAAATGAAGAGAACACGCGGCCCTCAGAAGCCAAAACAAGGCCCTTGCGCAAACCGCAGGTCATATTTGCCAGAAAAAGCTATTGCGCACCCCTCGGTTGCAGAGGCATCGATCCGAAAGAGGATACTGAAAGAACCACATTGATATAAGCTTGTTATCATGATATACTCTGTTGCAGAGGCATCGATCCGAAAGAGGATACTGAAAGAACCACATTGATATAAGCTTGTTATCATGATATACTCTGTTGCAGAGGCATCGATCCGAAAGAGGATACTGAAAGTGCCGCATATATTGGAAGCGCTTACGTGTCTCCTGTGTTGCAGAGGCATCGATCCGAAAGAGGATACTGAAAGTGTTGTGGTGTTTCCCTCTGCGTTGCAGGGAATAATGTTGCAGAGGAATCGATCCGAAAGAGGATACTGAAAGCTCAAAACAAGCATGGTTTTCTCCTCACTTTCTCTTGTTGCAGAGGAATCGATCCGAAAGAGGATACTGAAAGCCTGATCGTCATTAGTTGGCGGTCCTTGACCATCTCGTGTTGCAGAGGAATCGATCCGAAAGAGGATACTGAAAGATACCAACCTCGCCGCCGGATGAACGAGGGAAGGCTGAAGTTGCAGAGGAATCGATCCGAAAGAGGATATTCTCCTGAAAATAAACAAAACTCAGGGGTGGGGAGGAGTGCAAGCGGACGTGCAGTCATGGTAGGGCATCGGAAAAAGAGGCAAGCCATGGCAATTTCGGTCTTTCTCTGCATTGTCTCGGTCGTGTGGGAAGTTTTACGTGTCCGTGGCAGCGATGGTTAACTGGACCTGATAGCCGAGGGTTTCGAGACGGCGAACCAACCGTTTTTGTACCGCCTGGCGATCATGTTCATCAAAGTAGTG
>NZ_BIXY01000101.1:0-10994 GCF_008326305.1 Dictyobacter arantiisoli | reverse complement strand
TCTGGTCGTGTGGGAAGTTTTACGTGTCCGTGGCAGCGATGGTTAACTGGACCTGATAGCCGAGGGTTTCGAGACGGCGAACCAACCGTTTTTGTACCGCCTGGCGATCATGTTCATCAAAGTAGTGGCCACCCTTCCAGGGTGGAGTTGTACTCAAAACTTCCCACCGAAGGCGCTCCAGGAGAGGTGGGAACAGGCATCGCAGGGTTCCTCTCACCATGGGTGGAAGATGTGCGTTTCACTCTACCTTTACGGGTGGCTGCTATTTTGATTTGAGCTCCGCTCAAGACGAATTTTCCCTTTTTCATCTGGTACACAGCCTGTTTTTTTCTACCAGATTCATCCATATGTTTGGTGAGGCTAAACTTCAATCTATCCTAAATGAGATTAAAGACGCCGCCGAGATTTTCCCAGCCGGTGAGGGAAGGGAACCAGCGCGAGCCATTCCAGGCTTTATGATACATAGCATTGTCGGTGCCAAGCCCGAAGATATCGAGGCGATGCGGAGACCATGTTGTGACTCCTGCACTGGGGTTGCGAGGATTACTCGCAGCCAGAACATGAGTACTGAACAAAGGTAGAGCGTTCCCTGCAAGAATGACAGTGGCAATCCCGGCTAACATTGTGCGCCGGGATACGCTATTGCCTGCCAGGCTGGATACATGTCCAGGGGCAGATTTATACTCGTCCATTGCGTTACTCTCCAATAATAGTGATGGTCTATGCTTGTTTACTCCTTTTTTATTGTACTGACTCACAAAAAAGATACTGTTATCAAGAAAGCAACCTCGCAACTGCACTGATCTCAATGTGGCCGGTCGAAGTCCCTCCGACCAGCCGCTCTCTCATCTCAACTCAGATAGAAACCAGCATATGGATCTGTTTTTCTGCCTGGCTGTCTGGATGTGACTTCAAGGTCAGAAAACTGCTGAGGCACATCCTTAAACAATCGCCATTTCAAGAAATCAACAATGCGTGTATACTGTCTCCAGTTGTCACGTATGTCTGTTTGAATTATAATGTCACTTAATGACAAAGGTCAATGGGAGAAAAAGGGTAATGAATGACATGGTCCCTTCACCACACGACGAATCGCAGCCAATGAGTTTACGAGAACGCAAGAAACGTCTGGCTCAAACAACCATTGAAGAGGCAGCCCTCCGGCTGTTTCAACAACGGGGATACGAGCACACCTCCATCCAGGACATTGCTGATGCGGTGATGATGTCACCACGCACCTTTTTTCGCTATTTTGCGTCCAAAGAGGAGGTGCTCTTTGGGCCAATACATGCGGTCCAGAGTGATGGTATCCGCTCTCTGCAACAAGCGGCGTCATCGGAGTCACCGCTTGTTGCACTCCGAACGACCTTTGGGTACCTGGCTAGCCTGTATCAGCAGCAACGGGCCAGCTTTCTGATCCGCTATCAGGTGGCAAAGCAGACCCCATCGATCGCTTCCATCTATCTCTATGCGATGATGGAAGCAGAGCCAGCCTTCTGTGATGCTCTTTACGTCCATCTGGAATCTGTCACAGACCGCAATAAGATTCGTTTCCTGGTTGCTATCTACATGACAGCGTTTCGTGTGGCCCTTGAGGAGTGGATGGAGAATGGGGTGCAGGGAGATCTTGTCTCCTTGCTTGGAGAGTACCTGGAATACTTCTCATCTCTTTCACTCTAATTTGTGGCTAAGTGCCACCCGTAAAGGACAATACTGCTTCAATAGGAGGAATCTCGACGAATACAGTAGGTGCGTGCCGAGGTCGCAACCGAGGCGCGCTTTCATATTGCTCGTACCGAAATATTACCCATACAACTGTAATGTCCTAAAAACATCTTCCGCTGGTCAGATGGTCTACAGGCGCGATTGCTCGTATGATGAACGGGAAAGCGCATTTGTCGAGATAGCTTTTTTTGTTTTTATTCTATTTGCTTGCTTGCTTCAATTCTATACCAGCCGTTGCCTTTGACGGCGTTTTTGCCGATGTGGATGAGTTCGCCGATGAGGAGGTAGGGGAGCAGTTCGGTGAGATTTCCTGTGAAGGTGGCCTGCCCGATGAGTCCGCCGATAGGGGTGGCGCGTTTCTGGCGATTGGAGTAGCTACGCAGATCTTGCCAGATGGTTTGATCATTGCTACAACTGATGGCGTCGGCTTGCTGCAAAAGCTGATCTCGCTCTTCTTTGCTGAGGATGAGTTCGGCATTGCCATAGTGGCGTTCGAGGGCATAGTAGCGTTCCAGCAGGCGTTGCAGAAGAGGGCGGAATTCGGCTCGCTTGATGAGATGTTCGCGATCCACCAGACGCAGCGGGGTGAGGAATGTCAGGGTGACACTGTCTGCATTGAGTTGTGTTGCCCGTTCCAGGCAGTCGGCGACGTGGACGCTGATGATGGGTGTGTTGACCAGCGGATTCCCTGCGGTATAAATGCTCTGCCGTTGCTGGGTCCAGGGATGGATCACTTCTACCTGTTCGACATGGAAGCGTCCCCGTCGGCCAGCGTTTTCATTGAGCCGTTGACCAAGCCCTTCCGCTTCGAGCTCAGAGATGGAGAGCATGATGTAGGGGAGCAGATTGACGATATGTCCGAAAAGGGTCATACCAAACGAGAAGGCTTCTCCCGGTTGATAGCAGTGCGCGCCTTCTCGTGGCGGGATAATGACATAGGGGCGCTGAATATCCTGACCGCCGACGTTATCCTCCCGCAAAGGGGCGACGATTGAGCTGACGGGACAGATCTCGTTGAGTGGGCAGGACGCGCAGGTGACGGCGCTTTTGTTGGTACAGAAGCGCGTCCAGAGCGCGTGAAAGAAGCTACCACGCAAGGCGGCTCCGCTATACATATCCAATGATACGGCTGTGGTGGCTCGTACGGTAAACCAGAGATGGGTAGTGGTGAGTGCGGCGGATCGAAGCAAAGTCTGCATCCTGTGTCTCTCTTTCTTTTCTTTTCTTATAGTTTAGATAATACGATTTCATGGCCTGGGTCAGGTGTCTCAGAGAAGCGCTGATACCAGCTATAGCTACGCGAGGAGCGTATCTGCTCATAAGGTAGAACGATATGGCGCAGAATACGGTCTTTGTGCAGGACAATCTTCGCTGTGCTATAGATGTTGGCTTTATCGAAGGTCAGTTGAGCGCCACAGTCATCGAGCATCTGTAAGGTTCCATGAGTTGAATACGTATGCATGATCGGCGCGGTCAGATGGACAAAATCGCCTGCGGGTGACTTATCACTATATTGTGGAGATTCCAGGATCTGGAGAAAGCCTCCGCGTTTGCCCAGATAGTTAATCTGCAAAAGCAGGTCTGGCAGGATCTCGACGAGAGGATTACTTTCGTCAAGCTGGCAGGCGAGTTGGAGGCTGCCACGATAGTTGACATATTCACGATAGGCAATGGTTGGCTGGAGCGGAAATTCTTTCTCATCCCGTGCTCTCTGTGCCTTCTCAGGATTATTCTTATCCTTGAGCTCACGCCTGATTTTACTGAAACTTTTAAGGATGATTAACTCCTGCGGTGGCTCTAGAAAGAGGTCGAGATCGCGCAAGAAGGGAAACAGCCGTTCCCCTTCCGCGAGACCACGACTCTGTATCGCTGTTGAGAGCAAGGCCATTTTGATAGCAAAAGGTGTTGGCACCAACAATGTTTTTCCTCCCGATGACGTGGCGTTGGCCGGGCGCAAGGAGAAGAATGAAACCGGTTGATACTGAGCCGTTATCAACATCGCCTGATCTCCTTTGCTAGCGTGCCAGAGCCTGGGGAGCGCTGTTATCGATAACCTCACGCATGAGCACCGCGAAATCGCTCAAGCTATCAAAGTTCTCAAGCTTGACGCGTTCAGGTCCTTTGCCGTTGAGGGCGGTAACGATTTTCTCGGCCTGCTCACGATACGCAAAACGGTTGTGCTGTCCACCAATAATCGGACTCAGCAACGGTGCGGGGATTGCACTGGTGCTGCGTGAGAGGAAACCCTCCAGAGCAACCAGATGGGGCATCTGTGTGGAACGCATGGCACCGTTGAGTTCGAGGAAGGTATAAAGAACGCTCTCCAGCAGTAGTGCCATGCGGCGCTGGCGCTCGTCTTCGTCAATGGCATAGCTCTGCGTAATGTCATTGTAGCCAATACGATGCAGTTCCAGGTGGCAGACCAACGCATAGACTCCACTTGAGGAGGGACGATAGAAGATGTTTTGTCCCTTATTCGAGCCACTCTTCTGCTGCCCATCCGCATCCTCCTGGCGCTGGCTCTCACCCAGTTCACGCACATATTTCGCATGGAAATAGCTCTCGGTACGAGTCAATTCAGGGATGGCGGCAACCCAGCCAAACTCGCAGACCGATTTACGCGGAACCGAGCGTTTCTCTGCGGTCACCAGAATACCGCCAATATCATCCATGGCGCAACGTTGCAGCATCTGATCGATAAAGGTCGCGTTTTTGATCCCTTTCGTCGTTGCCATAAAGGTATCATCTGCGTTAATGCGGTTCACATTGAACTGACGGCAACTCTCACAGAGGGCCATCGACTCTTCTTTAGCGCGGCGATAAAAATGTTCCATCAACACATGTTTTAGCATGTCACCAGAGATGGCATTCACATTATGCATTTGCTGATCATCGCCCACCACATCAATCATCCGAGTCTGGATCTGGTTCCCCTCGCCTCCTTCATTATTGAGGCTATGCATATTGAGCGTCATTCGTGCCGCGATAGAGAGTGAAACAATAGGATTGGTCATGATCGTGAGATCCTTTCTACAATATTACGCTTCTTCATCAGATGTTTCAGCGTCGTTATCTTGCTCTTGTTCTTGCTCGTCAATGGTATCAGGCGTATCGTTGCGGATTTCATCGGGATTGAGAGCCTCATAGCGTGCGTATCCATGGGCCAGCAACATGGACGCAATCAGCTCAGTGGGATAAAGGTCCAGCAATTCTTCGACTTCACTGATATCTCTGGTGCTTACCGGATAGCGAAGCTTGTAGTTGTTATAATCTTGTTTGGTCAGGCGGCGTTGGAGGCGGCGTGCAACCTTCTCTTCTTCACGTGCTGTCTCGACGTTATAGCTCACTAGAAACTGATTCAGTGCAATCAGGAAGTCATCGCGGCGGCGTGCTTTGCGCATCAGTTCCTGCTCCAGACCGTAGCGCACCTCATACTTCGTATCATTGTCCTGGCTCCGGCGGCGTTGGGTCCGAATCGTGGCTTCACGGATCGCTGTCGCGATACTGCGAAAGCCAGCTTTTTCGGTGATAGTGCGCAATGAGGGTTGATTCTGTTGTTGTTGTAACACGAGATATTCCATTCCTTTCAGTGTCAGTTGTGGAAGCCAGCGTTTGACATCCTTTTCGTGTTCGCGTTGGCGAAAGAGATAGCTGCCATACCGGGCGGCAAAGAGCCAGAAGGATCGGAGATCGTGGCCGGAGAGAAAATCGCGATAGCTATGGAGAAGTGTCACCTCCTCACTATACTCCTTCCCCTGATAGCCCTCGATGCGTCGGATAATGCGCAGATGCTCTTGCAGAAACAACTCTGCCTCATCAACCGCCTGGAGCGTCGAGAGCCGGGGAAACCAGCTCGGGATATTGATCGTCGCGACATTCATTGTGGCATGGGCGCTCCCCATATCCTTGTACGATGTCACCGCAAAGCCCTGCACGATACTGATCAGCGGCTGCTCATCTTGCTGATCATCTTCTTGTTGTTGTGTGGTAATTTCGGTACGGCGATGCTTGACCAGAACCTGTGTGAGGCGCAAAGCCGCCAGAATATCTTGCTTGACGGCTGTACTCGACCAACAGATCGCACGAAAATCCTGCATGATACTGTTCAGCGTGCCCAGTTCAACCACCTGAGGCACCACCACATAGGTTTTGCGATCCTTACTCCCTTTCATCACATAGGGAGCGGACCCGACCATAAAGCCCTTGAACTTGAGCAGTTCGAGGAGCCAGAAGCTATCCAGGCCACCATTCGAGAGACGATATCCTTTGGGGAGATTCGAGCCCTTCCCGGTGGTTGGATTAATGGCCTGGACAGCGGTGACCAGTGCTTTTCCGACGATATGCTCCTCCTTCGCAAATGTGTTCCAGCGCTGGATTGCCAGTGGAAGGTTGTTTGCTCGTTCCGAGAAGAGATCATAGAGCTGTACAATGACCTGCCATTGTTGCGTCGTCGTCAGGCTATTCCAGCGCAGCACAATCTCGTTGAAGGTATCAGCCACCTTCATGACATTGATCGCCATATACTGTGCCAGTTCGGGCCGTGGCCCTTGTGCCAGGACTTTTTCAAGGTCTGGCTCTTTCCGTAGCCGTGCCTCAGGGGTCCGTAATGAGACGGGAAGTGCTTTAAGCTGAAGTGATAGTGTCTTCTGCTTTGCTTGCTCTGCTTCATAATCAAAACCATCCTGAAGCGTGCGCCCCTTCTTCGCCTGCTTCTCATCCTGTTTGGCTGTGATCAAGGGCCCAAGCAGGAAAATGGACTTCTCGCTCTGTAACTCTTCCCGCCGCAGCGCACAGGGAAAGGTGATGCTCTGCGAATCACCTTGATTGTGCAGCACAATTCCCCGATGAGGTTTCTCCAGACACTTCAATACCAGCCGGACCAGTTCCGCTGCCCCCAGAAGTAGCAGCGTATCCGCCGATGTATCGTATATCTTGTTGATATACAGTCTATTCATGCTCTGTCCTTGTACAACAATAGTATCAGTATAGTTGTTTGTTTCCCTGATATCTCTTTTTACTCTCATAAACGCTACAGCGCATAGAAATCGGCCCGCTGATCTGCCAGGCGGAGCGCACGAACGATAAGGAAGGCTAACCAGGTTTCCAGGCGTGCCTGTTCGTCGGAAACATCACAGCGTGTGAGTGCGGGCGGCGTGACGTTTTTGGGAAATTCGCCTTTTTTGAGTTCCAACGTGAGTTGAGCCAGATCATAGGCCCAGGGACTTTCGCGCTGGACACTTTTGAGTGCGGTATCGATGGTAGGTAGCGCGCTCGGGTGGATATGTGTTTCACCATATTCGTGGGCATCGGTGGTGTGGTGATGCGCAATAGCAGTACAGGTGGCGCGTAAAACTGCCATCATGGGATCTTTTCCATTGAGGATGCCAAGACTGTGCCTCAGGAAGCGCCGGCTGACAGCTACACCTTCACAGGCATGGTGTGGACGTTTTATGCCTTGCTGAGAAAGTTCTTGTTGCCAGTCTCGTTCTTTGGATGAGCCAGAAAGATAGTTCGTCTTGGCAAAGAAGAAGGAAGAGGCTGGTTCGTGATAAGGGGTCGACCATTGGCCTTTCTCGTAACGTAGACGCTGCCATGCGCGTGCCCAGCGTTGCCAGCGGCGGTCGAGTTTGCCGAGATCATGTGTGGCGATGGCGAGCTGGATGGCGTGATCGATGCTGCCAGGTTTCAAATACATGCGCTCTTCCAGACTGCTCATACTATAGGAGAGTTCGTCATACAATACGTAGTGATAGGCATCGGCGAGGCCACCAATATGCTGCTCATAGTTCTGCTGGCGTGTTGGTTTTTTGTGAACCGCGTCATCACTGCGTTCCCGTTTTGAGCTCTGATAGGGATGCTCCTGGAGCTGTTGCCGCCAGCTCTCCGAGAGTGGCAGACGTCCATCCAGAAAGACCAGTCCCAGGGCGGGATGATAGGTGGCAAGTTGGCCGGGGAGCGCAATCATCAGAGCGCCCACAACCTCTTCTGGATTGGTCACATGATCCCAGGTATAGGTGTTGACGGCGCGATTATCCTCTTCATCGTCCGGTTGTGCGGTGGCCTTGAGGATTGGTTTCTTGCACAGCCAGTCCAATCCAAGCTCTGCTTGATAGTTCTTCAAACGCTGCCAGTGTTTTCCTTGCAACTGGCCGGGATGGACGCCAAAGCTTTCATAGCGCCAGGGTTCGGTAGTAATTTCTTCCGGTTCGTCGTGAAGGATGATCTGAATCTGTGTCACATCGCGAATCAGGTTAGCCGCCGTGCTCTGGTTCCGGGTCAGATCCTGAAGACGCGTGGTGATGGTATCCTGAAGTTCATCCCGATGTGCTTCATAGCGTGCCAGCAGATCCAGATCAGCCGTGCTATGAACCTGATTGATAATTTCCTGTTCCTGGGCAAAGCCAACCACCTGCTGATCATAGGCGGCCAACGCATCCCAGGTAGTGCGACAGAGTTCCGCAGGATAAGGAAGCGGCGAGACTGGCTGTCCCTGCTCGTCCTCTCCCAGGGGATAGATCCTGACCTGTCCGTGTTGTTGCTCAAAGCGAGCACAGCGACCAGCGCGCTGGACAATACTGTTAGCGGGCGCAAGTTCGGTATGCAGCACCTGCACCGAGATATCCAATCCCACCTCGACCACCTGGGTCGCGATCACAATCACATCCTTCTCACCCTGATACTCCCCATTGATCCATTGCTCTTTGCCCAGTAAGCGCTGTAGATCCTCACCTTGCTGCTTGCGATCAGCATCCGTAAAGCGACTATGGAGTAACTTCAGCTCAATATCTCTCCCATCGTGCTTGAGAAGAGCATCCAGATGAAGGTAGAGTTCCTGGGCTCGTTGTACCGTGTTGCAGACTGCCAGCGTGCAGCGATCATGATGCGTGAGTACCGCCTGCGCATCCAATGGTGCCGTCGCGCGGATAAAGGCGCGCTGGCGTTCCTTGTTCAGAGCCACCAGCTCCTCCGCGCTGGCGGTAATCACTTCTGCATCAAGCATCTGAGCAAGCTTCTCGACCAGGGGACGGGACATCGTCGCGCTCATCAAAATGAAGCGATTGACCCCTTTGAGCAAGCGGAGCATTTCCAGGCAGGTCGTCAAGGCACCCTGATAACTGCGTCCATCCTGAGCCAGTGGATACAGATGTGGCTCGTCAATAATGAGATAGGAGCTGCTGACAGCCGCGACATTAATATTGGCTTGTCGAGCACTCACACCATAGGGCATCCCTAACGCGCTGGCCAGCAGCTGATCAATCGTACAGGCCGTGATCATCGACTCGAAGCAAGGATCAAGCGGCGAGTCGCCCGTCTGGATCGAGAGTAGTTCCCGTCCAAAATGCTGATAGCGTGCCGTTAACTTTGCAAAATACTCTGGTGCGATATCTTCGTCAAGCAACTTCTGACAGGATGTTTGAAATTGCGTCGCCAGCACACGCATCGGAACCACATAAAGCGCTTTATAAGGAAGACACTGATCACAGAAGAGACGATTCTGAAAGAAAGGGATTATGCTGGCATCGGTTTTGCCACTGCCTGTGGGCGTGACCAGGATCACATTCTTTTTCTGCATCAGCTTATCCAGGACGCGTTCCTGATAGGGATAGAGCTCAAACATGGCTATTTCTCCTTGCGAAACAAACGGCGATCAAAGACCCGTGGATTATGCGCCGACGGCTGCCCAGGCTGATCGATCTGATAGAGTGCCATGAAACGGCGTACATGCTGAATGACGCGCTCGCGCAACGCAATAGGCTCCAACACTTCACAATCAGCGCCCCAGCCACGAATCCACGGCTCAATCTCAGTCATATCCCCGATCTCAGCCGACCATTCACAGCCATCGCGTGTCAATTGAAGGACCTGAGTAGGATGCCAGCGCGTCTCTCGGACCCGTTTTGTCACAGTAGAGTGAAAGCGGAGCCGAACCTTCACCGGTTCCTCATCGCCATACATCACACCCCAGGCATGGCGCAGCAACGCGGGGCCATTGAAATCCGCTGGCACCGCAAAGGACGTATTCATCAACTCCGCCTTCTGAATACGTTCAAGCTTAAAAGTACGCAGATCCTTTGCCAGGCTGCTGAAGCCAATTGCATAGATCGTGCGTCCAATCGCCGAGGGTTCGAGCAGATAGGGATCAAAGAAACACTCGAACTCCCCATACTTAGGGGATTGATAGAGAATACGAAGCCGATGGCGTGTGATCCAGCCACTTGTGAGCACCTGGAAAATCTGTGACAGATCCCGTTGCCTCTCAGCCTGAGGAAGATCATCATCCGAAAAGAGCAGCAGACGCAGCAACTCATTCTGCTGTTCCTGGAGCGTCGGTGGAAGCGCATCCACCAGCTTTTTCAGCGCCATAGAGATATGCCAGTTCTGCTCATCCTGAATCTGCGCCAGCAACCGACCAGCCAGATAGAGGCCGCCCGCCTCAGCATAACTCAAAGAGATCGTCAGCCGAGGAATCACCGCCCCCTCCACCAGCTTCCACACATGCCTCTCTGGATAAAGTGGCAGCAAGCCCGAATGACTAAGCTCCTTCAGATACTCATAGACCGTATCCTCATTCACATCCAGGCGAGCCGCGATATCCTTCGCCCGCCACTCCGGCTTCTCCACCGAAAACATCTTCATAATCAAAAGTAGACGTTCCAGCTTCTTAAAGCTATCAGTCTTCATAACAGCACCTCCAACCGTGATATGCCAAGTATACGGACTCGCACCCCCCTGGTTCATCGGAAAAGCCCGCCAGCCAAAAAAACTCCTCAAAATTAACCATCTAAGCTCAGAGAATCCTCCCAAAACCGCCCATCTCGCAACCCGCTTCGAAAATCGCCAGAGAAAAAGCGGACAACAATCCTAATTAGGACACAAATCCGCCCTAATTAAGTAATCGAGACCATGTATAAGATAACAGAGGATGATTCGAAGCGCAAAAGTGCATCCGAAAATCCTACCGTGATTGCACACAAAAACCGATTTTCGAAACCCCTTGACCAGAGCGCCAAAATCGCGTATAAATGAAGAGAACACGTAACTCTCAGACGCCAAAATAAGGCCCTTGCCAGGATCACAGGTCATATTTGCCAAAAAAAGCTATTGCGCACCCCTCGGTTGCAGAGACATCGATCCGAAAGAGGATACTCTTCTGAAAAATACAAAAGAAACCAGCCCCTCAAGCGATTTGGGAAGCTGGTTGTAATTCCACCTGATAACCCAGTTTCTCTAAACGCCTAACGAGTCGTTTCTCGATGGATTGCCGATTT
>NZ_BIXY01000100.1 GCF_008326305.1 Dictyobacter arantiisoli | reverse complement strand
TTTGTGGCTGGTCAGCATGCTTAACAAGTGGGTAGCTTGAAACCTTAACAGGTTTTGCAGAGGACCACTCGTGTGGGTAGTTTCAAGTGTAACAAATGGGTAGCTTGCTGACTAGCATAAACACCAGGACTATAGTACCCATCGTTCTGGCTTCTTTTTGGAGTTCGATCTGGTATACTTTATGTGTGAGGGAGATCCAGTGAAAGGATGAGGGCAAGAGGGATGAAGATAACGCTGTGGACCGATGAGTTACAGACGATGCGGCAGGCATACGAGGATATCAAGAACGGCGAGGAGCCATGGGTTGCTCTTGGCAATTTCACGAACGATTTTTTTGACGAAGATGAGCGGGAAGCACGTAGAGCCTTATTTGTAGAGCCATTAGATATCGAGCTTGCAACGACAGAGACGCATCATCAGTGGGCCGTGTTTTGTGCAGCCAGCATTGAATACCTGTGTGGCAAATATGATCTTTCTATTCCACACTGGATTCATGATCCCGTGTATGCTCCCCTGGCTATTGCATGGTACATGGTTCCCACTCCTCAAGCTGCGCAGATATCGAGCGTCCGAGAACGACTGGAGATGGAGACGCCGGAAGCGTTCAAACGGCGAAACATCTTCTGTGGCAATCGTATCTATCTGAACAAGCGAGAGGAAGCTGAAAAGCTTCGTCGCCTCATGTCCGCTTAACAGCACATTTTGTTGCGTGATCGGTATCAGTCCGATCACGTTTTTTTTTGGCTTTTTTGGGAATGGTGGTTCGTTTTCACTGCTCTTTCGACCCATTTCCGACTGGTTTCGGCGTGTGTCTCCTGTGCATCTCTTGTGCCTGTTGTTGTGTCCTCTCACGTGTTTTTTGAGCACCTTGCTTTCTGATGAAAGGAAAGGTGCTGTGGGGGCATGAGGCCCGGCCTACAGACGGGGTGTCTCAGGCACCCCTTGAACTGTGAAGCGATGATCCTGAAACAGAAATGGACTGAAGGGGAGCCGATCAGAACCCCCGCGCTTTTAATTATCTGAAGCCGGGGAGATCTCAGCATAACGGCATATATTTTGCAGGATGGCATGGTATTCTATTGATAGAAAAACAAGCGAGTACAAAGGAGAAGAAATAATGCATGAGTTCAACGTAGGAACACTCTATAGTAAGACTCGTACATCCTGGCCGGAAATAGCAGAATGGAATTGTACACGAAGTCTCAATGAATTGCGATTATTTTATTATAATCCGAAACCACAGGAAATACAGGCAATCAGTCGAGGCAAATGTGAATTTGGCCTCTCAGTGAAGGGAGATATCATCTTCTTATCATTCAGATTTTATGGTAATCAACCTGGGCAGGCTGGAATTCCCTGGTCTGATGCTCCTTACAGCTATCATATGCTGCCAGATGATCGGAAACAAATGCCAGATGAAAACTTGTCCTCTGAGAGCAGAAGTTTATTACAGGTTGTACTGGTCAATGCCAATACCGGCATCTTGCTGGCAATAAGAAACGTAACTTTATCACCTGAATTTACACAGGCACTCTTTCAAGCAATTCGTGATCAAGCGGCAAAACCATTTAATCAAGCAGCCTATGATCGCCAGTTGAAAAGAATCTATGATGCATATAACTCGAAGCAACTGTTCGCAGCTGCACATGTGAAATGTGAAGGTGGTCAATAAATTGCTTTTGCTTTGAGCAAAGGAGGTAACTATATGGGACTTGCCCAAATTGGTCAGTTTGTTGAAAACGAAGAAGATGGTCGAATTGGAAGGATTTCGCAGGTGCATTTTGCTGCATATTCCGTGCAAATTGGTGAAGGTGGATATGAACGTGAAACATGGGATGTGGATAAAACAACTCTGTCTACAGAGGAAGCATATAATGAGCAACTGGCTCGTGATGCCACCAGATTGCAGCAGGCAAGAGTAGCAGCAAGGCACCATCAGAATAATTCAGTACGTTGGCTCTGCCTGGAATGTGGAGCCACATACAATGGGAATAGTTGTCCAAAGTGTGATGGAACGGATCGCATTGAAAATACTGGAAGGAACGAAACAATGTCAGGAACGAAACAATGTCAGGAACCCCACGGATAAATGCCGGGGAGATCTCAGCTGGCCTATGATCGAAATTTAGGGCTGTATGACAGACGACGTTTTCCAAAGATAGAAGTGTGGTTTGAGCAACAGGAGTGATCTTTGTTTCTTGGTGCTTGAACCGGCAGCGCCGGTTGTTGGTCTCACGCGCTGGCCCAGAGCTGGACGAGGGTTCCGGCAGCGGTTGCCAGCCGGGGCATCTGCGACGTCTGCGGTGACCAGGCGAGGGCCAGTACCGGGGCCGTGTGGGCAAGGTGTTGCCGTGGCTGAAAGCCATTGGAGCTATTGGAGCCATTGGGGACATCCCAGAGGACCACCTGTGTATCGTCTCCCCCGGTGGCAAGGGTTGAGCCATCGGGGGAGAAGGCCAGGGTGCGTACGGCCCCGATGTGTGCGTGCAGATGCACGGGACGATCCAGGCAGCGCGGCTCATTTCCCGTGGTTTGCGTGTGTTGACAACGCAGGCTCTGTGTCCAGATGCGGACGATGCCGTCACTGCCCCCCACGGCGAGCGTTGCGCCATCGGGGGAGAAGGCTGCGGCCTGCATGGCGATGGGGGCATCCTGATACGCGCCGTGTATTTCTTGTACCGTATCGATGGCCCACACCCGAATCAATCCTCCCTGCGATGCGGAGGCCACAGTGCTCCCATCGGACGTGATGGAGAGGGCCTCAATGGGCGCGGTATGCTTGAGAAAGCTCCTTTGTGGATGATACTCCTGGGTCTGCCAGATAATTGCCTGGTGATCACGCGAGCCGGAGACCACGGGATGGCCTGGCCGGGAGGACCAGACAACGCTGGTCACGGGAGCATGATGCACCTGTGGGAATGCAAGCACATGTCCCGTCGCTGTCTGGATGAAGGCAACTGCCGTCCCCACGCCTGCGGCAACGCGGTTTCCCTCGGGTGACCAGGCCAGTGCCTGCACCGCATCGAGAAACGTCCCCTGCTGCTGCACCGTTCCATCAGGCGTCCAGAGCAGCACGGTCGCGTCATCGCCGCCACTACTCAGGGTGGTTCCCTGGGGAGACCACGCGAGTGTGCGCACGGTCGCCTGATGAGCCGTGAAGCGCAGCAGGGGAGCGAAAGGCCGGGCGTTCATCACTGCCGGATGTGTCGGTGCTGGTGGACGTTGAAGGAGTGACGTGTGTGGTCCCCACTGATACTGCGCCCAGGCGGTTGAGACCCCGGAGAGTAAACCGGTGAGTGAACACGCCAGCAGGATGTGTCCGGTAGCGTGCAGAACGTGTCGCCGACGCACCGGATCGTGGATGCTTGCGGTATGGCTGAAGGTGGGCGGGACCAGTGGGTGCGTCACGCTGGTCCCTGGATACAATGTCGTTTCTTCCAGACGGACGTTTCTCCCTGGGGGAAGGTGCAGATCCATCAGGCGCTGATCCTCCGGCAAGACCCTTCCCTCTTCTCCGAGAGAAAGCTGATACGTCAGAGGTGCGCCCTGTTGATTCTGTGTCGGCAGCTGCCAGCGGGCGACCAGCGAGGCAATGACGTGGCGTACGAGGAGATCCTCCTGGACCTGCAACGGGATAGTGGGTGTCTTTTTCCCATCCGGTCGGACCTGTTCGACCAGCAAGAGCTGACGTTTTTCGTTCGGTTGACGCGCTTCTGAATGCATCAGTGGGAAACCGTCGTAATAGGGATGGCTGCGACCCCCTGGACTGCCTGCCCCATCGACACCAGACCGCCAACGGTATTTCCCTGGACCGGATCGACCTGTCCGGTGTAGGCGGTGGTGGCCTGCGTGACCATATCGTTGAGCAGGGTGAGGGCAGCCGGGCTTCTCAGGTGGGTGTCCGTCATCTGTGTCAGCAGAACTGCATCGTGATGCACCGTTTTGAGCAAGGTCGTATCTGTGGTCAGCGCCGTGATCAGCGTTTGGGCGAGCCGTTGTTGCGCCGCCGTGGCTCCGGGAGCATGCGCGAGCCCTTGCAGGTGCAACGCGACATGTGACAGAAAGGCGGGAAGGACGGACGGTGGTTGGGTTTGCAGCAGACCAATGCGTCCCGCTGTTGGATCAACCAGGATGGGGGCATCGGCTGGTACATCCCCCGTGCTTTTCACCGAGGCGACCCCATCCAGATACTCCAGGATGCGGAGCACCTGCCGATGAATGAGCGTGGTTTGTTGTCCGCCGGCCCACCCATCCCGGGCCGCTCCGGCCCACTCCAGAATCTTCTCACTATTGCGATTGAGCCAGATCAGGAGTCCACCGGAAAGACCATTGTGTTCCAGGGTAGGATCACTGGCGAGCAGGTGACGCAGATGGTCGAGCAGGCTGAGGTGATCGGTCGGACTGGGGGTCGTGGAGATGGTGCCCTGATACTGCCAGTGCTGCTGATCCAGGGTTGGGAGCAGGGGGGGCTGGGTTTCGTTCGTGACCAGGAATCGGCTATAGGTGGCAAGGATATCCTGATGGGTGGGAGCGGTATACGTCAGGTGTCCGTTGGCCTTCAGTGTTCCCAGCAGGAGGGGGGCATGTTGTTCATCGCCGTCGTGATCGGGCAGGAGCCAGGCCAGCGCCTGTTGCCCGGCAGGTGGGGGTGTCAATGGTGTGATCGTCACGTTCACGGTGTCGTTGCTGCCTGCGGACGAGCGAGGGTCCAGTTGTCCACTACTGCCAAAGGTCAGTTCACCGACGACCGCGTGTCCCCCGTCGGGCTGGCTGTGCGCTGTCTGGTGCGCGGGGGAAGGAGGAGGATCAGCAGGCATGGTAGGCATATCTGGCAGGTCAGGCGTCGTGGTCAGGGCCATGGTTGGCATGATGGCGGTGGAGAAGAAGATCCCGCCACCGATCACCACGAGGATGAGCAGGGTGAGCCCGCCGATCATGCGTCGTGGGGGCGGCGTCGTGGTCCAGGGAATGCGCCCCGTTTGGCTAATGCGTGCACCTGATTGGGATGATGATCGTGGTGGGGGTGGAGGCAAGACCGGTGTGCCAGCCGCAGCAGCGCGTTGCTCGGAGATGGGTGATGGTGGTGAAGATGCTGAAGAAATAGCTGCCCGCTCCGCTGGCAGCATGGAGGCGCTCTGCTGCTCGTACGCGTCCGGACTCCTGTTCGCAAAGGCGAGGACGGTGCGTGCCTTGCCGGGAAGGAAGCCGGGAATGAGGCACGAGAGCGCAAGCAGCACGCCGAGCACAATGAGGAGGCTTCCTCCCTCGCCTTTGACCGAGAGGAAACGCGGAGGGAGGGCGAGAAAAAGAGTCGTTATGGGCTGAAAGATTGCCTGAAAGACTGCCTGAAAGACTGTCTGACCACCGACCAGGGAGAGCAGCGAAACCGTGGTCGTGACCCCTACCAGGATCAGCACCAGGCTGAGTTGCCAGGAGAAGAAACTGATTTCCCCCTGCTTTGTCGCCGTCGAGGGCGGAATCAGCGCGGAAGGGGAGCGGTGAAGCGATCGTGGCGTGAGTCGCCGCAATTTTCGTGTTCTTGCATGCTCGCTGCGTGCTCGTTCGTGTCTTTGATGCATCGTCACAATCCTTTTCTTTCTTTGAACGCGATCTAACGGAGCGTGAATGACGCGAGCGCTGAACTCACGACAATCGCCACCGGTAGCGCGAGAGAACACAGGCTGGCAAGGAAGCGCACATCGAGATCGTGCTCTTTGGCGAAGACCATGGTCAATAAACTGGGGGGAAGCGAGGCTGCCACCACTACCGCGAGGCGTTCCAGGCCCGTAAAGTGAAAGAGGAAGCAAAAGAGCACGCCCAGGGTGATGCCAATCCCGGTTTTAAGGAAGATCATCAGCACCGGGAGACGGAACGTCATGTGCGCGAACTCAAATTCCAGCGCAATCAAGATCATAATGAGAAAGAGCAGCCCCTGCGAAATCGTCTGCAACGTGTCATCGAGCATGCCGATCTGAATATGGAGCAGGTTCAGCAGCAAACCGAGCACGAAGGCCCAGAGTAAGGGCGTGGTGAGGAATTGCCGTGCCACCATTGAAAGATCCACCTGTCTCTCCGAGCGACCCACCGTTGCCAGCGTTGGCACGACCAGAAAAAAGAACAGGGCATTGCCCAGATCGTACAGGGCGATAAAGGTCAGGCCGGTGATACCCCCGACGGCGAGCATGACCGCATACCCGATGGTGCCAAGCTCCAGCGTGGGAAAGGCGATCAGGAACGCGCCTTTCGTTTGCGTGCGCAGCCCAAGCAGTGGAACCAGGAGAAATGCCACCCCCAGCAGGACGACATCGAGGCAGAGTCCTGCCAGGGGCAAGAGCAGCAACGCGGGCTCAATTTTTGCGGACAGCAGTGAGCCGACCACCGTGGCGGGAATAATCACGTTCATTAAAAGTTGGCCGACGCTGCGACCATCTTCTTTTTTGAGCACGCCCAGGTGTTTCAAGACGATCCCCAGGACAAAAAGAAGCAAAAGCGGGACTGTTTTTTCAAACATTGCGTGTCTCTCCTTTACGCATGCGGCAAGGGAATGTCGCCACACACAATGGGGTTGAACAGTTGTTGGGGAATGGGGAGCATGGTCGTCGGCATGGGTCCTTCATGGACATTGAGATACAACGCGCTGGCTGGCAGCGACATCGAGGTGAGGGGAAGCACGGTCGTTGAGATGCCATTGCCGTGCCCATCCACGATCACCGGCGCAAGCGGGGCAACAACTGGTCCTTGCGCAGCACAGGAACCCTGATGAATGTGGGCCATATGCCTGCTCCCCGGAATGAGCCCACTGACATGCACAATCACCTTGACCTGTTGGCCCTCTACAGAGAGGACCACGGTTCCTGCGGCATGTTCATCCGCTGAAGAGGTCCCCATGAGCGAGATCATAGCCGATTGCACCCCTCCCGCTCCTGTCTGGACAGAGGCAATATCTCCGCAGGCAAGCCAGCGATTTTGCACCTCCGTGGACAGGGTGGGGCCATTGTGGACATTCACAAACCAGCGGATGGGCCCACTTCCTGGAATGTCCTGTGCAACGTTTGCAATGGTCGTGGTCGCCGTGGCCGTGCCTTTTCCATCGGCTCGCAGGGTCTTGAGCGGAAAGAGCATGCTCTGTGGTGCGGGTGCGGCACAGGTTCCCAGGTGAATATGCGTGGGATGGATGCTGTTGGGGGCCAGTCCGGTGAGCGATACCGTGACCACGAGTTGTCGATTCGCCGGATTCCAGCGCAGCATAGTTGTTCCGGTCGGCGTATGGAGCAAATTGAGCTGGATGGTTCCCTGCATCATGGCTCCTCCCGATGCAGGGGACATCGCTCCTGCTGACCGTTGCGATGAGAGCGGGGAGGGCAGGGGCTGTACCTTTTCCGCCCCGGTCGCATTTGGGGCGGATGCCGGAGTCTGCGAGGCGGCGCAGGACGCCAGAAACAGGAAAAGTGCCCCGAGCGGGAGGAGCGAGAAAAAAAGGTGTATTGCTGTACGAATGTGACGAACATGCAGTTTCATGGTGCGTATCCTTTCTTTTGTGTGGGCGTGTAGGGCCTGTGAAGCCTGGTGTTTTGCGTGTTTTGCGCGTGAATCACGGAGAAAGCGGGGACAACCGTCTGGTTCTGGCGTGTTTGGTGGAGCACTATCAGCATTGTCCATGATGGCTGCCCCCATTGAGATCAACCACGGTACGCGTCATGGCTCGGGCGTGATCGCTTGCCAGATAGACCATGAGCGCTGCCACCTCCTTCGGTTCGATCAGGCGTGGAATTGCCATGCCACGCCGTTGGAATTCGTGCACGAGCGCTTCTTCGGGAGGAAGATCGTGCTGCGTCGCGTAAAAATCGATGAGACCCCCTTTCTGCGTCCAGATCGCGGTACGGGTGGGTCCTGGAGCGACCGCGACCAGTCGAATGTTCGCTTGCCCCAGGAAAGGAGCCAGGCCGTAGGTGAGATGCACCAGCGCGGCTTTGGCGATCGAGTAGGGGAGCATCTCCAGAACCGGTTCGCGTGCGAGGTCGGAGGTGGTATTCAGGATCACCCCCCCACCCTGTTCCTTCATTCGCGGCCACACACTGACAATGGCATGCAGGGTGCTCAAGAAGTTGGCGTCGTACAACTGCTGCCAGACGGGAAGGGCCTGGGTCGTGAGAAGATACTCGGGAGCAAAGGCCGGGCAGATGCCGGCACAATTGACCAGGATATCGACGCGACCGGCAAAAGGCTGAAGCACCTCCGCAATCATCGTCTGTGCCTCCTCGGGTTGCGTCAGGTCGACGGTACATCGGCGGACCTTGACGATGGTGTGCAGGTCAAAGGCCAGCGCATCCAACCCGCTGGCATTTGTATCGAGGAGGGCAACAGCGGCTCCTTCGGCGGCAAATGCACGAGCCACCGCAGACCCAATCGTTCCCGCCGCGCCGGTGATCAGTACGACTTTTTCTTCCAAGTGAAGCTTCATCGTGCGCTCCCTTCTCGCCAGGAGCTGGGAGAGGGATGCTGATCGCGGCGTACCGTGAGGCAGGCAAGAAGTAACGGATAGGCTGCGCCGCTGGCTTTATTCCCAAAGCCGCAGGGCACGCCTCGGGGAACCACCACACTGTGATGCACGGCCTCATCGGTGGTCTCGACGCGAATCTCTTCCTCCTTACTCAGCGCAATCCGAATGGATGCATAGCCACTCATGACAAACAACAGGCGATCATTCGTATCGCAATACGGGTCAACGGAGCACCCGGCAGGCAATTCCAGGAGCACCAGCGAGCGCCATGCCCCGCCAAAGCTCTGCTGGAGATCGACCTCAACCACGGGAGGAAACAGGGGCGTTGTTCCTCGTTTTATGGCATGCGAGGAGAACGCCCCTGATCGATGCTGCTGCATCGAGGCATGCAGATCATGAAAAAGGGTGCGCGTAGAGGCCAGGCGTGCGAAATTCTGATCAGTATCTGTCTGCACTTCCACGACCAGGAATGACAACTGATCAGTGCTGGAGGCATTCAGGAGACGATGCCGCGTTCCTTTGGGAGCCATCACGAGGGTGCCAGGACCCACCTGTTCTTCGATGCCGTTCGTGGTTAAGCGTCCCGTGCCGGAACAGATAAGATAAATTTCGTCCGTGGCCTGGAGGTGTTCGCCGACGCCATTGTGTCCGGCGGGAACACACACATATTCGATGCTGTGCCAGGGGGGACCAAGGTGGACTGGAATCGCCAGCGCTTTATTGGCGACGCGGCCCGGTCCTCCCAATTGGCTATAGGTTTGGATGGGGTGTTGCGTATCGGCGACACTGAGCCCTGTCAGGGAGGGAAATGAGGCATGGGCAGGTGCGAGGATGGTCTGTGTGGTCATCTTTTTTCCTTGCTTTCTTTCTTTTCTTAGGCGAACACATCGAGTCGCGTGGCTTCGATAGCGGCTCGCACGACCGTGAGTGGGACGCGGGTGAGCACCGTCTTTTCTGTGCGATGGGGCTCATGCAGATGGCGTAAAAGCACCATCGCGATCTCATCATCCGGCAGCGCTTTCAGTCGGCCTCGTTTGTTATCATGCCGGAGCAGGGCCAGGATCGCATCGGTTGAGAGGGTGGCCGGGATACGGGTTGGAACCCCGATGAGGTGCAGGAACCCATGATGTGTTTTTTCCTCCCTCTCAGACAGCAATCCGAGCATGCGTGCGACACGGGCTGCGACCAGCATTCCCAGGCCGATGGCCAGACCATGGGGAAGGGGATCGGGTCCCTGTGAGGAGAGGAGTTCCAGCGCATGCCCCACGGTATGGCCGTATTCAAAGAGGAGTCCTTCCCCCTGTTCGTGAGGATCACCGGCCAGTATCTGGCATTTGGCCTCCACGCAGAGGTGGATGATCCGAAGCAACTGGTCCTCCTGGTAGCGCATATCCGGGTGCAATTCGGCGATGATTGTTTCGTAGAGCGTTGAGCCGTGGGGAGGAGCGATGGTCAAAATAAATTTCATCATTTCACAGAGCGCAGACTGAATCTCGATACGCGGTAAGGTGCGCAGAGAGGTCAGGTCGGCCCACACAAAAAGCGGGGCGGTATAGGTCCCCAGATGATTTTTGCCCGCGCTGGTATTGACGCCTTGCTTGACGCTTGGCATCACATCGGCCATTGAGAGCAGGGTGGTCGGCATCTGGATCAGGCGCAGGCCGCGAAATTGGATGGCCGCCAGAAAGCCCGCTATATTGGCAACGAGCCCGCCTCCAAAGCCAATGATGCAGGAATTGACGGTGATGCCCACCTCGTGCTCGGCACGCAGAGAGAGCTGTTCAATCGTGGCAATCGATTTGGTGGCCTCGTTGACAGGAAGAAGGAACAGGGTGCAGGTGCTTCCGGGGAGTGCCGCTATCCGGCGACAGGCCTCCTCGGCCTTTTCACGCACTCCTGTATCGGCAATCATTACAAAATGATCGACCTGCAGGGCCGCTAACCGTGGTAAGAGGTCCGACCATGCCCGACCTCCTGATCGCACACAATAGTCAAAGGTGTGGTCCCCAATCGCGATGGTCCAATCCCGGCTCAAGGATCGGCGTGGTGTGCGTATTTGTAGTTCCATTGAAAATCCTCTCTTCATTGTTTTTTCTTGTCGTCAGGGGCGGGTACTGATACCGGGGAGGGGATTCGCTTCCTCCTCCTTTTTTTCGTCCAGCACCACAATCACTTTTTCTTGTGCCCGGTGCTCCACCAGAGGCAGGAGTCCATCGGGCACCACCCGATCCAGTGTGATGATGCGGGTACGCAGACGCGTTGCCAGATCCGTCGTGGCGAATAAGTCAAGCGCGGCAGGGAGATCCGAGGGACAAATCTGTCCATTGCTGCTCAGGATGGTCTTTTCTTGCGTGACCATCGTCTCCAGGGAAAGCTCGACGGGTTGGGAAGGGATGCCCACCTGCAACAGGATGCCCCCTCGGCGTACCACGGTAAGGGCCTGCTGGATTTGTGCTGGCAGCCCCGTGGCTTCGATGGCGATATCCACGCCTTCCGGCAGCAGGGTCAGAACGGCATCCTTTGCCTCCTGTTCTCGTGCATTGATCAGATGGCTTGCCCCCAGCAGCTGTGCCGTGGCAAGCCGGCCCGGGTCGATATCGATCACGATGAGTGGGAAGGCCTCCGTTTTTTGTGCCTGGAGGACCGCTAACAGGAGGCTGCCGATGTTGCCCGCGCCAAAGAGCGCGATACTGTGTGTGCCTGATCGGCGTATCCGGTTCACGGCATGCAGGGCCACCGCCGTGGGTTGGGCCAGTGCAGCGGCCATGTTGCTACACCCGGCGGGGACGCGGACACACATTTTGGCAGGAAACAGCGCTTGCTCTGCTAATCCTCCATGGGCCTGAATGCCGTAGAGGAAGTACCGTTCACAAATATTGATGCGTCCCGCACGGCAGGGAGGACACTCCCCACACCACCAGCCACTGCCGGGAACGACGCGCTCGCCAATCTGGAGATGCTCGACGGCCGACCCTTTCTCAATCACGCGTCCCACCACTTCGTGCCCCAGGGTGACGGGCCCGCTCTGCCCGCTGACGGGATGCGTCTGGTACAGCGGGATCATGGTTGGGTGTCTATATTGACTGGCATCGGTGCCGCAGATGGAGGCCGCCAGAATCTGGAGCAGCACCTCATCTGGTTTGGGTTTCCCTAGTTTCGGCACTTCTTCAACACGGACATCCTGTGGTCCGTAATAGCGTACTGCTTTCATGGGGTTGTTCTCCCTTTTTTGAGAATGACCGTGACGACCTGTGGGTGCAGCGCTACGACACAGAGGAGGAAGAGAGCCAGGGTGGTCCCGATCAGGACGGCGCTATCCTCTCCCAGACGATCACAGGACTGATAAAAGATCGCCATTTGCAGCATGTGCGTGCCATAGGTGAGGGGATCGAAGGCCGCGATCTTCCGGAGGAAGATGGGCTCGAATTGCAGCACACCAAGCCCCCCCGATAAAAAGAACAACCACACCGAACCGGTCGTACTGAGCACGCTCACCGCTTGCACCCGCCGAAAGACGCACCCAAGGGCGATGCCTGCGGTGGCGGCAAGCAATGACTCCAGCGCGATCGCGAGCAGCGTGATGAGGAGAAAGACGCCTGCAGGCTCTATCCAGCCCAGCAGCATCCCGACCAGCAACAGGAGTAGCCCCATCGTTGCGGTCGTAATCCAGCCCGCAATGATTTTTCCGATCACCATCGTGCCCATACTCACTGGAGCGAGCAAGATTTCTTTGATACTGAGTACTTCAAACTCGCCTGCCGTGCTTGCACTACTGGCAATGAGTCCACAGACGGTGACCAACAGCGAAATCAGGGGAACCACCTCATACTGAAAGAGTTCCACATTTTGGGTGCGCAGGTTGTGCTGCTGAATGGTGAGAGGCAAAGGGGTGGCTGCCTCCTGTGCGTAATAAAGGGTAATGGCATCCGGGATGGAACGCCGGAGGTCATTTTCAAAGTCCAGGTTGAGATTGTTGGATTGCACCACGATAGGCGCTGACTGATGATCGTGCACCGCCTGCGAAAAGCCCACGGGAATGGTCACAATCGCCCCGACGGATAGCGTCTCATAGAGATGGTGAGCGTCGGGGGGACTGACTCGCGACACCCGAAAGACATCGGCATCGACCATCGCCTGTGCCATCTGGGATGCGATTGTTCCCCGATCTTGTACGACGAGGGCGATGGGTGAGCGGCCCACGGCGATGGAACCGAGAAGCGCAACCAGGATATAGGTTCCTGGCAGCACAAGCGAGGTGAGGATGGTTTTCCACTGCCGAAGGTAGATAGTCACATCTTTTCGGATCGTGGCACCAATCACATCACGGGCAGAATTCAGCGCAACCATGTGTTTCCCTTTCTCTCTGACGAGTAAACCAGCCCCACTCGACACTGGGCGTCTTGTTACTGTTCACTATGACCACGGCGGAGGACCAGGCAGGAACACACCACGAACAGCAGGAGAAAACCAACCAGAACAAGGGCATTGCCCTGCGGTGAGAGGATGTTCGTGCGCTGTCCGAGCACCGTGCTTTGAACAAGCGAAATGGCATAGTGCACAGGGAAGAGCCGCGCAAGAACAACCAGACCGATGGTCGAGTAGGTGATGGGGTTGAACACCCCCGAGAGCAAAAAGAGGGGAACACTGATCCCACGGGTCAATAAGGTCACCGTCTGCCGCAGTTTGAGCAGATTTCCAAGCAGGGTTCCTGCGGCGACCGAGACGGCTGAGAGGAGCAGGATCGTTGCGAGAAATCCACTCCAATCCAAAACAGAGACATGGATGACCAGGACAAGAAAAAGGATCACGATCAGTGCCGAGAGAAGGCTCACCGTGCCTGCTGCTAGCATTTTACCGACGACGATTGCCGAGCGTGGAGCGGGAGAGAGCAACACTTCTTTGATGGTCTTCTGTTCCCAGTCGCGTGCCATCGCATTTCCCGCCTGGAGCAATCCTCCCACCAGGAGCCCAATCACCACCACTGCCACCGACAAATAAGGAATGTAATCGGTTTGTTGTGGATGGGCATCATGGATCTGGGTGACAATGCTTATTTTTCCGGGAAACTGTTGCTGATAAAACGTGGTCACCGCCAGGCGTAAACCGCGTGTCACGTCATCTGTAAAGTCAGTGTTGAGATTGTTGACCAGCAAGCCAATCTCAACACGTTGTCCCCGACGCACCATCTGATCAAAATTGCCAGGGATCGTGACAAGAGCCACCGTATCGCCTCGCACGAGCATCGCCTGGGCGGTTCCCTCACTTTCGACCTGGAGACGAAACGAGTGCGACACCTGCATGGCATCGTAAAACCGTTGGGCGTAGGGTCCATGGTCCACCATGACGACCGTTGTTGGAGCCGCAGACCCGGCCAGCGCAAAGAGCACCAGCAAAATAGTGTAATTGATAGGCAAAATAAGCATCTGGAAGAGGGTCACCCTCTCAGAAAGCGCACTGATCATATCCTTGCGCAGACAGGCCACGACGACATCGAGCCACAGAAAAGCGGACACCTGTGTGGGGAGTCCTGCGGGCTGTTTCTGTTGCTGATCCTGCCAGAAGAATTCATGTGACACGTTTTTTCCTCACTTCAATGGTGCTTCATCACGCAAGACAGCACCGGTCACCTGGAGAAACACCTGCTCCAGATCAGCTTTTTGGGTCTGAATAGCGCGTACAGTACGGCCCTGTTCCCCGATCAGGCGCAGGATCGTTGCCAGGTCGTCCTGTCCATTGTCGGTGAGCAGGGACAGGCTCGCTCCCTGCATGTCCACTGTCCGAAGACCACCAACCTGACGAAGTGCGTGCACGAGTGCCTCGCTCTTCTCCGGGGAATCGAGCGTCACCGTGAGCTGTGTGGCTTGCGTTGGGCTCTGAGCGTGGATCAGGTTAGCAGGGGTATCGACCACCTGGACCCGACCATGATCCAGGATCGCGACCCGCGTACAGAGCAATTCCGCTTCATGCAAGTCATTGGTGGTCAGCAAGACCGTGACGCCCTGTTGCGGGAGCATGCGGATAAAGCGATACAGACTGTGGCGGTTCTGAACATCGACCCCCAGGGTTGGCTCATCCAGGTAGAGGACCCGTGGGTGGTGCAACAAGGCACGTGCCAGGGCAAGCCGACGCTTCATACCACCCGAGAAGGTTTTTACGCGGATATCTTTCTGCTCCCAGAGTTCGACCAGTTCCAGCATGGCCCGAATGCGTTGCGTACGCAAGTGTTTGGGCACGCCATAGAGGGCCGCGTGGTACAGAAGCGTCTGCCAGGGGGTCAGCTCATCAAAGAGGGCTGTTTCCTGGGGGACGCACCCGAGCAGACGCTTCACCTCCCTTGCCTGCTGCTGCACATCAAAGCCCAGCACACGAACTGTGCCACTGGTGGGCAGGCTCAAGGTACTGAGCATGTTCATCGTGGTTGTTTTCCCGGAGCCATTGGGTCCCAGCAACCCAAAGATCTCTCCTTGCTGGATCGTTAAAGAGAGCCTGTCCACAGCGGTGTGACCAGATTTGTTCCGCTTTCCCGAGGCGTGAAAGGTTTTACTGAGATTGATTATTTCAATCGCGGGAATGCGTGGCTTCCTCTGTTTCCTTTTCCCCAGAAAAGGCTTCAGCTGCATCGTTGTGCGCATACTACTGATTCCTTTGTGGGTGATCTTCCAGGATCTTCTCAGCATACTCCGCCAGTACGGCCCAGCTCTGCTTCCCATGGCCCGCCGCCTGTGCGGCCAGCAGGGCATCATAGGCCTGTTGGGCCACCGGAAGTTTCAGGCCTAGACGCTCTGCCTCGTGCACGATCAGGCTCGCGTCTTTGAGGCCCAGGGCCGTCGAGAAATTTTCATCGCTATAGTCTAACGCACCGATCATGCGTCCATAGCCAGCGTACACGGCGGACCCCTGAAAGAGGACCGACTCACGCATGGCGCGTAAAAAGAGTTCTCGTTCCAGGCCATGGCGTTCGACAAAGGTAGCGGCAGATCCCATCGCGACCAGGGCTGCCAGAATCAGATAATTGGCGGCCAGCTTCATGACGACCGCAGACTCTACCGCCGGGCCGAGATCGTAGAGCGTACTGCCAATCGTCTCCAGGATGGGACGCGCGTGGTCTTTGGCGGCAGCATTGCCGGACACGTAGACGGAGAGTTGTCTGGTAGCCGCCGCCTCCGGGCGTCCTGAGACGGTGGCCGCAACCAGGGCGACCCCCTGCGTGGCGTAATATTTTGTCAGCGACAGCACGACGTCAGGAGAGATCGTCGATAACGACAGATGCAAGCCTCCTGGCCCCAGTTGACGGACGATCCCTGGATCATTGAGCGCAATCTGGCACAGTTCTGTGTCACCTGGCACCATGGAGATGACCACTCCTCCCGGCTCCACGACCTCTGCCAGACATGCGGCAGGAATGGCTCCCAACGCCACGAGTGGGGCGATCCGTTCTTCGCGCACATCAAAAACGCGCACGGGAAAGCCTGCCTGGACAAGCGTGCGTGCAATCGGGTATCCCATCTGCCCAAGCCCGACAAATCCAATGGTCTGGTTCTTCAATGGCTCTTTCAATGGTTCTGTTCCTTTTCACAGTCACATAGGACGGCGTGATGAAAGAGCGTGGGCCCTTTCTCTTCAGTAAGAGAAAAAGACACGGCCTTCTCGGAGGAGGAGGTGGCCAGACTTCAAAGACAGATGCCAGTGAAGTCTGGAATTCAGCTCCCAACCCATCACTTCTCACCTGAGACAAGCATAACAGGGATGGTTCCGTCGTGTCCCGGCAGGGTTCGCCTATTGAGGAGACCCGGTTCGCCTATTGAGGAGACCCTTTCTCTTCGCGTGTTCGCACCTCTAAGAGATAGCCTTCATCAAAGACCGAGATGATATCGAACACATACGATGCGGAGGTAAATGCTTTGATTTTTTTGCGCGTGCGTGAAAGTGCATTGCGGATGGGTCCGACCTCTTGCCGCCATTGATCTGTTTCGCGTGCTCGCTTCAGGTGTTGTCGAGCGGCTGTCCTCGCTGCCTCATCCTGGCTGTTGGCATAAAACGAGGCATAGAGTTCTTCGAACGGACAATAGGCTGGCCAATACACAAGCAGCGCGATCAGAAGACGCAATTCTGTCTCCTGAAAGGAGACCTGTTCCAGCAGAGAGGGGAGACCTGCTTCATTTGCAATGAGGGAGACCGTCCGCAATTCTCGATGGATGGCAAATTGAATCATCCTGGGCTGTGGAGACCACTGCCAGATTTTCTTTTGGAAGATCGGAGGGATGGTGATGGCAGGCTGAACGACAACAGGTGAAATCACAGGACATTCCTTTCATGTTCATTGAGACGGATTGGACGGATGGGATTTTGACGAGACTGCCAACGGGAGCCCTCGGAAGAGGGTGGTGATGTGCACAAGGCTGGTCCATTCCTCCCGGCTCTAAAGACGTAGGGTTTTCTGGGCCGCCTCTTTGCGTCTCTTTTTTGATGGTGAACCACCGAGGTCTGGGTAAGGACACAAGAGCGCTTTTCCTTTCTATGGCGTGCTTGATAGCTGATGGGTCGACCCAGCGCGGGGTTTTCGAGGTGCTGGCTCTTCCAGACCTGTTGATCGATGTTCCTGCGCACCCGTGCGCCATTGGGAAAGCGGTGACCGAGATCTTCCAGATCGGCGTGGCTGTTTGTCCTGTCGTGTGTTTCCTGGTCCATGGTATGTACCTGCACCGGGAGGGGGTCTTTGTGGCGATCAGCATGCTCATAGTGTTGTAGGGACATCAGGAGGTGGTGTGCATAATCAGTAATAATGCGATGGAGGCGGTAGCGTTCGTCTCCGACCGTTTCGAGAAGGCCTGTATCCAGCAGTTCATCGAGGTCATCGATGGTGCAGCCGGCGACGGAGAGCGCTGCTTCTTCTGAAAAACTGTCGGGTTTGGCAGGAAAAAGTGAGAAGACGGCGAGGGTATGAAGGGCACTCTCACTCAGGCGTTGCGTGGTGACGTCCAGAATCGCCTGGAGAGAGAGGGGGGTCTCAGGAAGCAAGCTCGGATGTCCTTGTGTCGAGTTGTCAGGGTGTGAGAGCTGTAAGCGATGGTCGGCGGTCTGGAGTGCGTCAATGGCGGCCTGCAACCGCCGTGTTGGCCCGTGATAGAAGGCTGTCCGCAGAGCATGGCCCATCAAGGTGAGGGCCAAAGGAAGCCCACCAACGGCCTGGACGAGGTGCTGCATCTGTTCTGGTTCACGGGCCATCACAGCGGGGGCAAGGTGGGTGAGGAGTTGCATGCTGTGGTCATCCGATAATTCCTGGATTGTCAGGGCTCCCTGGATCGTGATACGGGATGCAATGTGTGGGAAGCGGGTGGTGAGCAGGTGCGCACAGTGCGGCCCCCCTACCTGGACCGCCAAGGCATCCTCCACCGTCCAGGCATCATCGATGACAACGAGCATGGCACGTTGTCCGATCATCATGGTGAGTGCTGTGTTCCACTCAGCGACGGTCTGCAATTCCGTCATCTGATGATCTGGCATATCCAGGAGGGTGGCCCAGCGGTGAAAGAGCGTGAGGAGGTCGGGGTGGGGGCCAAGCGTTGCCCAGAGAATACCATCGGAGTACCGGGCACGGATGTTGGCATCACGGGCTACGGTGGTTGCCAGGGCCGTTTTTCCCACTCCCGGAAGGCCATGAAGAGCGGTGATCTTGACGGTTTCTTCTGCTTGCAGGAGATCGTGAATCTGAGCAAGTTCCGCCTCTCGACCAATGAGCGGGGCCTGTTGTAGGGGGATCATGGGATCAATGACCATGGACGGCTGAGCATCAACAACGGGAGCGGGTGCGCTGTCCTTGATGGTTGCTGGTGTGGCTACAGCCCGTTCTGGTGTAAAGCCAAGCTCAGTTTCAGTGGCGTGCAAAAACGCACATAAGCGGTCGACATGGTAGCGTTCTGGGTGCATACGCCCTCGTTCCCAGCGACTAATGGTCCCTCTGGCAACTCCAATATGGTTGGCCACGTCTTCTTGGCGCCAGCCTTGTTGTTTGCGTGTCATAGTGAGTAAGTGATTGTTCATTTTTTGCCTCTTTTCGCCTCATCGGTTCATAGGCATTTTGAGTAAAAGCATCATGATTCGTGTGTTCCTTCCTGTCCTTCCCGATGAAAGGGGGCTGATGCCTCGTTACAGGTCCAATGGTTTCATCGTTTGAAGCGTGCGGCTACATGCTTGAAGCGATGGTTACCCTGAATGCAAAAAACGCAAAATGGATTGCTGTTTGATTTATTGTGCGAGAAAAAATATGGGTAGCTGTTTGAGACCAAAAACCACGCTACTCGATTTCAATTGCAGAGGCATCGAGCGGTCGAGTGAAAGACGACCGAAACGGTCGAGGACGATTTTTAAGGCGATTTTCGCTTCCAGTCTGGCGAGTGGTGCTCCCAGGCAGGCATGGATGCCTGCACCAAAAGCAAGATGACGGTTAGGCGTGCGATGAATATTAAACGTGTCTGCATCAGGAAATTGTGTTTCATCTCGATTCGCCGAGGCGAAAAAAGGACACACCATCTCCCCAGCTCGTATCGGTTGTTCACCGAGCACAACATCTTGGGTGGCATAGCGTGGCAATGTTTTTACCGGGGAATAATAGCGAAGCATTTCCTCAATCGCGGCTGGAATTCCTTCGGGGTGGGCTTGCAGTTCCTCGAAGACTTCCGGATATTCGAGGAAACAGTAGAAGGCATTTCCAATGAGGTCACTGGTCGTCTCGTGCCCTGCTGCAAGCAGTAAGATGCAAAACGCTGCCAATTCATTTTCTGAGAGGTGTTCTCCCTCTACTTCTGCGTGCAAGAGCGCCGTCAATACATCATCTTTGGGTTCTTGAAGACGGTTCTTCATCTGTTGAAGGAAATAGGTTTTCATCTCCTGTTGCGTAGATGCGATCAGGGATGGGTTTCCCTCGAAGAGGTTGCGCGACCAGTGTTTGAATTGTTCTCGATCTTCAAATGGCACGCCGAGTAACTCGGCGATAATGAGTACGGGGAGCGGAAAAGCAAGATCTGTAATCACATCCATCTTTCCCTGTGGGCTGACCTGATTTAGGAAATGATGCACGTTCTCCTCAATGCGCGACTCTAAACGTGCGATCGCCCGTGGGGTAAATACTTGTTGCACCAAACCACGTAACTGGTGATGACGTGGTGGATCAAGCGATAGGATGCTTGATCGTAACGGATTGGTCGGATTGCCTCTCTTCTCGTCTGGCTGTGATGAGAAGGTCGCGTGGTTTTGCAGGACTGTTTTCACATCTTCATAACGAAGGACAAACCAGGCACCTGGATTTCGATAGATCGGTTGCGTGTTTCTTTGTCTGCGATACCAGGTATACGCTTTTTCTCCTAGTGGAGGGAGCTGTGATTTCATGGGTTCCTTCCTTCTCCGAATAGCTTGATGACGGTGACAGGCCTATTCTGTTGGTGTCCTCTCTTAGCATACAAAGATATTGGTTCCTTGTCAATCTCTTTGTTGTGAAAATACTAACAATATCGAGAAAAAGAGTTGGTATTTGCTGAATCATGGTTCAGCAAATACCAACTCTTTTTCTCGATAGGCAGGCATCATGCTGGTGCCACTACCGGTCTTTCCTTTTTTTGGCTTGGAGAACGCTAATCGCGAATAATAGATCTAAAGATCGAATGTAAAAGTCATGTTCGCTCGAAAAAGAGAAATAGGATTTCAGCACATCTATTCTCCTGTTCAAGCCTTCGGGTGTGATGTCGAGGTGCCGTGCGACCTCGGCTTTATTTGAAGAAGTCAGCAAGAGCCGCAATGTTTCGATCAACGTATCGGCTCGTTCCGGTCGTTCCTGGTGGAGCAGTTGCTCAAAGGCGTCCCGATAAGGATAGGACTTGTTGCTGTTTGCGAACCCCGCAATAAAGTAATGTAACATGAGCGTAGCGTATTCGCTGATTTTTTGGCCTTGCTGTAGGCCGGCATCGAGCGCCTCCTGGGCTTGTTCGAGGGCTTGCTGATACCCGGTCTCGGTCGTACAGAGATCACTAATTCCTACAAAGACCGGAAGGCCATTTCCCTGCTCCAGGTACGCCTGCAACCGCTGGATTTCTGTTTTTTGATCTTCTTCGAGAAGATAGAGGAGTTTTTCTCCTGTACGTAAGAGGACTGCCCCAGGCGGGGGAACATAGTTATCGAGGATGGTAGGAGGATCTTGATAAGTCAGGAGCGTGACATAATGTTTGGCTGACAGTGAATAGCCATAGACCGGAGCCAGGGCAAAGGCTGAGGTATTGTTTGCAAGGAGCGCTTCCCACAGCAGGATCTTCGAGTCTGGGGCGCTCCGAAAGCTCATATTTTGATACACGAGAAAAAGCAGGTCGGCTAACGCAGTAAGGACCAGTTGCGCTACTGGTTGTGTCTCTGGAGAGAGGCAGAGAAGCATCCCTGCTGCAGGAGTTCCAAAGGGGATAACATACAGGTCAGAGCCAGGAAAGCTGGGAAGAGCGTGCTTTTGACACGCGTGAATCGTCGTCTGCTGGAGCAAGCCAATCGCCTCTTCTTGGAGAAGGGTGGGGCATGGCGGGTGGGTTGGGAGAATCAGGGAAGAGCCGATCGACAGAAAACAATGTGCCAGGTGAAGATGGAGATGACAGGCTTCCAGAGCCTCTTCCATGGTGGTTGCTAGATGTACCTGGTGGACCAGGCGAAGGAAACCTGTAGAGATAGTGCCCCCATCGTTTTCATGGTTGCTCTGGTCTTGAACCACGTTTTCCGGGCTGCCCTGCTGGGGTGTGTGTGGTGTGTGCATATGCTCTCATGCCTCTGTCTTTTTGTGATAAGTATACCTGAAAAAGCGAGAATGAGAAAGCTTCTTTTTCGCGAAAAAGGCTTTCACATGCAAAGAGATGCGAAATGCCTTGACAAACGAATCACGATTTCTGTATGCTTGATTTATGAAGTATTTTATGACCGTGCGCGAGCTCGTAAAAAATAGACAGAAAATCATCATCTTCTTTTTGGTTCTTCTGTATTTCTTTCTGTTGGTGATCGCCATCGGAAATGCCGTCCTTCCATTCACTGCATCCTCTGCAAAAGATGGGCAAGGGCTATCATTTGTATGGTTTTTTACGGTTTTAAATCTGCTCATGGCGCTTTTTTATCTTATCTGTGCGTGCCTCACTTTTTATCTGCGTGATACACAAATGAAACGCACCTTTATTGTGCTCTGCACCGTTTTTGCCATCACCTTTGGCCTTGCTCCTACGGCAACCTGGGGAGAATTGCACGCTCCGCTGCTGCTGCCACTGGTAAGAGGTCTCGAACGCATCGATAATGGATGTGCGTTAAGTACGACATATATTTTTGTCATTTTTCTTTTTCTTTTTCCAACCAATCTTTTTCAGTCTGTTCGCCAGCACTATCCCCGTTTGCTTCCCGTTTTATATATTTTTCTTGTCATTTCTCTTCCCGTTTTTCTGTACACAGAAATCTATGTTTTCTTTTTTAGTTCCCTGGAAAATGGAGCAGAAGGCCTTGTCCTCATCTTTCACCGTATGGTTTTGGTGTGTGTGACGTATGAGACCGTCTGTATTTTTTTATTATTGGGCCTATCGTATGCGTTGTCTGGCCAGTGGCAACGGCTGTATTTACGATGGCTGATGGTCGCCTTTGGGCTTGCTTTTTGTCCATTTGTGTTTTTTACTGTGATTCCGCAATTCATCTCTCCAAGTAACGTGAGCGACTATACCTATATTGGCCCGCTCTTTTCGACATTATCGTTCGGCTTCATGCCAATTATCATATTATTTACCTCGTTACGGTATCAACTCTTTGTGTTTGAAATTTCGTTGCAAAAAGCGATAACGTACGCTTTTTATGCAATTTTTCTTCTCTGCATCGGACTCTTTTCGTTTGTGTTCCAGGTGTTTGTGCAGCGCTATCCTCTCTTTGTAATTGTGCTTGGGATCGGTGTGGAATTGACCCGTTTTTGGAGGGGACTCAAACGGAAAGAATGAGTCAGTGGAAATGCATCAAATAAGAGAAAAGAACGATCATTTCTCTGTATATATACGTATTACGTATACGTATATATTAACATACAAACAAGATATTTGTCAAGAAAGATGATTCTCTGGGGTGCGCGTCATTTTTTTGCGGGATACTTTGGACGGCACGCCGGAGATCGCCTCCAAGGATGGGTGACAGAGGGACGATACGGCTCAGGCAATGGAGCGACAGGAGAAGGAGGTTGGGGAACAGGAGGAGTGGATGGAACCGGTTTTTTCGTCCCACGCAGCCAAAACCACCATGCTTGAATCATCTGCTTGGCGGCGG
>NZ_BIXY01000099.1 GCF_008326305.1 Dictyobacter arantiisoli | reverse complement strand
CGGGCGGTGTGTCGTGTATCAGCCAGCAATGCTGTCCCATAGTTCAGGACGGCCCACTGTTCAGCGGTTTGTATGCGCTCTTGCTCCATTTTTTCTTCTCTCTCTCTCTTTTCTTCATTTTTCCTTTCTTCTATTCTATCATTTCTTCACTCCAAAAATGTGGGTAACAGACA
Organism: Dictyobacter arantiisoli; assembly: GCF_008326305.1. Lineage (GTDB taxonomy): Bacteria > Chloroflexota > Ktedonobacteria > Ktedonobacterales > Ktedonobacteraceae > Dictyobacter > Dictyobacter arantiisoli. The sequence continues at coordinate 23,156 of NZ_BIXY01000099.1, read as the reverse complement.
GGGTTGCGACCTCGGCACGCACCTACACTTCTCCATCATGCTTCTCGCTTCCTTCTTGCTACTTGTCATGATAGATTATTGGTTAATTACCCTAAATATGCTCACACGTAGGTCCATCCCTACCCCATCATCATGCCAGCGGCGAGATTACGATACGATGAACCGGAAAGCGCACCTCGGTTGCGACCTCGGCACGCACCTACACTTCTCCATCATGCTTCTCGCTTCCTTCTGACTCTTTGTCATGATAGATTATTGGTTAATTACCCTAAATATGCTCACACGTAGGTCCATCCCTACCCCATCATCATGCCAGCGGCGAGTACGATGAACCGGAAAGCGCACCTCGGTTGCGACCTCGGCACGCACCTACACTTCTCCATCATGCTTCTCGCTTCCTTCTTGCTACTTGTCGGGATGGGTGATGTGCTGATCACCCTGGATGTTGTAGTTGGTGGCATGCCCCGAATTGGAGAGGGCACTGTGATCTACATGATAGATGATCTGTGTCCCGCCCTGAGTTTGTTTGAGTTGCTCCAGCAGCGCCTGCGCAAGCTGCTGCAAGTCAGGATCATGGGATACCTTGGCCTCGGTGATCGCTTCGACCAGGACGGCCTGACGCCCTCTGGAATTTGGGGAAGCCTCCAAATCACTGAGCGCCTGCGGGACGTTGGGATGGCACGAGCCAATCTTATCAAGCAGGCGCTGTTTCAGGGCGGTATAACCTTCGGTCAGAGACGATTTCTCGACATCGGTCACCCCCGCACCAATGGCGGTAATCAAAGCCAGACTCACAGGATCCATATAACAATCCTTTCTTGAATGGAAGAATGATAGATTTTTTCCCTTTCCCTTATTAACGAAGAGGATGGCTGAATCTCACAAGCGATGCAAGATTCAGCCGTTCTGTCGTTCAGGCCGGTTCGGCGTCGAACTGGCGATGATACAGGCGGGCGTAGAGTCCTTCCTGGGCGAGCAGTTCGGTATGTTTGCCCTGCTCCACGATCTGTCCATGATCGAGCACCAGGATCTGATCGGCATCCTCAATCGTGGTCAGGCGGTGGGCAATGACCAGGGTGGTGCGCTGGCGCATCAGACGGCGGAGCGCGTCCTGGACCAGGGCCTCGGATTCGTTGTCCAGCGAGGCGGTGGCCTCATCCAGAATGAGGATGCGGGGATTGCGCAGGACGGCACGCGCAATGGCGATGCGCTGGCGTTGGCCCGCTGACAGCTTGACGCCCCGTTCGCCCACCAGCGTCTCGTATCCCAGCGGCAGGCGCTCGATAAACTCGGCGGCATGAGCAGACTCAGCGGCGGCCTCTATCTCCGCCAGTGTGGCATTTAACCGCCCATAGGCGATATTCTCGCGAATAGTTCCACCAAAGAGGGTCGGCTCCTGGGGCACCAGCGCGATTTGCTCACGCAATGAGCGAATCTTGATCTCTTGCAGATCATAGCCATCCACCAGGATCTGTCCACGATCCGGCTCGTACAGGCGCGCAATCAGCCCGGTGATGGTAGTTTTGCCAGCGCCGCTGGGTCCAACCACGGCCACAGTCTGCCCGGCGGATACTGTCAACGAGAGGTCGCGCAGAACAGGGGTATCGAGATGATAGCCGAATGAAACGTGATCAAAAACGATCTTCCCGGCCAGCGCGGGCAGGGCGATGGCGGTGGGAAGATCGGGCCGCTCAGGGACGGCATCAAGCACCTCAAAAATACGCTCAGCCGCGCCAAGCGACTCCTGGATCTGTCCGTAGAGATTGCCCAGTTGCGCCACGGGTCCGGCGATCAGAACCATGTAGATGACAAACGAGACCAGTTGGCCCGGAGTGAGGCGGCCTGCCAGCACCTCGGTGCCTCCAAACCAGATTACGATCACCACGCTCACAAAGGCCAGAAAGCTGACCAGGGGCGAGAAGAAGGCCCGTGCCCGTGTCAGATGCATTGACAGGGTAAATGTCCGCTCCACGCCGCTATTGAAGCGCTCGATCTCGTATGGCTCGCGGGCAAACGTCTTGACCACGCGGATAGAGGAGAGCGTCTCCTCAAGCAGCGAGCTGACTGCACCCAGCTCGTCCTGCACCGCCTTGCTATAACCACGGAAACGGCGACCAAACAGCAGCGCCGAGAGCACGATCAGCGGGACAACCAGCAGGATCAGCAGGGTGAGCCGCCAATCGAGCAACGCAATGATCAGGACAGAGCCACTCAGAGTGATCACCTGCTGGATCAGGCTCAAAACGTTGGTGGTCAGACCCGCCTGGACACGCGTCACATCCGTCGTGACCCGCGACATAATATCGCCAACCTGCCGTTGCGTGAAAAAAGCCAGCGGCAGGCTTTGCAGATGAGCATGGACCTGCTTGCGCAAATCGGCCACCAGGCGCTCACCCACATAGGAAATCAGATAATTCTGTCCAAAGCCAAGCAGCATGCTGAACGCAAAAACCGCCAGCAGGAGCAGCGCAATCCTGTTCAGCAGGGCGGGATCGTGATGCAAAAAGACACTATCCAGCAGATGCTGGATCACCCAGGGAAAGACCAGATTTGTCCCGCTGGCAAACACCAGACAGATGCCAGCACCAAACATAAAAAGCCAGAACGGTCGCAAGAAACTAAAGAGGCGACGAGCCGTGGCAGCCGTCGAACGGTTGGGCTGAGATCCAGACTCTGATCCGGCAAGGGGTTTTGCGGCTGAAGCGGTACGTTGACGTCCAAACATAAATAAGGGCGTTCCTTTCCAATACCTATTTTATAATAATAAGATATATCGCAATAAAGAAATATGCAAATACCCTTCCTTCCTCACTTCCTCACTTCCTCACTTCTCATCGCTCTTCATCGCCTCCAGCAAAGCAGCATAATTCGCCGCAATGGTCTGTGTATCGGGATGACTCTCTCCCAACCGTTGCACAATGATCGCCAGCGCCCGCTTATACAACGGCTCCGCTTCCCCATACTTCCCCTGGTTGTGATAGAGCTCTGCCAGATTGTTCAGGCTAGTTGCGGTGGCGGGATGCCTCGCTCCCAATTGCTCCTCATAGATCGCCAGCGCTCGCTTATACAACGGCTCCGCTTCTGCATGCTCCCCCTGGGCGCGATAGAGGGACGCCAGGTTGTTCAGGATGCTTGCGGTGGCGGGATGATTTCCTCCCAATTGCTCCTCTCGGATCGCCAGCGCTCGCTTATACAACGGCTCCGCTTCTGCATACTTCCCCTGGTTGTGATAGAAGGCCGCCAGATTGTTCAGGCTGTTTGCGGTGTCGGGATGCCTCGCTCCCAAGTGCACCTCATAGATCGCCAGCGCTCGCTTATACAACGGCTCCGCGTCTGCATACTTCCCCTGGGCGCGATAGAGGGCTGCCAGATTGTTCAGACTCAGAGCGGTGTCGGGATGCCTCGCGCCCAAGTGCTCCTCATGGATCGCCAGTGCTCGCCTATACAACGGCTCCGCTTCTGCATGCTCCCCCTGGGCGCGATAGAGGGACGCCAGGTTGTTCAGGATGCTTGCGGTGGCGGGATGATTTCCTCCCAATTGCTCCTCATGGATTGCCAGCGCCCGCTTATACAACGGCTCCGCTTCCTCATACTTCCCCTGTTCAGCATAGAACAAGGCCAGATTGTTCAGGATGCTTGCTGTATCGGGATGCCTCGCTCCCAATTGCTCCTCATGGATTGCCAGCGCTCGCCTATACAACGGCTCCGCGTCTGCATACTTTCCCTGGGCGCGATAGAGCTCTGCCAGATTGTTCAGGCTAGTTGCGGTGGCGGGATGCCTCGCTCCCAAGTGCTCCTCTCGGATTGCCAGCGCTCGCTTATACAACGGCTCCGCGTCTGCATACTTCCCCTGGGCATTATAGAGGGCTGCCAGATTGTTCAGGCTGTTTGCGGTGGCGGGATGCCTCGCTCCCAATTGCTCCTCTCGGATTGCCAGCGCTCGCTTATACAACGGCTCCGCGTCTGCATACTTCCCCTGGGCGCGATAGAGGGCTGCCAGATTGTTCAGGCTGTTTGCGGTGGCGGGATGCCTCGCTCCCAAGTGCTCCTCTCGGATCGCCAGCGCCCGCTTACACAACGGCTCCGCTTCTGCATACTTCCCCTGAGTGAAAACAGCGAAACCGACAGTAGTAAAAAGGCGGGCAGTCCTGAGTAACTGATCTGTCGATAGATGTTCAGTCGAAAGTAGTGGCAAGACATGTGGTTGCCAGAGAGGCAGAGACACTCTATCGTAGGGATCACTCTGAGCAAAATGAGCAATCAAAATTGCCATAAGACGATCTTGCCAGTCCATAACGAAGCCTGATAACACATCTTTTTTTCTGGGCCAGGACAACACACGCTGCCACCAGGGAAACGTGGTTCTAGTCTCCATTTTGGTCTGTCGGAGCATGGAGGCGTAAGTATGCACGAGGGGATGGCTGACCTCATAGTTCTCGCCGGGTCGGCGTAACAGGCTGAGATTGACCAGTGATCCGAGCATCTCTTGCAGTGATAATGCATCATCATCGACTATTCCTGCGATAAGTTCGAGAGGAAAGGGGGCGGGGGCAAGTAGTCCAAGCAGGATGAAGAGCTGTTGCTCACGTGGGGTCAGGGAAGCATAGGTATAGTGCAGAACGCGCTGCACGCTCTGGTTCTGATGATCCCCGTGATGCAAGGAGGGCAATCCCGTCTGCTCGAAACGCTGCAGGTAAACCGCCACATCCTCCTGCCTCGAAGAAAGATAGCTGCCGATGAGTTGCAGGGCCAGGGGAAAACCCCCAATATGTGTGACAAGCCGCTCGACACTGTGTTGATCGGTGGCACGCGGGCCTGCTAATTGCTGCAAGAGATCACGTCCCTGTTGGGGAGAGAGCAGTTCAAGCGTGCGGCGATGCGTTACATCGGGCGCGTCGGATTGGCGACGTGAGAGCAGGATGATGATGTGCTTGCCGCCAATTTGCCGCAGCGGTTGCGTGTCCTCCAGGACTTCGAGGCCATCAAAGACAAGGAGGGTGCGACGACGGCTGAGGGCACGCAGGGCCGCGCGGTAGGGGTCAGCACCAACTTCTTCATTGAAGAGGAGAGCCAGTTGCTCAAAGGCGATGGCGAGGGAGGGTGTGGCGTAGAAGGAGTGATAGAAGATGCCGCCGGGAAAGCGCTCTAACCAGTCCTCTTGATCGATCAGGCGGTTGAGGGATTCGGCAGCCAGGGCGGTTTTGCCCATGCCGCCGGGACCGCAGAGGGCCAGGGTTCTGCCGGTATCACTCTGTAGCTGATCAAGCAGCCAGGCGAGATCGTCTTCGCGGCCCACAAAGAATTGAGCACGCGGCGGCAACATCATCGGCGGCGTCCAGGCTTTGGCGGGCGCATAGTGATGATGCTGATGTTGTCCATCTTGAAAGTTGTAATTATTGGCAGTCCCACTATTAGTGACAGCGCTATTCGTTGCCTGTCCCAGATACTGAAATGGTTCCCGGAGATCAGGCGTGTCCATGCCTTCCCTCGCTTCCTGCTCCCTGCTGAATAAAGATATACTGATCTTCAATATAATAATACAATAATACAGTATATGTAACTCTATAATATTAAACGTATTGAGAAGTCCACTTTAACACAAAAGTAGCAACAGAAAGATATGCCATGATCAATCCTTATCCCGTTGCGGTCATGCCAGGAAGCACCATAAAGCGTTGGGGGGAGATGCTCGTACGGTGAACGGGAAAGCGCACCTCGGTTGCGACCGCACCTACAGTTCTCCTCGCGATTGCTTGTTGTTCGATATGGGGCCTGCGTTTCGGCGCAGACGCCCGGCCTGATAGCGTATATTATTATGTCAAGTATTACACAGGAAAGATGATTTTTATCGGCCCCTGTCAGGATGATTGAGGTAATCAGGATGATGCTAAAAGGGCAAGATGGAAGAAGTTTTGCGCCCGTTTCCATGCTAGAATGATCAGGCTATCGTGAGCGATAAAGTGATAAAGTGATAAAGTGATAGCACTGCATTTGAAGCAAGGAGTACAAAGATGACGGAACAAGCACTTCCTCTTATGACATTTTATAAGGGCTGGGCGAGCTACCAGCGCAGCCTCATCGAAACTATCGCGCCGCTGTCAATCCAACAGCTGGCGTTACCGGCTGCATCGCATCAATGGACCATCGGGATGATCGTCCAACATATGGTGGCGAACCGCGTCTGGTGGTTCCAGGTCTGGATGGGCGAGGGCAATCCCGATCTTGCTCCCATCGCCAATTGGAACCCTGGGGAAGTGCAGGAGCAACCTGCGCTGGATGCCACTGCACTGGTCGCCGGTCTACAGTCCACCTGGCAGATGATCGCCGATGCCCTCGCCCGCTGGACGCCCGCTGATCTTGAGCAGGTCTTCTCACCTCCAGCAACCTTAAGAGAAGAAGAGCGGGAAAACTTCCCGCCACGCACATTGCAATGGATTCTCTGGCACGTTCTCGAACACGAGATCCATCACGGAGGCGAGCTATCCCTGGCCCTGGGCGGATATGGCCTGCCAGGGATTTATGGCAATTTTTAATGGCAGTAACTAGAAAGCCCAGCTCTGGGTTTCGCTGCGGATGGTTTCTCCGCTGTTACAGGCCTGGTCGATGAGCAGGCTGAGATAGTGATCCTGGGCGGCCTCAGCCAGGCTGTAGAAGTCGGGGCCGCCAGCGACATAATCGGCCATGCGGGCCAGGCTGGTCGCTACGGCGATTTCGTCGTCGTTGAAGCGGGCAAAAGGGAAAGGATTGCGATAGAGCCAGGTGTCACCGACAATAATGCCACGATGGTAGTATCCTTCCAGATTGCCGTAGTGCCCGGTGTCCTGGCGCTGCAATTCCAGCATGAGCGGCGTCTGAAAATCCTGTAGATAGCGCAGATGGGTGTCGGTGATTTCACCGCGCTCACCACGGATCAGGACACGTGGCGCACGTATCCAGGAATGATATTGCTCGCCAGCGAAATCATAAATGGCAAATTTATCACCAAACTCAAGTGTGGCAATCACCTGTCGGGACGGCTGGATCTGCTCGCGGGCAGGAGGATTGCCATTTTTATCGGTGCCGACGACAAGGGGCGTGATGTGCGCACGCGCACTGATCGTGGCATTCTCAAACTGAATACCCAGCAATTGGCGGATCAGGCTGATGCCATGATAGCCGTGGACCACGGAGAGCTGGACCTGGGATATCGTGCCGAGCTTGCCCGAACGCGCCAGGGCGATGCGCGTGGCATGCAGCGGCTGAAACAGATACTGTTCCGCGACCTGGATCTTTGCGCCCGCGTCGATCAAGGGCTGCAAGCTGAGCAGGCCCGCCAGATCAGGCGCGGGCGGAGTCTCGCACAGAACTGGTATCCCACGCTCGGTCAGTTGGCGCAGATACTCGGGCGCAACCCGCCAGGGGACGGAGACGACGACAAACTGCAGATCGGGCACAGCCAGCAACTCATCCAGAGAGGTAAAGACAGGCACATTCCATTCAACGGCCAGGGCCTGTCCCTTCTCAGGATTGCGCAAGAGCATCCCACCGACCCGGAAGCGCTCCGGTAGAGCCTGTGCGATACGCAAAAAGAACAGGGAACGCCATCCACCACCAATAATTCCAAATTTAACAGGTGTTACCATAAATTTTCTTAAAATCTCACTTATCTTATTGCTTCATGTTTTTCCATTAAGAGAAGAATTGTTACGAGAAAGAGTGCGTAATGAATGCGTCTTGTCTTATCTCTACAAAATTATACGATAAATTCAGTCGTGGCCTGAGTATGCTCAAAACAAAGATTGACCGTACGTTGCAGGGCACGTGTGCGATGGACCACGCCCGCAGGAACCGTGAAGATATCGTTGGGATGCAACGTTACCGTCTCATGCTCCTGAAAATCAATGATCAGCTCGCCCTCCAGAATCAAGAACAACTCATCCGCCCCCGGATGGCGATGCCAGGGATATTCGCCTTCCATAACCGCAAGGCGCAGGCAGCTCTCGTTGACCTCGTTGACCACAAAATTCCGATAGCGTTCCGTAATAGCTTGCGAGAGTTCCGTCAGATTGATGCGCTGCAAAGGCTGAAACATGTCCATATCGTTTCCTGTCATCGTTATTCCCTCAGCTACGGTTTAACTACGATAGTTCTTCAAGGATGGCGACGTCGTAGCCATCCAGGGTGATGGTGTGCGTTACTTCCTGGTTACGGTCACGCAGCAGGTTGCGATAGCGCGTTGCTGCTGGCAGGGCGATCTGCGTTTCCTGGTCGTTATGATTGAGCAGGTATAACAAAGAACCTTGCTCGTTACGGCGCTGGGTGACTTCAATACCGTCCGGGACACTCAGGATGGGCTGGATCTGATGCTCGCGGCAGAGGCGCTGATAGAAGTCGCTCAAGAAGGCGTCATCGGGCGCGCTGGCAAGATAATAGGCGGTGCCAGCTCCATAGGTGTTGCGGGTAAGCGCGGGGGTATTAGCATAGAAGTCACTGCCATAGGTGGCAAGGACGCTGGCTCCCTCGTTGCGTACCAGGGCGCAGAGATGATTACAGGGATACGAGCCACTCCCATCGCTCATGACGATCTGGTTGTATTGATCGGGATAGAGCGCGTCGATCTCTTCGTTCCAGATGCCCAGGACTTTTCGCAAGGGTCCAGGATAGCCGTTCTCGAAGGCCAGATCGTGCTGATCGACCATGCCACTCATGTAGGTCGTGATAAATGTTCCACCCTGCTCGACGAAGGCGGCGATGCGTTCGGCGACCCCTGGCTTGAGCATATAGAGCATGGGTGCAATGACGATTTGATAGCGGGAGAGATCTGAGTCGCTGAAGATGATGTCAACGGGAACGTGCTGCTGCCAGAGCGCGGCATAGTGCTGGCGAACCGTTTCCGCATAGCGCTTATCGCGTACCGGCCCGATGGCCCCCTCTAAGGCCCAGCGATTCTCCCAATCAAACAGCAATCCGATGCGAGCGTCGGTAACTGCGCCCAGCGTGCGATCCTGCAAGGCGGCCAGTTCGCCGCCCAGCGTGCTGACCTCGCGAAAAACACGCGTATCGCTACTCCCACTATGCTCGATGATCGCGCCGTGCAGCTTCTCACATCCTCCACGACCGCGCCGCCACTGGAAATACATCACAGAATCAGAGCCGTGCGCGATCGCCTGATAGCTCCAGAGGCGCAATATCCCCGGGCGCTTGAGTGCGTTGACCGCCTGCCAGTTCTGGCTGCTGGGCGTCTGCTCCATCAGCAGGAAAGGCTGTCCATCGCGTAAGCCACGGTTGAGATCATGGGTGAAGGCGATATCGCTGGGGGCAGCATTGACCTGGGGATAGTTGTCCCAGGAGATGACATCGAGCTCTTTGGCCCAGGCACGATAGTCCAGAACAGGATAGGTGCCCATCATGTTGGTAGTGATAGGAATGTCTTGCGAGAAGGTGCGGATGGCGGCGCGTTCAGCCTTGAAACATTCCAGCATCATCTCGCTCTGGAAGCGCTTATAATCGAGGGTCAGACCATGAACCGCCTGCTCGCCATTCTGATAGGGCGGCTCAATCTGATCCCAGGAGGTATAGGTGTGGCTCCAGAAGGCCGTCCACCAGTGCTGATTGAGATCCTCAAGGCTACTATAGCGGGTCTTGAGCCAATCACGGAAGACGCTGGCGCAGTGATCACAGTAGCAAGCACCGGCGTATTCATTAGAAATATGCCAGAGGGCCAGGGCGGGATGCTGATGATAGCGTTCCGCCAGCCGCCGGGCCATGTCAACGGCGAAGGCACGATAGTGGGGCGAGGTGGGACAGTAGTTGGAACGCTCACCATGATGACGGCGCACTCCATACTCATCAACCCGCAAGACATCGGGATAGCGTTGCGACATCCAGGCGGGCTGCGCGGCACTCGGTGTCGCCAGACAGATCACGCGACCGGCGGCAGCGAGGCGCTTAATCACCTCATCCAGCCACTCAAAGGTAAAGCGGTCCTCGGCTGGCTGAAGCGAAACCCAGCTAAAGACGCCAATTGTAGCAATCGTATAACCACATTCCTGCATCAGGCGGACATCCTCGTCCCACACCTCGGCAGGCCACTGCTCAGGATTATAATCGCCTCCATGCCACAATGAAGGATGGCGAGAATTGACAGGCGGAAATGATGGTTGCTGCATACTATTTACCTGCTTTGCTAAGAATGTGTCGGACTCCCATGCTCTCCACGATCTCTGTGCATGATTTTTCGCACCTACTGCACTGTCAAGCTTCATGTGAAACGCCGCCTTCGGCGGCAGAGGAGAGGGGGAAATTGGGGGCACAGCCCCCAATCCCCCAGTCAAGGGGCTTGCCGCCCCTTGCATCCCCGCTCTGGTCCCTTCAAATGAACTTTGACGAAGCACTACGGTGCTCAAAACAGTTTTATTGTGTGGTGCAGGCGCCTGCCTGCAGGTCAAACAGTAAGATCCTGATGGGGATAGAAGTCAGACACATTCTAAATAAAAACGGGATTGCCCGTGAAGGGTGACGCCTACGACTACGACGGGCGTTCTCCGTTCCTCCATGTCTTCTCTTTATACTATTACTTTACCTGCTGGATGTCAAAAACGGCTTACTTCTGAATAGGCTCGGCGCGGCTTGATAATCTGGCTGGCAAGCGGCTGCGCTTGAAGATCGCGGATGGCTTCGGCACATAGGGCGACGCTCATCAAGAAGTCATCGTGTCCCTCGCCTGGATCTACATACATGTCCATGCTATTTTCACCTGGGATGCGATAGCGGGCGAGGCGCAATTGCTTCCAACATTCCTCATAGAGAAACTGTGGCGCGTCTTCCTGGCGATAAAGCTTGAGGCGCGCCGAGTTGATCAGGCTGAGCAGTTGATAGGTAAGATGGCTCTTGCTGGGACGGCTGAATTTATAGCCCACGACACGCTCAGCCCCAAATTTATCACACAGCAAGCTGGCAAGTCCTTCACCCAGACCTGTGCTATCCACGATCAACTTGCGAATATTCCAGGTCTGCATCAGCATACTAACGGCGGCATACTGGTCGCGATAGCTTTTACCGGTCCACCAGGCCTGATGAACAATCTCAATGCCGGGCAGATTCAGATCATGATAGCTGACCCGTCCGAGCGTGAGCACTGTACTGTCGCGCTTATTCGTCGCTTTCTTCTCCTCGCCCGGTCGGGGACGCTCCTCGCCCCCAACATCGAGGCCCGCCACATAATAACCATCCTCGCTAGCGCTGTCCGCAGGCTGCTCTTGCCAGCCATGTACGCCGCGCAACAGATGGCGCTGAAGGTCATTGAGGAGCAGACCGGCCCCATTGATAGGCAATAAGCGATATTGCGTACGCAACGAGACATGGTCCTCACCCAGGCGTGCGATCTCGCCCTCGACAAAGCGCTGATAGCGAGGATTCAACTGCGCCAGAGTATGCCAGTCATACTCAAAATGGCGCTGGATGCCGTCCTGCTCTTGCAATAAGAGATTATGCGCCCGCATACGCGCCAACAAGGTATCATCCGACCAGGCGGTGCCATACATGACGGTAGTGGCATTGCTGGTTGCCGACATGGGTTTTAGATCGATATCGTACTTTTCTGGCTGGATATCCTGGGCCTCGTCGAGCTCAAGCAGCAGGCTGGCAGTAGCACCAACAATCGAAGATTCGGGTCCAGCGGAAAAGAACATAATCCGTGGGCCTGTCTGGGCATCCACCAGTTCGGGCTGCGCGGCCAATCCAATGATATAGCCAAAGGATTTCCAGACGCGTGCACGCAAGAGTGGAGCTTCCAGCATGCTCAACAGGCGCATGCGCGAATTCACTACCTGCGGCTTATAGGTAGGTGCAGCCTTGACGATACTGCCGGACTCATAGGCAAACAGGAGATACGCCTCCAACACGGCACTGAGCTGGTTCTTCCCCATCTGGCGCGCAAACATCACGGTAAAGGTATCGCCCCGACCCTCGCGAATAGAGGTCAGAATAGCATCCCCAACGCGCTCCTGATAGGGATAGAGCGGCTTCCCAAGGATATCGCGGGCGAACCAGCCAATGCCGGGCTGTGACGTAGCCATAAACATGCCCTCCTCTTACACCTCACGCCTTACGCCTTATGCCTCTAATAAATCCAGTGTGACTTCGTAGGATGCCGCCAGCGCCTGACCTGCTACCAGGGCGATAATCTGACTATGCAGATCCAGGAGGCGCTCACGATAGGCATCGAAATGCACCGCAATGCTTGTATTCAGTGGATCGCTGAAGAGGATGGTGCCACCGGTGCTACCGAGATAGCTAGCGCGCAACGCATCACGATATTGCTGACCCGTCAGCCCTGTCGCCGTACCATCATAGCGCGTCAACTCATTAAAGCAGAGTATGACCATGCTCCAGAAACGCTTGCCCGGTCCCAGATCCACATAGGACTCCGATCCGTCCGCACGCACCATGGCTTTACGAATACGCGGCTGCTGCAATTGATAGCTACCCGGCTTCACAAAATAACCGGTCCCATCTAAAATGATCTCGCAATCGATCCCAATCGTTGGCATTACCGTAACAACTCCTCCTGTATACGTGTCGTCGTACTCTGACCATGACCATCACTGATCGAGACCATATCCCCATCGATAGAGACCGCCAGCCCACGCTTACGCAAAGCAGCACAGATCGTATCAATCAGGACACAGAGGCGGGTATTCTCAGCCTTCATATCCTCTAGCTTGCAGCGCATACTATTCATCTCCACTTCCAGGGCATTGATCACCCGCTCCTGAATCTGATTGGCGCTCCGAGCAATCCCACTGCGATAGGCAATGATGCCCCCAATAATCCCGGCCAGCGTCAAAAGCAGATTCAGCGCACTCACAACATTCATACACACTCTCCCCTTCAAGATCTCTAACCACTCCACGCAACCTGAAAACCCCATGTAGCCGCCCTCGTTCACCAGTCTCAGGCTATATGAAACCACAACTATATGAAACCCCAGCGGAGTGGAATTGCTCCCCAGTGGAGACGAGCAGCCGAGGAGTAATCCCGCTGCTGTTTGATTTCTTGCAGCCGCGTCAGGAATTGCTCCATACGCTGCTGCGCGATGGTTAGCCAGGCGGTCGGAATATGGGTATCGTCGACGCGATCATGCAGCGTGCCATCCTGAAACAGGAAATTATCGTTGGTGGGCACCTGATAAGCCTGCATGGCATAGGCACTTGCGCCCAGGGCGATAATATCGCGATGCATTTCAGGAATCGTGGAACCATTGCTATCCAGTTGATGTTTGGTCGCGTAAAAGATGCGCAGGACACGCGTATTATCGCGCGGCAATTCGTCAGTGGAAAGCTGGAGCGTAAAACTCGGTGACTGCGTGCTGGTAAAGCCCGGACTTCCACCAACCGCGCCCTGACTGCCTTGATTACCACCCACCGCCAGCGCGACCGCCGAGTCGAATAGATTAGAGAATTCGCTGAAGGCGCGTTCCCGTGGCGGCCAGCAAGGGATACCAGAAGTGTTGACGGTCGGTGCCTGTGCCATTGTCAGGAGCATGCTATCGGGCAAGCTATCGCTATAGGTTGTGGTCGTGTTATCGGATAAGGTTGCCAGCAGATAGAGGATTGAGCCTCCCGCGCCGGTGCGATAGAGGTTGCGCCCAATGGCGATATTGGTGTAGTTCAGCGTCTGGGCTGGCACTGGCGCTGGCGCAAGCGGGATTGCGCTCAGATTGATACTCTGGGCACCGCTGGCAACGACAACATTCGTCAATGGAGATGGCGTGGTCTCCCCACCCGGCGACAAAAAGGTGACGGCATAGTGATAATTGCCCACACTCAGGCCAGAGCCAGCTACAGCGGTTGCTAACGGCCCTGCGCTCGGTGGCGCAAAAGAGGAGCCGGGCAACTGTAATGGATACAGAATGCGCTCGATCCACCAGACCGGATAACTGGCATTCCAACTGACGGGATAGGGATAGGTGCGCTGCCAGGGCTGCGTCGGCATGTCGCTATAGACAATGTTGGGATAATAGGCCGAATAGCGATCCAGCGCCTTATCGATGGCGCGATCAATATCAGCCTGACTCCAACGCTGGTTGCTTCCCGCTGGATCAAAGAGATCCAGGCGCACCTGATTTTCAAGATCAGAGAGCAGCATTATTACCTCCTCAACAGAGCACTGGATTCGCACAACACTAGGATAATGGATTGGTCGGGCGCACGGCAACGCTGGTGGCGGATGGCGCTGTCGTCGCTACGGTTACACGGCCCGCTACAGGAGTTTCGGGCTTCGACGGCGGGACGACCGGCGCTGCAGGCTTGAGTGGCGGAACAGCCAGCATACGCGTGGATGCATCCAGATAGGCACTGGCGGGTCGCTTTTGCTGCGTTTGATGGACGTTGAAGACCGCCGACTCGATAGCAGTATTCAGCGCGGCGGGCTGGGGTACGGGCAGATGAAACGCCTGAAACAGGTCGATGGCGGCGTGCAGGGCAATTTGCTTCTTTTCAAAGGGGCCATAGGTATCATAGGCTTGCTCAGCCATCGTGACAGCCATCGTAACACATTTTTCAAGCATTTCCTGCTGCTTACCCGGCAATTGATGCTCGAAGAATTTAAGGCACCAGATGGCGGCCACACAAAGAAAAGGAAAGATGTTAAGCAGAACAGTCGAAAGGACATCTTGTGGAGGCATACAACAACTCGCTTTCTCTGGCTTCAGCCAAAACTCTACTATAAACAGAAATGCTACTACTGCTCTGTCAAGCTTCATTTGAAACGCCGCCTTCGGCGGCAGAGGAGAGGGGGCGAAATTGGGGTGGGGGCACAGCCCCCAAGCCCCCAGTCAATGGGCTGCCGCCCCTTGTATCCCCGCTCTGGTCCCTTCACATGAACTTTGACGAAGCACTACACTACAGGAACAAATCAGATGCTCAGACGCCGGTGAGATGTAAGGTATGGGTATAGGCGGCTTGCGCGGGATCGTAGATAGCATCACTCTGGATGATGCGTCCAGCACTGCTCAAACCCGATCCACGCGGGATACTAGCATCGGTGATTTTGATCACGTCCAGCAATTGATGTGCAGGATTGAATGGAACCTGGATCTGGTGTTGCACCTGGGCGCGTTGCGCGCTGCTCAGCAAGAAAGCAGCCTTGCTGGCGCATTGGGCCGTGGTAATCAATTTCTGGTCAATATGCTGGATCAAACGCTCCTGTCCGGTCCATTGGAGATTGGTATCATCGTAGGCTTCAGCGGTGGTGAGTGCCGATGAGGTGCCGCTGACAGGCGGCTTGCCAGTCACAATAACATGATTGCCACTTTGCTGCTGACTCCCAAACGTGATACTCTCCAATTCCGGTTGATAGGTCCATGTCACGGGATCAGAGGCGGAGAGTTCACGGAACTGCACAACTTCATTCTGGTCCAGGAAGAAGGAGAGATCATAGATGCGGCACAGCTCATCCAGGGCCGCACGATAAGGGCGCGCAGCCTGGATAACAAAGTATGGCACCGTCTGATTGATCTGGCTGGCGGTCGGCAATGCTAACGAGAAGAGTCCAGCGCGAGCACAGACCTCACGCAACAACCAGCCAAGCTGCTGATAGGTATAGGTCATCTGGAAGCGGTTGAGTTGATCCAGTTGAGCGGTGGTATCCACACAGAGCAGGCGAAGCTGCTGCTGCTGCTGCGTACGCACGACCTGAATACGCTCGATCCGATAGGTGCCCACACGTACCAGCTCGGTCGTATTGGCGGGAGATCCTGTGCGATAGCCCGCCCGTACAATCACCGAGCTCTGCGGTCCCAATGGCTGTGGATTACTCGGCTGGCTGATCAGAGCGGATAACGCTCCCTGGTTATTATCCAGCAGGAGCTGCAATTTTCCAGGCTTGCCAATCTCATCGCTCTGGCTATACGCATCCAGCGTGCCGCTGACGCTGAGCTGCTGGCTGCTATCGCTCTGGTTGTATGCTCTGGCACGCAGAATGGTTGGCATGCTACTGAGAAAGGTTGCCGTTGGTGTCACGATGAGCGTAGCACCATATTGGACATTGATGCTATGGAGGATGGTGCCTTGCGACCAGTGTTGCAGATCACTACTCTGACGCAGACGGGGATAACTGTAGACCGCGCCGGTGTTGACGCCTGTATCCTCCTCGATTGAGATGAGCGTGTAGAGGCCACTGATAGGATCGCGTTGCAGGCGCGGGGCGAGACGAACTAATAAGGCGCTGGCCGCCGTCGCAATGGGTTGATAGGCCAGCCAGCTATTGCTGCCCGGTGTGTAGGTAGAGAGGTAGAGCGTCGCGGTATCGCTGGCGACAATCCAATAGGCCGAGCCATCCCAATAAGCGGCTACGCCACCGCCATAGTTCAGCGGAGACACGCTGGAGGTATGCAGGGCACTCCAGGTTCCGCTAAAGAAGGCACAGCCGGTGTAGACGCCACTGACAAGTTGATAGAGGAAAAAGACATCGTTGTTGCCAGCACTGCCAATCCCCAGGAGCGCCGCGCTGCTCGGTGGCGTGAGGACGGTGCCAGGGGTTGCGCTCCAGGTCTGTCCATTATCGGTACTGCTCCAGGTCCAGAGTGCCCGGCTGCTTCCCTGCTGAGCAAAGGCACGCAACGTCCCATTAGAGTTAGAGACAGCACAACCACTATCCTGATAACAGGTCGAAGCCGCGCCACCAAAGGTATTCCAGCTGCTCCACTGTCCCGCAGTGGCAGGATTGGTGATACGCTGCCATTGAAAGGATTGCGCGAAGATGTTGCTGCCACGCGTCAGACTGACACGAATAATACTGCCATCGTTGGCGATACAGGCATCGTTCCAGCCATCAGTGCTGTTGGGCGTCTGATAGGATTGATAGTGCGGAACATGGTCTTCGATAGAGATCGCAATAGCTGGAACGCGTGTGCTCGCGCCTACCGCTGCCATCAGGCTTGGACTGAGTACTCTTACCATTGCACATCCCCCTCCTCTTCGTGTTCGTGTTCGTGCTCATCCACCGCCAGATCCTCCTCGTCTTCGCCACGCATGCGCCGCATCAGATTCTGTAGCAGGATATTGACGGTATTGCTGGTTGGAGCAGGTGCCTCAAGCTTCTGCTGGATCGTCAGAAAGCGCTGAATCTGATTAACGATCTTCAGAGCTAATGCCAGCCGCTCTTTCTGATTAATCTCTTCCACATCAATATCGGAGAGCAACAACTGTGCCTGCGCCTCCAACTGTGTGATCCAATGTTCAATGCGCTGCTCCGGCGCATGTACCGCAAAAATCTCGTTTGAACTCATTGCACATATCCGTAGGTATAGAGGGTCAAACTACAATTGCCAACCAGCGCCTTGATATCCGCCCGTCCGCTGCTGTCCACTGGCAGGATACCGCTACCGTTGATGGTGGCGTTGGCAGTGCTGATATTGCCAAGCGTGATATACGCACTGAGATCGCTGGCAGCATGGGGTGCCATCTGGATAAAGGCGCTGACTGTCGCACTGCTGAAGTAGGCTTTGTAGAGTACACCCAGCACTGTGGCAGGCAGGCCCGAACTGCCACCAACCAGAGTGTAGGTATTCACAGTACCGGCGCTGAGGGTATCACCCGCGATCTGACGATAGCCCGCGACAAAGGTGATGCGGCCCGGCGGCGGCGTGGGCACCCCTGAACCAGTACTATAGACAGCCAGGATTACAGCATCGCTGGAATTATTCTCATCAAAGAAAAGCACCGCACACAACGCGCCATTCGTCAGCGTACTGGTCCCATCCATATGAAAGGCTATCGGGACACCTGCCAGCACGGTGGAGGTGGCCTCCAGGAGCAGGATCGAAGCCGTGTAGGTCGTGGGATCAAATGACATCAACAGTGCGCGCTTGATTATCTGTGCCATCGAGGCACCTCCTTTCGTTGCATATTCTTCCAATAGGGCTAGGCGTCGTTACTGGCCTGGCCTGGATTGGCAATGAGATCACTATTGCTCTGAAGATGAAAGCTGGCGGCGGTATAGGTGGTGCCAAGCACGGCATTGACGTTGGTAGCAATTGTCGCCAGCGTTTGCGTGCCCGAGGGATCTACGCGCACCCAGGTTCCATCCAGGGGCAACATTCCATCCGCCGTCAATTGCTGGATAGCCAGTGTGCGCGGATTCAGATAGCTCCCGATGGGTGCGGTCTGGCCGCCATTGTAACGGCCAAAGCTAAATTCAAGCTGGTCTAACATCGTCTATTTCTCCTTTAGCTGCTTGAGCAGCGTGTTCGTGTTCTTAACAAGTACAGCAGGTGCCGCTAAAATTCTACATATTTGACCGAGCAACAATAGCTACCGGCAGCATAGGTTTCCAGGAACACGCTCAATCCACTGGCACTCCCGGATGGAAGAATCAGGATCTGATCGTTTTGTAAAAGCTCCAATGGTCCGTTGGCGATATCAATCTGGAGAAAAGGAGCAACCGGCGTGGTATTGCTGGTGGCGAAGCTGCAACTGCCCGCAATGGCGCTACTGGCCCCGCCAGCCTTCAGATTGCTGACCGTCGCACTCCCGCTATAGGCAGGATCTGTGGTGGTAAATTTGAGGCGGGCAACGATAGAGTTGGCTCCCGCCGTACCAGCCATGATGCGAATGGAATAGATCAGGATCGTTTTGCCACTGGCCGCTGGATTAAAAATGCTGAGCGGATAATCGTTGGTGCCGGTTCCCGAGCTTTGCAGGCCACTCTGTGCCAGATAGGCATGTCCCTGTAAAGCCAGCTGGCGCACCCAGTTCTGCATACTGGGAACACCATTGAGGCCGATGGCACGATCCAGCGAGGTGCCGTTGAACAGGGCCGCATTCATCAAGGGAATGTTTGAACCAGAGCAACCGTCCTGTGAGGCTGCGCGCCCGATATAATAGTTCCCGGCATTGGGATCGATGATCACGTTCGCCACCGGCTCAATGCCGGTTGCCAGCAGGCCATTGAGCTGTGGCCCCTGCGGAGCATAGGTATCCCAGAAGGCGCCCGTATGGCTGGCATACGTCAACCCGGTCTGCAAAGAAACAGGATTACTGCCCACAACATAGGAATTGGAGACATACACCACCTCAACATAGCCGCCACCCACCAGTAAGACAGGAGAACCGGGCAGCAAGCCAGCCACCGACGAGAACGTCAGGCTGGTCGATCCCAACGTCGAGCCAGCCGTGACATTATTAAAAATGATCCCCTTTCCCTGTAACTCGCGCTGACGGTCAAAATTGTTATTGCCCGGCGCGCCACTGTTGAAAAGATAGCTGACCTCAGGCGTCAAACCTGCGCCAACCCCTCCATCGATCCCCGCACCACTACCCGGCGTCACCTTCAAATTGCCACTCCCATCCACCTGCAACGCCTGTCCATTTCCTAACGGATTCAGCGCTCCCACCAGGCCCGAGCCATCGGCATTCATAAACTGCGTCATCTTTTACCACTTCCTGCTTTCTAAATTGTGTTAAAATGTGTTTACAACAATATTCGTTGCTGCACTTGGACCGAACAGGAAGCCTCTTTAACCTCTACACTGTTTTGATCTGCATGCAGTACATCGCACTCTTGAGGAGTGTATGGCCCTAGCCGGGCAAGATACCGCTTCTTGGTTCCCTAGAAGCCAATGAGAGATGAATGCTCTCTAGTGGCGCTTTACGCTGCCTTCATCTGTAATCCGCTATACATGGATTAACGGTAGTACAGTCTGCCGACAAACCAGAGTTCGCTACGCCCTGATGTGTGAACATCGCACACATTCGAGCATGTTTCCATACCTTTTCAATCACTGTTCTTCTGCTCCCTTGCCACATGTATCAACAATCAGGTCAACACGCTGTGAGAAAAGTCTAGATACCGCGATAGAGGCCACGGTAATCGACCACAGCACCGCCATATTCATGGCGAATCTTGTACGAGATCACATCCTGCGTAAAGTTCAATCCCACCACTGGCTGATCCTGAATGAACAGAGAAGGATTCACCTGCCCGCCCACAAAACCTACCTCGATGGTATCAACCTCGCGTGGATCGCCCACCAGGAACCACTGGCTGGGACTGCTCAACTGTGGAGAGATGATCGGGGTGACGTAGCCCAGCATGGGGTTAATATCGTTGTTCGGCGAACCGGGAACGCCAGCCGATTTCGTGACCACCATACTGGTCCATTCTAGTTCTGGCGGCACCACCAGATAGCGAGGACGCAGGCCCAGGCGCTTACCAGCATAGTTGGTCTGTTCACGCATAGCGGTAATGCCACTCTGCATAGCGGTGGTGGAAAGCGCGCCGGTGCCCAGATTCGTATGGGGTGCACCGCTGGTAAAGAGATTCGAGCTATCGTAAATCAAGGGATTGGTTGACAGGAAGGAGTAGACGAACTCGGCCAGGGTATAGGCAGCCGCCACCGCGAGTTTGGTAGGGATCTGGCGAATCGCCTGCAAGTCATCATTGAGGATCGTTTCGCGCGAGATGGTGACCAGATTACCACGCTTTTGTGGAACATAGGTGGCCGCCGAATCGGTCAGGGTCACAGCACTGTAGGGCATATCTTCAGCGACGACCGACAGGCTCCCAAAAGCGCCCAGACGCACACGCGATTGCTGCTTGAAGTCCCGAATGGGCGCGATAGTGACAAACTTTTGCCACTCGGCGGGCCAGGCCTGATAATCTTTGAGTAAGCGCTTATTCATGCTGGTGCCCAGGAGATAGGAGAAGCTGGCCGTTGTGGTATCGGCTTCAGAGATACGGCCAATCGGCGCGCTTTCCGCCACATGAATGGGTCCCAGATGCGAGCTATGACTGATACCCGCATGTAGCACGGCATCGCCTGTCACGCGGGCATATGCCTCATGGATACTGACAAAGCCGCGAATATTTCCCAATCTGGCGGTATCAATGGTCAGATCAAACATGGCATCAAAGGCAGCCTGTACCTTCTCGGCCTCGGTAACCATCTGCCCGACCGTTGCCTTCTCATGTCCATGCCCACGGATCACGCCATCGCGTGTCAACTGGGCCAGCAACTGCTGCGAGGAATTTAATTCAGCCTCCAGTTCGCGCTCCTCAAAGACACGGCCCTGAAAACGCTGACGCAGCTGACTCTTCAGCGCATCTGGAATGATGCTTTCCTGTAAACGGCGTTCCAGGGTCAGGGCAGCTTTCTGAAGACGAGCATCCTCCAGTAAGCGCTCCATCTCCAGACGTTGCTGCTCCAATTGTTGCTGTTGTTCCAGCAGGCGAGCACCTTCAAGGGGAGATGTGGTCGGAGGAAGGGTGGATGCTGTGAGCTGTTCGGTCATGATCGTATCTGACATAAGGGGTGAGCCTCCTTGTGTGCTAGAAGTATGCGTAACAAAAGTAGCGGGATGATCATCAAGAACGGCGCGGGGAGCCGTCTGCGTATCGGCATGGAGGATGCGGCGAAACGCACCACCCGCGCTGGGACGCGTGACAATATCACAGGAATTGACTTGCAGCACGCTCGTCACGTCTCTGGACTGTGTTTGCTCATTCACCTGCCATTGGCCCAGAATATCCACCGAGAGGCCAATCAATTCGGGACGTCCCAACGCGCATGCCTCTTTGATCAAGGACCAGAGCCAATCGGCGGCCTCAAAGATGTGCAGGGACGCATCGACTCGTCCCACGGACACGGACTGGGAGGCAGAGGATGGCACATAGTGGACATCGTGATAGAAGCCCACCACATCGCGCACCGAGCGATTAACCTGATCGACATCCGAGCGTGCATGGTCCGCGTAGGCCTGTGCGCCATCCAGCAAGGACGCGATAGTGTGTAACGCGGCATCATCATAGGCATAGCCATTCTTTGAGCGTCCACCCTGAATCACCGTCACCCGCACCTCATGCCCATCGGTAGACTCTATCTGCTCTATGATCTGTCCGGTTAGCGAGATCGCCTGCGCCTCCTGCAGCGGTGAAGAAACTAGCGTCATCTTTCGTCTACTCCCATCCTTGATCCAGCAAATTCACGTGCCGGGCACGCCACGCATCGGCCTGCGCCTGATCCATCCAGGCAGAGGGATACGCCGCTGAGACGCTCTGTTGATAATCCTGGAGCAGCGCGGGCGCATCAGCAGCCACATCGCCCGGACGATCCGGTATCCAGGGTTCCGCGCCAGAGGGCAAGTTTAGTTCAGGAGAGAGCGCATGCAACGCCGTATCCTCACCGACCACGCTCAGTCCTGGCACATCTTTATCCGCTATGCTAACCTGCGTCAACGGCGCCAGCATCTCTCGATGAAGATTGGATAGGAGATCCCCATACAGCGGATCTGCCTCGAAGTTCTCGGGCGCAGCTAGCGCGGGAGGTGCGGGCACAAATGGCTGTAATGCTGGCAATTGCCGTACAGGCTGACTACTATCGGGCAGATGCACAGATACTGGAGGCGCGGACGGAGAAGATTGCGCCAGTTGCTGCGGATCGGGTACGCCAGCGACGCCAGCCAGATTGAGCTCGGACGCCGTGGCTTGCGCGACCTCTAAGGGAACAAGGCGCATGCTGCGCAAGGGGTCAGACGATGGATGCATAAGAAACCTTCCTTTCAGTACACTCGCCAGGTGTTTGCTTGCAGCAAGGACATGTGACGATGAGCATCAGACAAAATGGCGGAGATAAGCCGTGATATGTGTCCCACCTGGCAACATGCCGCCCGGTACCGTTTCAAGCACCTGATATTTGCGGGCCCCCAGGATCGCGGCAGGTGTGGAACTGGCTGTATCCGCAATATAAGCGACACCGGCAAAGTTTGTTGTCATCGGAGCGACCAGCAAGGCATCGTAGCGCTGGTGAGCTGGCAGGCCGTTGCGATTCGGAATCTCAAGATCAAGGAGTGTCTGAGAACGAAAGAGGACGGTACAGGGTACAGCACTAAAAGTGTTACTACTCTGCGTGACAAACATCATTGTTTTTTGCCGCCCCATCCATGTGCGGGCCGAGACAACTTTGAGATGATCCAGCTTGCGAGCATCGAGTGGCATCAGGCACGACCTCCTGTTGTAATGGACACTTTTTCACATATAAGATGGGCAAGAAGCCCCGCGCCTTCAGGCCGGGGAGGAATGCCCACTTCCTTTTGTATAACTATAGCCATCGCTGTGATGCACATGCGTAAAAAATCGGACGTTGAGTCCTGCTATGCGTCCTTGTTTGGTGCTTAGAT
>NZ_BIXY01000098.1 GCF_008326305.1 Dictyobacter arantiisoli | reverse complement strand
CATAGTATAGCGCGTTTTCATCAGGCGGGGTGCACCTTCGGTGCATGGCCCTTGGAGGGTCGGAGAAGAGAAATCTGATAGACTACCATCAGGAGGGTTCAATGGGCAAATCTCAACCGACCTATACCAAGGAATTCAAGCAGCAGGCTGTCACACTTTTTGAAACCAGTGGAAAAAGCAAAACACAAATTGCCAGAGATTTAGGGATTTCTGACAGTGCTTTAAGCAAATGGTGTAAAGAGTTTGGAGAACAAGGAAAAGCGGCCTTTCCTGGCAAAGGCCATCAAACTCCGATTGAAGAGGAAATGAAAAGATTAAAGCGTGAAAACGAAATTTTGAGGCAGGAAAGGGACATCTTAAAAAAAGCCATGAGCATCTTCGTGCAACCCCAGCCGTAAAATTCCGCTTCATTCATGAGCATCGTCAGTTCTTCCCCATTCTTCGGATGTGCCAGGTGCTGGAGGTTTCCGAAAATGGCTACTACAATTGGCGTAAACGAGGAAAAAGCCAACGAAAACAGAATGACGAACAGCTTACGGCGCGGATTGAAGATGCGTATCATCAAAATAGGGGTCATTCTGGAAGTCCTCGTATTCATGCGGAGTTAAAAGAACAGGGTATTCATTGTGGAAAGAAACGTATTGCACGCTTGATGCGCGAACAGCAACTCAGTGCGAGAAAAAAGAAGCGAAAACCACGCACAACCAATAGCAATCATGATGTGCCAGTGGCTCCCAATCTCTTAAAGCGAGATTTTGCGGCTGATGCACCAGATAAAAAATGGATGTTCGATTTTACCTATCTTGAGACACGAGAAGGGTGGCTCTATCTTGCAGGGGTCATCGATGCTTATTCACGCAAAATTGTAGGCTGGTCCATGAGTGAGCAGCATGATGCCGAACTGGTTCATGCCGCGCTGCAGATGGCCTTGCTTCAGCGTCAGCCAGGGGCGGAGTTGATCCATCACTCAGACCGGGGCAGTGAATATGCCAGCAGCCGCTATCAAATGCTACTGCATGAGCATCATATCCAGATGAGTATGAGCAAAAAAGGTGATGGTTATGACAATGCGATGATAGAGAGCTTTTGGGCTACCTTGAAGAAAGAGTGCGCTCGAGATGTGATCTTTCCGAGTAGAAATGAGGCAAAAACTGCAGTTTTTGAGCATATCGAAATATATTATAATCGAAAACGGCGCCACTCGTCTTTAGGTTATCTCAGTCCAAATCATTACGAAAAACGTATGATCGGAATACAGAACGATTTTTCTTGACAGGAGTGTTCTTTTTATTCTAAAATAGAAATACGTATTACGTTACGTATTACAAATATGAACGATGTATTCATCATTTTTCTAGCATCTTCCCTCACTCGACATTTCCGTTCGGGTTCCCTCCAAAAACGGGTCAATTCCACCTTGCGACCAAGCACAATGATGTCCCATACACCATCGGGTCATCTTTCAACAGGGGGAAAAGCGACTAGACGTTCGCTTCTTCCAGGAGGAACACACGACAGATGCATCACTGACGGAGAAGGCGATGGACTTCATGCACCCCCAGGCTCTCAGAAGGAGAAAGGGTTTATGGCTGCTCATGAGCTGACTGCAGGATTGCATTTGATGCAATCTGATGGCCACGCGAATGTAATTTTAGCTGTAGCGCCCATAGCTGGTGTACAAGTCATGTATAATTTGGAGGTTACGAACGATCATACATTTGTTGTGGGTACCGGTTCATGGGTTGTTCATAATCGGTGCGCCTGGTAATTTACGTGATTACATCGCAAGATGTTGAATACTAGATATAGTGCCGGTCTTTCTCAAAAGAGGAGTACATAGAGTTCTATACGGGTTTCAACATAGAATTCGAAGCTAAAAATAGAGATTGCAGAGCAATTAGTTGAAGACATCCATTCACTGGTTTGGTATTCTGCAATCTCTCTGGGTTCGTTTAGTAAGTTAACTGGTTACACTTTCTACTATTAGAGCATCACTTATTGTATCTTGTGAAGTTTAAGGAGCGGAGAGATGCTCGAGGGAAATATAATGAGCACGACTTGAATGAAGATGATGGAAGCGCCGTTCTGAATCGATGCCACCCTTTTTATATGCCATATACTCGGGAGTGTGGTGTTTACATAGCGTATTTGGTCTCTTTGCCAGTTTGCTGCTCAGGATAACAAGAGACTATAAATAGAGTATGACATGTAAGATTACAAAGATTACGTTTTATGATGAGGGGAGTGAAAGTAGACTATGGATACACGTGATAGCAGTGTGACGTTTCTCGAATTTGTTCCAGCGATAGTTCGCGTAGTCTGGTCACCTGATGGAAAATATATTGCATGTGGTGCGGTTAACGGGTCGGTTTATTTGTTCGGCCCTGAGATTGATGTGCCGCTGGCTGTGTGGAAGCCTGAGGGTCTTATCGGCTTTGGGAACCTTTCATTCTCGCCTGACTCACGGTTTTTAAAAGTGGTCAGCTCGCTTGCCATTGGGATCTGGGACCTTGTTACCCATGAACGAGTCTTCTCCTATGAAAACGCAAATGAGGATGGAGAGGTAATTCAAGAGCCCAGCGAACCGATTGAAAATACGGATTGGAGTACCCATACATGGTCTCCACATGGAGAATATTTTGCTGTGTTTCGTTGTGATCCAGAACATGATCAATTCAGTAAGGATACCACCTACGAACCGGTTATTTATGTGCAGCAGAACAATCGGAGGCTATGGAATCTTGGATTGATTCATATTTTTGCCACTCAAACGCACCAGGTCTATCGGACGCTGGCGTTAATGGATAACAGCAGGCCTGGTATCTATTGTTTGTCCTGGTCTCCTGATGCTGAGATGCTGGCAATTGGGCACTATCAGCGGGTTCATCTCTGGCAACCGCGAACCAATCAGGTCCTTGCGACCTACGAAAGTCGTATCTACAATGGACCGAAACATCGCTGGGGATGGGGGACGGATGACGTTTTTTCTGATATGCTTGATCTGTATTGGTCACCAGATAGTGCGTTTCTGGCCTGTGTGGGGTATATTGGGATTGAAATCTGGGAGGTTGCAAGTGGGAAAAAGCTGACGACCTATTATGGGCATAATTCAGGTATTATGGATGTCAAATGGGTGATGGACAAAGCAGCGATCGTGTCGGTAGATCGAGAAGACATACATTTCTGGCATTTTCAAGATGGGAGTCTGATTGAGAAAGTCAGTATTCCACCTGTGAATGGTGTAGGAACATATGTACTTTTTAATGCAGCTCTTTCTCCTGACCTGTTATCCCTCGCCTGTGTGGGATATGAGGTAGAGGAATCGTCGAGGAATGCCAAAAAAGGCCTCGCATGGATCTGGCAACCTCATATTAATGGTATAGAAACAGAACATGGGTATTTGATTTAGATTTATCTATTCCGAACGTCAAGGAAAATAGCGAGCTCCTGGCATGAAAAAGTATCAAGTAGTAGACACTCAGTGGTGACGCCACCAAATCGTGGATGGAGTGCTCCGCCGGTAAAGCTCCACTCATTGGTAACCGAGCACAAAACGCCCTTTCGCAGCCGAACCGTTGCCCGTTGTGGTCTGAGTGGAACTGAGCATGGTCCTTTGCGTGATCTGCCTCGCCGTTTGGTGAGATCCATGGCGGCGGAGCAATCTTGTACGTGAACAATTCTTGCACACTCCACACATGGTCTGTCAACCCGCTGGCCATGGCTCCATGGCTGGCGTACACAGTGAACCAACATGCCTCGGCTTGGAAAACTCCTGATAGGGCCGACAAACGTTGTAGGTGCATCCAACCAGGTACATGCCATGCTCTAATCCCGCCAAACGGCTGGCTGCATGACGGCATTTGCGAGTCAAGGCCGCCAGCCGCTCGCGTATCGTTCCATTCAAACGTTCAATGAAGGCGGTATTGAACACGCTTCCTCCTTGAGAGCGCTGGAGCAACAGCTCAGCTTGTTCCTTCGTCCCTCGAGTGATGTGACGCCTCGCCTCTACCGGGAGCGTGCAAACGGCACCTCTGGACACACAGCCCCTCCTGGGTGCCCAGGCCAATCAAACAGCAGAGACGATTACCGGATCGCCTTCCAAAGGATACAACAGAATACACCATCGTTTTTCCTGTAATCCATCGTGCACATGCGCCTACAGGAAGGGAGCCTCTCCGCCCGCTCCTGAAGCTCGTTGAGAGCCCATCACACCATGACAAAAGGTACGAAGTCCACTTCGGGCCCTTTGTCCCGTTTCTTCCCATGCTCTTCCCGTCCTCTTCCCGTGTCCTTCCCGTGTCCTTCCCGCTTTTCCTGCCCAACCGCTGGTTGACCTGCTGGTATTGGGAGTAGACTGATGAGCATGCTCACAACGTTTGTTCATCGCACAAAGGAGATCCCCCATGCCACGAACACGCACAGAGCGAGGCCCACGAAAAATAGAAGAAAGCAAGACCGGGCGCGTCTGGTGGAGGCCGGGAGAACCTCACCCGCTCGACACACTTGATGCTGAACTCTCTGACCTGCGCGACCACCTGCCAACAGAGATCGAGGCGCTTCTGCTGGCCGCCCACCAGACCCAGCAACACCTGGAGACCTTACAGCAGCTTGAGCAGGCCGACGATCCTATGGAAGCATTCACGGCTGCCGACCATCTCGCCTCTCGCGCAGTCGTCGAGCGTTTCCACAATCGGAAGCATGAACACCATCTGCGCACCATCTTCGCCATCCAACGGCGCAAGCGACTCCTGGGGAGATTGCAGGCGATCCGGGCTGCGCTCGACCTGGCGAATGGACTCTTGAGTGAAGACGAGACGTTGTCCGACGAATTCCTCTCCACCTGGCGAGAGAAAACAGCGAAGCCGGAGGAACCAGCGCCGGAACACAGAATGGAACTGGAACTGGAACTGACTGCGGAGTCAGAGCCACCGGAGCTAGATCCAACGGAGCTAGAGCCAGTAGAGCCAGAGCCAGTAGAGCCAGAGCCAGTGGCGGTGGAAGAGATCCAGGAGGAAGTTTTGTCACGAGAAGAGCTGCGGGTCCACCATCTCGACGAACCACTGACGCCCCTGGTCGGATCGGTGGAACAATCCCGTCAGCTGCTCCGAGACTTTGAAGCAAAGCTGCCCGCCTTACGATCTGGCCTGGTCGCAGGCAACGGCTGGATCGAAATATTCCACGTTCCCAAGCGACACTATAAAAAGGAAGTCGTTGCCTACAGCTCTGCCTGGGCCAAGCATCTCGAACACGGTCGTCCTCTTTCTCCAGAGATCGAGCAGGCCATTGATCCTCGCGTCGCCACCTGTATCCGACAGGGTGCGCCCCTTCCCGAAAGAACTGCGCGATCTGGTCTACGACATCACCTACGTGGGACCCTACGCCAAGTATCGCTGGCGAGAACACAAGCGGATCTCCACCGTCTCGCTCGGCCTACTCAATGACTATCCAGAGTACCCCTTCATCCCTGAAGGATTTTAATTTCGCTCATGACAAGGTATATATAAGGTATATAGAAAGGAAGCGGGATGATTCTTTCACTTTCCTGGTCTTGAACCCTCATCCCGCATTTTTCTATATTGCACCACCCACAAAGGTCTCAGGGAGAGAATATTTTTCCGTTATCACGTTTATACGTTAATACGTTTCTGGATTATTTTCTTATTATCTTTTTTTCTTTTTCCGTTATTAAGCTCAAAATTGAGAGCAAAAAAGGTCATTTCCTGTTATTTTCTTTTTCCGTTATTCCGTTATTGTCTTTTTGCGCTTTACAGTGGATGGGTTATTATGTTATTTTCTAAAAAGGTTCTCTGCACTTTTTAAGGAGAAGAGAGGAAATAAGGTATGAAAGTTTACGCACTAACTCATATAAAAGGCGGCGTGACTAAAACCACAACAACAGTAAATCTCAGTCATGCACTCGCACTACTAGGGTATAAAGTGCTCGTGATTGACGCCGATCCCCAGAGTAACAGTACATTTACACTGACTGGCAGAATGGATGAGGAAACTACTGGAACGCTGTATGAAGCGCTTATTCCGGATCGGTCAAAAACTATCGCAGATCTCATCAAAAAAACAGAGCAAGAAAACCTCTTTGTCGTTGAGGGCTCCATGTGGCTCTACACAGGTGAGCGAGAACTTGCCATGAAGAGCAATCGGGAACATTTGCTGAAAAAGGCGATGAGGGGTCTCAAGGGCTTTGATTATGTTTTTATTGATACCTCTCCCAGCCTGGGGTTGATGACCTTAAATGCCTGGGTCGCTTCAGATGGGCTGATCGTTCCCATCACCTTAACCACTTATGGCATGCTTGGCATCCGTATCCTCGAATACTCATTAGCCAAAGAAAGACGGGATCTCGAACTCGATCTGCCCATTATCGGGGTGATAGGCACACTGGATGATCATACCAAGAATAGTAAGGATATGCTTCTCTCTATCCGAAATCACTTCCAGGAACTCGTCTTTGATACAGTTCTGCCCCGAAACATTAAAGTAGAAGAGGCAAATAACCAGGCTATTTCTCTCTTTGAATATGCCCCACAAAGTACAGGAGCAAAAGCCGATGCGGCCCTTGTCAAAGAAATTTTAGAGCGAGTAGCGTAGAAAGGAAACCTGACATGCCAAAGCAAGGTGGGAACACCCGGCTCGATGCACTCCTGGGAGTTGGACTGAAACCAAAGGAACAACAAGACCAAAACCATACTCCAGCACAAAGATCAACGCATGAAGATGGAGAGGAAGAAGAACAAACCAGCAGCAAAAGAAAATCACCAGATGAGTTGGCAAGTGAGAAAGTGACGGCCTATTTCACCTTACCTCAATACGACAAAATAGAAGAGTTAAGAAATGCACACCGAAAAAAAACAGGGAAAAGAATAACGGTCAATGCCCTTCTCCGTCGCCTCGTTGAGCACGCAACGATAGAAGATATCCTTCCATAAAAGGGAGAGGCCCTCTGACTCTGGTAGTAAATGGGGTGGGATGCGGCTTCGGTTAGGAAGGGATCGGGGATGCATCCCACTACTCTCCTTATACTTTGTGCACTGCCAAATATGGAAAAAAACAACAACCGTGAAAAACTGGCACTGCTCAATCGTAACGCCTGGCGATGAACCGCTGCGCGTTACGATTGATAGAAGAGCTATCTTTAATCCTTTCACCAAGCGGGATAAGGTTGCTCGCCGTTCCCCAACCCTTGCCATCACAGGACCAACATACATCCACACATTCATCGGGTGAGACCTCAACCCCACCATTGCCATGGGTTTTGCAAACATGACGGTTACATCCAATCGTTCCACAACGACTAGCCCCTCGTTCCCGGCATCCAGGGTATTGGCATTTATTTTCCATACAACCCTCCAATTATCACCCTGACGGCAGAATAGGCAACACTCCATCCCATCCTCTCTTCTCAGTATAAAAAGACTTGGAGTGAACCCCAAAGACCAGACCACGCTCGAAGGGGTCATAGGCGATGCCGCTGCCAGGCGGTTTCAAATTCCAGAGGCGGCACATAACCAAGGCTGGAATGGAGCCGTTTGGCATTGTAGACCTCCTCAATGAACCGCTGAAGATTGTCTTGTACATCTTCAAAGCCTTCATACGCTTTCAGATAGACTTCTTCTCGCTTCAAGGTTTTAAAGAAACTTTCCGCTTGGGCATTTTCATACGGATTTCCTTTTGACGCCATACTTACACTCGCTCCCACTTGAAGAAGGCGCTGCACGTAAGCAGAACTGGCATACTGGACTCCACGATCGGAATGATGAATCCAATGGGGTTGCACCTGCCGCTGCACGAGTGCTCGTTCTAGTGCATCCAACGTTAAACGCGTGTCAATGCAGCGAGAAAGCGACCAGCCAACACAGACGCGCGAAAAACTATCCAGCAGCGATGCCAGATAGACAAAACAGCGCTGCAGGCGGATGTACGTGATGTCCGCGACCCAGACTCGGTTGGGTTCCTCAATACACATGTTCTTCACTAAATTCTCGTATACTCCATACCCATGATGAGAATCCGTGGTCGTAACAAAGTGCCGTTTGAGATGACACAACAAAGATTCCTCTTGCATCACTCGTAACACATGCTTGTGATTGACACACCATCCCTCACGCGACAACGCATGTGTCACTCGCCGATATCCATAGCCCGGAAATTCTAAGATGATGTGCTCGATGGCATCACGTAAGGCAATCTCCTCTTCCTTCTGTTGGGGCCTCTTTTGGCACACATACCACCATGCCCGATTAACCTGCAAACTCTGGCACAGTTGGCGCACCGAAGGGCTTGCCTCCTCCTGCGATGACTGCTCAATCACGGCGTGGCGCTGCTGGAGCGGCACTGCCGTAACGCTTTTTTTAGCAGATCATTCTCCAGGGCGAGTTGCCCACAAAAACGTTCTAACGCGACCATACGTTGTTCGCTGGTGAGATCAGTCGCCGGCACCCGCTCCTGAAATGCTTGTTCTCCTTTTTTAAGATACTCTTGTCGCCATCGATCATAGACGCTACTAGCGAGATCATGTTCTCGGCAGACTTGTGCCGCCCTTTTCTCTCCCTGCGCGACTTGTTTGACGACCATCAATTTAAATTCACGTGTATACGTTCGTCTCGTTGTCGTCATGGCTCGTTCCTCCTGATGCTTCACTCTTATCACGTTGCTTTTCTCACCCCGATGACAAGTGGTCTGCATACAGGGGTTCATTCCATCCCCCACTACTCCACTACTCCACCACCACTGACCCAAAAAAGGCCAAAAAAAAAGAAGCACTGCTCCAGTTTGATGGGCCACACGTCCAGGGCTTTTTGGTTGTCCCGTACTACCGTGAGAGTTTGCCAAGCAACAATTGTAGGGATTCATGGTGCTGCTCGCAGAAATGCCGCATTTATGATGCAACATTGCTCACACCCAAATAATCCATCAACGCCAGTATTTCTCCATTTAATGCAGCTAGTACTTGTGGGGCTCCATTCACACGAACTTGACAAGCATCTTCACCCAGTGTTACATCACGCCGATAATGTAAACGATTTTCGATAAACCAGTGTTTTTGATTCAATTCAAGCAAGCGCTTGGCATTTGCTTTCCTTCTAGGCAAATTCGTAAAACCATACACAGTCTCTTCCCATTCCTTATCTCCTTCTTTGACGTATCTCCGGATGCGAAAGACCTGCGCAACTCCTGCTCATTCTTGCTCGAACCATTCATTCATCTGCGTACTGGTCCAGATTTCTCGCACTTCTAACCTCCCATGTCCCTTTTGAACACTTTTATGATAATACCATTCTCCCTGGTCACTCTCCTTATCTTCAAAAAAGAGAATGAAATCTTCATACATACTCGGATGGTTATTTTTCACAATCGTAAGGTAATATCCTTCATAGGCATTCACCGCTGCGCACCATTTCTTTTGGGTGTGAAGCGCATCTGTACTGATGATCCTCCCTTTGAGCAATAATGGGTGCATGAACGCTCCTGCTGCGACGATCTCATTTTCCTTGCTCCTGACGGCTTTTTGTGCGAGGACAATACCACTTTCACATTCATACAGCGATAAAAGATGCACTGGTGGTTGACTCTCTTTGGCATGACCCAGCGTCCCACGCAAGACTTTTCCATCCATCGCCGTATGGATCAGGTTTTCTGCAGGCTGCTGGTGTGCGAGGAAGCAACTTTGTTCCGTCTGTTTCGTCTCACGCTGCTCGACTGCTCTTGCTTTCAAGATCACTTGTGCGATGGCTTGGGCAATCTCTTGTCCATCACACTGCGCTAATGCTTCACTATACGTTGAATTGACGGGAAATGGCTTCGGCCAATTGAAGCGCCTTCTCAGCACTTTTTGCCTTTCCTTCACCCAATCAACGACCCCACTGATGGTGGTTTCTCCTGCCATTTTTCCGAGCATCAGTAAGGTCAAAATGAGTGCGAGTGGGTAACGCTTTCCTCGAGCTTTACGCCTGTCAGTCACGCGTTCAAATGCTCGATACAATGATGCATCATCGATCACGAACGGTTCTCGACTGACTTGCTCTGCTTCGTCGAATATGCTAAGGTACATGCAAAGTCATTCCTCACTTTGATAGGTGTTTTTAAGATTTTCCTATTTTAGCAAGAAATGGCTTTTTTTTCTCTTTTTCGGGACTATCGGGACAACCAAAAAGCCCTGGACGCGGAGCAATGTGACCTTTCTTTATGCTGCAAAATCAGGTAGAATAAAGGGAAAATGGAGTTGAGCATGTCTGATCTCTTTCTGAGCCACATTCGCCTGTATCCCATCAAAGGATGTTCCGGGACAGATGTCCAAATGGCCGCTATGGATGCTCGTGGCTTTCGCTATGATCGACGTTGGATGCTGATCAATGAGTATGGTTTAGGGCTACAACAGCTTGATTTTCCTATCCTCGCCCGTATCGTAGCCTCTCTCGACGATGATTGCTTGTGCGTACAGGCGCCGGGAATGTCGCCACTGCGTGTCCCTTTGCAGTCCCCACTGTTGAAACCAGGCATCGTACGCTGGTATCATGGACGCTGCGAAGCCTTTTCGATTAGCGAGCAGGCCGATGCCTGGTTTCAACAGTTTTTGCATGTCTGGTGTCGTCTCGTCTTTATGCCTGAGAACACTCCACGCTTTGTGGCACCCGAATACGCGCTTGATCATGAACTCGCAGCTTTCACAAGCTTTCAATATCATCTGCTGGGCGAAGGTTCGCTAGAGGATCTTAATCAGCGCCTGGACACTCCTGTCCCTCTGGATCGCTTTCGTCCCAACCTCGTCGTCTCAGGAGCACCTCCTTTCGCAGAAGATAGTTGGCATACCGTTCGGATCAATCATCTGACCTTTCACGTGGTTAGACCATGCGATCGCTGTGCTATCACAACCGTCGACGCAGCTACGGGTACGAAGACCGATAAGGAGCCTCTGGCCACGCTAGCAAAATATCGAACATTTCAGCAAAAAGTCTTGTTTGGACAATATCTCCTTTCCAGCGAGAGTGGCATGCTTCATGTCGGAGACACGATTGAGGTTCTGGAGTATCAAAATCCTACCCGTAGTATATAGTGGCCTTTGCTACGCATAGAGATCCTGCGCAGCAATCATTGTTAAACCCTGGAGCCAACTTGCTCAACCTGACATCCCTCTTTATCAAATCTTTAACTTTGCTTCATGTCAACTTCAGGAACACCTTGTATCTTAGGTAGAGCGCCGATGTGTAGGGCCTTGCCAGTCGAGAGCGCAGATTCTCAAGTGAGAGCACGTATCAGCGTGGAATGAGTGAAAAAACGATCTCTGAGTTTTTCGGAGGAGGAAGGTCTGAAAACTGGATGACTATAGAATCACATACCAAGGAGGTGAACGATGAAATCGCTCAATGACAATGAGTCCGTGAGTCCATCGGGACTGACTGGCATGGACGGAGAGAACGGTAAGGGTCGGTCAGGGGTCGTTGGAAACGAACGGCTGACTGCGCTAGCAGGCTCAGTACTCCTCGTGCTGATCCTGGTGGAGCTCGTGAGCTCGGCGTACCTGCAGGCGTTGATGCCTATCCATATCTTTGTTGGAGTACTCCTGGCGGGCCCTTCTCTCCCCGACACTTTTTTCATGCGATTTTTTTCTTCAATAGAAGCAAGAAGAACATGAGAGATTTATTTGAAGAGAAAAGAGAAGAAGTATTCTCCGGGTTTTCCTTGTAAAAGCAAACATTGTTCAAGATTTCCTCTCCTCCCATTTCTCCTACTTCTTCGCTCAATATCTAAGAGATACAGTCTTCCCAGACGAAAGATGTTTTTATCTCTTCGGTCATGGCGGTCATAACGATCCCTTCTTCCATTATGGATACAAGATCCTGCTAAATGAGCAAGCCACCATAGTAGCAAAAACAGCACGAGCAGCAAACGATCTACACGATCTAACCGCCTCACGTGACTTCCTTCCCAATTCCATCCTCTACTTTTCATGTCTTGAAAAGTTGATTCTACTTTAAATCGCTCTTTATATTCTCCAATACGTCTTCGACAAGCAGGACGATCAGAGATCACCAGCAACGGTTTTTCGTAGCCAATTTCCCAATGAGCGCTTAAATTCGTTTCAATTTGATCTTCTTGCCATAAACGAATAGGCCCATAAAACTTCTTTCCCACTTCGCTTACCAGCTCAGGAACGGGACACGTGGGCAACAAATGTCCTCGCGACCATCGCTCACACGTGTGTTGTTCACAAATGCGAAATAAATAATGCCAGTGATACTTTTTACATAGCATGATCATGGGGTGACAACCAAAGGCACAGTCCCCTAATATCGTACAATCAGTCTCTTTCAGGTAGGGCTCTAATCGCATGAATAATTCATCGATCGTATCCCATAACCCCTCTTCCCACTTCGTTTGCCCAGGCATCACTTTCCACACCAGCGGTAAAACACGTGAATGTTGAACAATTCCAATATAAATGACCTGGGCATGCTCTTCATAGCTCGTCAAATCAATGACCAGCTGAACCGGCTTGTTTTGAAAATGCGGCATGATGACATCCAAAAAGGACTTCCACACGTTCTCTGTTTCGATGCGCTTATTGCTGAGAAATCGTTCTAAACGCCGCTCAATACTGGAGACTTTGGCATCGCAATCCTCCAATAAGGCTTCCGCGACGCGCGGAAGAACGATACTTTCTGCCCGTATTGCTCCTAATACAAACAATGCGAGCGTCTTGCTTTGGTGTCCATGCAAACCCTGGAAAAAACTCTTGACTTGCTGCTGCCAGGCAGTACATAATGGATTGAAGGTTTTCATAAAGATCGTTCCTTTGAGTTTTTTTTAATCTACTTTTAGAACGATCTCCTTTTTTTTTCTCCTCGTTTCTCAAGAGGCGCGCGAAGCCTTTTTCTCTCTCGAAAGCGCTCCTGTATTAATCCTTTTCTTCTGTTTTGCACTTTATCTACGCCCAAAAAAGTGTCAGGGAGAGAACTGGCGGGCCCGCTTGTCGTCAAGCTTGGCTCGACCGGCTATCGCTTCCTGCGCTACTACACTCAATCACCCGCCTATGTACGTAGTGGTCCGCCCCGCCTGCCGCTGCGGGTGCTTGGCCCGCTGCTGCTCGTCACGACCCTCGCGGTCATGGGCAGCGGGATCGGACTCGTGGTGACTGGCCCGGCGCAGGCTGGCCTCTTCCGGCCCTTGCATAGCGTCAGTGTCGTGCTCTGGCTCGCGCTGATCTCCGTCCATGTCGTTGCTTACCTCTGGCGGACTCTCCGTTGGGTCGCGGACGACTGGAGAAAACATCCCGCAGAGCAAGCACCAGGACGTGGGTTCCGGCTTGGTGTGAACCTCGGCGCGCTGCTGGTAGGCGCAGTCGCCGCTCTCCTCCTGTTCCCCGGTGCGGCACCGTGGATCATCTTGAACCAGACGGGCCAAAAGATCTCGGGCGCCCTGATCGAAGGCCTGGCTCTCGCCATAGTGGTGCTCCTTGTCACCAGAACATTCAGGTGGAGATAGAGGAACGCCGCCACACTGGCCTGGCCTCGGCTGGATCCACTCGTGATCCAGAAAAGTCGTGTTTCCACTATATCCACTGTCTCCACACAACCGCCTTGTGCACTGGTTCGGCCTGATCCCCACGTGTCTGACCCTCACCCTCTGGATCATCCTCATTTCAGTCAGATGAGCGAAGCTAGCGCTTTGTCTGGAGTCATTTCCATTGACCTCAAGCTGTTTTTGAACGGTGGGGTGACACTGGTTGAATGTCCTGATTGTGCCAGTACACGCACCCTCGAACCTCACAACGGAACGCTTCGGTTTCCAACGCATACTAAACGCAAAACCAGAACTTCCACTACCCAGCAGAGATGGGTTAGGGAAGCAACGGTGTGGAACCTGGTAAGAGGGTAATGTGCAAGTGCTAATTACCGGAAAGCTCCCAGTATCCAGAAACAACAGCTTAACACAAGAGATCACTTGCTATTTTGATTTACACTTATACGACCAGCATCGAATTTAGCAAGTAGACTTCTCTTCGCAAAACAAGAAAGGATAAACCGATGAAAGTGCTCACATTCCAAGAGTTCACTCGACAACTCAGTGAACTTTACGATAAGAAACAAGAGATTACCCAGGCATTCGAGTTCTTACAACAAGAATATCTGCGCTTTCCTGAACATGCCGATCAAACCTATTACTGGCGCATATTTATGGCTGCGCGACTTGGGAAACAATCATTGGCTTTGCAACTGTTTCAAGAAGCCCTTGATCACGGGTATTGGTTTTCCCCCGATCAACTCGAAAAGGACGAAGACCTGATTTCATTGCATCCATTGCCAGCATTCCAGAAAATGGTTGAAATCTGTCGTCAACGCTTAGCAGAAGCGCATGCCAATGCCCGACCCGAGTTACTGGTTCGGGAGCCCGCAAAGCATGCAGATTCCCTCCCCTTGTTGATAGCGCTCCATGGGAATTGGTCTGATGCCCGCAGCACCCAGGAAGCATGGAGCGATGTCACTACACGTGGCTGGTTGCTGGCCGTACCACAATCCTCGCAAATGATCGGGCTCAACTCCTACACTTGGGATGACCGCCAACAAGGCTCGCACGAGGTATTCACACATCTCGCAGTACTCAACAGGACACATACGATTGACCCAGAACGCGTTGTTCTAGGTGGTTTTTCCATGGGCGCAGGCCTGGCTATTTTGCTCACCCTACGCCAATCGACCAAAGCTTGTGGTTTTGTCGTCCTTGCTCCCTATCTCAGTGAGGCAGAACTGGAAACACTGTCAGATCTTCTCGATAGGCAGAAAATCATGGGCCGGAGAGGATATATCATGGTCGGCGAAGAGGATACTCGTTGCCTAAGACCTTATCCGAAAACCCAGTGGTAGACTGAAAGAAAAACCACCAGGAGCAAGAAAAATCATGGCCAGAACCCATCCGTGGAAAGTGAGCGACGAGTTGTGGGAGCAGGTGGAGCCACTGATCCCGCCAACGCCTTCGCATGCAAAGGGAGGTCGCCCGCGCATGCCCGATCGGCAAGCCTTTGCCGCGATCGTGTATGTGTTGCGCACCGGTATCCAATGGAATGCGCTTCCCCGCGAGTTAGGAGCGAGTTCCACCATTCATGATCGCTTCCAGGAAATGGAATCGTCATCGCTCGTCCTCAACCAAGTCGAGAGCATCCTCAGCACCTCTGCTTGGATGCGGGATATGATTACCCGCTGATGCGTCTGTTGGTGAGAGCACGCGGCTATGTGGAGCATATTCGCGATCGTGGGCAGGAAAAGGCCGAGAAAGTCACCATTCCTGGTTATCGCGCCCGGCGATGGGTAGTGGAGCGAACGCATTCCTGGCTCAACCGTTCTCGCCGTCTCCTTGTGCGCTGGGAAAAGAAAACGTGCAACTATCTGGCTTTCCTCCATCTCGCTTGCGCTCAACTCATCTTTGCTAAGATACTGGTTTTTGAATAAGCTCTTGATCATACTCCATTTCATGGATGTACTTGATACGTATCTGGTGATACTCTCCGTCCATATGCGCGAGAAAGAGAGGCTGATCACCAGAGCGAAAAGCATACCGAGGCAAGATCGCCCCAGTGATGTCTGAACCCGTGTGAAGCATTTAGTCGGCAGCGGTGTTGAGGAAGGCTATGTGCTCCTGAGTCAGGTGAACATTCAATGCCTTAAGGTTCTCGTCGAGCTGTTTTCCAGTGCTTGCGGCAATCAGAGGCAGGATCGCTGGTGTTGCCTGCATCATCCAGGCCAACACGACTTGATTGAGGGTTGCACCGACTTCTCTGGCCACTGTTGCAAGAGCACTCATACGGACCTCAGCATCTGAACTCCTGTATTCTTTGGGAAAAGCAACCTCTTTGCGCGTATAGGCACCAGCAAGGAGCGGCGAGTATGCCAGCAATGAGAAATCATCGTGGACCTTGCCATAATCTAAAAGCTCATCATTGATGGTGACTTGTATCCCAAAATCCGCTCCCAACGTGGGACGCAGATACGTATGCCGTTGCTGCACACAGCAATACGGGGTCCAGCCATGGATGTGGCTGATGTTCCGAGCTTGTTCAATGCGCCAGGTCGCGATATTACTACAGCCAATCGCGCGCACTTTTCCGGCTTTGACGAGTCGATCAAACGCAGCCAGTGTTTCCTCCAAAGGCGTTTGGCGATCATCGATGTGAGCATAATAAAGATCAATGAAGTCTGTACCCAGGCGTGTTAAACTGCCCTCAACCGCTTTTTCAATCGTCTGAGCAGAGAGCCCCTCTCTGTTCTCAAATCCTCCGCCCGGGAAAGCTGGTCTTGCTCCAACCTTTGTGGCCAGGACGATCTGGTCGCGGTTTCTGCGGTCTTTCA
Organism: Dictyobacter arantiisoli; assembly: GCF_008326305.1. GTDB lineage: Bacteria > Chloroflexota > Ktedonobacteria > Ktedonobacterales > Ktedonobacteraceae > Dictyobacter > Dictyobacter arantiisoli. Next base: position 10,577 of record NZ_BIXY01000098.1, on the reverse strand, counting down.
TCCAGCGCCCCAGGACCGCTTCACTTTCGTCTCCCGTCGCTCCATCGACCCAAAAGGAATAATTGTTCGCAGTATCGAAAAATCGTCCGCCTGCCTCGAAATAGTGATCTGCTAGTTGATAGGCTCTTTCTTCCTCAATGGTCGTGCCAAAGGGCAAACAACCAAGGCAGAGCGCACTCACGTGCATGCCAGTTTTTCCCAGAGATACCTGTTTCATCTCTTGCTCTCTTTCATCGTGCTCTGTTGTTCATCGACTATCTTCTCTGCATCGTGGTGTTTCCGTTCAAGCGAACGATAGTGGGCGATTTTGGCCTCGATGATGGCCAAGGTCTGCTGCATCTCTTGCAGGGCCAAAGATAATGTGTGCTGGTGAGCTTCGAGTAGCTCACGTCGTTCTCTCACGGTCGACTCTCCCTGTCGTGTGATCTCTGCAAAGCGCTGCATTTCGGCAACGGGCATCGCGGTTGAGCGCAAGCATTTGAGAAAATCGATCCATTCCAGATCGTCCTCGCTGTAGCGCCGATGACCATTTGGTAAGCGATGAATGGAAGCCATAAGACCTAAACGTTCATAATAACGCAAGGTATGGATGCTGAGCCCGGTTTTCGCAGCAACCTGTTGAATGGGGAGTTCCTTATCCATCAATATCTCCTTCTCTACGAGTGTCATTGAAAGCATACAACCTAGAGTACACTCTAGGTCAAGATCCCTGTGGCGGCTTGTGAGAAATGAATGTTTCGGAGAAGAGCGAAAAATACACGCCTGAGATGAGAGATGTTTACTGAACTGTTGCCATACGTTGCGGTGTGAGTACCCTCACTCACACCGCAACGTATTCTATCTCTTCCAAGAAAGAGATGACCGCGAATGGTTTTTCTTTGAGCACGTCGCACAACTGGAGGGCTTGCTCTCTCCCCTAGATCTGTCAGTGAAGAGTCCTGCTGGCCCGTGATACGTCCTTGATCATTCTGTTCGGTCTCTACATATTTGCTTAAAAAAGAGAATGATGTCTTTGTTATCAAGTGCTTTGCATCTTTCTGCTGATTTTCCTTTATCTATCCAATCACACGCTCACCAGTTTTCGGATAAGCTCTAAGTAGTGCGCGCAAAATCGCTGAAGTCATGCAAACTCACCATTTGCCTTGCAAGCTGGAAATTGATATGGATAAAATTCTCATTAAGGATTTTATCCCTGTGCCTGCTTTCACACGTGTTCTACGACACGAAAAATATTATCCGGGCGGTTTCGTGCCAAAGAGAGAAGAAGAACTCCGGCGGATAACGGTTGGCCCAGCTCCAATAAAAGGCCAATTGATGTCGCTCGCTCATTGGAAAGCACGCCAACACCAGCAAGGAAGCCATCGCGAAAAAGACATCATCGCATCTGCCTACGCTTCTCAGAATCAGAAGGAATTACCAACAGAATAAAACAGTTGCCTTCTTTGGCAACTCGCAAGAAGGTGCTCAGTGTTTCGTTCTCTTCTGCGAGAAAGGCAGAAGAGAACGAAACACTGAAGAACCAACAGAAGAACCAACAAATGCACCAGTGGATGCGGTTCTCCTCTTAGAACAGTCCACAAAGAGCCCGCATCCACTCCTGCTACCAGGTTTGTCTCTCACAACTATTAGCGCCGATGGTATACTGGCTCTTGAAACTTTTTGGTGAAAGCGTTTTTAAAGAGCATCTCACTAGCTGGTGGATGGAATTATCTGAGCTCAAGTCAAGAAGAGATTTCTTCAAATTTCTCAACGTTTCACCAAAAAGTTTCAAGAGCCGCCAATGCATCGGCATTGACACGCATACATCGCCAGTACATTGTGCGCATGGCTTTGCCTCCGCTTTTTCGAGGGTTCGCCAGTGGTATCAATTTTGCGGGAGAGCCAGTATGTTATGAGGTGGTCTCTTCTTAAGAGGTGCAGTGATGGTAGGTGAGTGGTTCTCTTCGCTGTACCTTTCCAGGTCAAGAAAGGTCTGTAATCTCGCACGATAGCACCTATAGCATTCTTTATCCATAAAATGTAAAAGAGCGTCCAATGATATTCAGACACCCTCTTGTCGCCAAAACAAGTCAGAAACGGAGCAGCCCTTGTGAATCCCCATTGATTCACAAGGGCTGCTCCTAGAATAGGTATCCTCTACCATGCCTGACAAACAGACTAACCCCTCCGTCGAAGCGCTTGAATGTGCTGCTGCGATGGGTGTGGACGAACCTCAAACAACGCAGCGAACCGGGCCTTCACGAGCTTGGAAAAATTCCGATGTCCATACTGCTTGGGATCAAACAGAGGATGAAGTGTTTTCATCTGTGTCTCCACATCAGGAACAGTCACCCAGATTTTTTTCCCATGAGCAAGGTGGTCATAGGCCGCAATCACGTGCATCTCAAGAGTAGGCATGTCTATGGTCACAGTGGTAGATGTACGATCCATCCCCGACTCCGCAGTAAGAGTACGAGGTGCCTCTCGCTGATCAAGCAGAACAAAACCAGGATCGGCTTTAAAAGATGCGGGCACTGACTTCGTGAGTCCTAAACACCGCACGGTACATCCAAGGCTTCGCAAGTGGGAAACCAGAGGCGTATAGTCACTATCAGCAAACGCCAGGCAAAACAACCTGACACCATATTGATAGACAAGCTCTAGAACGTCGATCACGAGAGCAATATCCGTGGCATTTTTCCCAGGTGCGACCTGATGATGATGCCGTCGCTCTAATCGATACGGAATAAGCAAACGTTGCCATCCCTGCAATGTCGGCATGTCCCAATTCCCAAACACACGCGGAACCAGCAATGGCCCCAATTCCATCGCTTCTGAAAGGATGGTGTCGATATATTTATAGGTGATGCCATCACCATCAATAAGGACAGCAACCTGAGCAGTGCCCCCTTGCTCATCCCAAAAACGATGCCATTCTGGTCTCCCTTGTGGTTGTTTCATAACAACAATCGCTTTTCCCTTTCTATCACCTCCCCTCTGCTGTTTTTTATCGACCATTTTTGGAAAGTGAGAGAGCCCCACCATTATTGCCCTCCCTTTCTCTCCTATTTCCTTGGGGTCTCCTCCATTGTCCTGCTGGGCGATGCCACCTCGTCAGGACAATGGAGGAGACCCCAAGGAAAGATGCGTTTCATCCTTTTTTTAATACAGATTCTCATCATTGTTGTCTTACTCGGGTGTCTATGTCCCATGCCTTGGCTAGGTGCAAATCTGACTGAAGCACCACGGTAGCATTCACGGATATCGCCAGATCATCAACAAAACACGACATACGTTTGAAACGAAGCGTAAATAGCATCTTCATGCAAAGAGTTCTGCCAGTTGCAGCACTTTCCTCGACTCATGAGGCCAGGCTCGGCCAGCAGCCAATAACGTAGAAAACGCTTCCTGCCTTCTCTTTTCACTCTTTAAACTTCTTGCTCCCTCTACTCCTAGTTTTAAATAGCGCTCAAAATCATCGAAGTTCTGATCGTGAACTGCAGCTAGCGCTTGCTGATTTCTAATTTCAACCAGAAACCGTTGTGGGATACGATCAGTACCTGGATGATCAACTTTCGCTAATTCATTTGCAGCCTGATGGGTATACTTGCTTTTCTCAGCGTGCCTACTTATATCGACATAGGTCAATCCACTAAAAAGGAGAAGCGAATGGCGCCCATAATCCTTCTGAAGAAATGGGGGAGCCTCTACACTTCCTGGAAAGAGATCTTGCGCTTGATTCAATGCATAGAGAGATTCTTTCATCATCCCGTGTTGTGCATATGCGTGTGCTAACTCGAGTGATACTTTGCTTTGTAAAACATCCGGAATAGCTGATCGATGACTATCAGCTTCTACATATGTTTTTAGCATTTCAGGCAAATGGTGTCTGTCATAGAGAGCATTGCCATAATGAGTGAGAGCAGTGACAAGAAGGATTTTGTCTTGAGACATGCGAGCATATTTCACGGCGAAGGTACACTGAGTCAGTCGTTCCAGTGTGTTCAATGGAGCTGGCAGCTTATGCAATGCAACAAGCCCTAGCAATAAAAAGGATTGCGTTGCATAATAGGCTGCGGAGGATTGGTATTTTGATGGGCGCTCTGCCCAGTCCATAAGAACATGCAGATAGTGAGTAATATAATGCTCAACCATCAAAATATCATTCCCCTCCATTGCCATTAAATGCCAACAGGCAGTGACACTTGCCGAACAATGGGGCAACCACTCATCCGGTGAGAGGTCTTGAATACCTTTCGAAATTCCTCCTCCCACCAGTAATCCTACAGGGAGGGCCGCAAGTGTCAACAAGATATGACGTCGAAGCGTATTGACAGGGTGTTTCGCATCGTCAAGCGACATCATCTGTTGGTGGAGTGTTGTTTGTAAGTCAATACAATTGCATCTGCCTGCTCGTGCAATGGCTGTCAGCATTGGAGCAAGTGTTTCACCATTGAATGTGACGCCTCCTATCACTTGAGAAACTTGAGAAACTTGAGATAAAAAATGTCGTCGTGTTGTTTCTGATCCCATGCCGTATTCCATATCTCCATGAAGAGTATTTGTATCCTCTGTATCTTCTGAATTCTCTTGCCCAAAGTGTACCATATTGCAATCGATGCCGAATAATCTACATACTTCTTCTCGTAATGTATGCGGAAATGGAGCTTTTCCATAGAGATATGTTTGAAGTGCAGTTCTACTTATTTCCTAGTTCTGTTGCCAACTCTTCTTGTTTGAATCCCTGTGATTTCACAAATTTTGCATCTATTATCACCTTTTTCATGGATCACGATTCCCTTCTTCTCTTCTTCCAAGCTCGCTACAAAATCATAGTGAGAGTGAGCATATACTGGCAAAAAATGAGCACATCATGGCAAAAAAGCCACCAAAAATCGAAGCATTGAATTATACTAGATACTACTGAATGATAATTCACGATGTTGATTAGCACAATCACTATTTGATGAATATTATTCATTCTAGTGTACGTGAGGAATCATCTCTTCGCAAGAGGTGAAAACATGTTCCTCTTCTGCCCTATTGTTTGCGAGAAAGGAGGTGAAAACACATGCGCATTATCAAAGCAATTCTCACCTTACTCTTTCCGGTTCCGTCAACTTCAAACGTTTCAAGCGTTCAGCGGATTGGTTCTGTTGCTGGTAACGGTGGCTGGCAATCCGAAGATGCTGACCATCTGAAAAAGTAATCGCCCTACAACACAGATAATGGATCATAGAACTTCTCCAAGAGGTCTTATGATCCATTGCTCATATTCTCCGAGAAAGAAGACCAGAGATGAAATTTACGTATCGTTATAGTGGTTTTTATGCTCATATGAAGGATACCAGCCTGCCTCTCCTTGTTTCCTGGCGAATAGGCCAACCGGAGAGCGTGTTGTCAGGGGAGAACAGCGCTGTCCAATGGCTTCACCCCACCAGGAAAGAACCCCTTCCACAGATGACAGAGGGATTGGTCCTTCTTGCTGGTCTCGTGTGGCAAGCGACGACAGCTGATCCCAGAAGTATTGTGAGCACGGTAACTGATAGTATTGCACGAGGTCATTATACTGATCTGGCAACCATTAGTGAAAATGCAGCAGGGTGCTTCATCAAACAAGACGGAACGATCTATCTCTGGGTAGGGTTTTCCTCAAAAGATAGCATCTTTTTCCGGACTGATGGCCCCCGGTTACGCTGGTCTACCAACCCACTTGACCTCATTCATGATGCTTCCGAAATGGACCTTTGGGCACTGCGCCGTTGCTGCCATGGAGACGATGTTTTTATTTATTCTTCCTTACATCGGGTAGAGCAAGGACAGCTGGTCACCATTCATCCAGCGAGAACCATATCAACACAACAGATTGACTGCTTTCGTCCAGACTCATTTCTCACATCAAGAACAACGACACTAGAAACCTTTCGTGAGCCGACCCGCAAAGCACTACAGCTTGCAGTGCAACCACTGCTCTCCGAACGGGTAGGGATGCTTTTGAGTGGAGGATCCGGATCTGCGGCCATCCTTGCGACACTCAAAGCGGCGGGAGTAGATACGATTGCTTACCACATGGAATCGCCCGATCCGGCTGGATCAGAATATCATTTTGCTCGCCTGGTCTGTGAAGCCCTGGATATTCCGTTGCACAGAATCTCCATGGACACAGAAGCGTCCTATCTTTCTTCACAGTGGATATTCTCTCATCCTTATGGACATCCCTGGGCACGTTTTTACGAACAGGTAGCACAACAAGCACAAAAAGATCGGATCTCTCTCCTCGTCACTGGTGGCGGAGATGACAGTGCCTTTGGGCCGGGCCTGCAGTATGGATTGCATGCCATTCTTTCGGCACGCCTTGCCTGGAAAGAGAAACGAGCCATGCTACGAAGAATACTTGCAACGGATTGGAATGTGTTTGCTATCCTCCGAAGTTTACTGCCAATACATTCATTAATAGGACCATCATCGCTCTCTGGAGTCAAAAAAGAAGATCACGAAATGAGAAGAGCCGATTTTTTGACCCCGATCTCAAAACCAAGAGCGTGGGATGATATTGCACTCCAACATGCCCCCTGTTTTGCTCCTCAAGCAATTGCCCTTGAACAGGCAATTTTACAACCCGCTGGCATTCGCCTCTATAATCCCTACCACCAACGAGCCGTTCAAGCGATTTCGCTGGCATTACCAGACGCATACAAACTAACGCCCAATATCTTCCCACAGTTCACTCGCACAGCGCGCATCATTGATAAACCAGTCCTACGGCTTGCATTTGACGATGTCCCCGCAGAAGTCATGTGGCGCACCTGGAACGTTTGGACGCAGACTCCCGGGCAAAGGTTTTGCCTCCACCAAACAGCACGCTTGCAAGATCTCTTAGGAGGACATTCCCATCTTGCGACGCTAGGAATCGCGGATCCATCTCGCCTGGAATGTGTTCTGGAAAGTCGTGTTCTGATACGCAAGAATTATCAGACGCTCGTAACCAGTGCGATGGTCGAACTCTTTCTAAGAAACGCCTGGCAGCCTCAGTTGAAGAGAGGAGGCCCCGTATGGGCAAACACTATCAATTAGCTCCATTGGTATGCTTTGATGACTATGACACAAACGGCTTTCTGTTAGACATCAGACAGAATATCCTGGTAGAATTGAGCAGTCGAGAGACACAGATACTCAACGCCATACTCCATTCTTCTTCCTTCCCGGAAGGACTACAACACCTTGAGGCATACAAGATTAGTGAAAGAGAGATTCTGGCAGTACAAGAGCAACTGAAGCATCAAAAACTGCTTGAGCCTCAGGAAAGTAGATCTGGCGCTTCTGGCGCTTCTAGCACTTCATCTCATCCTCTTGCACAGACGCAAAAGCCGGAAGAAACACAACCGACGCACATCTATTCAGTGACAAAAAGGCAGAGGCTGGGAGGTGCAGGGCATATCATCGCTGTTTTAGCGGAGCTCTGCAAAGGTGATGAAGGAGTCTATAAGGCGCATCAATACATTTGGAATATCAAAAAGCGCTATCCGACACGGAACATCTCAATTGTGGACACAATTTTACTGGTAGATGAGGAATATTGGTTCTATCGATTGATCACAGGACTTTTCGAGCGCCGAATTGCACAGAGTATGGGACAGACTCCTGGCAATGAAGGATTGTGCCTGATACGAGCATTCGCTTTGTGCGCGTATCTCCTTTCGCTTGGAGTACCTGCCAGGATGGTCATCGGGAGACCAAAGTATGGGTCAGGAGATGGTTTCAAACTCCACGTTTGGGTAGCCCTCAAAGAAACACCGTTATATGAACGTCCAAACATTGAACATGGGTATCGTATTTTGTACGACTTTCCTTGTTCCTCTTAAACGAGATAATACAGACGTGCATCTCGAGTTGCTTGACGAGAAACACGTCTGGACATTTCTCATCCCCCATGCATGACCGATGCCTGCTCTTCAACTTGCCTCTTTTCGCCTGCATTCTACAATGTATCTGATTTTTGCCCTCGCGGTTCCCTCTATCGATAAATATCATTTGTGTTTTTTTATGATAGATGAGAGAATATCAATCCTAAAGCAGTTTAGTATGCATATGATACGACTATACATCTCAGGGATGGGAGTGAAGAGAGGCATGAACGACACACATGAAGAAAGACAAGAAGAAAGACAATGACCTCACCATTATTTTTCGTCATCTTATTCCAGAACTGCGGCCCTATACGTGGCGGATTCTTGGGAGCCTCAGCATTACTGGTCTCGTTATAGGAGCTGATCTCTTCCAACCCTACTGTTTCAAATGGCTGCTTGATGCTGCCACAGTGACAGAAAAGTACCCTGTAATTCTTCAATGTCTTCTGCTCCTTTTGGGGCTCGCATTCGTTCGCACCCTCTTCAGTTACTGGGAAATTTATACACGGTCCAGGGTAGGAGAAGCTATCTCAGCTCAATATCGAAGAAAAACATTTGAACACGTGCTTCACTTACCACTCGCTACCCTTCATGATATGGAGGAGAGCGCGTTTGAGCATCGTATCATGCATGATTGCGGTGAAATTGGCCGGGTCTATGTCTCATCCAAATTTCTCCCAACCATCGCGAATATCATTCAAACAATGGCCTTGACACTTCTTATTCTTGTCCTCAGTTGGCAAGTCGGCCTCGTATCTATCCTCGTATTCCCAATAGGGTGGCTCATTTCACAACGGATGGCACGACGCAGTCATACCCAGGTGATGCAACAACGAACACTGGTTGAGCAGGGACACGCAATGCTTCAAGAGATCTTTTCCTGCATACGAGAGGTTCGAGCCGTTGGAAATGAGGCAGGAGAAATACGTCGCTGGGACAACTGGTTACATCGGTATGGGAGTGTTATTTGTCGAACAACAACACAGCATCAGTTTGTGCGACTAACGCTTACCCATCTCATTCACTGGATTGGTCTCTGCATCGTTTTTGGATGGGGTGGATGGCAACTCTTGCAGCACCAGCTCACCGTTGGATCACTCCTGGCACTCTCACTGTATATCCAGCAACTCTATACCACCCTTACCTCAATCTTATCGGGACGTATTGAAACAGGAGAAGTAGCCAACTCATTAGAAGCCCTTGCTGCTGTTTTTCGCCTGCCGCGCGAATGGCCTGATCAAGGGGAACACACCCGAAAAGAAGGGCCAGGAAAGCTCGAATTTGCTCAGGTGAGTTTCTCCTATAAAAATGGTGCAGAAAAAATTCAAAACATTAGCTTTACAAGTGATCCTGAGCAAATGTCGGGCATTGTTGGTCCCACCGGATCAGGAAAAAGTACGCTCATGAATTTATGCATGCGCTTTTATGAGCCTACCAGCGGCAAAATCTTCCTGGATGGGCAAGATATCGCAGAAATCGCTCCCCATGCCTTGCGACAACAGATTGGGTTGGTCTCCCAGGATATCCAACTCTGGAATACAACTATTCGAGAAAATCTGGTCTATGGTCTCCATTGCGACGTGACATGGGAGCACGTTTTAGAGGTCTGTCAGAGGACATGTGTTCATGAGTTCGTGCAGAGATTGCCAGAAGGATATGAAACCGTGGTGGGATCTCGTGGAATCAAACTGTCCGGTGGAGAAAAACAACGCATTGCCCTCGCACGTACACTCCTACGTAATCCCACCATATTGCTTTTAGATGAAGCAACATCTGCGCTTGATTCACTTACGGAAACAGCGATTATGAAAACACTGCTTCAGGAATGGGGCAAGAAAAATCGTATCCTGGTAGCTCACCGTCTGGCAACAGTGCAAGAAGCCGACCAGATTATCGTCATCGAGAATGGAAAAATCGTCGAGATGGACGCTCCCCAGATTCTGTGTCACCAAAACGGACTCTATGCGAAACTCTATCACACACAACAATTGGTAACCCAAAAAAGGTGATCGTTTCTCCTTGGAAGCTCCGATCCTCACCCGTGCAAGCTTCCAGGAAGAATTAAAGCCCATGGGATGCACAACGAGATAACAGCAAGCGAGTGGCATGAGTACAAACAGATAAAAGAGGGAAAAATCCTTTCTCGCGCTCGCCCGCTCGGACAGATCAGAGCAGACCCTTAAAGACGCCAGTGCCGAGAGGTGCTGCGAGGAGGGCTGGCGGACATCGATATCCTGCGGTCTGGAGCCGCCCAGTCAGATGGCGTGATCAGCCTCGTGTTCGGACGCGACTACAGTAGCCCGGACGTTTCCATCTCTTTCCATCTCTTTACATCTCTTTGCATCTCTTTACCGGTGGGGGCTTTTCCTGGCACTGGTCGTGTTCCTGGTTTCCGCTTCTTTCAACAACTGCATTGAAAAGGATATTGTGCAAAGTTCTTCTATATTTTGTATGGTATATGTAGGTATGCCTGTATCTTCGCTCGGCTCCTCGTGTGAAAATTTCCCTTTTTTCAACCATACGGTGGTTGCTCCTCGCTTATTCCCCCATCTTATTCCTCTAATGACTCTATCATCTACTATCGCCACTTCAAAAGGATTCAAAGCAAGCTCCGATAATACACTCTCATAAAGATGGTCTTTATCTTTCTGAGAGAAACGTATCAATCGGAAATAGGGTTCAATCCCCGTA
>NZ_BIXY01000097.1:28417-28780 GCF_008326305.1 Dictyobacter arantiisoli | reverse complement strand
CGACCTTTGCCCCACAACCTGCTCCTCGGAAGGGACGAACGGAGGGGCAAAAACGATGGGGAAGGCAAACTTTTTCGCGCCACGTTCTTCAAGAGGGCTCTGCAAAAAAATGAATGGCACCCTAAAAAAGTAAAAAAGACAAACACTGGACATTGTTTATGCACTATGTGCTATACTAAGAACATGACATCAATAATGCATTGTTTCGCTTCTGTGAGAAACGGTTTCTTCGAGCGTCAAAGATGAAAGCGGTGTCACCACAGGAGTGTTAAAAACATGAGACTATACGTTGGTGGTCTGCCTTACCAGACACAAGAGCATGATTTACGTGATTTATTCGAGCAAATTGGAGCAGTGAGCGCC
>NZ_BIXY01000097.1:0-28317 GCF_008326305.1 Dictyobacter arantiisoli | reverse complement strand
AGATGAAAGCGGTGTCACCACAGGAGTGTTAAAAACATGAGACTATACGTTGGTGGTCTGCCTTACCAGACACAAGAGCATGATTTACGTGATTTATTCGAGCAAATTGGAGCAGTGAGCGCCGCGACCGTCATTTCTGATCGCGAGACTGGCCGTAGCAAAGGCTTTGGCTTCGTCGAATTTGAGAATGATCAGGATGCGCAGGCCGCGATTGAGCGCCTGAATGGTACGCAGTATGGCGACCGCACCATTACCGTGAGCGAAGCCCGTGAGCGCCAGTCAAACGGCGGCAATCGTGGCGGCTACGGTAACCGTGGCGGCGGCTATGACGGTGGTCGTAACCGCTACTAAGTTTGCTGTGTATGATTGCGAAACGTGCATGATTGCTACCTGAAGTGTTACGCAGTCAGCATGACAAGAAAAAACAATGTAGCGCCAGAGATTATTCTCAGTGCTGCATTGTTTTTGTTGCTACAGATAGCCGTATCTCAAACCTATCTTTTTTATGAAAAGGGCATCTTGAAGCATTGTAAGAGATTGAGGCAAAACGAATTTTAAAGATCTCCAAATTTGCATCTTTTTATGGAATAAGGGATGGGGGCTGTCTGTTATAATAGGTGTATGACATCAATAACGCATTGCATCGCTTCTGTGAGAAACGGTTTCTTCGAGCGTCAATAGATGAAAGCGGTGTCACCACAGGAGTGTTAAAAACATGAGACTATACGTTGGTGGTCTGCCTTACCAGACACAAGAGCATGATTTACGTGATTTATTCGAGCAAATTGGAGCAGTGAGCGCCGCGACCGTTATTTCTGATCGCGAGACTGGCCGTAGCAAAGGCTTTGGCTTCGTCGAATTTGAGAATGATCAGGATGCGCAGGCCGCGATTGAGCGCCTGAATGGTACGCAGTATGGCGACCGCACCATTACCGTGAGCGAAGCTCGTGAGCGCCAGTCAAACGGCGGCAATCGTGGCGGCTACGGCAACCGTGGCGGCGGCTATGACGGTGGTCGTAACCGCTACTAGATTCTCCGCATTTTAACAAAAGCCAGGAGGTGGTGGGTAGTGTACCCATCGCCTCCTGGCTTTTTTCTATGAATGTGTCGGACTCCCAGTACCATCGGGATCTTACTGTTTGACCTGCTGGCAGGCGCATGCGTGCCTGCGCCCTTTTTAGTGTGTGGTGTGGGAAAAGTTCGAAGAACTTTTCCGACACCACACACTAAAAAGATGTTTGAGCACCGCAGGTGCGAAAACGCATGCACAGAGATCGTGAGAGCATGGATGTCCGACACACGCTCACAAAGGGCCTTACTTTTTAATGAAGTTGCGGTAAAACGAATTTTAACGGCCTGCGAATTTGCCTGCTTCCCTGGAATAAAGGCTGGAGACTGTCTGTTATAATAGGTGTATGACATCAACAACGAATTGTATCGCTTCTGTGAGAAACGGTTTCTTCGAGCGTCAATAGATGAAAGCGGTGTCACCACAGGAGTGGAGAGAATATGAGATTATATGTTGGGGGTCTGCCCTATCAGACACAAGAACAAGATCTGCGCGACTTTTTTGAGCAGGTTGGACAGGTGAGCTTCGCCACGGTGATCACGGATCGTGAGACTGGCCGTAGCAAAGGCTTTGGCTTCGTAGAGTTTGAGAACGAGCAGGATGCCCATGCCGCTATCGATCAGTTGAATGGTGCCCAGTTGGGTGGCCGTACTCTGACCGTGAACGAGGCACGCGAGCGTCCAGCTGGTGGCAACCGTGGCGGTGGCTACCAGGATCGCTCTTATGGTGGCGGTGGCGGTCGTAACCGTTACTAAGCCCTCTAAACGTGGCTACTAAGCGGTCCACGTTATGAGAAAAAATCTGAGAGAGGTGAGCATTACGCTCATCTCTCTTTTTGTGCATTTTCTTTTAAATATTTTATTTTTCCTTCAAAGAAAATGGATTGGATGGGATGAAATATTTCATGGCTCACATCTGTTCAATATAACAAGCGAACAAAAATTTTTACTGCCATGTATCGGGCACTTTAAAGATGGGGAATAAGCATATGCTTTGACGTACCCCCCAAAAGTAATGCATTTGACAAAATATGTGAAAGTTAGATTCATAGATGTTACAATAATAAAAATTGGTGGAAAACAACGTGAAAAATATCGGTTGACTCTCTTATCCTCGAGCAACGATTTGCCATCTCAACAAAAAATTCGAAAGTACCTATCTGCGATAGATAGTGCGGCAACAAACAACTCCAGCGCTGGACAAAAATAGAGAAGACGAGATCGGCACGGACAAGCGAATGTCCATAATAGGTGTATAGAAGTTTTTGCCTGGACGTGACTGCCACCACACGAAGTGAACGAAAAAACAACACTTCCCAATAATGCACAACCTCCGGAGGGCATTTTTGTGCCATGCAGGCAATGTCAGAGGTTGGATGCTTTTCTTGCTGAACAATTTTGTACTTTCGAGGATGTCTTTTTTCATGACTTACAGCGCTATCCGCACAAATAAAACAGTCATTTTTTTGGTTTGTTGCCTGGCCTTCATTACTAATGGTTTATTGGGTGTATTACCAAGTTCCAGCCTTGCCATTTTAGCTACCCATACGCATGTTGCTTTAAGTACTGCCGGTCTCGTCTTTACCGTGAGTGCGCTGGGTTCAATTATCGCTGTTCTGATTAGCAATCTTCTGATTAAAAAAATTGGCACAAAGAATATTATGATCTCGGGCCTGGGTGGCCTGATCTTAGCGAGTATGCTAATACCGACAACCGGATCATTTGACATCTGGCTGATCGCACAACTCATTCAGGGTATGTCTTCTAGCCTGATTACCGTTGGCTTATGTATGACATTGACCTTTAACTTTAAAGAGACGCTCGGTGAAAAGATGAATGTCCTGCATGGAGCTGCTGGAATGGGATCTCTGCTTGCGCCGCTCGTGCTGGCGAATGCACTATCCCTGACTGGAACGATCCTTCCTTCCTTCCTGCTGGTGGCTCTGGTCAGCGGCCTGAGTGTCCTGCTACTGGGTCCAATGCGCTTTGCTGATCGTCCACAAGAGCTGTTTGTGGATAGGAGCGAGGAGATGAGTCAGCATCAGCAGGATAGCCTGTCAGTGAGTCGTTTGTTCAAGAATCCAATCATCTGGTTTACGGCTTTGCAGGTCTTGTTCTATGTTGGGGCCGAGTCCGGTTTCAGTAACTGGCTGGTAACCTCGATCAGCCAGGGATCACATATGGCACTTGCCGCTGCCACGCCTGCCGCCACCCTCTTCTGGGTTGGCCTGACAGTTGGTCGTATGGCAATTGCCCAATTGATGAAACGAAAGCTGATCAGTGATGCCCGCTTGCTCTATATCAGCTTTATTGGTGGGGCTATAAGCGGCTTATGCGTCATATTCTATATTCAGCAGCCGCTGATCAGCTTTGTGGCCAGTTGCTTTCTGGGTTTCTTCCTGGGTCCCATTTTCCCGAGCTTGCAGACGATTGCCTCCCGCCGTTTCGAACACGCAGCAGGTTTTATGTCCAGTATCGTCCTGCTCAGCTCCGGGCTGGCCGGCATGACCGTCCCAATGTCGATTGGTCTGATCATCCCGCAGTTAGGCGTACGTGGTGGCATGTTGATTCCAGCCATCATGAGTATCTCAATCTGTGTTCCATTCTACTGTGCCAACCGCAAGGCCCGGCACATGCAGCAGCCAGAGCGCACCATCGAGCAGCCAACCTACAAGCATATCGCTGACATGCCCACGGTCGAGCTTGAATGCGTCTCGGTCGCCGCCTAATTCAGCTCCTATAGCCTGTGATCCTGACATACCTCAGGATCACAGGCTGTTTTTTTGCCCAAACCATAGACAAGCTAAACGTAATGTTCTAAGCTTTGTCGTTTGGTTCGCGGTGGACCTGGAAGATCTGACGGTTGGGAAGTTGGATGGCAGTGAGATTGCCGGTGCGCCAGGCTCCGGTGTCGATACCGATCTTATGGCGCTGGATGAAAGGGGTATCCCGTTCCCAGTGACCAAAGACCACGGTTTTGCCCCAGTTATAGTCGCGATCTGTAAAACCTTCAGCGCCCCACATTTTTTCAAAAGGAATCGTTGCCGAGAAGGGTTTGTATGGCAGAACGCCAGCATGGACATAGTAGGCGTGGTCATCCTCATAATCGATACGTGTCTGCTGCATCCATCTGCCAATATCGGCTGGTATCTCGCTATTACAACTCTCCCATACCTTGCGTGCACCCGGCATAGATGGCATTTCCTTGAATGAAGTGCCATCCCATTGTTCAAGCCAGGCGTCCTCATGATTGCCGCGCAGGAAGATACAACGGGGATGCTCCTGTTGCAAGGCTTGCAAGGTTCGGATCACCGCGATCGAATCCTCGCCTCGATCCACATAATCCCCTAAAAAGATCAGCTTATCTTCGGGCCGATAAGGCAGGCGTTCTAGCAACCGTTTCAGCAGGCTTACCTCGCCATGGATATCGCCAATTGCATAGCTATGATAGGCCACCGCATCATCCGGCATTTCATCAATATCCAACGTCAATCGTCCTCCTATGCTTAAATATGCAAATATCTATTAATATGTATTATAGCACCTCAAGCAGGTAGAGGGCATGGAGCAGAGGTTGGAGAACGATGTAGGTGCGCGCCGAGGTCGCAACCGAGGTGCGCTTTCCCATTGCTCGTACTGGAATCTCCCCCAATCTTGTCGCTACCCGTGGGAGTTTTGCCAGGTGTGGTTTTTGCCATGCTCGACAATAAAAACTATCCGGCCGCCATCTGGAAACTCCTTTATCCAGAAGCATCGCGACCATTTAAGATGGATGAGGAAGGATAACGATGGCGAAGAAGTGTATTCTATCTTCAACGCTTAACTGGCCACGGAAGTAGCTCCATCTCACCCACAGGCCGTATCTGTGGGTGAGATAATCCGTTTAGTTGGCCTTACCGATAATCGAGAGGAGTTGCATCACAATTGCTCCAGCCTGCTCGGCGGCCTCTGTGGCGGAGAGAGAGCCTGTATGCAAGACCTCTGTGGCAAGGGTCGCGGAATTGAGTACATCGGCCAACTTGCGATTACTATTATCTTGATACTCTGAAGCATTTTCCAGATAGTTAATCGTTGCGTATAACTGCTGAATCACATGCTCCATCGCCCGCTCATCGTACTGGCCCCAGTTGGTTGAGATCTGCGGCACCATGGTATCCAGGCGTTGTAAGGCAACTTTGGTTGCATCGGTATAATATTGCACTGATTGCAGCTTTCCCTGTGAGGAATCAATCACAAGCAACTGTTCTTCTGATGCCTGTTGCTGCTTTTGCGCGAGCAAACGGAGCGTGCTACTGTTATCCCGAAGACGATCAACGGCAGCCAGGATCGGACGCACCAGGCTATGGCGCGCGAAGAGAGCGATAATACCCACAATAAACGCCTCTAACAAGGCAATCCCTAAGGTCGCTAAAAACTCTTGATTGGCGACATTGGTCACGGTATTCACCGGGCTGAGTACAAAATAATACCAGCGTATATACGCATTTTTTGTCGCTAATGCAACCACTTGATAGGCTTCGCTTTTACCAGGAGGTTGCGTTTGTAACGTCGCTGCCGATGTGGAATGAGTGCTCAACACAGCTGCGAGATCTTTGTTGCTCTGTACCGTTGGCGCAGTCGCTGTGCCATAGCGTTGCTCCTGGACAATCTTTGCGTTTAGCGTAGGATCAAGTGGTTTGATGGTTGTAAATAATGACTGATCACTTGAATCGCCAACCCGCACGCCATTCGCATCCAACACAAAAGCAGAGCTTCCTGTGCCATTATTTCCAGCGTCAGGTTTGATGATATTGTTCCAAATATAATTCAGGCTCAATGTTGCACGAATACAACCAACGACGGGTCCTGGCTTATTTGGCTGAGTAGTCGGGGCCGTAATTGGAGAATAAAGATCAACCGTTGCCTCTTTTGTCTTTGCGCCATAGTAGACAGGCGAGATAACAGTTTGCCCTTTCATAACGCTTTGTACATCCGGAGGAACAAAGGTATTTCCATGCTTCGCAGGCTGCGTTGGATAGGAGAGAAGGACATTGCCATGCGTATTAAATAACGTCCAGGTTTTATAATTTGTATCGCGATACATACCAGCGGCTAACGAATATTCAGCATGGACGGCATTGTCTTTGTAGGCAGCTGTATCCTGCGGAGTCTGAACCACAAAGGTCTGCACACTGGTAACCTGGGCCAGGGTCTTGATATCGAGTACGCGCTCATTTATATAATTGTCGATCAATTGGACACGCGTCACGGCATCATTCTGTAAGCTTTGCTCTGAAGCATTGATCAAAGCCGGACGAGTATTGGTATAGTTAAAGCTGAGCATGGCGATAAATGGAATAATGATAGCGAGAATAAAGGCGAGTGTAACAACAATTGAAGTAGATGACCAACGAAACTTTTCTTTTGTGACCACAACCATAGTAAACTCCTAAAAAATGCATCAGTTATTGGTGCATGCGAAGGCCGATGCCCTGCTCTTTTATACCGGTTTATCCAACGATATCAGACCATCTTTCTCTAGTTGTAAGAGTATTTGTAGTACATCCAACATCTCAAGAGAGAGCATTGTGGCAATCTGAGCAATAGTATTGATACCGTTGGTACGCATATAGATGCTTTTAATATTCCCTTTCCATTGGAGGACCTCGGCGCCCGAAACAGCTTTTAAACGATGGGGCACTAAATTGGGGAAAAGATCCAGCTTAGACGAGCTATTTTGATAAGGCTCTGTCGTGAACATAACTGGTCCGGTGGGATTTCTCGCAGCTGGCAATGCAGAAAATGCATCCGACTGAAACGAGCCTGATGGCCGTGAATTCCCCATTATGTTCAGAGGTGGAAGGTTTCCTTGAGGCTGAGGTTTCACTGACGACGAAAGGTGCTCTGATGAAGATAGGTTTATATTTGGTGATGATGGAGCTGACGGTGGCGCAAAGGATGGAATAGGTCCACCCGTTGTATTGTTCTGTCCCCCGGTGGTGTGATTAAAGGTCCACTCCGCTACCGTATGCCGTAGTACATCTAGCGCTGGTTCTGCATTTTCCATCATTTGTGAATGACGATTATAAATATTACAAGAAAGTATAGAACCAGAATAGACAGTAATTATCACAACACAGGGATCATGAAATGCACCAAAACCATAAAAAGCGTTTGACTGGAATGTCCCTCTTAAGTGGCGGATTCTAGCAAAATACAGAAGCGTTTCGAGGTTAAAACTATACATAGAGCGCTCTCCAATAACGACCTCGTTGCGAAAACGAAGAGCATCTATTCAACTGTAAATCACACCAATCTGGCCTGCATACACTATACACACTATACGCCTTCACGCGCTTGGATAGCTCATTCCATAAGATGGTAACAAGGTGATTTGCGTACCATTTTTCAATCTGCGGCCTCATTTTTAGCTCTCTTTATTATATAGGGAGTAAATAAACACTGGATTACTTCGTATTCCCATGTGAGACCTAATATAACACTACCACAGGATTATAGATAGATATTTTCCTAAAAAAAAATATGAAATCTATTTTTATAGGAAAAACTGTCCCTAAAAATCTCTAAAATTTAGCGTGAGGCAAGCCCAGGGTACCTAAAAATAACCTAAAAATAACCTAAAAATAACCTAAAAAATACATTACTCTATTGACAGGGAATGTGAACGTTTTATAGTATACTGCTCTACTCCTAAGAGAATTTCATCGTTCCATGGCCAGCAGGACCGCGTTTCCCCGTTCGCCACCAACCCCATATTAATGTGAGGATGAGCCTTTCCATTTAGCCAGTTCGGCGCGCAGTTCGGCCACCTGAGTTGCGGGTAGATGGAGAAATAAGCCCTGCCCATTGACGTTCAAGATGCGAGGCACAAATGTCTCGGCCTTCATTTCGATGCGTCCCGTCAATGGGATTGGAGGGGGGCCGGGCACGATCCAGAGCGTGCTCAGGCGGGCGATTTCTGAGAGTTGATCAAACATCTGGGACATCCTGAAGACCAGCAGCATATCCATCTGAGCCGGTTGGTGCGCCACAATATGCAGGCCCAGCAGCATATTATGCTTACCGGGATGAGCATAGTACCAGGAGCACGTCGCATCCTCTTCTGATGCCTGCTCCTGGGCGGCCAGGATCTCCAGATCCTGGCGTTCCGAGATATCTACCCACACTACCACAAATCCTCCCTGCTCCAAAAACATATGCTGTAGCGCATCAATTGGCAATGCCGCTGCCAGCATCTCGCGTCCCTCATGCTCATCCATAGCGGGCAGACCTCTCTTTTCTCTGATCTTTTTTATCCAGTAAACAACACTGGCACGCGAGAGCGCAATGGTGTCCATTGCTCGCATCGCTTGAGCTTGACGCATCAGGATCAGAAAAGATACGCTGTGTGATAAGCATGATAAAGGTATTTTTGATTATAGAAGATGGGTTTGTAGATGATGGTAGCTGTTAACATATGCTTTTCTGGAAAAGATATCTGGCAGAAATGGAGCTATTATGTACGCATTAGAGAGCTATGATCAGGCTGTAGAGGATATCAACAGGTTGACCGAACGTATCCGTGAGCTTGATAGGCAACTGGAAGACATAACCACGCAGTCACTTTATGCCGCCACTCTGAGAGGATATTATGCGATGGTGCGGCGCGGCGAACCATTGATTCAGGAGCAGCATATGCTGCTCGATCAATGGTATCAAGCGATAAATAAGCTGCTCGTCTATTATACCGCGACCGCTTTCCATCCCGCCTGGGCCCCTGGCTAGCCTGTATCAGGCACTGCGAGTAGGAGGCAGAATGGAAGTTTCCTTTTTACTGGCGGTAATCAAGGTTGCGCCGGGCATGAGCAGGCGGTGCTGGCGGACATTTTCCATGCCCGCGTTTTCCAGCCAGCCTTTAATCGTGGGAACGTTATAGCAGGTGCCGCCGACCGTGGTCATGGTCAGGGCCATGAATTGTACTATCAAGGAGGCCAGCTGTGAGCTGTGGGTTTGATCGGTGACTTGATCGACGAAAACCAGCGTGCCACCGGGCCTGAGGGTTTGGGTTACCTTTTTGAGGATGTTCTGGTTGATCTCGGCTGGTAAGAGGTGGGCAATATGGAAGTAGAGGGCGGCATCAAATGGTTCGCTAAACTGCTCTGGAAAGTTATCTTTGACGATATCGCCGCTGACAAAGTGGATACGCTCGGTCAGTTGGAGCTGTTTGGTTATCTGTTCGCCAGCACGAATGCCCAATGGTAAATCGAGGATGGTGGAGTGGAGTTCTGGATATTTGCGACAGAAGAGGGAGCTATAGCCAGCATGGGAGCCGCCGACGTCGAGCATGCGCCTGACTGGTTGTTGAAGCCGTACGCG
Organism: Dictyobacter arantiisoli; assembly: GCF_008326305.1. GTDB lineage: Bacteria > Chloroflexota > Ktedonobacteria > Ktedonobacterales > Ktedonobacteraceae > Dictyobacter > Dictyobacter arantiisoli. The sequence goes on along the minus strand of NZ_BIXY01000097.1, from coordinate 18,894 downwards.
TTGAGCGATCTCGCCTCCCAGCGCGGTTGCCAGCGAGGCCAGTCCGGCGTAGTGGCGAGCCAGATAGGCCTGTGTCTCAGGATTACTGGCATCCTCCTCATAGGGCATACGCATCGCCTGTTGATTGGTGTGGATGACCTCAGAAATATGATCCCAGATGGCGATGATGTCCTGGCTATGAATAATATAGGGAGCAATATTGTGGGATGAGTCTTTTAAGAGCCAGCGCCGCGTCATGGCTGTGTTGCGGTAGCTATTTCCGCGCTGTGAGAGATAGCCTGCTGAGACGAGAATCTGTAGTAATAATTGGAGACCCTGTGGCTGGCAATGTAATCTCGCAGCGAGTTGTTCCAGGGATAATTCATCTTTATTCAAGGTATCAAAAAGATCCATCGCACAGGCGGTAATCAGCATTTTAGCGATCCCTGGCGCTAGCGGGGTGTCGAAGAGTGGTCTGGGGAGCAGATTGAGGCGCGCTGCCAGGGCTTCAACAGGCGTAAAACGTAGTGGCATGCTTACAACTCAACTTTCTTCGCTAAAGGGATGCTCTATACCTGACTTGCACTTACGATCCAGCCACCGGCCAGCAGCAGGCAGGTGAGCACAAGCAGATAAAAATAATATTTACTGGCTTGCAGGGATTGCCTGGGCCTCATATAGAGATATAATGCACCAGCCGCGAGGGTGGTCAAGAGCAGGGTGGGCAATAGTATTGCGAGATGTGCCGGTACCATGCCCGTCAGGGCGAAAACAGCGATCAACACTATCGCCAGCAGGATACAGCAGGTGCAGGCAAGGACAGATCCCTGGTGACCAAGTACCACCGCCAGCGTACGCGCATGCCCGGCGGCATCCTCAGCAATATCGGGCAATGAATTCGCCAGATTGACCGCAATCCCTGATAGCGCAGCAATGGGCACCTGCCAGAGGATCAAAGGGATCATATGTCCTATGGCGACAAAGGCATAGACGGGGATCAGTGGAAACATAATTGCGAAGGCAATCCCGCTCCAGGGTGTACCCTTCAAACCCAGATTATAGCTTTGTCCGATGATCAGATAGAGCAGGGAAACAAGCAGGGCCAGGGGATTAATAAAGAGCAGTAAGCATACCATCAAGAGCATGAGGAATATCGCCAGCAGCAAGGCTTCACGTGGACTGATCAGTCCACGCACAATCGGCTTGTTCTTCTTGCTTAAGGCATCGAGCTGACGATCACAATAATCATTAGAAACGGCGATAGCTAGCTGCATAACTACATGGGCCGCCACCACCAGCAGCAAAGTATTCCAGTGTAGCCGGGGCCAGCCAGCCAGGAGCGCGAACAGCGTAACCGCCACGCCATGCAAGAACACCGGCCCGGGATGAGAAAGCCGGAAGATCCCTTCCAGAATATCCGCTGCGGCACGTTTTTTTCTGTTTTTCATATAGCTTTTTTGATTCCTCTCGCTACGTGCTCGATCAAGAATGGGAAGTTTTGATGGCATAGCCCATGTAGGAAGTGGAGAGGTCGCGACTGGCTTTGAAGCGCATACGCTGTCCCATGTCCGACAGGGTCAATGTGCCCCGTTTCTGTCGCAGAAACATACTGATAGTATGGAGAGGATTGGTCTGAGGACTCATCCCTTTGACATCCTGATTCTCTAGCTGATATTTCCGTATCACCAGTTGTAATTCTTTGGGCTTAATAAACTTATGCCAATCGTGCAGATTGGGTGGCATAAAACTGGTTGCCTTCCAATCCTGCGCCATCTTAATCATGACCAGCCAGCTAAGCGCGCTTCGATTGATGGTGTCATAAAAGAAGTAGCCGCCGGGCTTGAGGACACGAGCGATTTCCTGGATGACTGGCTCAACAGAATTGACATGCTCCAGGACATCGCAACACACCACCACATCAAAAGAGGCGTCATCGAAGGGAATGTGTTCGCCCACCCCTACTTCATAGTTAATGATCAGGCCAGATAGCTGGGCATGCCGCCGTGCCGTCTCCAGTGACTCCTCCGCTGGATCAATCCCGGTCACATGGCAGGGCAGGCGCGCGAACTCCTCAGCCAGCAGACCGCCGCCGCATCCCACATCCAGTACCGTTTTCTCGCGAATCGTCTGAGATTCGTCCGCTGTGAGGATGGATTGAAAATAGCCAAAGCGTACCGGACCTATCCAGCTCCGCAAAATGCCCAGTGCTGTATTTTCATCCCACCAGGTATTATGCAAGCGATTATAAAGTTCATTATCGACTGGCATAGACACAAATCCTTTCAATTAGCTCTATCAGCTTGAAATGCCATACTATTTATTATAGGATAACGTATTGCAAAACAAGCTTTTCTGTAGCACAGTAACAAACGTTTGCTCTTGTGCTGGCGTAAATGCTCCATAGATATAGCGATCCGGGCGCACCAGTACATAGAGATCACGTCGCATATCTAACCAATGCGCCAGTTGTTGTTGTAGATTATCCTGTATATATGCATTCTCCTGAGATATCTTTTGTAGAGATGTGGTGGCAGGCACGATACAGAGCAGCTGTATCTCTATCCTTTTCCACAAAGGCGCTTGCAGGGCTGTAAATGCGCTGCCGGGATCAGCATAGAGCCGGAGTAGCGTAAAGCCGGTGCCGAGTTGTTCATCCAGTAAGGTCGGGATGCCGTCTGGCGTCAGGACGATTGGTTGCGGCAATAGTTGTCCTGCGAGTCTGGCATGCCACCTGCGCGTGAGCGTGTGGCCGAGAGCAAGCCGCAGGCCGCGTGTATAGCGTGAGCGTGGCTTAATACTCATCTCGTTCAAAGACGTTGCGCCTGGCGGTAGCCTGGTGAGCAGGCCCAGGACGAGATCGCGTAGGTGTGCCATGCTGTGATTGGTCGGCATCACCATCTGACCCATAAAGGCTGAGAAGCGGATTAAGGCGGCGGCATGTGGGGCTCGCTCTTGCTGATAGGAGTCCAGGATGTTCGGGTTTGCTTGTTTTCGTAGTACTATTGCCAGTTTCCAGGCCAGATTATGCGCATCGCGCAAGCCACAATTCATCCCCTGTCCCCCGAAGGGAGGCAGGAGGTGAGCGGCATCGCCGAGCAGGAAGACTCGGCCCTGCCTGTATGCGGTGGCCCGGCTGGCATGAAAGGTATAAATCGCCTGCCGCTGTAGCTGGATTTGTGCTGTCCCTGCTTGCGTCCGCTGTTGAATCAGTTTCAATATAGTGTCTGGCCGCAGCATGTTTGTTTCAGATTCTCCGGGATGAAGCATGAATTCCCAGCGCCTGCCCTGATGAGGCGCGGGCACACTGACCGCTGGCCGTTCTGGATCGCAAAAGAAAGTGATATGCTCGCGTGTGGCTGTACTCTCCTCATCCTCCGCTTGATCCTGGCTATCAACGACCAGCCAGCGTTGCGGAAAGGTCCGGCCACGCATAGGTATTTTCAACGTCTGACGGATCGAGCTTTTCCCGCCATCACAGGCAAGTAAGTAGGTACAGGTGATGTGTTGTGGCTCGCCTATCTCAGAGCAGAGCGTGGCCCGGATGCTTGCAGCAGCTGTTTGTTGGAATGTTTGCAGGGCCTGCCCGAAATGGACCGTCACGGTGGGGAAACGCTTCAGCCCGGCGTGTAAAGTCCTCTCCAGAGCTGGCTGATCAAAGGTTGAGATCAGAGGATAGCCATTGTGCTGCTGACGTGGTTTGACATAAATCAGACGTTTGCCGTGCGAAAGGTAGAGCGCGCCAGTATCGAGGCGTACATGTTGCAATATTTGCTCACGCAAGCCCAGTGCCTGGCAGATACGCAGACCTTCATCATCAATCGAGATCGCGCGTGGAAAGCTATACAACCCCTGATTGCGCTCGATCAGCAGCACCTTGATGCGATATTGACCGAGTAGATTGGCGACAGTAAGTCCGGTTGGCCCTGCCCCAACAATCAGAACATCAAAAGAATTATCGGCGATAGGAGCATCAGTAGCATCAGTAGGATGAATAAATTTAGCTTCCATTACTACTTTTTTTAATCTTTCATGTGAGTGTACAACTGGCTTTGCCATTTTCTTATAAGCTTGAAGTTTTTGTGTATTTTCGCACTGCCAGCACGACATGGCTACCACCAAGGCCACGTGCACAGAGCAGGGCTGTATTTGCTGTGGCGTGCTGGTTAGCGGTTTGATTCCGTACCAGGCCCGGTGGACAGGCATGTGCGGCGGGCTCGTCACAGTTGATGGTGGGTGCTATAAGAGCGTCGCGCAGGCCGAGCAGGGCACTGATCGTATCCAGGGCTCCCGCGGCAGCGAAGCTATGTCCAAATTGCGAACGTGGGACGCTACAGGGCAATGTTTCAAAGTGTGTCCCAAAGATCTCGCGCAGCGCCGCCGTTTCACTACTATCCCAGTCTGGGATAGCGCGCCCATCCAGATAGAGGCAGGCGATATCCTCAGGTGTCAGATCGGCCTGTTCGAGCGCCAGAGAGAGCGCACGCGTATAGCTGGCACTGGCGGATTGCGTGAGATGTAGCAGGTTGAGCGGGGTAGTGGTCTGTGCGTAGCCGATCAGCTCGCCGTAGATGGTGGCATGGCGTTGTCGTGCATGTTCATACTCCTCTACGATACAGATGCCCGCCCCCTCGGCCAGCAGCGGTCCACTGGCTCGTCGATCAAACGGACGATATGTGTCCGGTATCATCTCTGGACTCAGCGGCTCACCTGTCGTCAGGACCTGAAGCGCACAGGGATGCAACGGTGCCTCGCTACCACCGGAAATCAACACATCAGCTGCACCACGCCGGATGGCTTCATAGGCCAATCCCAGCGCATCCAAACCACCACAGAGATCGTTTACCGGAACCTTCCCGAAGCCTTGCAAGCCATAGCGAATCGAGGTTTGTCCTACATTCGCCATCTGCAACCATGCAATCGCTGTATGCGCGCTCAGGGAGCGTGGGCCTTGCGTATAGAGATGCTCGATCTGTTGTGTCACATAGCCCACGCCACCCAGCGTATTTGCGATCACGGCTCCGATACGTTGGCAGTCCTCCTGTTCCATCTGTAGTTGTGCATCATGAAGTGCCTCCTCGACTGCGGCCAGCGTAAAGTGCGTCATGCGATCGCTGCGCTGTACCAGTTTACGCTCAAGATAGTGTTCGGCCTGAAAGCTGAGCGCCTGCCCGACATCAGGAAGCGGGACCAGATTGTCCTGGTTGGCTGTATGGGCTTTGACGCAGGAATGTCCCGCGCGCAACGCATCCCAGAACGCCTCCTTACCTGTGCCACCGGGCGCAACCACACCCAATCCTGTGATGACCACGCGCCGAGGCGCATCATCAACATCTCCAGTATTCCTGCGTAGTGACAGAGAGGCTACTTTGGACGCCGTATCGTCTTGCTGCTGGATACTTGCCTGTTCGGGTTCGAGTGGTCCCAATTCATGTTTGCGCAGGATTAAGGCTGCATTTGCGCCTCCAAAGCCGCTGGAATGGGTTAAGGCATACATCAGTGGATGCTTGCTATCCACCTGTCGTGCTGTATTAGGGATATAGTCCAGGTCGCAGCGGGGATCGGCCTGCTCTTGATTGATGGTTGGCGGTAGGATCTGTCGATCCAGTGTCAGGGCGGTAATCAGTACCTCAAGCGCGCTGGCCGCTCCCTGTGTATGACCGATCAGGGATTTTGTGGAGCTGATCGGGATTGCATAAGCTTGCTTGCCAAAGCACTGCTTATAGGCGGTCGTCTCGGCCAGTTCATTGGGCCGGGTGGAGCTGCCGTGGGCATTGATGTAGCCGATCTGTTCTGTTTGAAGCTGGCTTTCTGCCATGATCTGTTGCAATAATTTTTGCAGGGGCATACCATCCTCAGGGAGCGCCGCCATGTGGAAGGCATTGCTATTGGATGCATAGGCATAAATTTCGGCGTAGATGTATGCACCCCGGCTTTGCGCTGCCTCGCGCTCCTCTAACAACAATACTGCCGCGCCTTCCGCCAGCACAAAGCCATCGCGCAGATTATCATAGGGCCGTGATGCCCGTTCAGGCTCCTCGTTGCGGGCACTGAGGGCACGCATATTACTGAAGACCGTCAATCCCAGAGGACTGATCGCGGAATCTGAGCCGCCCGCCAGCATACGGTCGGCCGCACCCTCCTGGATTTTCCAGAAGGCCAGACCAATCGCATCTGCACCAGCCGAGCAACCGGTTGCAATTGTCAGGCAGGGGCCGCGCAGTTGATGGTGGGAGGCGACGGCTGCTGCTGGTATATAGCTGAGCGTTAAAGTTGTGGCATCGTGCGGCTTGAGCAGCGCGTGTGGTGGGTGCATGCCCCCCTCGGTCAGTTGGAGCCAGAGCTTCTCGCCCTCTTCTACAGAGGCCATCGCGGTACCCAGATAGACGCCTGTTCGCTCACTCTCTAACTCGCTTAGTCCCTTGTCTGATTGCGCATGCGTATAGGCATCCTGCCAGGCCAGATGGGCGGCAGCCACCGCCAGTTGCGTACCACGATCCAGCAAGCTCTCCTCCTCGGCATCCAGACCAAACGCGGCTGGCGCAAAGTCAGTGATCTCACCCGCGATCCGCGTGGGAAGCATATGCGCATCAAAGCGTGTGATCGTGCCCACACCTGAGGAACCTTGCAGGCATGCTTGCCAGAACGCTTCCTTGCCACATCCATTGGGTGCCAGTACACCCAGACCGGTAATCACAACGCGGCGTTGCTGCATCTGTTCTATCCTTCCTGGTTCTTAACCATTACTTGATGATGCTGACGATGCCTCGATACTAAATCCGGCCAAAAAATCCTCAATCAAAGGATCAATGTGCTCGGCTTCCGAATAGAGGAAGAAGCGTTCACAGCCTGCTATGACATGATAAGCAGCGCAATAGGGAAGTTGTTGTGCCAACCAGGCGGTTTTGGCCTCTGGCGAGAGTGCATCATCCCGACGGTTCAGCAACAGGATCGGCATCGCCAGTTGTGCCAGGCGCTTCCGAATATCGAAGGAATGGATTACAGGCAGGACAGAATAGCGATAGATGGCAGGCCAGAGGGCAATTTTGCGAAACTGTTCCTCGATCAAGTGTGCAGGCAATTGTGTAAGGGAGTGGTTGGTATCCGATGTGCGCTTTTGCGGCCCGGTATGGGTGATATAGCGCATCACCATACGGCGCAAGATGATAGCAGGGATTAGACGTTCGATGGGGAGGCGTAAGAAAGCTTCATGCAGCAGCCAGATCAAGGGATGTGGCGCGATGCGATAATCGGCCCCCTGAGCTACGATGATCAGCGAGCGACAGCGTTGAGGATAGCGCAGCGCGAATTCAAAGAGGACCATCGCGGCATCCCCATGGGCGACAAAGTCAGCCGAAGCGATCCCTCGCGCATCGCAGACCTTAAGCAATTCCTCCACCCGTTCGGCCCGGCTGATAAAGCGTGTACGCGACTCATGTCGTCGATACAGCAGCACCCGGCGGGACTGGCTAAAGGTGCGTATCTGGCGTGCATAGACAAACTCCAGATGCTCCAGGATCGGTACGAAAACCAGCGGATCGCCCGTCCCGAGATCGATCAATGGTAGATCAATCCCGGCCAGTGGCGTGCGTTGCCAGTGCGTTTCCAGAAACTCTACATCAGCATAGAATTCCTCGCTGCTGATGTGTTGAACGGGAAGTGAAGATTGTGCGCTTGCTCTCACGTCTTTTTTCTTTCTTCGCTCGCCAATCAATAGCTACCATATTTCAAGCTGCTAGATCGTTGCGTTACGTTAGATATTGCTTGCATCGGCAGCACCAGATATCTTACTATCTAAGTATACCTTAAATGAAGCTACCTATATACAGAGTATTACTACCTATTTTTTGCTGCCGGGGAGGAAAGATAGTTGCAGTCAGACAAAGATAATTACAGGACAGACGAGGATCTATTTGTGCATAGTGAACTTGGGCCATTAGTGCTGGCCTGGATTGCCGCTTTCAATGCTCACGATGTAAAGCAGATCGCTTCTTTCTATACGCAAGACGCAGAGCTTTTCGATTCAGGTATGAAGCGTGCCCGCAGGGGTCGTGATGAAATTATTGGGTGGTTTACCCAACGCTTCCAAAAAATGCCAGCCATCCAGTACATGCCAACACACAGCTTCTTTAACGCTCAGGAAGCCGTCGTGTGCTGGATCGCCAGTGGCAATACTCCCGTGCTATTGGGACAGCGCTGGCTGTCGCATCCTTTTGAGGTAGAGGGAGTCAGCATTTTTCGCATCCAGGCAGGCTCGATTCAATGGCAGCACGGCTACTATGATCATCTTCAGATTGTCGAGCGGGTTCTGCCTCCGTTACGCTGGCTCCCCTTGAAACTCTAGTTTCTTTGTTTGTGCTATAGATCAATCCATCTGCCCTTCAATCTGGACCAGATGGGTACTTATGCCCATTTTAGGGAAAAAGTCCAGACCTCTCAGCAAAATGAGCAAACAAGAACAGGATGAAGTGTGGAATAAAGTCATCGAGATCGTGTACGACCCCGATAATGCTTATGCATAGTTTGTAGCCACCTTCGGCAGAGGAGAGAGAAGGAGTGGAGACACCTCACGCCCTGGCAGGGGACCGCAGCCCCATAGGTGCGAACGTAAGCGGGATTGTTAAGGGTGCAACCCTTAACCTGGGGTTCGGGGCTGTGCCCCGATCTCTCACCTCCCTCTCGCCGCCGCGCGCGGCGGCGAAGAAAAGAAGAAAAAGGGGTATTTGGGGACACCCCAAACCCCGGCAAAGGGCTGGCCGCCCTTTGCAATCCCGCTTGAAAAGCCTTACGTTCGCACCTATGGGACCGCAGCCCCCTGCACCCCAATGATATTGGTAGAGAGAAAGGGATTAGCGTGAGACTTGTGATTGATTGACAATGTGTGGAAAGCCATCCCCACAGTCGATCAGATAGCGCGAGGCCATATCGTTGGTGTAGGCAGTGCCTGCAATTGTGTGATATCCTCTGGATGTGTGTTTACGGTTGACGGTAGCTTTTCCAGGTGCGATGATGTAAATGACCTTACCTGTGTAGGCACGTTCCCGTTCCTGAATGGTGACTTGCTCACCAACAGCATATTCGCCTTCTTTGGCTGGCCCAAAGAGTTTGGCGAGGGATTGTGCATCATTTTCGTTCAGCGTATAATTATAGTACTCGTAGACGCGCTTGCCATTGCTGATAGTCTCGATGATCGGTATGCGCTGATCAGTCTCAAGGGTGATAATCCAGAGGTTGAGAAACTCCTGTGGTTTCACGACATCAACCGGGCTCCAGATTAAAGCTTTGGTACCAGCGGGAGCCTGGACGGCTTTGAGGGCAGCATGCTCGAACAGTTTGATCTGAACGCGACGCAGAATCTCATCACTTTCGCGTTGATAGAGGTCCAAAAGAGAAGCTATCTCGATGTTGTTAACCTTTACCGGTGCGCGCATACCGAACTGTTCCCAGTCAATGGGATCAACTGTGACATGAAATTGTTCACAGGTAGCTGTCATCTTTTGTGCTTGCTGGCATGCCTCTCGTTGCTCCACAGCATCATTTTGGCGTGCGTTGGTCATCATGGTGTATGACTCCTCTTTGAGGCAGATAGTCAGCCTGCCCTTTTCCTGGATGAATATTCCGCGTTAAATGTGAGGGGAATGTGTCTCACGGCTCATTGATAAGAAAGATCACGATCTGCGTAGTAGCCACCATCTCATGTGTAGACGCAGGTGGTCACTCTTCCGTCAGACGTGATCGTATGACATGGTCAAAATGAAGTTATCAGTATAAATCCGACGCAGAGAAAAACTGATCATATGATACCCCTCCCTATTAAGTCACTTTTTATGGCATCATGTCAAGGCTTTGTATTTTTATTTCAAAAATTTTCTGGCATTTTATGACATGCCTGTCCTACAATAGGAGAAGAAGTGGACCAGGAAAGGAAGGTGTCATCGTAATGCCGACAAGCGTTCAGGAAGCCCAGGCGTGGCTGACTCAGTGGAACTGGCATCCCAGCGTTTTTTTGATTTTGCTGCTCCTGATAGGAGCGTATGTCTATAGTATCGGGCCTCTGAGGCGCAGGTATCAACTGGCTGATGCTGTGTCGCGTGGTCGCATGGTTGCGTTTTTTCTGGGGCTGGCGGCGCTGGCATTGTGTGTGATTACGCCCTTGCAAGCTATCGCGCATATCCTCTTTACCGGACATATGATCCAGCATATGGTGCTGGCGTTGGTGGCTGCGCCCCTGCTTGTGGTTGGTCTGCCAGGATGGCTGGTGGCGTTCTGTTTGCGTCCTCGCCCTCTGCGCTTTGTCTTTCGCTGGCTGACCATGCCTTTGATTGCCGCTTTGCTGTTCAATGCCAATCTATGGCTCTGGCATGCTCCTTCTATCATGAACTCGATGATGATGAGTGACGCAGCGGACTTTTTATCCCTGACCTTGTATCTGCTGACCGGGATGCTTTTCTGGTGGCCTTTATTTGGTGCGCAGGTGGATGGAATATTTTCGTTGAACGCGGCCGGTAAACTCATCTATATCCTGCTCAGCGATATGCCAATGGTATTGCTCGGGGCGGGACTGACCTTCACGCCTCCGCTCTATCCCATGTATGAAGGAACCGCACGCCTGATTGGCTGGTCACCCTCAACTGATCAGCAACTGGGAGGATTGATTATGTGGGTTCCAGGCGGCATCTATCTGATTGTGATGGCCAGTGTGATCTTGATCCAATGGTTTCGGCAGATTGAGAAGCAGCAGCAGGCAGAGAATATGGCCTTTATGCTGGAAGAGGAGGAAGCGGCCAGGAATGCCAGTTAAGGCTCCTGGCGCGCTCCTGAGCAAAGAACATCCAGGCAGTGGGAAGTGTGCAATGCATGCTTCCCGCTTTTTGTTTTAACTCAAGGATACATCATCTACATAGACATTACTCTGCCCATACCAGCCATGCACATATATGGTGATGCTGGTGGTTGAGGCGCTGGTTGTGAAGGTATAGGAAAGCGGTGTATAGCTGCTACTGTTTGTCCAGTTATTGCTATATCCATTGACGCCGATGTAGGCATAATTTCCCTGCACATAGGCCTTCAGAGTATAACTGTGATTGGCCTGGACGCTGATCGTCTGAGTACACTGACCAGTAGTGGAATTGGAAGGCGTCAGTTGCAAGGCATAGCTTCCACTATGGACGGGGCTACTGACGACGGTATCGCCAGCATCACAGGTCCAACCACTCAAGGTTCCGCTCTCGAAGCCTGGATTGGTAACGCTATTTCCAGGTGTCGGGGTCGGTGTAGCCGTGGGCGTTTTCGTAGGCGTTGGTGTAAGTGTAGGTGTATTGGTCGGGATCGGAGTCGGTGTATTGGTAGGCGTAGGCGTAGGCGTGGGCGTGGGTGTTTGCGTGGGTACCGGAGTTGGTGTTGGGCCTGTTCCTCCACCGTTGCTACCCGTCAGGCCATTGGCGACGGCGTTGAGCAAGGTGCCGTTGCTATCATCCTGATCCAGGGAGAAGATCATGGCTCCGGCCATACCATTGCTCTTAATGGCAGCGGTTTTGGCGGCAATGGATGTTGGATTATCGCCAGTATAGAAATTGGTTCCATCGTAGATCCAGCTGGCCTGAGTAGTTGGATCGAAGAAATTGTCACTGGCATTGCCGACCAGACCCGCTGCAACCAGTTCTTTGTAATCGGCTGTTCCGGCTGTCTGACTATAGGTGAAGGCAGATGAGGGGCCGGTTGCTGCTTGATAGAGGCCATGGTTGCTGCCTGCGCTAACCCCTGTCCAGCCTCGATAGTAGAAGGGAATGCCCATTACCAGTTTGCTGGCCGGAAAACCACCCGGGATATTGTAGTCGGATAGACCGCTGGTCCAGGCTTTAATGGCAGTATCGATAGTATATTTTTCGTTACCCGGTGCTACAACTGTCGATGGATCGTTGGGTGAGCTATGCAGTGGATCTTGAAGATTGGTGGGTCCAGTGCTATCCCATGCGCCATGCATATCGTAGGTCATCACATCGGCATAATCCAGATACTTTCCGACCTGATCGGTCTGAATCTGTGCGATCTTATCCTGTCCAGATGGCACGGCGGCTGTGAGTTGGAAATGCTTCCCAACACTGGCACCATAGGTATCCAGCTGATTGCGGAACTCCTGCAGCAGGAGAGTATAATTGGCCTTATCCTGTGCGCTATAGTGGTTGCCTGTATGTCCCAGCACACCAGGATATTCCCAGTCAATGTCAAAGCCATCGAAGAGGCCAGCTGCCGCTGCTGTGCCGCCTGAAGCGTCTCCACTGATATTGGTCGGCAGATTCCCTTTCAGGAACATCGTGATACAAGAACTGACAAATTTCTGTCGTGACGCCGCTGAAGCCGCGACATCCGAGAAGTATTTCGAATAAGTCCAGCCACCCAGCGAAAGTTGAAATCTGAGATTAGGATATTTCACCTTCAACTCGCGCAACTGATTGAAGTTTCCTTTGATCGGCTGGCTCCAGGAGTCGGATGAGCCATCCACCGTATTCGATGTGTAGCTTTTCTGATAGTCTGCAAAAGCATCGCCTGCGCCATCCCCGGCATTGGGATCGCTCTCGTTGGTGGAATCCGATGCCTTGATTGTTTCAAAGCAGGTCAGATTGGTAGGATCGATATTCTCAAAGTCATAGATAATCGTGGTGAGCTGCGAAGCTGCCCCCGAGCTGACGATATTTGAGGGATAATAAGCGTTGCCGTAGATGCCCCATTGATCAAAATAAGCCATCTTCTGGTAGGGCGTGGCACCTGCGGCTTTGGTGGTAGCTGAGACTGAGGCGCTTTGAGCGGATGTATTGCCATCCTTATCATAGGCCTGGACGGTAAATGTATAACTGGTCGAGGCGAGCAGCGAACTGACCGTAACCGAGGTTCCCATCGAGGTCGCTACGATATTGGAGCCGTTATAGACATAATAAGCTGGAACATCTCCCGTTCCCGAGGTATCGCTGGAAGCAGACCATGACAACGTGATGTACTGAGGTCCGCTAGCCGTTACCTGCACATTGCCGGGAGTCGAGATAAGGCCGCTTGCAGCGGGGTGAACAGCACCATATACGGTTAACGGGCCATAGGCCACACCTACAATTGACAGCAGGAGCAGACCGAGCACTGCTCCCAGGCGAAACCACTGGGTTTTCGACATACGTTACTCCTTGCTAACTCACCTGTGTTAGCGATCCTTGCTAGTATCTTTGCCTGTCGTTAACGTCATCTCACATGCAAAAAGAGACCATCCTTATACAGGACAAGAGTAAGAATGAATTTTGAGAGGAGCGGCAATACGCATTACTTCTACACATGAGTGTACCCAATCCTGGTGTATATGTCAAGATGTCTATACCACCTGTTCTCATATTCCAATCCTCATGTGCGGGAGCCATACACCAGTTCCAACCAATATGGGAGAGCCAACGTAGCGGCCGCCCTGCACGGGCAATACCGCTTCAATAGCGCAGGTCAATGCTCCCTTGGGGATACGAATCTCTCACCCCAACACTTTGTACTGTCCCCGGCACGGATGCACATACGATGAAGCGGATAATAATCTATTCTCCGGCGGTATGACTAAAGTACGGGTTTATCATCTTTTTCCCAATGCGAGTCCTGTGAATGTCGCAGCAGGTGGTAAGATAGTGATTACAGGCCTGACATATAAGAATGCCAGCGCTTATCTGACGTTTCCACCGGCTGTTTATAGCATCAATATTACGGCCACGTAGATGTAGCGTGTTTTTGAATAGACAAAAGGCTCACATCACTCTTCTGGCCTGGTGTGAGCCTTGTTGAAGGAAAGGTGTTGACGACCGTGCGTAGTAGTGCCCGCCATTTTTCTCCAGGCTTGCTTGCTATCAGTCTTCTCGTGTTTCTGAGCGGTTGTGGATCGGCTACGCAAGCTGTCGAATCCCATCCAGCCATTCCCATGCATCTGTCAGCACCAACCGTCAGCACGTCCCTCATTCTGACATCGACGCCGACCCCACGTGAAGCGCTGCCAGTGCATATTCGCATACCCGCCATTGGCGTGGATGCAGATATTGAGCAGGTCAGCATCCTATCCACGGGCAATCTCGATACGCCGCAGATCAATCCCTGGGACGAGACAGGCTGGTATAAGGATGGTGCCCGTCCCGGTGAGCAGGGTAGCGCAGTCATCGATGGTCATGTAGATCGCCCTGGCGGTGGACCAGCTGTATTCTGGAATCTGCGGGACATGAAGCCCGGCGATGAAGTCATCATCACCACCCAATCGGGGGCGCAACTCCACTTCTCCACTACCAGACGCATAGCATATCCACCGAGTCAGGCTCCGCTTCAAGGCATCTTTGGCGACAATAGCGGAAAATATCTCAACCTCATTACCTGCGCTGGCGACTGGGTTCCCAGCCAGCATCAAACCACACTACGCATGGTCGTCTTCACCCGTCTGCAATCCTGATCGTCCCACAGGTGGCCCAACCGCGCTGGTAGGGCCATATTATAATAGAGAAATTGAGAAAGAGCTTTAGAATTGTGATATCAGTTGCAAATGTTTGTTATGCATAGTATATCAGGAATAGAGGCTAAAAAATATGATCCTGGCACTTTTGTTACAAAGTGCCAGGATCATCGTGAGCATTTCGTTGGTCAAAGCAGTGCTAGGCTTTGAGGTCGAGTTTCCATGCGCTCCGCCCATGTGTGGCGGCATAGAGGACGCGACCAGACTCCGAGATGGTCAGGCTGTAGACGGCGACGGTGGGCAGACCTTTGGCCGCCGGGAGCCAGTGGACATGATAGGCTTTCAAGCGTCCAACCCCGAAGTCGGTGGCGACATAGATATCACCTGTGACGCTATCATAGGCGACACCTGTGATAGGTTGATCTCCCAGATCATAGCTGATATCTTTCCAGGTCGCTTTGCCGGTGGCTGGATTGTAATGCACATCAAAGACGTGTCCCGGAGTGTTGGGCGTATAGGCGTTATATCCGGAATACGTGATGGTGGCGTGATATTTATCTTTAGGATCGACGGCGATCCCGCTGATAAAGCGATTGGGCTGGGCGGCTGTATCGAGACGGGTATAGCTGACAGCGCTGGGAGCTGCGTTAGCGTTGAGCGAGATAAACAGACGTCCCAGACGGGTTGCCGCCCAGAGGGTCTGCGTATCGCTGGGTGCTCGTTTGATTGCTGCGACATAGCTACCAGCTTTATCGGTGCCATAGGTCTGATCGACCAGATTGTTGCCCAGTGGTACCCAGTCGCCGCAGGGAGTGGCCGGATTGAAGTCGCCGGTCAACTCGTTACAGTGCTGTTGCAGATACGCCTGCGAACCACCACTGTCCTGGGTGCGCCAGATATGCTCCAGACCCACAAACATCGTCTGACTGACCTTAGGATCGCCAATCAGTGGCACATAGAATGAGGCCGCCTCTCCGCTATTGGCAAGCGGATCACCCCAGTAATTCCAGCCGTTGGGATCATTGCCATTGAAGTTTACATCACCCTGTGGACCATAATAGGTATGCATACGAATGTTGGGATTCCCAACGTCGATGACCGATTGTCCACCATCACCACCCACACTCTCAATCCAGGTCGAAGGATCAGCGGTGCTGCTAAAGGTGCCGTTGTCCTGTGAGCCGCCGATGACATCGTTGTTGGGATTTTGTGGATTGACCGTGAGGCTCTGGAACTGAATGGTGGAGAGTCCAGCGTTCAGGCTAAAGATGTGTGTCGGGATAGCTTTGAGCCAGATGTCACAATCTGTCAGGTTGGCTCCGCTCAACTGACGAACGCCTGCACATTCGCTGGTCGTATCGGCGAATTGACCACTGGTGCGTACGATACCACCATCCGAGCCGAGGAAGGCGATACTGGGATTATTGGGATCAAAGGCAATCGCGTGCTGGTCAGGATGCATGCCCTGTGGCGGCGATTGCGTATCGTTCGTCATATCGGTAAAGCTGACGCCAGCATTGGTCGAGCGTTGGACCGCACGTCCGTTTGAGACAGCACCGGTTGGTGTTATTTCAGCATACTGGAATTGACCACCGATCCAGACGCTATCTGGCTGTCCCGGAGGAGAAGCGACCGGCATGTCATAGCTACACTGTCCGCTACAGTAGTCATAGGATGAATATCCTGGCGTTCCCGCTGTGGAATTAGAGAGTTTGATCCAGCCAGGATTGTTCGTCCCATCCGTCAGGGTACTTGCGGGTACATTCGCGTTATCAACACGATAGAAGTCTGCTGCGCTAGCACCTTCGTCGCCGACGTAGATACGGAGCTGACTACCTTTGGGAGCCAGTGCGAACTCTGTACGCGATGCGGCGCTATTCGCAACCGTGCCGCCGCCCGCCGAAGCAAAGACCTGCTCAAAAGAGCCACTGGCGCTGCGATACAATCCGTAGTCAAACACTGAGAAATAGACCTGTGGAGCGGTTCCAGCAGGAATTCCCAGGGTATTGAATTGGATCTTGCTTACGCCACCACGGAAGAAGTCGCTTCCATTGGGTGAACCAGGATTGACCACATCCGATTCCTTGCTGAAGACCAGCTTAAAGCTGTTCCCTCCATCCAGGGATTCGTAGAGACCGATCTTTGGCGCATCCGGTGGTGAGAAACGTCCGCCATTGACTGAGGATGAGCCGTGACGGGCTACCGCCGTACCGATATAGATATGCTTGCGGTTGGTTGGATCGATTGCCACCGAGGCGATAGAGCGATCTTTCGCAGCCGCCAGGCTACCGGATACCAGGGACCAATGTTGACCATAATCCGTGGATTTGTAGAGTCCAACACCGGCCTCGGAATCGCTGGAACCACTTGGTTCGCCGGTACCCACATAGATAGTGTGTCCACTGAGATCAGTAGGATCAAGGGCCAGGGAACCAACTGCGTTAGAGGGAATGCCATTGTTGATCGAGGTCCAGGTGGGTTGTGCCGCCAGACCATTATCGCTGCGCCAGACTCCGCCACCAGCCGCGCCGAGATAGACTCGACAGATGGTGGTATTACAATCATTGGCAACAACGATTGAGGTAACGCGACCCGAAACGGTGGTTGCGTGCCCGGTATAGGTAGCCTGGCTGGACTCAACGGGATTCGAGGGACCTGCCAGTTGCCAGCCCGCATTCACGCGAGCAGGTGAATCTCCAATGTTCTGTGGATGCTGCGCTAGCGCCATATGAGCATTGTAGGAATTGGTCACCTGTGAGTTATCGATGTAGGTACGTGGATATGCCTGATTATCATAGATCTGTTGGGCGAGCGCCGCTGCCGATCCATTTGACGATGAATTATCGTCATATTTAGCATCATCATGATTGGTATACAGGAAGTGATTAAAATGCGGTTGAATGGGGTAGGCCGATGCTGAAGGAACCAGCAGGCCAGAAATACCCAGCAGACTTACCGCACACAGACTTATCAGACTGTAGAGACGTAAGCGAGAGGAACGAAACATACGAATATCAAACCTCCGTGTTTTGCGTTTCCAGATTATCCATTCTTGGTGTGCTTATAGTAGAGGGATACAATATTCAGGACGTGCATGGTGCCATATTATGCACGCCGGGTGTTTCCTTTTATCGTTTTGCGTTGCGCTTGAGATAGCCAGAGAGAGCGAATTTAAGTTATATTGATGTCCACATGTCGGCATCTGTAGATAAGTTGAAAATGCTACTCATTAAAAAGTATAGGAATGTATGAAGCTATCCCCCCGTTGCTTTATTACGAAAAAAGGGAACGTAAAAACAACACAACATCATTGTTCAGTGACGCTTCTGGCACAAAGCGCCTTAAATACCCACGTGTACTAAGCATACATTGCGAAGCGATAAAAGTCAATGTGTGCGTACTATGCCTATAGAATTCGGCTCTGTAGTGTTGTGTTATGATTGATTTTTAGCTTATTGTGAATGGAGAAGAGGTTACACTTTTAGTACCACCTATGCTATCGGGATCGAGTATCTCACTATATTCAAAGACGATTCGATATGTGCCAGCTTGCCAGCTTGTGGTTGTGGGATGACTGCCGCCAGAAAGCATCTCTGGTCGTAAGCTTTGTTGGAGACTGGCTCCAGGTGCCAGCCGTCTGATCGGGTTGGTGGTCGGTATCCTAATGCAGCGTCCCAGGCGTACCCACGTCTGATTGATCTGTATCTCGATGCGTACCATTGAGCAACTACTTTGAGGTGAGGTTATATACATACTCTGTGTCTGATGATTTGTCACCGTCACCTGAATTATATCGTGAGTTGAATAAGCTGTTTTATCCAACTTGATTTGTGCTATTCCCTGTGCTGGATTTGTGCCCTGGGCAGGCCTTGATCCTTGTGCTGGAGTTGCGGTTGAATTAGTTTTTATCGTCGTTGTAGGATGTATTCGGGGAGTGTCTGATGTGCTCGGTGTCCCCAGCGTGCTTCCTCGTGTTGGAGGTTGGCTGGTTGGTACAGAAGCCTGTGACTGACCTTGCCCACAGGCAACCAATGTGAGCAGACAGAGCGATATGCAGCAGATAGAGCAGATAAAACGTGTCTTGAATGACATAAACGCCTCCTTACAAGAGGAGACGTTTATGCCGATCCAAAAGTTCCCTTCCCATGCCTCTACGATCTCTGTGCATGAGTTTTCGCACCTACTCCAACAAATGGAGGTGAAGCAAGAACTCCCTGCCTGCTGACGGAGTCTGGGTACGGATCCTGGTGTGCTTGCAAGCGTTTTTTTGGGTGCACTCCCATACCGCTTCATGAAGAGGAATGAAGGCGAGAGGAGCCATCAGTAGGAACCACCCTTCAGAACTTATCCGAAAACGTGGAAGGAGATGATAGAATCAAGAACAAGGAAAGGAACACGAATCCCCCAAGCAAAGGAGAAACCAAGATGGCCCGAACCAAACCGTGGGAAGTCAGTGACCAATT
>NZ_BIXY01000096.1:9515-28913 GCF_008326305.1 Dictyobacter arantiisoli | reverse complement strand
AGGAAAGGTGCTGTGCACCTTTCCTGCACTACACACTAAAAAGATGTTTGAGCACCGCAGGTGCGAAAACTCATGCACAGAGACCGTGGAGACCACGGGAGGCTGACACGCTCTAACAAAGTGTTTGATTCCCACTCTCATCGGGATCTTGCTGCTCACTTGCTGGCAGGCGCCTGCGCGCCTGCGCCCTTTTTAGTGTGTGGTGCAGAAAAGGTGCATAGCACCTTTTCTGCACCACACACTAAAAACAGTTTTGAGCACCGCAGGTGCGAAAACTCATGCACCAGGATGGCGAAGAGCATGGGAATCAAACACTGTCTAAGAATGTGTCAGACTCCCTGTACCATCGGGATCTTGCTGGCAGGCGCGTACGCGCCTGCGCCCTTTTTAGTGTGTAGTGGAGAAAAGGTTCTTCGAACCTTTTCTCCACTACACACTAAAAAGATGTTTGAGCACCGTAGGTGCGAAAACTCATGCACAGAGACCGTGGAGACCACGGGAGGCAAACACTTTGTAAGAGACTTTGCAGAGACCGAACGAGACCAACCATTCTCCCCCTGCTTTTAATACGCAAACGCATGTCTTAATGGGTACAACACACGCACAGTTGCGCGGGATAGTTCCCGGAAAAAGAAAAATACAATGAAAGAAGACCAAGAAATTTTTAGGATATCTTATTATTTTTGAGCTTTATGGGTATCTTCTAAAAAGGCGCTGTAATTATCCAGTCCTCCCGATCATTTATCGTCAGGATCTCGTCCCGATCCCTTGCGAAGGGGTCCCAAAGTCAGCTATTCTACAAGCTACTACGTAACAGATACAGCAGAGTAATAGAGTAAGGACATTCTGGTATACGCAATCGGCATAGAAAGGGGAGTTATGAGCATATCTCTGACAGATATTGTCATTTTTCATAGTCAGTTCCGTGGAGTTTATTTTTCATTAAGTGTAGAGCAAGTGCTCTTCTGGGGTATCGCCCTGATTATTGGTATCCTGGCTCGCCGGGTGGTGGGTCGGCGTCTCCCATTTGGCTATATCGGGACCATCATCATGGCACTACTGGGCATCTGGCTCGCCACCGATGTCATCCTGATCGACATCCCCCTGGACATCCTGTTTTATAATGTCCCATTGCTGAAGTCTACACTGGGGGCTATCGTGTTTGAGATACTCTGGTATGTGATTGCCTATCGCAGTTATCGTGTCTGGTCGCGCCGTCGTACATATAAGACCCTTCCCCCGGCGCTTGATCGCTAGTTGGATGCTTCATGGGGAAACACTTACCTGTGCTATAATAGCGAAAGCTTGTTGGAATCATTTTATACATATATATTGTTGAGGCTTCGCTTTGGATATCACCTTTTTCACCTTTACTATTAGCGCTTTTGTAACCTTTCTTACCGTTATTGATCCTGTTGGGCTCGCACCTATCGTGGTAGGACTGACTTCTCATTTTAATCCTGTGCAGCGGAACGCGATTGTGGCAAAGGCTACCTTTATCAGTGCCGGAATTATTCTTTTCTTTGCCGTGGTAGGGCGATTCTTACTTGATCGGCTCAATATTCAACTCTATGCATTTAATGTCGCCGGCGGTGTCCTCCTCTTCATGATGGCGGTGGATATGCTCTTTGGTCGTCCTTCAGGAGCCAAGGAAACCAAGGAAGAGGAAGAGGAAGCGATGACACGAGAAGATATCAGTGTCTTCCCCCTGGCGATTCCTTTGATTGCGGGGCCGGGCACTATCGCCACCACCATTCTCTACGTCGGGCAAGCCTCATCTCATCCAATAAATTTGATCGCGGTCGGGGCTGCGATTATCTGTACCCTGTTTCTTGCCTGGCTGGCAATGCGCAGTTGCACCCTGATTATCAAATACGTTGGTAAGACAGGTATTCTGGTCTTATCACGTATTCTGGGTATTCTGCTGGCGGCTCTGGCGATTCAATTTGTACTCAATGGCATCAATACATTCGCACATGTGAATAATTTTATCAAATAAGGTCACTGAACGTATCTGGCTTCCAGGATCTTCACAATCTTCAAACATGAGTTTTCACACCTGCTACATGCTTTAGTCATCGCAATATTCCCTTTTTTTGAGCGTGAAAGGATCAATCTATGGCAAGAATTGCCACCTTAGAGAAAGTAATACGTAATATATAACGGGAAAGGTAACACTCAGTTCCTCACTGGTGGTTACAAAAACATCAGACGGCAAGGGATAGACGGTTCTCTTAACAACAATTTTGCTAAAGTGAGGTGTGAGTGAACGATCCTCAACACATTGATAGGGCAGTACAGCATACGTTAAACGTACAGAGGAGTTATCAGGCTGCCCTCTCGCGCTATCATACACGTTCACGGCTGGCACGTATCTCCTGGGGAACCTGGATTATCGTGCTGGGAACAACACTGTTGTGGTGTATCACGGCGACTCAAGCCGCTCAGGCGGTCGGTGCCCATAGTTTGACCGCTATCATCACGCAGATCAGCCACAACGCCATTAATACCCAGGCGAACAGCGATAATTCCCTGACCACAGTGCTATTGCGCTATGGAGCAAAAGAAAACAGCTTGCTTGAACAAGGCCAATACTGGCGCTTCATCCTACCTATTTTCCTACATGTAAATCTCTTACATGTAGGATTAAATATGCTCAATCTGCTGGCTCTAGGACTCTTTATTGAACGGCTGGTTGGTCATATACGCCTTGTGTTGATCTATCTTATAACTGGTATCATTAGTACTATCACCAGTTTCTGGTTTGCCCCTGCTGTGATCAGCGTAGGAGCCTCAGGAGCAATCTTTGGACTGGTGGGCGCTTATTGTATCTTTATCCTTGTCCATCGACGTGCCTTTCCATATGGTGGGCTCTTTACCCTGCTCTGGCTCTTGCTGGTGATTGGATTGAATCTCGGGATCGGGCTGGTGCTTCCCAATGTTGACAACTATGCTCATCTAGGTGGACTGATCAGTGGCTTCTGGCTTGGCTGGTGCTTTATGCCGCTCTATCGAGCTGATAAGGAGCAGAAGTTAAATGATATTCACCAGCTTAGGCACCGTTGGCCCTTGGCACTTCTGACAATTTTAGGTACACTACTATTTGCTGTTTTAGCATTACATTTGGGAAACTAATCGACGCACAAAATGCCTTTTGTAGCGGCGGTCGTAATACTGGGAGGAAATCTCGTGGAAGCACAAACGGAACTCCAAAATTATCTGGAGCAGGGGAGGCAGGCACTGGGAGAAGGAAAGGGGCGTGAAGCCGCCATTGCCTACGCCCATGGTGCTCAGTTAGAACCTGAGAATCCGCAGGTTCATCTGGGATTAGCCGAAGCTAATCTTGCTCTGGGCAATTATGAAGTGGTACAGATGGCATGCCGTCGCGTACAAGAACTACAGCCCAATGGTGGCACCGAGGGTTGGATGGCACAGGCACTGCTGGAACTCTTAAACAAGCAGTATGAACGCGCCCTGAAGAGCACCGACAAGGCCATTGATCTGGATCCGACCATTGGTTATCTCCACGCCTTACGGGCCTACCTGCTCCGCGCCAATGGACAGGATTATGATGCCAGTCTGGCTCGTGCTCGCGCGACCCGTCTCTCGTATGGAGGCCGTTTTGAAAATTGCTTCCCCCCACTGGAGCCGAAGAAAGCAGCGGCTACATCCATTCCGAATCTGCCTCCCATCCCGGCCCAGGGTACACCCACAGCCCGGCAACCCGAACGCAAACAGGCGCAGGAGCAGTCATGGGCACAACCCAGTCCCTTACGACGGCAAATGGTACGCACGCGCTTCACGCTCAGTCAGTATCCAACTATCGTCACAACGATACTGATTGCCATCAACATTGTAGTCTACCTGTTGATGCTACGCTTCCAAAACATCCTTATTTATGGGGCCCAGATTAACAATTTGGTCCTCTCTAATGGAGAATATTGGCGTATCTTTACCGCTATGTTCCTGCATGATCCACGTGACATTGCTCATATCGCACTCAATATGCTCTCGCTCTTCTTTGTGGGTCGAGCAGTAGAAATTTTCTACGGCAAATGGCGCTATCTCGTTATCTATCTACTCTCAGGCATCATTGCCGGCATCACATTCCTGCTACTCGATCCAAACAATGCAGTGGTGGGAGCGTCAGGTGCTATCTTCGGCGTCTTTGGAGCCGTGGGCGTATTCTATCTGATGAATCGCCGTGCGCTGGGTGCCTATGGATCAGGTGCCATTGGTCAATGGGTCTTCTGGCTGGCGATCAACCTGCTATTCGGCCTGGCACCAGGCTCAAATATCGCACTCTGGTCGCATATTGGTGGACTCATCAGCGGCATGATTATTGCCTACTTGCTCCTGCCACGTACACGCCCTGGCCGCAAGCTTGTCTAATCAATCAAAAGGTACTTATACAAAACAAGAAGCAAGTGGTTGAAATACCGCTTGCTTCTTGTTTTGTGCAATACACTAAAAGTAGGGAGTCGGGCTTGCAATCTCGCTGTGACCCGGCTGAGTCACATTGATCCTATCAATGTACCGTTTCTATCACCACGGCACAAAGACGGTGATCCTATCCATGCCCTTTACCCCCCTGCCAGACTCCCTGCACTTTCCATCTTATGGCTCATGGTATAGATTGACCGCCGCACCATTCATCGCTTTTGGGGGATTTCTCCAATCGGGAAATAACGTTTATTCCTGCGGAACCGCTATCTCATGATCCCAAAAGAAGGCATGCCAGGGACCACTGCCAAGCATGGAAGGTTGCATCAGCGCTCGTTCGGCCTGAATGGTGTGGCTCAAATTGATATGATCCAAAGCCCAAAGTTACGGAAACGGTTATTTGTTGAAGACTGCTTTCTTACAAATATATCCTTCTCAGCGAGATCGTAACATACAAAAAGGCTTTTAGTAGGCTCGGTCCACTTTGCAATCGCGATTAGGGATGATAAAAGGTGCTGGCATTTATCAATTTGGAGCTTGCCGGGCGACAGGAAATTGTAGCTCAGTGACATAGTGAGACGCATCTATGTGCTCTCCATGCTGTAATCGAAGCAGCCGGGGCGGGCCGATGATCTGATAGCCGTTATCTTTGATCCAGCAATAGAGGGCCGCGTACGCCTGACCCATCAAAAGATTCACGCCTGCATAGATGGTGCTCACCATTGATCCACCGGATAGAGTGCGAATAGCGATCTGTTCGGTGCCTGCAAGGTGTGTAGATATAGGAATGGCGGTTTCCATATCAATATACAGACCATCTTCCCGCTGCTCGGATCTGGAGTGTAGCTGTATGATCGTCGGTCCTATAGGTTCTATCTGCTTCTCATGCAGGTAAGCAAGAATTCTGGCGGTGGATTGCTCAAAACCGCCGTGAAACAAGACGGTGGCACGATAGGAGGCGACGCGTACAGCGTCCACCTGTTTCAAGAGCATGTCGTAGGTCGGCAATTTCCCCTCCTGTTCAATCTGATGCAAGCGGGCCGCGATCCGTGTAAGACGCTCCTGCTCAGCCGTGATCATCTGTTGAGTTTGAGCCTGCTTGAGCGTCAACATTCCCTGCAATTGCTCCAACGGCAGATCATCCTCAAGCAAGCGGGCAATATGATCCAGCGGAAAACCAAGATCCTTCAAGGCTAAGATACGATGGAGACGCGGAAGTTGCTCGAGCGCGTAATAGCGATATCCTGTCTGTGGATCGAGCGTCAACGGTTTGAGCAACCCTTCTTTCTCGTAGTGACGAAGGGTTACGACAGAGACCTGGCCAACATGGGCAAATTCACCAATTTTAAGCAGCGATCGTTCTCCCATGTCTTATCACCATCGAACCAGGCGAGCGAGCGTAATCCGTATCGGTTGCGAATACAGCATCGTAAACTGCTCGGCGGTCACACTGAACCTTTGCAATCCTTCACGATACTTCTCAGCGTAGGCCGGTAACGACTCCCGCGCCCCTCCTTTCTCCAGTAAAGTGGCAGTCCCTTCGAGGATCACGATTCCTTGCTTCGCATTATCGAGCGCCAGCGTAACAGCAGGATGCAAGCGAAGATTGCGTAACTTCTGAGTATCTGGTTTGCTAAAGATGAGCACGGTGTCATGCTCCCACAGAAACCAGACGGGTACAGTATGAGGACGCCCATCAGGGCGCACGCCAGACAGCCAGACAAGTTCTTCAGAGCGGAGACGCTCTTCCGCTAGTGATGTTAGAATGATAGCCATATCTTCCTTTCCTGACTCTGCAAAAACAATCTTTAACCAGAGTTTACACACTCTCCTTACATGAGAGTCAAGCCAGAGGCCCCGATTGGTGAGCATGATGGAAAATGTAGGTGCGTGCCAGGGCCGCAGCCGAGGTGCGCTTTCCCGTTCCTCGTACCACCATCCCGCCCGGAGGCCATTCCAGAGCGTTGGGGTGAGAGAGTCGTACGAGCAAGGAAGCATTGACCTGCGCCCCGCTCCGTGCAATACCTACGTTTTGTTCATAATTCTCCGTATTGAAGCGCTATTGCCTATGAAGGGAAATAACACTTCTCCATCGACATTCTCGTTTTTTAACAGATTGCTCGTGGAGGGTGGTTGTTATGGGTGAAACTGCGCGGTACAAAGAGTCAGGATGATATTCAGTTTCTATTCACAACAAGAATTTGATTGACAATGCAATGTTAAAATAACATAATTGCAATGAGATACATAGATGTTTCTGGGATGCAAGTATCAATTCTTAGGAATAAATACTTCATTACATTAGAAAATGTATTTATGTTTCATTCAGATGTAATTACATACTGGCCTTTAGACAAGTATGGCGAGGACAGAATATGCATGGGTGCATTGAGTTGTTCTGTCCAGACAGCAGGATGTATTGCTGTCATACGGCACGGTTTTTATAACAAGGAGGTTACAGGATGACAAAAAGGATAGCCAGATCATTAGCAATGATCGCGGCACTCCTGATCGCCGTCAGCGGGGTTTTCATCGGGAGTAAAGCCACCTACGCAGCTTCATACTGCCAGGTGACGTACACGGTGACAAACCAATGGGCTGGCGGATTCGGGGCCAATATCACGGTCCAGAATACCAGTTCCACAGCATGGACGAATTGGAATCTGGCATTTCAATTTCCGGCCAGCGGTCAGTCCGTCACGCAGGGTTGGAATGGTACCTTTACCCAGTCAGGCCAAAACGTGACAGTGGCAAGCATGAGTTGGAATGGCAGTGTTGCAGCTAATGCCTCTGTCACTCCTGGCTTCAATGGTAGTTGGACGGGGAGCAATCCCATCCCAACAAGTTTCACCGTCAATGGTAACGCTTGCAATGGATCAACAACGCCTACACCTACACCTACGGCAACCCATACACCAACAACAACACCGACTCCAGGTACCACACCGACACCTGGTACCACACCAACAGTGACACCAACATCCACACCAGTCACACCGACACCCACACCTGCACCTGGTACGCATGTGGACAATCCCTATGCTGGTGCCATGGGCTATGTAAACCCGGCGTGGTCCGCCGAGGCCAAGGCTGACGGTGGTAGCGCCATTGCCAATATCTCCACCGGTGTCTGGCTGGATCGCATCGCCACTATCGCGCCGACCGATGGAACCATGGGCCTGCGGGATCATTTGAACGCTGCCCTCACGCAGGCAAATGGCGCACCGCTAACGATTGAGTTCGTTATCTACGATCTTCCTAATCGTGACTGTTCCGCGCTGGCCTCTAATGGTGAACTTCTGATCGCAAATAGTGGCCTGAGCAAGTACGAGACTCAATACATCGATCCAATCGCCGCCATTATGTCTGATCCCAAGTACAGCAGCCTGCGCATCGTAAACGTCATCGAGCCAGACTCGCTGCCCAATTTGATCACGAACCTGAGTAAACCACTTTGTGCCGAAGCACAATCCACCGGTGCGTATGTCCAGGGAGTCCAGTATGCCCTGAACAAACTGCACGCCATTCCGAACGTGTACAACTATGTCGATGCCGGACACTCTGGCTGGCTTGGTTGGGACACCAACTTCCAGCCCGCGGTCAATCTCTGGGCCTCGACGATTAAAGGCACGACGGCTGGCTTTAACAGCGTTGACGGCTTCATCTCCGACACCGCCAACTACACACCAGTTCAGGAGCCATACCTGCCCAACCCGAACCTGACCGTGGGTGGTAGCCAGATCCGTTCTGCGAACTTCTTTCAGTGGAATCCCTACCTTGACGAGCAATCCTACGACACTGCCCTGTACAGCGCGCTCGTTGCGGCAGGCTTCCCATCCAATATCGGTATGCTGATCGACACCTCCCGTGACGGCTGGGGGGGCACGGCACGACCGACTGGAGTGAGCACCTCGACAGATCTGAACACCTATGTCGACCAATCGCGCATTGACAAGCGCCCCAGTCGTGGTGACTGGTGTAACCAGAGCGGTGCAGGCCTGGGTATCCGCCCGGTCGCCAATCCTGCTCCACACTTCGACGCATATGTATGGATCAAACCTCCAGGGGAATCAGACGGTTCAAGCTCATTAATCGCTAATAACCAGGGTAAAGGCTTTGACCGCATGTGTGATCCAACCTACGGCGGCAACTCTCTCAACAATAACATGCCTAGCGGCGCTTTAGCTAACGCACCACTTTCCGGCGCATGGTTCTCAGCACAGTTCCATCAACTGATGCAGAACGCCTACCCGCCACTGCCGTAAGCAGATGATCACCCTCCGGTGACAACTGGACAAGCGAAAAGCGAGAGTCCCTGCGGTAGCCTTGAAACGGCTGCTACAGGAACTCTCGCTTTTCAAGATCTTTATGCGAGGCTGCTTACATCATTGCGCTTCGTTTTCAGCGTTGCGGATGATGCGCATGGCTTCTTCGAGCAGGGCTCTGGAGGAATCGGAATCAGCAGTTTCGAACTCCATAGCTTGAAAGACACCAAGCGTTGCTTTGTCAGGGACCATTTCTGCGATGTCGGCGGCAGATAAACCGCGTAACTCTTCATAAGCGATTTCAGTTCCATCCTCCAGCTCATCAAGGATGGGATTCAGGTCGCTCAGGCCGCGAAAGGTAACGGTGACCTGCTGGCCTTCAGCATTATCATAGTCGTCGTTGAGCTCCTGTCCTCGTGCCATGGCTTTCGCATAAGCCTCTTCTGGGGAGTCGGCGCGGATCAGTACCAGATTATTGTGCACCACATTCTCGCTCTCACCCTCGGTCTCAATTTCCTCAACCAACTCGGCCAGATACCATTTCACATTCTTCGAACTATATGCCATGAGGAGGCTCCTCTCTGTCTACGCCCTATCAAGGGTCGCAACAATACAACGACATATGCTATTTTATGCTATCTCAACACTCACAAATAACACCAGTCATGTGACCGGACTACCTGCACACATGAGTGAGTATTCAGTATCATTATTCTAGCAGCCACTTTTCATGCATAGCAAGTCTATCCAGGCAGATGTCAGGATGACATACATGTATTAAATCACACCCATTGAAGAATCTCATGCATAATCTTCAGCGATCAGGCCAGCCACGATCTTACCGGATAACATGACGAGTGGAACACCGCCGCCTGGATGAGTGCTACCCCCGACAAAATAAAGGCCGGCAATATCTGGTGCGCGATTGCCGGGACGCGTAAATGGAGCCATACGTGCGTTTGACGACAGTCCATAGATCGAACCTGCATTGGCGCCATAGTTGCGCTGAAAATCCAGTGGTGTCAACAACGTCTCAGCTACAATATGCGCACGGATATCCCGCAAATCGATCTGCTGATAGGATGCCAGTCTATCCAGGAGATGATCGCGATACGGCAGAGCATCCCGTTGCCAGTTACTCTGCTCGGTCAGAGCAGGGGTATTCACCAGAATAAAGAGATTCTCGTGGCCGTCCGGTGCCTGTCCTGGATCGCTGCGTGTGGTGGCGTTGATATAGATAGTTGGATTGCGCTGCGGTAGCTTGCGTACAAAAAGATCCTCGAACTCGGCTGGATAGTCATCCGAGAAGAAGATATTGTGGTGAGCCAGTGCGGGATACTGCTTATTGGTTCCCAGCATCATCACAAAACCTGAACTGGATGGTTCGAGATGTTCCAGACGCCGTACCAGACGCCGCTTGCGTACTGCGGGCGAGAGCAATTCACGATAGGTAGTGACAACATCGCTATTAGCAACCACCAGATCGCTGCGCAGGACGCGTCCATCCGCAAGTACCACGCCACGGGCACGCCCATGCTCGACCAGAATACGCCGCACATTCTGATTGGTTTCGATACAAACACCAAGCTCACAGGCCAGCCGTTCCAATGCCTGCGCTATCGTATACATACCACCCCGGGGATACCAACCTCCATCAGCCAGTTCAACGTAGGGAATAATGCTATAGACGGCACCGAGTTGATAGGGTGACGATCCATTATAGGTCGCGTAGCGCGCAAAGAGCTGGCGAATATGTTCATCGGTAAAGAATGTACGAATATGCTGATCCAGCGATTCCGAAGAGAGTGCCGTCGCTATCGCTCCCAGGCGTTCCGGCAGCGTACTCTTCCGCAACTGCGTGGACACATCCCCTCCTCCCTGCTGGATATAGCGCAGGAAGGTCTGGAAAAGGTCCAGTGGACCACCCCGGCTATGATAGAGAAATGGATTGGCTGATGCGTCGAAAATAGTCCGTGCGTGCTTGAGAAAACGCCAGAAAGCTGCGCCATCCTCAGGATTGAAGCGCGCAAACTCCTGTGCTAGCTTATCGTGATCGCGCCAGGCATTGAGCAGCGCACCATCGCGGTAAAAATAACGGCAGGTGATATCTAAGGACTGTAAGTCGAGATACTCTTCAATCGAACGCCCGGCGGTTGCAAACAGCTCGCGTAAGACGTAGGGCATCGTGACCAGGGAGGGACCCGTATCAAAACTAAAGCCATCCAACGCGATGTGATTCAGCTTCCCTCCTACCTGCGGCTGGCGCTCCACGATATGCACGGCATGGCCCTGAAGCGCCAGATGAATCGCTACCGACAATCCACCAATACCGGCACCGATCAACAGAATTTGCTTCTGTACAGACATCTTTGTACCTCGCTATAATAATCACACCAGAGATGCTACCACAACCGCTTGTTGGGTAAGGAGTGAGGAAAAAATGCTAACAGCCACAAAGTTTCCCCTGGGAGAAAAACTGGTCTGGCTTTTGATACGAACATCATTACGCAAACACTTTGATCGGATCTTCTTGCGCATGCAGACACCTGTCACCGCCGCCGA
This sequence comes from Dictyobacter arantiisoli, assembly GCF_008326305.1. Classification (GTDB taxonomy): domain Bacteria; phylum Chloroflexota; class Ktedonobacteria; order Ktedonobacterales; family Ktedonobacteraceae; genus Dictyobacter; species Dictyobacter arantiisoli. Next base: position 17,643 of record NZ_BIXY01000096.1, on the reverse strand, counting down.
GCGCACACGGCCAATTATTATCTGTGCCAACCACTCAAGCTGGTGGGATGGCTATGTGGCCGCCCTGGTGGAACGCTATCTCCATCTCGACGGCTATTTGATGATGGAGGAGCCTCAGCTGAAACGCTATTTCTTCTTCCGCTGGATCGGCTGTTTCTCGGTCAATCGCCAGAACGCACGCTCGGCTATCCAGACCATCCAATACGCCGCCCGACTCTTAAAAGAAAAGCCAGGACGCATGGTCTGGCTCTTCCCCGAAGGAGAAATATCCCGCAATGATCACCGACCACTCATCTTTTTCAGTGGGGCCGCTCATATCGCCAGACTGGCAGCTCCAGCCCTCATATATCCAGCCGCCATACGGATCGAATACCTGGCAGAGCAACATCCAGACCTCTATATAAGTCTGGGAGAGCCGTTGCAGATTGGTGAAGAGGAATTGCAAATGCGCGGCTTCTTAAAAAACTATACGAAAGAGCTGGAATGCAAAGTCACCCGGGAGCTCGATCAACTCAAAGCAGATGTCGTGGCTGGCGCGGATCAAGATTTTATCCAGATCTTGCGTGGGCGAACTTCAACGAATAGAATATTTGATGCTGCACTCTTGCGCAAGCAAATCAAGCATCAATAGAGGTATGGCATGGCCTTCATAGAGCAAATATGGACAATTCTGGCGGAAACATTACCATCTCTTCTACTCATTCTCCTGATCCTTCAACTCGTCAGTTGCAGTATCCTCATCCTCAACCTCTGCACATTTCGCCATTTACACAGAAAAGATATATTTGGATGCTTCATTTGGTTGCGACGTTGAAGACAGGATAAGGTTTAAGATGCCCGAGGAGGGCGATGATGAGGATGCCGCAGAGGGACCAGATAGTTCCCCAATAGTAGTGATGGGTGAGGTCGATGAGGCCGAACATGAAGAGGCTGCATAAAAAAAGTATGCCAGGGGCCAGCATTGCCATCCGCTCAATCTTTCCCTGCCACTGAACACGTTGCTCATACTCCTGTTTGTATTGTAGAACACTGTACGCATTCCGCCCTAACAACATCCAGGCAACCAGTATATTCAACACAAACGCAACCACAAACCAGGCCACAAAGTTATTTAGCGGCACTCCATAATACAAAAACGGCCCCAGCTCCAACCATTCCCAATAAAACACAACGTGCGCCGCCACTGGCTCAATCGCCAGATCCAGTAGTGTCGCCAGGAGCGCGCCTGACAATGCCATCCCGACAATCATGCCACGCTTCTCGAAGATGCGACGTTTCACATCCAGCAGACCCGATGTGCCAAAAATAATGAAGATCCAGGCGAACATGACGGACAGAGGAACCGAGCCTGGCAAGGGCGGCAACAGGACGCCGGTATAAGAATAACTCCCAAAGGGGAAGCCACTATTGACCCCGAGCGTTTCGATGGTATAAGAGAGTACAATCACACAGAGGGCCGCCAGTAGAGGGCGCCAGTAGCCGTAGCGGAACATCGCCACCACCACGAGGACGAATCCCTCCAGAAACAGCAGAAAGCTACCAGCCCAGTCGAGTGAAAAGGATGGCTTGACATCAAAGGCAACGCCAATCACCGCAACTGGATAGCAAAAACAAAACAGGCCTGCGAGGAATACAAAGGTCCAGCGCAGGCCAACAGAAACAGGTTGCCGGGCAGAAATCACCATATCCTCTATTCTATGACAGCTATAACATGGGCATAGGTCCCGGTCGCAGCCAGTGGCGCAACCGTGTCCTGCTGCACATCCAAGGCATAGAGCGCGTTATCAGCATAGAAAGTGACGGTCGAAGCATCCAACCAGCTACCCAGTTCCAGATAGTTGGCGGTGGATGTGACCAATAATTTGGGATCTCCCTGCGTCGGTCCATGCAGAGCATTGGTATACAGAGCAAACTGACGTGGGAAATTCTTCTGACTGGCCACAGAAAATCCGACATAGGCCAGAGTCTGACTATCAGGAGCGAACTGCGGGGTATCAACCCAATGATAGACAGCTGTATTTGCCAGATCAGGCTGCTCCGGTAAAATCACTTGCGCTTTGCTGAGCCGTTGCTCTCCATCAATAGACGCCAGTGAAAGGCTATTCGCGTAACTCAATCCTGAGATATCGTCGGGAGCATTGGTTGCTTGCAGCGGAACATAACCCAGGAATGAAGAATAGAGCAATGTATTTGCCTGCGGAGCCAGGGCCAACGGTCCCTGCTGCTTCTCATCATTCAGTAACTGTTGCGGTCTGGCGGCGGTTCCCTGGCTGAGATCGATTGACCACAGGCCAAAGTGGACACTACGATGATCACCACGATCATTGGTAAGCAGCAGATGCGTCGAGCTGCCATTTAAGAAAGAAAAGGCTCGATAACAGGGACATTGTGTGGCGGATTGTTGATAGATCTGTGTGGTATGTTCCAGATTGCCAGCGTAGAGATGGATAGTACCTTTGCCATTCTGCGGCGCACTGCTCCAGGCCAGGGTCGAGCCATCCTGGCTCACGGTCAGGGATGTAATCACTTGATCCGCTGAGGGAAACGTGGCAATCTGTCTGGCCTGGCCGTCAGGCAGGCTCATGGACCAGATGCCATTACCGCTATAGAGCAATTCTTTGTTGGTAGTCACCACAACTGGCACGGCGCGGTTATAAATATAACCTGGCGTATTCAAGATATGCGGCGCACCACCATCGGTAGTGACGGTATAAATATGACCCTGTGTCTGATAGAGCACGCGATGGCCGCCGGGCAAATGCATCGCAGATACTGCTGACCCATCAGGATTTTGTAACGGCGCAACCGGGATGGATGAGTGGGCCGCAACAGGTTTCGCTGCACTGCCAGTTCGCAAGAGCTGACGCGCTGTAACCGCTAGCAGCAGACAGATAAGGACCAGAAAAACAATGACTCCGCCCTTAGAGATGAGTTGTGGCCGCAAGCTGCGTTTCAACCTGACTTCTGGCTCATGTTCGGGCGGGCTACTCACATGCTGTTTCAAAATAGTCTATAACTCCACATAACTATTACCGCTTATATCGTATGATAGGGAAGAGGATGTCCCGTAGCGGGCAGGTGTTTTTGAATAAAGATCAACGTGCGTGCAAACACCTCATCGCGTTCGTGATCCTTCATTATGACATGGTATGACCGATGAAACGTTACCAGATATTTTTCTTGTGAGCCAACCAGCCGATAAATGGTGCGCCCATCACGTGCGGGCACAACGTGGTCCTGTCTGGCTACCATGATGAGGATGGGCGCTGTCACCTGTGGCAATTCGGCTCGTAACAATGGTAGATATTGTAACATACTTTCAACCGGAGCCATAGGTGTACGACGATAGACCTCACGCGTACGTTGACGGAGACGACGCGCAACTGGATCATGAATATCTTCGCGTAACGTTGGTAGCCAGGGAGTAAAATGTCTTACAAGGCGAACCGCATTTAACATACCGGGAAACATTTCGATGGGCGCGCACATTGTGACAATGCCGGTCACAGGCTCAGATGCCGCCACATGTAAGCACAATGCGCCACCCAGGGAATGTCCAACCAGAAAGACCCGCGTGCAACGTGCTTTTAAAGCCTGTAGTTCGGCACGCACGGCCGCCGCCCACTCGGCCCAGCCAATCGGCAACATATCCCACACATGGGTACCATGTCCGGGTAGTAATATATTCTCAGTGATCAAGCCTTGCTGTGCCAGATGTTCGCTCAACTCAAGCATATCGTCACGACCACCATTTAAACCGTGAACCAATAATACTCCCACCGAACCCTGATCAGCAGCTATTTGCTCAGGCATATATTTCTCATTCTAGCAATCACAACATACGAGCGGCGGAGAAAGGATCGCTTCCCTCTCCACTATCCATAGGACGAATGTCATGCGTTGCAGGTTGCAAGGAATAGATTCGTGACAATACGTGTAATCATTAGTGAATATTCTGGCGTGATGAAAGTAGCATATATTCAATACCATAATAGGCCAGCAGTCCCATCACTGCCAGAATAGAAACACAATCCTCGGGACTTACCAGAACTATGAGTTCTTACCTATAGCGATTGTTTTTTTTAAATGTTGGTGATATAGTTGATCAAGATTATCTCGGCGGTCCCACCAATTGATGTATGGGGGGAGGCTGTAGGGGAGTATTCTATGAAATTTTCAACGAAAGCAATTCATGCGGGGCAAGAGCCGGATCCATCCACAGGCGCGATTATGACCCCGATTTTTCAGACGTCAACCTATGCTCAGACCGGTCTGGGCCAACATAAAGGATTTGAATATTCACGTTCGGGCAATCCAACCCGTACCGCGTTGGAGGACTGCATTGCAGCCTTAGAGAACGCGAAATATGGCCTGGCTTTCGCTTCTGGTCTGGCAGCAGAACAGGGTGTGCTCAGCCTGCTCAAAACCGGAGACCATATGGTCTCCTGCGATGATCTATATGGTGGGACCTATCGCATCTTCGAGAAAGTTCTGGGCCGCTATCAGATCGAAACCAGCTATGTCGCCGCCGCCAATGTAGAAGACTATGAGAAGGCGATTCGTCCTAATACAAAGCTGATCTGGCTGGAAACACCCACCAATCCATTGCTCAGATTGGTGGATATCAAAGCTATCGCGGAGATCGCACATCGCCATAATCTGCTGCTGGTTGTGGACAACACCTTTTCCAGTCCTTATTTTCAGCAGCCATTAGAGCTGGGGGCCGATATCGTCCTGCATAGCACGACCAAATATATCAACGGCCATAGTGATGTCGTGGGTGGTGCCATTGCCCTCAATGATGAAGAAGCTTATCAGGCTATCAAGTTCTATCAGAATGCGGCTGGTGGCATACCAGGCCCCTTCGATTCCTGGCTGACATTGCGTGGCATTAAAACTCTCGCCGTACGCATGCGCCAGCATGAAAGCAACGCCTTTGCGGTCGCCAAATTCTTATCCGAGCATCCACGCGTCGAGAAAGTCTATTATCCAGGGCTGCCATCGCATCCCGATCATGAGCTTGCCAAACGTCAGATGAAAGGCTTCGGTGGCATGGTTTCCTTTTCATTTAAAGGAACACAGGAAGATATTAACCGTATCGTCAGTCGCTTAGAGATTATCACCTTTGCCGAGAGTCTGGGCGGCATCGAATCACTGCTCTGCCATCCTGCCAGCATGACTCATGGTTCAATTCCACGTGAGATCCGCGAGGCTCGTGGCCTGACAGATACACTGCTGCGCCTCTCTGTCGGCATTGAGGATAGTGAAGATATTCTGCTTGACCTGCAACGCGCTCTCGACTAATGCTAGCGCATCTCGTCGCTAAACAACGCAAGCCAGCTCCTTATTATAAAGAAGAGAATAAGGAGCTAAATGATACGTTTCAGTGCGCAAAACAGGAAACAAATCAATAGGTGATGGCTGTAAAAACGCATCGCGTAAGACAAGGCATGCCTCAATGGGAGACATGCTTCTCCGTTTGACAGAGCAAAGATACTTCTGCTATAATCTACGGGCACTCAGTCCGACAGTTATGTCGGCATTTTTATAGTGATGAAGCCCGCGTGAAGGGGCCGATGTATCGGGGAGGATTGATTCCACATGCCCAATAATGCAGCAGCTGAAAAGCGCATGCGTCAGGAAGAAAGACGCCGCGCGTTCAATCGCAGCACAAAATCTATCGTAAGAACACAAGTTACAAAAGCGCGTCAGGCAGTTCATGCCAGCAATTTCAACAATGAGCTCAGTGCAGAAGCCGTCCGTCTGGCTGTCAGTGAGCTCGATAAGGCCGCCAAAAAGGGCGTCATTCATAAAAACAATGCCGCACGCCGCAAATCGCGCCTGATGAAACAGCTCAATGCCGCGAATACAGAAAAGTAAATGATAGCGCCCAATGCTCTGCCACCCATTTATTCATGTTGAGCACTGGCGCACTAGGAGGTTTTAGGGATGGCTGACAACCAAGTCGTAACAAAGCCAGCAGGGCGGGCGTTACTAACCGCTGTCGAAAGCGCTCAGTTACGGAAAGATGTACCCGAACTGAAGTCGGGCGATACCGTCCGCTTACAAGTCAAAGTTGTTGAAGGTAACCGCGAACGCTTACAGCCGTTTGAAGGTATCGTGATGCGCCTGCGCGGTAGCAGTGTCAATCGCAACTTCACAGTACGTCGTATTACCAACGGTGTTGGTGTCGAACGTACATTTCTGGTAAATTCTCCTCGCATTGAAAAGATTGAAGTGCTGCGTCACGCTCGCGTACGCCGTAAACAGCTCTACTATCTGCGCGGTTTGACCGGTAAGGCTGCACGCTTGAAAGAGCTTCGCCCTCTGAGTGCCAAGCAGATCGCAGCTAAAGAAGCAGCAAAGAATGCCCAGGCTTAAAAAGCAAACCCCAACCCTGGTTGAAGAAATGGCCCTGTTTGAACAGGGCTATTCCTTTATCGCCGGACTCGACGAGGCAGGGCGGGGTTGCCTGGCAGGCCCGGTCGTCGCCGGAGCCGTTATTTTGCCAGAACGAGAAGATACGCTCGAACTCTTTGATGGCGTCAATGACTCCAAAAAACTTTCCCCCGCCACCCGTGATCGCCTCTATGATCATATTATGCAACACGCCGTCTCTGTTGGCGTGGGCATTGGCTCGGTGGATGAGATTGATACCCGTAACATCCTGCAGGCTACCAAATATGCCATGCAATTGGCTCTACAACAACTAAAACCAACTCCCCAGGCCCTCCTGCTGGATGCTATTTATTTGCCCAAAGTCCCACTCCCACAACGCTCGATTATCAAAGGCGATGCGCGTAGCCTCTCTATTGCCGCTGCGTCGATTATCGCGAAGGTCACACGCGACCGCATCATGGTTGCGCTGCATCAGGAATATCCTGAATATGGCTTTGAACAGCATAAGGGTTATGGTACTGCCGCCCATCTCGATGCCTTACATCGCCATGGAGCAACACCTCAGCATCGTCGCAGCTTTGCACCTGTACGCGAACTCTTCGGGCTTTTCGCCAGTAGCGAGAATAATAACTAATACAGTATATTTCTCTGTGTGATAGAATTGAAAAAACTATTTCAGGAGAGAAAACATCCTCATGGCATTGAACAGCACTTTTACACCGGCTGCACGGGCACTCTACCGGGCCCAATATGGCAATCTGATCACGTTCCGCAAAAATGGGAATGCCGTCTCTACCCCCATCTGGTTCGGCGATCATGATGGTATTATTTATATCGAGACAGGTGGCACATCGGGTAAAGTCAAACGCATTCGCCATACTGATCGTGTCACGCTCGCTCCCTGCACGGCTAGCGGGAAAGATACCGGCGAACAGGTGGAGGGGCATGCCTATATTGTTACCAATACGGCTGAACTTTTTATCGCAAAGGGCGCGCTACACCGCAAATATAGCTGGAAGCGTCAGCTCTACTATGGGCTGATGGAACTGGTACGTATCATACGCCGCCAGCCTGAGGAGCCACACGCCATCATTGCGGTCAAACTGGCTTAACACAATGAATTTTCCCTATGGAGAAATAAAGTCGCAATTAATGCTTGCCACATTGGCAGAGATGTGTTATATTTATCCGCGGAGAGATGTCAGAGTGGTCGAATGTGCCGCTCTCGAAAAGCGGTAAGGTGCAAGCCTTCGAGGGTTCGAATCCCTCTCTCTCCGCTTTCCTTCTGGAGGAGTCTCATAGTGGTCTAGTGAGCACGACTGGAAATCGTGTAAGGTGCAAGCCTTCGAGGGTTCGAATCCCTCCTCCTCCGCCCCAGTTCTATTTCCCACTTTTTGTGCTTCGCGTCTTCTGCCGCCTGCGGCGGCAGGTAGAAGAAAATATTTGGGGACACCCCAAACCCCGGCAGGGGCTTGCAGCCCTTTGCAATCCCGCTGATACTGCTTTACAGTACGCTTCGAGCTACACTCTCAAACCCGGCAGGGGCTTGCAGCCCTTTGCAATCCCGCTGATACTGCTTTACAGTACGCTTCGAGCTACACTCCCAAACCCGGCAGGGGCTTGCAGCCCTTTGCAATCCCGCTGATACTGCTTTACAGTACGCTTCGAGCTACACTCTCAAACCCGGCAGGGGCTTGCAGCCCTTTGCAATCCCGCTGATACTGCTTTA
>NZ_BIXY01000096.1:0-9507 GCF_008326305.1 Dictyobacter arantiisoli | reverse complement strand
CAAACCCGGCAGGGGCTTGCAGCCCTTTGCAATCCCGCTGATACTGCTTTACAGTACGCTTCGAGCTACACTCTCAAACCCGGCAGGGGCTTGCAGCCCTTTGCAATCCCGCTGATACTGCTTTACAGTACGCTTCGAGCTACACTCCCAAGCCCTACTTAAGGATGAGATGACTTTGTTTTCTTGCTTGAATGGGCCTTACGTTCTGCTTATACAGACGACGTAAGGCCATTTTATGTTTCTATGCTACCAATAGGGCAATATGGGATGTTGGGCTGTTGGTTGGTGGGGTGGTATCTTGCGGTGTTGGGGCCGGTGAAACGGGTATGGTTCCAGTCATGGAGGGGACAGGGGAGTTGCCGGATGTTGGCGAGGCGTCCGCACCGGGTGTCGGTACGGGGACTGGGGGAGCTGTAGGGGCCGCTGGCTGTGTTGGCACAGTGGTGGGCAGGACGGGTACGGTAGGTGTGCCAATCGGCAAAAACAGATGGGGAGCATGAATAGGCCTGGCTGGCATGGACTGTGGCGTGGTATGGCGCAATGGTTGTTTTATCTGCGATGGATAAAAGGGAAATACGGGTGCAGTTATGGGTGCAGGTGCAACAGGCAAGAATGGAAACGTGGGCTCAATGACAACTGGTGTGGGCTGTGTGAGGGGATTTGTCGATGGGGCTGGGATGGGTACAGGAAAGGGCTGAGTGAGGGTGGGCGTTTCGCTGGCTATCTTTGTACTGGTGGGTGTGATAAGCATACCTGGATGCGGCTGGGTGGCAATGGAGCTATCTGTTGCAGGCGGCATCTGCTCTGCTTGCACAGTTTGTTTGTGTCTATTGGAAGATTGCGAAAAAACAGGCAAGCCGACCAGCGTGAGGATAACTATCCCCCCAACTCCTAACAGGAGACAGGTTGCGATTACTCTTTTTAAACGGCTAAACCAGATATGATTCCATAACGCCATGATTGTATCAATTATCATTAAAAAAATCTCCTTGCTTTGGCTTGATTGCCAGATTACATCAGACAACCAACCAACTTTTGTATAGATGATAAGAAAGAAGGCTAATGAAATATCCTGGTGGATTGTGGTTGCGGTTCCACTTCCAATGGCTTTTGGTCCCAGGATAGTTGCTGCGTACCAGAGATATGCAGATATGCAGGAAAGAAAGTACGTTGGAAACACTGTAAGATGTGTTCTAGATACATTGCACATTCTAAAGGGCGACGCATGATGAAGAATTGCTGGCGTTCCCAGTATTCGGAAGAGATAACGACCGCACCAGGAACCTGGGCAGTCTGTAGGATGTGTTCATAACCAAGTATGATATGGCGCTTTTTTCCTAGATAAATCAGGCGCAGGTTAGTCAGGATTAAGGTGCCATGATCTCTCGTTCTGACACGCTTGCCTTCACGGGGCGGCTCGTCATTGACGCGGGCTTCGGTACGATAGTGAGCACATTCTCCAGCTATCATTTGTACCGGTACGCTGAGTTGGGGTAATGGCTCATTGCGTAACCGCAGGGCAAGGGCTTCAATAGCAAATCCATAGAATCGAATTTCGCGCTCCGCCTGTAAGAGCTTCAGGCGTTGCTTATGTTGTAGATGTCGCTCATCTGTCCACGGCCAGGAAGGGACCGCGTCCAGCGTGGTCGAGGCTGGAGCGTTCTCTCCTTGCACTATCCCTCTGGAAACCTGCAGTGTATCCACAGCGCCATGATAGGATGGGGTAGACACGGTAGGTTTTTCGTGCGCGTTATATTCCCAGAAGTGCCCCTGCGGCGTAGCTGCCGTTGAAGGGGAGAGAACCAGCGGGCGAGGAGTACGTTCTGTCAGTAATTGCTGAGCCGGTGGTTTTTGGATGGCCGGAATCTCGTCCAGCGTGCAGGTGATAGCAGTTTGACTCCACGCATGAAGATAACCAATTAATTTCAAGCCCAGCGCGATATCCGCAATACCACGCGCTATGACAGTTTTGTCTCCAAACTGCAATTCCAGCCGCATGGATGGCATCCCCAGGATACGGCGATAGGTAGGTTTAAAATTGCTTAATTCAGATAATGAATACGATTTTCCCTGCACTTCCATGCGCTCAGGATAGAGCCGTAACACCTGCCCCCAGCCATAGGCACATTCCACAATTGGCTCAACAAACATTGCTCACCCGTTCTCCCCCAAAACCCTACAGATACTCCCATTCATAGGTAGAAAACGAGCGATCTCAATAGTGAGTAACGATCATCCATGCATCCATAGATAAACATAGTCTACTTCAGCCGAAGAATAGGTAAACAACTTTATCTTCAATTAAAAAAGGTATCCAAATGATAGAGGACAAAAACCAATAAAAAATCTGTCCCTCTTTGGGTATTGAAGCCAGCCAGAAGAGGGCTTATCCTCAAATAGATTATTTATTCTGTTTCATATGATCATGCCCTTAACCGACAATTTATACAAAAATACAATCTGAATAGTAATTCTTGTAGGAGAGAGAATGAGGATAACCCGAAAGTGGTATGTCTTTTTAACGGTCTTTATTTTGCTTGGCTTCGTAACAGGTCTCGCACTAACCGTTCATTTTACAACCTTAGCCTATGCTCATCATAGAACCATACCTATTGCTATTGCACCCTCTATCGATAGCAAAGCTGTTCCTATGGGGAGCACTGAGATTGCCAGCAACTATTTTGCGCCTTATATTGATATCAGTGCCGATACTGGTGGTAAGACGTTAACACAATTGGTACAGGAGTCTGGTGTCAAATATTTCACGCTCAGCTTTATTGAGGCCGCCAATGGATGTACGCCTGAATGGGGTGGGGCTAATGTCACACTCGACAATGACAACAATCCACAAAATGGCACAGCGGTGATCGCAAACACGGTAAAACAACAAATTGCCGATCTACAAAATGCGGGTGGCAATGTTGTGATTTCCTTTGGCGGCGAATCCGCAGATAATACTCAAAATGGAGAGCTAGGGCAGGCCTGTACAGACGCAACTTCACTTGAGCAAGCATATCAATCGGTAGTAGATCACTATAACATTGACCATATTGATTTTGATATTGAAGGCAAGGTATCAACGGATTTACTGGCGAATGCACGTCGTGATCAAGCGATCAAGCAACTGGTCCAGATCGAAAAGAATAAAGGAATCAATCTTTCCGTTAGCTTTACGGTTCCAGTTGTGAAAGAAGGTTTGGTCAATGACAGCAACTCCTCATATCCATCCGATGGACTGGATGTGGTTCAAAGCGCCATCAGTGATCAGGTTCCTGTGAACGTATTTAATATTATGACGATGTATTATGGCTCAGAATGCAACAATTGTGATATGGGGAACGTTGCTGGTCAATCAGCTGATGCGGTTGCGAAACAGTTGTCGGTTTTTTATAGTCAGAACGGCCAGACCTTAACGCAGAGCCAGATCTATCGTCAGATTGGCATCACGCCTATTATCGATAATCCGACGGGCGTTGTTGCCAGCGAAAGCTCTATCTCAACCTCTGGCACGCAAGAATTATTACAATATGCTCAATCCCAACACATCGGTGAGCTCTCAATGTGGGATTTCAAGCGTGATATGCAGCACCAATTTGCCTACTCAAAAATCCTGACTGCTTTCTCTGACAATCAGAGCCAGAACTTAAATCAGGATCAAAATCAAAACACAAATCAAAAACAGAAACAGAAGCAAGGCCAAAGCCTGGATCAAGGTCAACAGAAACGGAAGCATCAGCATTACGCCCAGGCGCAAAGCAATGTGAAGGCATGGGCTTCTGACAATACACTTTACAATCCAGGTGACCGGGTAAGTTACAAAGGCCATGTCTGGCTTTGTAAACAACAAATATGGGGTCAGGCGCAATGGACTCCCGATGCACCGGGTATTCAAGGTCAATACTGGATACAAGATGATAGCTCTGGCAGTGATAGTAATCCAAACAACACTACCACTCCCAATAATAATCCGACAGTAGAGCCAACCACTTCACCATCCAATTCCTCTTCAGCATCGACTACAACGACTACGACGGATGGCAAGAGGCTAAAAGTGATGGTCACGTTTTATAATGATATCGGTGCGATGGCTGATGGGCAACAGACCCATCGTGGAGCATGCGCGGTCTATAGTGCTCAGTTTAAACTGGGGACAACTTTCGATTTATACGCCTCCGCAACCGCTACGACACCCGCATATCATTGTACGGCAGAGGATACTGGTACAGAGGTATGCTCAAATCATGTTGATGTCTTTTTACCATTATCCACCAGCACTCTCATGCAAATGGGAGCGCCAAGCATGTACCTGCAACTGACTGGCGTAAATCAAACAGTCGTGCAAGAAGCGGCAGATAATCATCCTAACAGCATGGGATGTGAAACCGGTCATAATCCTCAATAAATAGCGCGTCTCTTGCCTGCGCAAGGCAAGCAGGTGTCAGATTAAGAATGGAGGCAGGCGTGACCTGCCTCCATTCCCGAAGAGAAAAAGATTTATTCACAACAAGGTGTTTTTATCACGAGCAATCAGGGTCTTATAGCTTCTTTTTAGCGAAGAAGAGACGCAGGAGTTTAGCCCGTAAAGCTGGCCAGGAGTGCTCCAGCATAGTTTGCTCATCCTCCAGCGGTATATGTTGTTGCGCTCCCCAGCGCTCGCGCACAAATAATTCAGTCATACGCCACAGGGTTCCCTGATAGGTGGGAAGATGCCGTATCAATACGTTTGTATATTCGTATGGAGTCTGCCACGCACTGGGACCTAATCCTGCCCAGCCAGCAACGCGACAGGCGCGCCAATATAAGCCAGCTATTTTAGAATGCCGCACATCCTCTTGATGTGTACGTCGTCTGTAAATAGCAAAGACAAGGAAGAGAAATGCCAGCAGCAGGAATCCCAGGGCAATCCATACCATAACCAGCTGAGAGCCTGATGTGGATGGGTCCGACGATTGCTGTTCGGTCGGTGTGGGATGAGAGGATGCATTGTTTGGTACCTGAACAGTTGGTTGGGCAGTAGCTTTTACGGCTGGTTTCGTCGCAACTGGTGAGGGAGTCGTAGAAGGCGCGCTTTGAGATTGCGTAGAATAGCCCGGCGTAGGATCAAAATCAATCCACCCCGTCTCAGGAAAATACGCCTGTACCCAGCTATGGGCATCATCCCCTGTTACAGTCCAGACTTTATATCTGCTATCGTACTTGCCGGAACTGAAACCAGTCACGAGACGCGTTGGAATATGCAAGAGACGTCCCATGATAGCCATCGTGCTGGCATAATAGGTGCAATAGCCAGTACGGGTTTGCAATAACCAATCCACCACATCTTTATTAGGAGGAATGGCGCTATTATCCAAAGAATAAGTAAACGTATTTGGATCACTCAGATGGGATTCGATACTCTTCAAAGCAGCATAGGCATTGGTATCATTTTTGGTCCATGCATGCATGGTCTTTGCCACGTCAGGGGAGAGATCCGTCGGGGTTTGCAAATACAAAGCACGCAACCAGGCAGTACGTAGCCAGACATCTGGTGCGACATCTGGCAACGGTATATTCTCAAGTCCTGCCGCCGAAGAGAGGGCAGAAGTGACTTGATAACGCGAGCCAGCAATCAGTGGTTGTGTCTGCATCCAACCCGTCATTGTTGTCCCAACATTGCTATCACCTACCAGCAACACCTGGGTTGGCTCACTAAAACTGATTGGTTGTGCTGGAGCAAAGACATAATCTTTGGAACCATTGATAGTCTGGGACACCGCTACGCTGGTAGTAATGCGCCGGGTCTCATGGGTATTTTCTATCAGCATACTAGCATTCGCTGCATAGTTGGCGGCTAACAAAGAGTTGTTGTTATTAGTCCAACTATTCCCACTAAAATGATCAAAAGCTACCCCTTCTAAATAATGGGACTGATGATCGGAACTCACATAAGAAAGAACATTGCCAGTCGGCAAATGCACACTATTCGATATAGTTAATTGATTGCCAAAATAGTTAGTCGCTCCTGAGGCAGAAGAGATAAACGAATTGACCGTATTCCAGGATAAATCGCCGTTGAGAGCGCTATTCCAGACGGTATCGATTCCACTCCACAATGACTTGCCGCTTTCAGGCTGTGCCAGCACGGGAAAGAACCAGCTCAATGCTACCACGATAGCCATCACCAAACAGGCTGCCTGCATACAACGTCCAGTCAACTTTTTCAACCAGACTTTATCGGTATATAAACCTTCATGGTTCCACTGAAGCAGCATAGTGGCAAGATGCACTCGTGCGATTAAGAGTAGTAAAGCGCCCAGCATAACCAGTATCAAAAGATTAAAATCATTTTTTACATAGTTGAGATTGACCAGCATGATCGAGCTATAGACCAGTGCGACCAGCCAGGGGAGCCGGACACGATAGACCAGCCAGCTACCAAAGTAGCCCAAAAAAAAGCATAAGAAGGCGAGATAAAAGAAGAAAACACTTTCACCCGCTAAAGAACTCTGTTGCGCAATCTGGCCCATCACAGCGAAGCGCAATCCCGTAACCACCTCAGGCCAGGAAATGTGGAAGGTATAAGCTGTCCCCCAGAGAGCCAGGAAATATCCAATCACGCAAGCCAGTAGATGCAACAGAGCCTGTGGTAGGAATGGTAGTTTAGCAATCCCAAAGCCAATCAATAATCCTACGATAGGATAGATATAGAGACCGAAACTCTGGTGAACCCAATTTGCGTTTACAATCACAACCACCACGCTATAAAGCGCGATAGCCAGCAGCAGAAATGCTAACCAGCCTTCCTGGGGGAAAGGCAAACGGCTTGAGGAGGGTGCAGAAACAGGTGTGTCTACGCGAGAAGCACGGAAATCAGAAGCTAGCATATCAGGGACAGAAGATGGACCAGTTTGATCGTGAAGGTCCCGTTCACTTTCATCAACCCGACGTTGACTCTCAATAAGGCTCGAACGCATCAAATACTCCTCTATACAGCAACAATCCCCAACGGCACCACACCCATCAAGCAATGAGTATACAATGTACATCCGACAAAAGCTGTAGCTTGGATCACAGTTAGGACCATATATTTATGCTGATCTACAAATAGATACGTCATACAACTTCAATGCGTAACAAAAACCAGAACAAATGAACGCAATGGCCTATCCGCCTTACCTATCATGGCAGGATCAAAAAAAGCACAAACATCGTTTATCCGTTCTTTTTCTTCTTTCTACGGTTTCCTTACACCAGAGTTGCAAATTCAAACAAAAGAGCATAAAATGATGCAGGGTATGACAACCATACCCTGCATCCGGTGCAAAATAGTCTGTATGCCTGCTGTCACCATCAAGCATTTTGGAGTGAGCTTTTCTTCCCAAAGAACAGGAGAAGCAGGCTTGGTGCAATCAACAAACAGCACGCGCCAAAGATAAATGACATGGTGAGATTTACGTTGGTTTGCAGCCAGCCAGCGATGGCGGGACCAAAGCTAAAACCAAGGCTCCAGGTAACTGAATAACAACCGGCCAGGGTACCACGTAATTTGGGCGTAACCTGCTCCATCTCAAAGGCGGCATAGACAGGTTCGATCAGGGTCCGCAAAAATGAACGGGTATATTCGCCCGCCACCGCCAGCGGTAACACAGGTGCAATACCAATCAGAACCATTAAGGGAGCACTGATATACTGTACCAGGGTAATAATACGCAATTTGCCCCAACGATTGACAAACAGAGGAGCCGACAGCGCGAACAGTCCTCCAACCACGCCTGAGACAGTAAAAATGACGCCAAGAGGTCCCGGTAATAGATGAAAGCGTAACACGAAATAGACCTGTATCAAAGCCACCACAGCGCCCTCACCCATAGTAAAAAGCAGGTCTGGTAGTAACAGTTTACCAAATAAAAGCAGTGGAATAGGCTGTTGATGATTACTGGCGGTACCGCCAACCGCTTCACCTACTATCTTGTCGTTAGCTTCGAGATCCATCACACCAGCCGCACCCGCTACAGAGAATGAAGATTTGGGCGCACTTTGTAAGAACCACAGTGGCAGGCCAAAGACAAAGGTAAACAGAGAGGCGGTAAAAACGCCCCAGCGCAATGCCAGCGCACTGGCCGCCGAGACATGCAACAGGCTACCAGCCAATTCAGGAATAAAGCCTCCCAATAAATTGCCCAGAGATCCTATCCCCAGTAAGAGAAAACTATTCATTGCCAGCACGCCCACGCGTTGCTCCTCAGTGGTACTTTCAGATAGAAGCGGCAAATTGGAAACCCAGTAGGCTGTTGAAACCAATCCTTGAATAAAGCTTAATATCAGCAACCAGGGAGCAGAGGTGGCTAACGCGATCAATGCCAGAAAGAGCGGGGACAAAAATGCAGTTAATAAGAGTACAGGTTTACGCCCCCAGCGATCCGCCAGCAAACCAACCGGCACAGCCGCAATCATAGCACCAATCGCCGACATGGCAGTGAAGATTCCAATAAAATCAGGTTTGAAGCCCAGACTGTGCACATAATAATTCAAAGTAAGATTTGCAATACTGAGCTGGAAACCTTTGCCAAGAGTAAATGTCAGTAACAGATAAACATTGCGAGGCAATTGAAACAATGACCATGGTCGTTTACGAGATGAAGACTTTTGTTGATCCTGGACCGACTCCACTGAAGAATTGGGATCATTGGAAACCGAGGGCATAATCAGAAAACTCCTGGCCTGCACATACACAGAGATAGATAGATAAATGAATAAACAGATATAGGCTAGCCTATCATATTCTCTAATCCCCTGACAATGCACAAAAGGACAGGTTTCAGGGGCCTGTCGTCTGCCCTACACTGGTTTACAAGGACGGGGAAAGCATTCACCGTTTCCAATTACGGCTTCCTTCACCATTGTTCATTTGATCAAGCGGCTACCGACGAAAAAACAGAAATTTATGCTGTAACTCTGGCCGCTATCGCGCGTACTAACAATAGTATTGGAGACAGGCGCAAAAAAAGCGTTTATAAAAGAGAACTTTTACTTCATATTGACTTATACGCGAAGCTCAAACACTGCTAGCGCGAGCGAAGATGCAGGAGGAAATACAGAATGCAATTGGCAAATCATGCTATCGCAATTCACGGCATTCATATAACTGAGATATTGCAGCCCGGGAATATCATTGCCTGGCTCATTGTCGGCTTAATTGCAGGCGCATTAGCCAGCACCATCGTGCGTGGACGTGGCTACGGCTGTATTGGCAATATTATTGTGGGATTGGTTGGCTCAGTCATTGGAGCCATTATCGCCAGCGCCTTAGATCTGGGAACTTTCCATTTTTGTGGGAGTATCTTCATCTCCTTTATCGGAGCAGCCATCTTCGTCGCGATCCTGCAGTTTCTCTCTGGTGGGCGCTAACAAAGTGTTTGATTCCCACTCTCATCGGGATCTTGCTGCTCACTTGCTGGCAGGCGCCTGCGCGCCTGCGCCCTTTTTAGTGTGTGGTGCAGAAAAGGTGCATAGCACCTTTTCTGCACC
>NZ_BIXY01000095.1 GCF_008326305.1 Dictyobacter arantiisoli | reverse complement strand
CCGCCGCCAAGCAGATGATTCAAGCATGGTGGTTTTGGCTGCGTGGGACGAAAAAACCGGTTCCATCCACTCCTCCTGTTCCCCAACCTCCTTCTCCTGTCGCTCCATTGCCTGAGCCGTATCGTCCCTCTGTCACCCATCCTTGGAGGCGATCTCCGGCGTGCCGTCCAAAGTATCTCGCAAAAAAATGACGCGCACCCGAGCCATTCCATTCATCCCTGCCATGAATGGACAGGGCTTTCTGGCTCGTTTCCTGTAAAGGTGTATACATTGGCGCGCGATGCGGGTATACTGGAAGAGTATATTCGTCAACAGCTCTATTTGTCGCAACTGTATTAACAACCAGGCGGTAAGGAGTATGGATCGTTCTATGGTGCAGACTTTTCTTGTTCGATGATAAATGAAGCAGAAAGAAATAAAAAACCCATGATTACGCTGTCTTTTTGGCTACGCCAGGCATCCTTGCGTGTCCGGATCAGCGTCTTTTTGTGTCTCACATTACTGACCTTTGCCTTGATTGCCATTTGTCTCTTTGTATTCTCTGATCCTGTCGCGATAACGCTCTGTGCGCTTCCGGTCGCCCTGGCTTCCTGGATGTTCCCCTCGCGTGTCTCCTTCTCCTGGGCGGCTGGCCTATTAGTGCTTGCGGCTGGTTTGTTATCACTTAAACTACATACCATCTTCTGGCCGGATAAAACGGCTCAGGGCTTTGCTTTAGGGATATTAGTAATCCTGCTAGAATTGTGTTGTTTCCACTTCCTTGCCTTTTTTGTAGACACGACAGCCAAAGCTCAAGTACGCTCGCACCCGGTCTCCCTGCAACTAACCCGGGCAACTGAGCAGCAGCAGTTGGAGGCTATGCGTGATCAATTTTTAATGAGTATTAGCCATGAGTTGCGCACGCCGCTAACCGAAGTCAAAGGCTACGTGAATCTACTGCTCGAATATGGCGATAAAATTGATAGTTCGACACGTACAACTTTCCTTCAGAGTGCCTCCTATGGCTGTGATGAGTTCGAATTAATCATTGCTAATATGTTGGATACAGCACGTCTGGGGACGTCGCCCCGACCACTGCGCAATCAGACCCTGCCATTGGAGACCACCATTCTGGAAATCTGTGAAAATATCCATTTTCCAGAGCACACTCTTCAATTGGATCTCCAGCCAGATCTCATCTTCTGCGCGGACCGTCAGCAATTCCGTCAAATTTTACGCAACTTGCTCTCCAATGCCAGCAAATATTCTCCCTCCTCTTCCATCATTCGTGTCAGCGCCTCGGAGTGGGAAGATGAGTCCGGGCAGCCATTGGTGCGCATCTGTGTCCAGGATACTGGCGCGGGTATTCCTCCCGACGCGGTCGCGTTGCTCTTCCAAAAGTTCTCGCGTCTACCACGGGACGTGCAGGGTTCGACCGGTGGAACAGGATTAGGGCTCTTTATCTGCAAACAGTTCGTCGAGGGTATGGGTGGCCGTATCTGGGTTGAGAGTGAAGGTAGCGCGGGCCAGGGAAGCTGCTTCTATTTTACGCTCCCCCGGAGTGTTGATCCTCCTCATGCGCAGGAAGCAGAGATATAGCATTTTCTTGTGTCTTTTTGCCAGAGTATAGCGTTGCTCCCTTCATTTTTTGATGAATGCTTGCTATAATCTAACAAAGTATTAGAGAGTGTCAGCATCGAGATCTTGCTGCTCGCTGGCTGGCAGGCGCTTGCGCGCCTGCGCCCTTTTTATTATGTGATATAGAAAAGGTTCGAAGAACCTTTTCTATATCACATAATAAAAATCTGTTTTCGCACCTGCGGTGTTCAAAAGAGTTTTTTAGTGTGTAGTGCTGGAAAGGTGCGAAGCACCTTTCCAGCACTACACACTAAAAAAGGTGTGGGCGCGTCAGCGCCCACCTGTAGATGTGTAGAAATGGACCTTTTATGAGGCAAAATCATTTTGAGACGGTAGCATTAATTGATGCCAGGCCTGAAGCTGTGTATGCGGCCCTGGCGGACTACCAGCATGCTCATGCACAACTTCTACCCAGAGCCTATCTCTCTGATCTGGTGGTAGAGGAGGGGGGACAGGGCGAGGGTACCATGATCCGTTATCGCATGCGGATCTTTGGTTTTACCAGGACCATTCGCGCACGAGTCCATGAACCAGAACCGGGCCGTATCCTGGTCGAGCGTGACATAACCTCCACGCGTGTAACCACCTTTGCGGTCACACCGGCTAATAATGGTCAGCAAGCTCATGTACAGATCGCCGCGCATTGGGAGCCTGCCTATACACCCTGGGGTGCGTTAGAGCAGGCCTTTTATCCAACTCTTTTACAACATATCTTCACTCAACAACTTGATCTACTGGCGAAATTTGTGGGACATCAACAGAGGCGGCATCAGACCAATCCTTAGTCGCGTACATAATTCCAACTGACCATGTCGCCATCCTGCCAGGGCATAATGCCATGAAACGTGCGTGGATCTTCATCAAATACCAGCGGTAAAAAATTCTGATCGCTGGGCCACATCGGCAGGTCAGCCAGTGCCGAGCGTGGCACCCATTCTAATGTGCCCTCAGCATTGCCCGTATGCGCCTCGCCGTGCCAGCGATCAACCAGGAAGATAAAGCCGAACCAATCCACGCCACCTTTGCCGAAGCCGGGCCAGAAAATGGTGCCTCGTAAATCCATATGATCCACGATCAAGCCCGATTCTTCCTCAATCTCGCGCCGCATGCAGGTCGCGATATCCTCATCCGGTTGAATCTTGCCTCCCAGACCATTATATTTGCCATAATGCATATCGTCTGGTCGCTTATTGCGATGGATCATTAAAATTTGCGTACCATCGGGCGATAGAATATAACCAAGCGTTGCTATAATTGCTGCCATTGGTGCTAGAACCTCGTTCTTCTTATAGTTTTATTGCTTTGTTTTGCTTTGTTTTGCTTTGCTTATGTGCTAGTGGTCACTGACGGCCAGCACACCGTGCTCTTGTGCGGGGGATATGCCGATGAGTGGTAAGAGTTCCGCAAACGAATGAACGGTGCTATTAGCAATTCCGGCTGGAATCTCCGGAGGCCAGTGGTGTGAGGCATGCTCGATCCAGACCGTTTTCATGCCAACCTGATGTGCGCCCCAGATATCACATTCTGGATTATCCCCGACGAACAAAATCTTTTCCGGGGCAATCTCAAGCTGCTTAGCTGCTGCCAAAAAGATCGTAGGATCAGGTTTACGGACACCAAATTCTTCAGAGACAAAGATGCAATTGGTATACGCTTCAAAGCCCAGAACATCGATTTTACGGCGTTGCTGGTCGGAAGCGCCATTGGTGATAATACCCAGAGGTATCCGCGCAGTCTGTAAGGCTTGTAGCAAGACTCGAATCTCATCTTCCAGCACAACATATCCAATCACAGCTTGCTTATAGTTAGAGATAAAGTTTGCAATCTCGCCTTTGATGACTGGATATCTTTCCTGGGCACGTTGAAAGTATTCATCCCGTGGCGTGTTACCACGATCATCAATTGAAATCAGATACTGAATCATCTCCTCAAGCGTATCCTGCTGATCGGGTGTCGGGTAGTACGTTCGGGCGAATGCTCGCGCCCAGTTCGCAAAAGCTTTGTATCTATAGTGCAATGTATCATCTAAATCGAATAGTATCGCTGTTGTCTGGAATGGCAAACAAAGCCCTCTTGACTCTTGATTGTATAAATTTGACACGTTTCATTTCTCCGCTGAGATATTTGACCGGTATGCACCATGTATCAAGACAATAGTATGTTTGAAGGAGCGATTATGAACCTGGCTACTCTTCAGTACGTATCACAATCATAGCATACTCATGACCCTGAGTGTTCTCTGCCCTGGCCCTCTGGCGGCGGGCAAAAAACAAACGAAGCGAACGAATTCGGAAGCTGCAGAAAAAAGCTTTATAATATGTTAAAATAGTTCAAATTGATCTTTCATTTGGATAGTGCAGAACTCTCATCTCATTATGTATATGCTAGATAGTATGCTTGCAGGAAAATAAGAAAGAGGAATTCTTTATGGCTATTACTATGAGATCTTCTTCCAGATCCACTACAACTTCGCCAGCGTTAACCTTTGTGAAATATAGCGTGCCACATGAGGGACACACAAACTATAACGATGATACCATTTTACTGGATCGGCGGCGTGGTCTGGCAGCGGTCTTTGATGGGGTAGGTTCTGGCCCTGGACAACTGGCCTCGCGACTGGCGGCACACGTGGTACGCCATATCTGGAAGAATCAACATACTGGATCAGGTATGCTGGTGGCACCTACAACATTGGACCTGGACGCAATCCTGGTGCAAATGTTTGAAGAGGCGCATACGCAGATCCTGCTTGAGGCTGAGAGGCGAGCCCGCAATGCCCGTGCGTTGCTATGCTATCCCGCGACGACTGCGGCCCTGGCCCTTTTTTGTCAGCAAGAGCAGGATCAAGGATATTCTATGCACTATGCCCATGTTGGTGATAGCCGTATTTATCTCTGGCGTGCTGATGAGGGCTTGCAACGCCTCACTGAGGATGATGGTTACCTCTCATTGCGCTTGCAGGATGGTTCGATAACTCAGGAGGACGCTTTACGCATCGATCAGGCCACCTCGATAGATCAATTAAGCGAGCTTGAAAAAGAGTATTTTGATAACCGCAATGGCATTACCCAGGCACTGGGACATGATAAGCCTCTGCTCACACATCTCGGCCAGATCGATATCCTGCCCGGTGATCGTGTCCTGATCTGTTCGGATGGCATTCATGACAACCTGACGGATCAGATTCTGGCGGAACTGTTAGCCACATCTACGCGTAGCGCTGCCGCTAAAAAGGTTGTGCAGCAGGCGATAGAAACCTCCCATCGGAGCAGTGCTGAGGATATGCGAGCCAAAAGCGATGATATGAGTGCCGTCGTAATTACGTGCAACATGCCCCACTAGTATGACGTGCTATACTTATATATATAAAGAGAGATTGATTATTTGACAGATGTCGATGTCGGTTGTGCGTGGTCTGTTTTTTTACGGTCGTGTGTTGAAAAGGATATATTGCTGTGTTGGTTTGTGTATGTGTTGTGTGAGTTCCATAGGACTGTGGAACGTGGATATGTGGTGACCAATCATAGATCGGTAGGAGGCTCTAGAACAAGCAGGGCGATCCGATCTATATATAAAAAGAGCCACTGACGTTGGAGAATAGACTTGGAAAATTCGAGCTACAATAGTCAGATTCGACAGTTGCGCATTCTTGCTGAAGCAGCACTGACGCAGTACGATATTGGTAGCGCTCGGTTGACATTGTTGTCACACCATGCTGATACCCTTTTTCGTGTGACAGCATATCCTCGCTCAACCTGGTTGGCTGGTGAACCTCCTGAGAAGAATGCCGAAACACGTTTCGTCTTGCGCTTATGTGATAGTGCTGTGCAGGGACGTGAGCGCGAGGTAGTGAAATCCGAACTACAATGGTTGACAGCTTTACACCGTGATGCCAATATCCTGGTGCCTGAACCAGTGTTGACGCGGAATCGAGAGCTGCAAACGAGTGTACAGATTGAAGATGTGGAGCAGGAGCGCCTCTGCCTGTTACTGCGCTGGGTGCCAGGACGTACGATGGCTTTAAAATTGTCGCCTATCTCGTTGGAGCGTATGGGCATCTTTATGGCACAACTCCACAATCATGCACATCATTTTATGCCGTTCGGAGATTTTGTGCGCCCACACTGGGATTGGACGAGCGTGCTGGGAACTGGTACTGTACTTGATCCCGATTTTGCCTCGGATCAATGTGATGGTTTGATCGGTGGACGTGCATATCGCCTCTTCTCTGAGATAGCGGAGCGCGCCCACGAGCAGCTTATTAACCTTCCTAAAACGTCTGATTATTATGGCCTCATTCATGCTAATTTGTTGCCAGCGAATTATATCTTTTATCAGGGTGAGGTGGGAGCTATCGACTTCCGCCACTGTAGCTGGAACTATTACCTCTATGATATAGCTGTGACGCTGGGTGCGTTTATCGGGCATCCTGAAGAGGCAACTCTGCGCAAAGCCTTCTTCCGTGGCTATGAAAGCATTCATCTATTACCAAATCATGCCGAACAATTGCTCTCTCTCTTTATGGCACTGCGTATTATCGATCATCTCAACGTACTTTTCCGCTCCAAGGATGCAGCCACGCACGCGCTCATTCCTGACTACCTTACCTTTGCACTTGGTGGATTGCAGCAATTTCTCGCCAGCAGCGATAGCGCAACCAGGAGTTAATCTATGCCTTTTCATAGCATGCTGAGTTTATAATGAAGTAACTGAGTAATTATGTTACAATGGCTGTATAGATGGTCAGGCTTTTAACGAGCCAAATTGCAAGTATGAAAGAGATTATATGAGTTACGAGTCACAACTTCAATCACTTTTCAATGTAAAAGGGCAAACTGCTGTAATCACTGGTGGGAGCGGCGGTTTAGGAAGTGCGATGGCCTATGCGATGGCGCAGGCGGGTGTGAACGTGGCGATTGTGAGCCGACATGAGGAGTCTGCGCAAAAAGTTGCCAGCACGATTCAGGAGCAGGGCGGGAATGCTCTGGGACTGGGCTGCGATGTCATGGATCGAACTGCGCTGGAACAGGCGCTGCAAGCAATAACCAGGCGTTTTGGCCCTATCGATATTCTGGTTAATGGTGCTGGTGGCAATCAGCCTGCTGCAACAACATCCCCGGATCTCTCCTTTTTTGATCTGGATAATGAGGCGATTGATCGCGTCGTGGATCTCAATTTTTCTGGGACGGTCAAATGTTGTCAGGTATTTGGACGCAGCATGGCTGAGCGAGGGCAAGGTTGTATTATCAATATCGCTTCGATGAACTCGTTGCGTCCCCTGACCCGTATCCCGGCGTATAGCGCGGCTAAAGCGGCAGTTACAAATTTCACACAATGGCTAGCGGTGCATATGGCGCAAGAATACAGCCCCTCGCTTCGGGTCAATGCGATTGCCCCGGGCTTCTTTTTAACCGATCAAAATCGCTTCCTATTGACGGACAAAGCCACGGGTGAATATACGGCACGTGGTCGCACCATTCTGGATCATACTCCTATGGCGCGCCTGGGCGAAGCTGATGATCTGGTGGGAACACTACTCTGGCTGATTAGTCCGGCGGCCCAATTTGTCACTGGTATCGTCGTGCCTGTCGATGGTGGTTTCTCGGCCTTCGGCGGTGTCTAATCCAGAATTGCACTCTTGCTCTGCTGTCAATGATATATGATTACTCCATCTATTGTTATCCTGGCTGCATTTTATACAGCATCTATATATTGATGAATTTTTATTTATCGACTAAATTTGGCTTTCGGCAGGTATAAGGTATATGCCTCATCAGCGCATGAGTTCATCTCGTGCCTGCCGATACAGGCCTGACCGGTTAGTAATGATCCTCGGATGTCAGACTCTTTTTTAAGAGTACACGTGTGCCGCCGCGACCATCATAATTCGTGGTGACGGCCAGACCATTGAGGACAGCATCGCCGGGCTGAATGGTGAAGTCGAGACGTTGATGAAAGGCAATCGAGCTTTTATTTTGTGGTGAGGTGACACTATGGACTTCCGTGCAGCCCCACTCGCGCATCAGGGTAAAGAAACGTAAATAGAGCAAGCGTCCAATACCTTGATTGCGGTAAGATGGGTCAACACCAACAAAATGGATATAAGCCTGTCGAGGATATGTTTGTGATCGAAAACCAACCAGGAAGCCGACACGTTTTCCTCCATCTTCAACGACAAAACTGCTTTTTTGGAAATGGATAAAAAAGAGCCTGGGGAGCATACTGGCCATTGGGCGATTATCCCACCATGCATCCACCACTTGAATTATAGGTGCATAATCGTCTACCTCTATCTGACGGATGATATAACCCATCGTACTGCTTTTCCTCCTTGCTAATCTCTATATATCTATTATACACACAATTAGGGTAAGAATTGCATAATATAGCATAAAAATTTTACAATGTTCTTTTTTTTAACATTTTCTTATTAACAAAAGATGCCATATGTCATTTTTATTGGCAAAGAGTTATGAAACACGTTCCTGTTTTAAGGGGGCTACCTACTTTGTGAGATGGAATAGGCGTACATCCCAGAAATCAGCTCCTTGAGTAGAAAAATTTCTGTGTGCACGCCCATGAGGAATAGGATGTTTGCAATGTATGTTAAGTTTGTTACTATTGATAGCTGTATTGATGCTACTGTGCGCTATTTTTCCTGATATTGGAGACTCTCTTCTACGCTATGGAGCCATAGTATATGCTGAGGAAGAGCA
The DNA here is from genome assembly GCF_008326305.1 of Dictyobacter arantiisoli. GTDB lineage: Bacteria > Chloroflexota > Ktedonobacteria > Ktedonobacterales > Ktedonobacteraceae > Dictyobacter > Dictyobacter arantiisoli. The sequence goes on along the minus strand of NZ_BIXY01000095.1, from coordinate 20,959 downwards.
ATCTCTGCGTCTTCAATGTCAGGATGCCAGTATTTTTCCCATTCTACCGACACATAGCCCTTGTACCCATGTTCGAACAGGCTTTGTAATTGTGTATGTACCGGCACTTCACCCTCGCCCATCAGCACAAGTTTCCAGCCAGAAGACTCGCTGCTATCGCGCCGTGCATCCTTAACATGAACATGTGCGACCCGTTTTCCCAGCCATTGCCATACCTGTTCGGCAGATTCACCAACGCGATAGGGATGATGACTATCCCACAACGCGGCAATGGCGGGCGAGTCGATCGCATCTAATACCTGGGCGGTACGCCGGGCTGACGAGAAGCCATCATGGGTCTCAAGTGTCACAATGACACCGGCCTCTTCGGCCTGTGCAGCAACCTGGCGCAACGCATCAACGACCCATTGATTCTCCTGCTCAATATTTTCGCCGCTGCCCGCGCCACCAAAGACGCGCAGGATCGGCACCTTAAGCTCTTGCGCCAACCGTAACCAGGCACGAAGAGCCTCGATATTTTGAGCGCGTGCGGCGGCATCGCTCACATTAAAGGTGCAGGATGTATCAAAGGCACACACATCTAGATTGCGTGAGTGAAAGAGCGTCACCGCGGCGCGCACTTTATCCGCATCGCGCACAGGATCGATCACCTCATTATCCAGCAGACGTAACTCCACGCCGCTATAGCCCAGGCGTACCGCGTTATCGGCAACCTCTTCCGTCGTCCATTGTGGGCAACCAAGGGTACTGAATGCAAATTTCATCGTTTTTTGCCTCTTTCTACAAATACAACGCTGGTGTAGATTGACTGCATACTCTACCTATCCCTCATTATGACATGTATCCCAACAAATGGCTAGAAAAGGTTTTCTTTAATGCTCCACGATGTTACCATCCTCTCCTGTTGGAGTATGGATGTGGAGCTGCAATTGTACGAGCAAGAAAGCCCTACCGTAAGGATGCAGATGTGTAGCGCAGTTTGTCTCATACATCAGCGACTCCAGTCATCCATTCTACGTATTAATAAGAGAGGTGTTACTACCCTGATTATTTTCAGGTGTGTCAGAGTGTGCCTGAGAATGTACAATAACTCGATTTTATATAGATGATGAGAAAGGGTATTTATGGACAAGAAAGTGGAAATACTGGATAAGCGTTTGCTGCTGGATGATTTTTTTAAGATCGAAGAGACCCATTTGCGTTTCCGACGTTTTGATGGTCAGATGAGTGAGGCTGTCCGGCGTTTGTTGATGGAGCGTGGTGATGCCGTAGCGGCCCTGCTCGTCAATACCGATACACAGAAGGTCCTGATGACCAATCAATTCCGCTATCCGACGTTGGAGAAAGGACCGGGCTGGTTGCATGAGGTGGTCGCAGGCATGATTGATAAGGATGAGCAGCCAGATGACGCGGTCAAGCGTGAGATTCATGAAGAGGTAGGCTATCAGGTCAAACAGGTCACGCCCATCGGCAACTTTTACGTCTCGCCCGGCGGCTCCTCTGAGCGCATTTATCTTTACTATGCCGAAGTAAGCAATGCTGACAGAATATCCTCCGGCGGTGGCCTGGCCTCCGAACACGAAGACATTGAGCTGATTGAAGTCTCATTTGATGAGCTCTGGAATGTTCTTAAATGTGGCGAGATCCGCGACGCCAAGACTCTGATCGCCGTTCAATGGCTCTGGCAAAAGCACCACAGCATCGCATAAATACCTCTGTGTCTGGGGAACCATTCTGTTTGCGCCTTCGCTCTTTAAAGACCTGTTTTTTGCGGCAAGCAGCCCATCCTGGACAAAGAGCTGAGCATGTCTTAGTTTCAAGGATTTGAACTTTTTATATAAGAGCAAAGCCAGCCTTCTGCAATAGTGCTAGTGCTATTACAGAAGGCTGGCTTTTTAAGATGGGTTAGGATGAAAGTATACTCTTTATTCAGCCATGATGGTCTGGTCGCGGTTAGGACCGACACCGACGCTATGGATGCGCACATTGACCAGTTCGGCCAGACGGTTGAGATAGGCACGAGCATTGACGGGAAGATCTTGCAGGGTTTTGGCCTCCAGGGTGGATTGCTGCCAGCCGGGCATGATTTCGTAGACTGGCTCGCATTTCTCATGGATAATTTCATCGGGCAGATATTCGATCAACTGACCATTATAACGATAGCCGGTACAGATAGGAATCTCGGCTAGCGTATCCAATACGTCCAGTTTGGTAATGTTGAGATCGGTACAGCCATTGATCTCGGTGACATAGCGTGTGACGACCGCATCAAACCAGCCGATACGGCGTGGGCGTCCGGTGGTTGCGCCATACTCGCCACCCAGGTTACGCAGATTTGTACCCTGCTCATCATGTAATTCCGTCGGCATTGGTCCGGTGCCGACCTGAGTACTGTAAGCCTTGGCAACGCCGATCACGCGATTGATTTTTTGGGGTGGAATACCCGCTCCTGCAGCGGCTCCCGCAGCGGTCGGGGATGAACTGGTGACAAAGGGATAAGAGCCCCAGTCAATGTCTTTCATCGCGCTTAGCTGGCCTTCGAGCAGGATATTCTTGTTTTCCGCCAGGGCCGCTCGCACGACTGGTACAGTATCAATGATCCGTGATTGGAGTTGCTGGCCCCAGGAAAGAGCATCGGCAATCAACTTTTCAACATCAAAGGGGGGCTGGTGGTAGACATGTTCCAGGATCGTGTTATGCTTCCGCACGACAGCCGTCAACTTGGCACGCAGCATATCCTCATGCAACAGATCGTTGAAGCGAATGCCGATGCGTCCCACTTTGTCAGTATAAGCCGGACCGATGCCGCGTCCGGTGGTCTCGACGCGATACGCGCCGCGTGCCTCGTCCTCGACTTTGTCTAACAACTTATGATAAGGCATCACGACATGGGCACGATTGGAAATAAACAGGTGCTCGGTTGAGACGCCCTTCTCCTCGATGCTTGCCATCTCGGCTAACAGGGCCAGTGGATCAACGACAGTGCCAGTTCCCATGATGCAGATGCAGCCGGTATTGAAGATACCGCAGGGAACCAGATGGAGTTTGAATTCACCGTACTCGTTTACCACGGTATGACCTGCATTGCCACCGCCCTGGAAGCGCATGCAGACATCTGTTTCTTTGCTCAACAGGTCCACGAGCTTGCCTTTTCCCTCATCCCCCCACTGTGTTCCCACAACTACGGTTACTGTTCCAGCCATAATGGCTACTCCTCTCCAAACGTGAACGCTTCATGTAGCGATATATCTAGATTTGATGGTAAGTTGATTGGTTGTGATCCCATGGTAGTGATGGCGACCAGTTTTTCCGCGTCCTCGGTTGGTAGGAGGCCACGGCGCAGCTGTACCAGATGGGGACCAAAGGTCGCCTCCAGTTCAGGTGACAGATGTTCATAGATCGCGGCTAAATATGACTCATCGCGAATAAATTTTTCTACGATTCGTACCATGGTGCGATTCTGGGTGACGACTCCTGTCACTGGTGCATCCAGGGATGCGACCAGAGCTTCCTCGAAGTCGATTGTGAGCGCGATAACATGACCTCCCACCACCTGTTCGGGACCTTCATGCTGGTAGATCATAGCGTAATCGGCGCTGGCCTCACCAAAAAGATTCAATATGACTGTGCAGCCGCGATCTCTGGCCGCGCGCAAGGCGTCTGCGAAGCGTGTGAGATCCTCAGCCCACAGACTGGCTGCTATACGATGTTGGGCACGTGTGATCAGCTCATGCAAGTGCGTCTCAATGCGAGCCTGCTCATTCAGCTCCCAGAAATGACCCACGTCATCTGGCTGTTTGAGTGCGCTCAACTGCTGTTCAAGGCTCTGGCAACGCTGTGTTGTCTCCTCTTGAATATGCTTCAATAGACGTTCAGGTGGAACCGGAGCATAGCGTACCGGATCAGCGCTCACAGCAGTAACACGCTCTTTAACCGTCAAGGTTTCAAGTGCCTGATAGGTATTGGCACGCGGCAGGCGCGTACCTTTACTGATCTCATAGCCCGTTGAGAGTGGATGCTGGAGCAGAAAAATATAGATCTGGGCTTCAGCTCCAGTAAAGCCGAGATGCTTCATCTCTTCGATGGTTGCAATATTCACGAGCCAGGCATCCTTTCTCAATTCTATAGTAGTAGTGGGCACTACTACTATAGAATTGAACTGCTCCATTTGTCAAGGGGGAGCACCGCGAACTCTTGCATTTTTGTGGTGTTGATGGTAGTCTGATCAGGCTAGAGAAAGGGATGAGATTTATGTCTGAAGAACAAGTTGTCCAGGCTACGCCGCAACCATGTACACGCCAGAGTCTGGCGTATGATTTACAGCAACTGGGATTGCAGGCAGGTATGACGGTAATCGTGCATTCATCTTTGCGCTCGCTGGGCTGGGTGTGTGGTGGGCCAGTGGCCCTGGTCCAGGCGTTGCTGGACGTCTTGACTGAGGATGGCACGCTGGTCATGCCGACCCAAACCGGGAATTATTCGGATCCTGCCAACTGGTCAAATCCGCCTGTGCCGCAACCCTGGTGGGATATTATTTATAAGGCTATGCCAGCCTTCCAGCCTGAGATTACGCCGTCGTATCTGATGGGAGCGGTCCCCGAGACGTTTCGGACCTATCCAGGCACGCTGCGTAGCAACCATCCACAGGTCTCCTTCGCAGCCCGTGGAAAACATGCACGCCTGATTACCGAAGGCCATGGGCTTGAATATGGATTGGGAGAGCAATCGCCACTGGCGCGGATGTACGAATTGGCCGGTTGGACGTTACTGCTCGGTGTCGATTATGATCGCAACACCTCATTTCATCTGGCGGAATATCGCTGTCCAGGCACGCCTGAAGTCACATTGGGCGCACCCATCATCGAAAATGGAGTACGCGTCTGGAAACGCTTCAAAGATCTAGACATCAACTCCGACATCTTTCCCGCCATCGGTCATGATTTTGAGCAAACTGATCAAGTGCACATCGGCAAAGTCGGACAGGCCCCCGCACGTCTGCTTCCCCAGCGCGCCTCCATTGACTTTGCCACCGCCTGGCTCCGCCAACAACGCAACATATAAATCCATGGACAAATAATGACATATTTACTCTTCTAATAATAAGATATTTTATAGCGGGCCTCTCAGTGTTTTTTTGACGAAAAGATATGACGTACCATATAACTATATTCCCTTGTGGACTTGTTTCTAGGAAACTCAACGAGTGCTAGCAAGCAGCGAAGCTTGCCCTTGTGCCCAGGTTAGGGCTGTCTGGATAAACAACTTCGCTCCTCTTGATGCCATTTTTTGCGACCTGACAGCGAGACCGATTTGCAATGGTGGTGGTGGATCAAGGGGAAGAGCAACCACGCCCTCAAGCCTTTTTGGGAGCACCATACGTGGCATGAGAGTGATCCCAAGTTCCTCACGAACCATCGCAAGGATCGTTGCGCTATCACTGGCTTGATAACGAATATGCGGTCCAGTTCTGCTCACCTCAAGGCCAGCCTTCTTCATGAGTTGCAGTGAGCATGCGGTCTTTTCCATCACAAATCCTTCTTCACGCAGTTCTCTGGGCGTCACGACCGTTTTCGCATGCAGACGATGCCCGGACGCAACGAGGATACACAGTTCGTCTGTGGTAATCAGCGTACTCTCAAGCTCTCCCGCAGGAAGGACCACAAACCCAACGTCAATGATGCTTTGCTCAATCCACTCACCCACTTCGTGCATCGCGCCTTCAAACAGCACTACTTCTATGTCTGGATATGAGGCTTGAAAGCTAGTTAAGACACTGGCAAGCAAACTTGGGGAGACGATGGATTCGATACTGCCCAGGCGGAGTTTCCCACTTACCTCGCCACGCGCAGCCTTTGCTTCTTGTTCGATGGCCGAGGCCGAGGCCAGCAAAGCGCGCACGTGTGGGATGATCGTTCGTCCGGTGCTTGTCAGCACCACTCCCCCTTTGCGGCTACGCTCCAGCAGGGTCACGCCCAATTCGCTTTCCAGAGCCGAAAGAGCGTGGCTCACCGCTGATTGTGTCAGGTCAATGCTGTAGGCTGCTTCTGTGAAACTGCCTGTGTCTACTAAGGCAACAAAGCTTTGGAGTTGCGAAAAGTTCATATGAATATCTTTCATAGGTTTATGACAAATATGACTTGCTTTCATTATAGCAGATCGAGTATACTCCTGACAAGCAAAGGAATGAAGAACAACATGCTCTCGCTTCGAGAGGAGCGAGAGCATGAAGAAAGGAACCTCTCATACCTCCAAGAAGACAAACACGAAGCAGAGGCTATCAGTCGATGATTTATCCTACATAGAAGCACAAAGAGGAAAGAATATGTCCATACAGAAAACTTCATCAACGCAACAAAGCAATCAGGAAGCAACACTTCCCCCTACACCTGCGAAAACCAATCATATAATGACAGAAAGCAAGGAGACATCGACCAGGATCAGAGTGAGGCCGTGCTTATCCTGGGTGGACTGACGGCGTTTGCTCCGCTGTCTACCGATATGTACTTGCCCTCTCTCCCAGCAGTAAGCCACGATCTGAGCACCACGATGTCGCTTACCCAAATTACCCTGACTGCCTGTATCCTCGGTCTCTCGCTCGGCCAGATCATCGTCGGGCCTATCAGTGACGCTCGTGGGCGGCGTTGGCCTCTGCTCATCGGCATCGCGGTCTACGTGCTTGCATCTTTGCTTTGTATCGCCGCACCCTCGGTAGCCGTCCTCTCTCTCCTCCGTTTTGTGCAAGGACTTGCTGGGGCTGCTGGGATCGTGATTGCATTTGCTATCGCCCGCGATCTCTATGCTGGGAGTGCTCTGGTCCGTTGCCTCTCTCTGCTGATGACGGTCAATTTTCTTGCTCCCATCGTCGCACCTGTGCTTGGCGGTCAGTTACTCTCGTTTACCTCCTGGCGTGGAGTCTTTGTCGCGCTGGCACTCCTCGGGATTGCAGCCCTTCTGGCCTCCACATTCGGACTCAGCGAGACACTAGAAACGTCCCGACGCCAGAGCGGCGGCATCCTGGTCACCTTACAGTCTTTCCGTGGTTTGCTGCTCAACAAACGTTTTGTTGGCTATGCTCTTTCTAGTAGTTTCGTATTTGCAGCCGCTATGATCTACATTTCCATATCCCCATTCGTCTTAGAGAACATCTACGGTCTCTCGCCCCAGCTCTTTGGCCTGCTGTTCGGCATCAATGCCCTCGGACTCGCCAGTATGAGTCTGTTGAGTGCTAAGCTTGTGAACCAAGTGTCGCCACAAAGGCTACTGACCGGAGGAGTGGTAGCTTTTGCCAGTGCTGGTCTCATCTTGCTGGTGGTGGTGATCACGGGAATCGGTCTCGTCGGGGTGCTCCCACTTTTGTTCTTACTTGTTGCCAGTCTGGGCTTTATCATGCCGAACGCCCCTTCCGGGGGATTGAGAGGAGGGGGAGTTTGCGAGGACACCTCGCGCTCCGTCATGGGCTGCCGCCCCTGCACCCCGCTTTCACCCGCAAGGACGGAGAGCCATATCTCACACTATATTTCCCTATTAAATTGAATATTTCAACAATTCAATTTAAAATTCAAAATATATTATAAAACTTGACATACTCATAAAATTCGATATATCCTTGTTCTTAGAGGAACCATCACTGCTTCGACAGCAGGAAATAGCCCTGTCGTCCTGAATACGAGAGATCAGGATGATAGGGAAACAGTAGCCTCAGAAAGTCGAGGCAGATACTGAAAGGAGAAAATATATGCTCCCATACGTTGGAAACAGCGACTATTGCTATGCTTATAGTCTGCATATGAGCCTGCTTGGAGGCGGGGCGAATCCCGCTACCCTGCCAGCACCTGGTTTTCTGGAGTGTCTTACCACCATGCCCTTTGGTAATACCTATCTACGCGAGGCTCAAGTCTTTTTCTTCGACGGAGATCCAGTTGACCAGGGCTTAACTCGCGCGCTAGAGGCACTGGGTTGGGCATGCCAGTTAGAGCGTGGAGGAGATGAACAGCTAGCCCTCCAGCGCCTGCATACCGCCATCCAACAGGGTCCGGTACTACTCGGTCCACTAGACATGGGCTATCTAACCTATAATCCCCATTACCGCTTTGCTGGCGGAAGCGATCATTTCCTGGTGGTTCTGGCAATTGAACACGAGCATGTCCGAGTTCACGACCCAAAAGGCTTCCCTTACGCGACGCTGCCTCTCTCTGAACTGCTTCAAGCCTGGCGCGCTGAGAGACTCGAACATATTGATAATGCCGCCTATACACTCCGTTCAGCCTTTCGGCAGGTCGAGACAGTCAGCCGCCAGGAAATGATTGCACGCACACTGTCATTGGTTCCCGCCAGCCTGCAACGAGATCCTGGAGGGCCAGCAGTTTACGGAGGCGTGCGCGCCTTGCGCATGCTGGCGCAGACCCTGCATGCCGAGGTACCGGAGCGCCTGGCCGAGCATCTGCGCTATTGGGCGTTGCCCCTGGCGGTCCGGCGCAAACTCGACTCTCAGGCATTTCTGGCAGAAGGACAGAAACTAGAGGCTGCGCGTCTGCTCGACCAGCAGGCACGCCTCCTTGGTCAGGCACAATATTCTGCTACGCAGGGAGCCTGGCCATCTGTTGCCATGCTGATCGAGCAAGTCACCACTTTAGAAGAGTGCTTGATCGACCACTGCGCCTCCTGGTAGGGCTCCGCGTTTCATTCACACATTACTAAATTAAAATAGATATGTTTTAGATAACAGGGTTTTGCAAAGGTCATGCTCCTCACGCATTGTTCGCGCCTCCGGCGCTTACGAGTTGTTGACCAGTTGTGTTTTGACGGGCTGGCGGCCCGTCAAAACACAACTGGTCAACAACTCAGGCGGCCTGTTTGCAGACAGCAATGGGATGGAGGGCAACTTTTGCGAAACCCTGCTGCTGGCTTGAGATGATGTGTTGTTTGCGTTAAGCGCCGCGTAATTCTACGTTGAGTTCTAGATTGATGTTGGTTTTCTCTAATACCTGCCGATGGGCCATTTCAACCAGCGACACGATATCGTTGGTGGTGGCATCCCCGCGATTGACAATATAGTTGGCGTTGCGCTCGGAAAATTGGGCCTTGCCCATTGTGAAGCCTTTCAGACCAACTTGTTCGATGAGATCTTTCGCAAGCCGCTGTGGGGTATCTTTAAAGATTGAGCCGGTGTGGCTCTCTAATGGTTCATTCTCTAGCCGTCGAGCGCGATATTCCGAGATATGTTCGATTAACGCGCGCGGGGTTTCGCGCTGCAAACGTATGCCCAGCGTGAGTATGATTTCAGTTGGTTCAATCAATTGATGAGGGACGGGAAGCATCTTTCCCTGTGCGTCGATAACGCTTTCGTGTCCCTTTCGGAAACGACTATAGCGGTAGCCCAGATCCAGATCTTCTTTTTTATAGTGTTTTCTGATGGGTAAAGAGAGCGCATCGCCTTCCATATTGCAGCCACGCGCATCCAGCATTTCAATCCATTCCAGTATTTCACCCAGTTCATGCGCATGCGCGCCAGCATTACTGACCAGACCACCGCCCAGGGTGCCTGGGATACCCACACCAAATTCCAGACCCCGCCAGCCCAGCGGTGCCAGTTCACGGGCCAGATTCGGCCAATTACAACCCGCGCTGGCGCTTAAGAGTGCAGTGCCATTCGCCTCTTCGTCGATATGATATTCATTTCCAGCCATCCTGGCCACGATGCCGCGTACACCGCCTTCGGTAAAGATGATATTTGAAGCATTCCCAATTACCAGCAGAGGACAATGCTCTTCTGCACAGAAACTCACCAGTCCAGTCAATTCATTTTGCATATCGACAGTGAGCCAGATATCCGCTGTACCGCCTACCCCAAAGGCGCTGTGCAGTGCCAGTGGCTCATTACGCCGAACGCGATCCCCAAAGCGCCTTTGTAAGCGCTGATAAGTCGCCTCAACATTAAATATTCCCGATGGCATGAAAACGTCAGACTGTCCAGTAATATGAGAAATTTGATCGCCCATGTCTACTTCTACTCCTTTGTTCCATGTAAATCCGGAATCCATCTCCCCTATCGTAGAGATTATAAGGGCAACTTTCCAGATATACGTTGCTTTCTTATTTATTCGGGTCTGTCTGGTGAATATCTCAAATGTACCTTTTTAAATCTTTCAACAGGTAGAGTGTACCAATGATTGATCACATAGTAAGCACAACTTTGTACAGACCCATCACAAAAGTATCACGGTCTATCCTGTTGCAAGGTTACTGTGTTTGCTTGTTAATAAGAAGGAGCGAGGAGAGGTTGAGGAGAAAAGGAACAAATAAAAACCGTCTTGCGCAGCTTTGCAAGGCGGTTTTGTCTGTTTTTGTGATGTGAATGTTATCTTATGAAAGATGGAGTGATTTCGTCTGGCGTGCCGTTGTCTCGGGAGTAATTTTCAGATGTTTGGCTGAGCAGTGCACACAGTAGGAATGTAATACTGAACTGTGGTTGCGCTTTAATGCACAGGCATGCCGGCTACAAATTGTTCTCCCACAATCTAAACAGGATTGTGTATTCCACCATTTCAGTGGGGTAGTACAAAGAGCGCAAGTGTGTTGTGTATGTACTTGCTTCATTGCTCTCATCTCCTTCAAACGTACGACATCTTCCTTTTGCTTGGACGTAAATATTGGGGAATGATGTTTTCTCGTTACAATTTTTCTTTATTAGGTCGTACTAATATCCGACCTTCCTGCTAAGATATTAGCATATGCTAAGTAGTTTAGTCAATAGAGAGCATAGCAAAAAAAAAGAATTCTTGCAAATATGACTATTTACGCCTTCGTAGGGTAAAAAAAATAGCGCCTGGCAATACTCCTCATTGTGGAGATTGTATGCTGGCACTATTTTTGAGTGATCTGATAGTATGTATTGAATTGGCTCTGTTTTGACACTCCCTGGCATAAATGCATAGGGATTCTTCCTTCATCCATGAGACTTGCCCATCAGTCTCACAACTGAAAGGTAGCGGTCCACATGTCCAGAAGCGTTGCGCAAACCGAGGTTTGCAGGTTTCCGAGTGCCCCTGGGTACCAACCACTTGTTCTTGTGGTGCATGAAGCCCAACCAACCGTGAGGTGGGTATTGTGCCTCATCGTCTTCAGACGAATCTTTTTGCAATGGCTTCATTTCATACAGGAGAGTCTACCAAATGTTTTAATGGTTGTCAATCAGGAAGAGCCATTCAGCCATTCATCCCTGCCATGAATGGACAGGGCTTTCTGGCTCGTTTCCTGTAATGGCTAGCGGCGATAGCTGGTATCGCAATCACAGTAGACAAACGTGTTTGAGCAAGTTGGACAATAGTATTGCAGGTTGCCATCGTTGTCAGTTTCTGGGATCACCTCTTCAAGGTCTGTCACTAAAATGCCTTCTTCCTGATCGTATGGACAGGTCTGATATTTAATGCGCTCTAGATTCATGATGCTTCTCCCTTTTGAGGTTGTTTGCCTCGCCACATAGTTGCTTCCGCGAGGTGATCATTTTCACTGTGTCTTCGTAAGCAGGATGTTTTTCACTGCTTGTACTCGTGACAATATAGTGTAAATTTATGATCCTCAATTTTTTAGGCCATATTGGTCAAGAAGTACCGAAAATTCCTATGGTGAGAATTTTTAGCACAGCGGGACACATTTGAATGGGGATTATTGACCAAATTTTGTGCTGGAGCGGTAAGGCAAATTCTGTGACGTGGTTGTGAGGTAAATTCTATACCGTGAAGGCGCGGATTACTTTATGATGGTACTGGGCGTATAGGGTAATAGTTATAGTATTTCTGGATGAAAGGTTTTTGCATTATGGAAGAGACGAAAATGCTGGCACTGGCGACCGAAGTGAAGTCAGATGAGGCAAAACATATCGCAGAGAAACTGGGGGCACAGGTTATATTACGGACAATTGAAGGTCCCCTGGCAGAACTTCCTCTTACAGACTTAAAGGATGTTGAGATTATCATGCCATTTATCCATTCCCAGATCGGGAGTGCAGAAATTGCCGCAATGCCCAATCTCAAGCTTATCGCGACCCGCTCTACCGGCTTTGACCATATCGACCTTGAAGCGGCGCGTGAACGCAAGATCCCGGTCTGTAATGTCCCAGGCTATGGCGAGACAGCCGTTGCAGAGTACACCTTTGCCCTGCTACTCACTCTATCCCGCAAAGTGCATCTCGCGCAGTCCCGCACAAAGCGCGGCGATTATAATCTGGAAGGGCTGCGAGGCTTTGATCTCTATGGTAAGACGCTTGGTGTGATTGGTGCTGGCGCGATTGGTCTACGCGTCATCCGCATTGCGGCAGGTTTTGGCATGCGTATCATTGTTTTTGATGAAATCCAGCGCAAGCGCAATCGTCTCCTGGAAGAGGTCCTGGGTTTCAGCTTTGTCTCACTGGACACCCTGTTACAGCAAGCAGACATCGTAACGCTCCATGCGCCAGCGCTGCCCGCCACCTACCACATGATCAACCACGACACCCTCGCAAAGACGAAAAAAGGAGCCTATCTCGTCAATACCGCACGTGGCACCCTCGTCGACACCCCTGCCGTAGCCTGGGCGCTTGATGAAGGCATTTTGGCCGGAGTCGCGCTGGACACATTTGAAGGAGAAGAATTTCTGGAACGCGAAGAAGAACTGCTCAACGAACCCGGAGCTGAAGCCAAACTGCGCATGCTCGTCCAAAGCAACATGTTACAGCGGCGACCCAACGTCATCATCACTCCCCACGTCGCCTTCAACTCCAACGAAGCCCTGCTCCGCATCCTTGACACCACCATCGAAAACATCCATACCTTCCTCAACGGCGACCTCCAAAACGTCGCCCAATCCTACTAAAAAGCCCTCTCAACAAAGAAGGCCTCATCCTTTACGATGAGGCCCGATGAATCGTACGAGCCACCGAGCCCGACCGCCGCAGTAGCAGGGATGCAGGCAATCGCGACCGCCGCAGCAGCAGGGAGTACAGGCAATCCCCAGCCTCAGCAATAGGAGAAATCCCCCCCTCCCAGCTTGCACCGCAGCAGCAGGGAGTACAGGCAATCCCCAGCCTCGGCAATAGGAGAAATCCCCCCCTCCCAGCTTGCACCGCAGCAGCAGGGAGTACAGGCAATCCCCAGCCTCGGCAATAGGAGAAATCCCCCCCTCCCAGCTTGCACCGCAGCAGCAGGGGGTGCAGGGGGATGTCAATCCCCCTGCCGGGGTGTGGGGTGTTCCCCACATCCTCTCCACCCCCCCCTCCTGCCGCCGCAGGCGGCAATGATTGGGGATTGGGGTTGCACCCCAAATAGTATTTTTGTCCTCTTGCCCTGTGTTTTTACTGATATATTCTCATTTTGCAATGTACAATCCGTCTTCTCATTTATAGACATATAATCCATAAGAATAGCATGGGACCTTATTTATAAGATGTGCAAGCTGTATTTTTCTTACACTAGCTATTCCATAGCCAATAAGTACACAAGAATCCGATTTATCGATCTAGCTGACGTTTATCAGGTTATAGAAAAGAAGATGCTAAGAAAATAGGTACCACATAGCATCATATCGTATGCTAGCGCATCGACCGCTGGCATGGATAAGCCAGCATTCTTGTGTTTTTTCTCTAAAAATCGATCAAGGATTACTGTCTATATCTAAAACAGGTTGAGCTATACACTGTGTGGAGAAAATGATAGAGGATAAATTTTCAACCCCGAACGCCTATGGTTATGCCCAAAAAACTTTCTCGAGGAGAGGAGGGAGAAGCTTGCTTAAATTGCATGCTTTACTACCATATCTGCGGCATCTATCTCCGATGCTACGCTGGGGAATAGGTACCCTGGCATTTTTGTTCTGTTTGCTGCTCTTTCTGCCAGCTATGCTTTCGCCGTTTGATCGCTTGATTATCATTCTCTTGATGCTGCCCGTTGCCTATGTCGCGTGGTTCTTGCCTTTACGCCCGGCTTCCTTCTGCATTAGCGTTATTGTCATGCTATTTTTTTTGGTCCTTTTTTTGTTGGGCAGAGGATTGCTGTTCTTTCCATTGATGGTATTTGGTGCTGTGATCTTCTTTGTTGAGACATGTGCCATACGTGGCACGCATCTGGCTTTACAATTGGCTGTTCAAGCGAGCCAAAAGACGAAGCAGGCAGAGTTACAGATGACCCAGGCGTCAGAAAGGCTACAGAATCTCAATGATTTAAAAGATCAGTTCTTATTGAACATTAGTCATGAGTTGCGTACCCCATTGACGGAAGTTAGAGGATATATCGATCTTTTGCAGGAAAATCATGCACATCTGGATATCGAGACGCGTGTGGAATTTCTAGAACATGCCGCTCATGGATGTAACGAGCTTGAATTATTAGTGGATATTGCCCTGGAAGCTACCCATTTAGAGAGTGGTCGGGCTACTTTCGAGCTGGCCTCTATCCCTCTGGGCAAGTGCGCCCTGGCGATGTTGGATAGGATTAATCTGCAAGGGCATGAGGTGCACATAGATATTCCTGATACTATGGCTGTCTGGGCGAACTGGCAGCATGTTGAGCGCATCCTTGGGAATATCCTCTCGAATGCTCTCAAATATTCACCGGCGGCCACGACAGTTACGATCAGCGCGACTTTGATCTCTGAAAACGGGGTGTTCCCACATGTCTGTGTGCGTGTTCAGGATGCCGGGCCAGGCGTGCAGGCGGCGGACATGCCTAATCTTTTTCAGAAGGCGGTACGCTTGAAGAGGGATATGACGGGCTCTGTGCGGGGAACTGGTCTGGGTCTGTATATCAGCAAGCAATTAGTAGAAGTAATGGGTGGTCGTATCTGGGTTGAGAGTACAGGGATTCCCGGACAGGGGAGTTGCTTCTGTTTTACACTACCGGCTGTCAAATGATAGTACATGACAATCACAAAAAAAGTCGGCCTTTCTTCATAAATAAGAAGGCCGACTTTTTTGTATTGCACAGCGCCATAAATATGAATGGGTCTATCCCATATTAAGACACCATTATATGTATCTATAGAATCCAGCGCTAATTAATAGCCCCACTTCCAACCTTTGATGGTTTCTTCGGCAACTGTGCGCCAGCCACGGGCAGCAGCTTCGGATTTGAGTCCTGCCTGCTCCGCCAGATCGGCGTCACTAATACTGGGGTTTTTCTTCAGGATCTGGATGATCTTATCCGTAACTTGATGGGTCGATGAGATTTTTTGTTCGGATGTGTTCACTACCAAACCTCCCTTGCAATATGTAAAAAACGTAAGAATGACAAATCTACAGGATTATTCATAGTACCACCTCCGATTGCGTCCTCTGACATAGCAGGAAAATGCATGATTGGGAAATAATCAGGTCCCTGTATGTATAGGAAAGCGCCGATGCATTTTTACGTTCTGTGTTTATCGTTTTTAGTGGTAACCCTATTGTACAACTTTTTTCGCTGCATAGCTACTCTGCCAGATGTCAGATCCAGCGTTTCACTTTTCCGCCAGCCTGGATAGACCTTGAAAAACCAGTACTTTTGGGCTAAGCATCTCCCAGGGAGGGTCATGGAGTGCTTGCTGTTTTGTCGTTGTTACGCCTGTATGTATATCACTATGTATAACTGTGTTTCTCCCAATTTGCTACAATTTCCACATAATTCTTTAAAATGCTGCTTTATTTAGTGACCATTTATGGTGCTGTTTCGTAGAAATAGGTGAAGTGGAAAGTGGATTATCCACCTTGTTTGTTTGAGGCTATGCCCTATAGAGTATCCATGTATTGTTCAGCCGGGATGTGCCGGCATAGGAAGTGGGGAAGCATCAATGTCTGTCTATAAAAAATATGGTTCGCCAGGTCACTAGACCAACGTCGTTCTTCGAGCAAAGCGGTTCCTTGGTGTGCCCTTTTAAGACACAAGAGGAAGCATCATGAACCTTTTCGGATTTTGGAAACGTCAATCTGCTGGAGCACCTGTTGAGGTAATTCAAGCCGCATGTGATTTTTATGGTATCGCGCCAGAGCGTGTGCCGGCAGTGAAGGCTGAGAAATTGAAGGCCCTGTCTGACAACATCTGGGTTGTGAAATTAAACGATTCTGCTAGTGCTGTAGTTGCTTATTCACCCGATGAGAAGGAGCACACTTTAACGGCTCGCTGGTTTGGTGAATAAATACTGCCAGAGCATTCTATATAAGATAATACCATAGCAAGATTGTACAAGTTCAATCTGGCCCGGCGAATATCTCCACCGGGCCAGGTTTTTTTGTGCTTGTGGCCCTTGTTTTTCTGCTTCAGAGGACGATATCTCTAAGTGAAGAAGCGTCAGATACGATTGTAAAGAGGTGTGTCCAATGACCAATTTGAGCCAGCGTTGCGTGTTTGCCTCTCTGTTCTGCGCAATGCTTCTATTGCTGACTGGCTGCCAGTTGCCTTTCCTGGCGGCTTCCGAGGCGGGATTACATGCTGATAAAGTGACGGTGACGTTGTGGTATTGGAATCGCTCGCTTGACGATAACTTGTTGGCTCAGGTGGGACGGCGCTTTCCACAGATTAATTTTCGGGCGCTCAAAATTGGCGGTAGTTATGATACCAGGTTGCGTACTGCGCTGGCCGGGCAGGCGAATATTCCTGATCTGGTGGGTATGAATGCCAATATCGCAAGCTATTTTCCCGATGAGAATCAATTTGTGGATTTGCGCACGTTGGGCGCGACGGCCTTGCAGGCGGGATACTTACCGTGGAAGTGGCGGCAGGCTGTAGCTCCCGATCAGCGTGTTATCGCGCTCCCTATGGATACCGGGCCTATCGCACTCTTCTATCGCACAGATCTTTTTCGCCAGGCGGGCCTGCCCACTGATCCAGCAGCGGTGGCGGCACATTTGAAAAGTTGGGACGATTATATTCGTGCCGGTATACAAATGAAGCAAGCGACACAGGGCGCAATTCATCTTTTCGACAACATCAATGCTGTTTTTAATCAAATCATGGCTCAAAGTCCGATGCAATATTTCGCCGCTCCTGATCGTTATATTGGGGATCAATCTCAGGTTCGACGAGCATGGGATTATGCGGCACGCATCCATCAATTGGATTTGAGTGCGAAGGCTACCTCCTATAGTACCGATTGGAGTGCGGCGCTCAGTAGCGGCTCCGTAGCTTCGTTTGTGGGTGGCGTCTGGCTGAAACGACGCCTGTTCGATTCAGCATCCAATACGGCGGGTAAATGGCGTATCGCACCCGCTCCGGGCGGCCCTGGCAATTCAGGAGGATCATTTCTGGCCGTGACAAAGGCTTCACAGCATCCTCAGCAGGCGTTTGAAATCGCGAAATGGCTGCTTTCGGCGCAAAATCAAAGCATCTCCTACCGGGACAATGGACTCTATCCCTCCGCGCTGGCGAGCCTGAGCAGTCCAACTCTTGCGCAGCCGGAGCCCTTCTTTGGGGGGCAGGTCACAACGCACATCTTCAGTCAGATTGCTAAGCATATTCAACCTGTCTATACAAATTCTCAAAGCGATGTCGTGCAGAATGTATTACAACGTGGCCTGACCTCCATTGAAATGCAGAATGCCGATCCACAATCCGCCTGGCAGGATGCTCAGCAACAAATTCAAAGAGAACTCTCCCATTGAGATTGCTTCTTGTCTTATACTGCTGATTTGCTTGTTTGCTCGCTATCAGAGAACTATTGGTGAAAGGAGTGCATGTGATGAGTATTATGAGTCCTCCGCCTATAATGGAGCCGCCGTCCGATGCGGTTATCCCCATTGCCATAGCGGGAGCCCGTCGGCACAGCACAGCCCGGCATGCCATTCCACTCTATCTTTCTATCGCGCCCTTCTATATCCTGTTTGCGATCTTTGGACTGTTTCCGTTGGCCTTCTCGCTCTATCTCTCATTCCAGAAATGGGATGGCATCGGGACTATGCAGTTTGTTGGCCTGCACCAATTCACTTATTTGCTGACCGATGCTTATTTCTGGCAATCGATTGTCAATACGCTAGAAATCTGGTTGCTGGCAAATATTCCTATGTTGACCGTCTCTGTCGTGCTGGCATTCCTGCTAGCCTCGCCACTGGTAAAGCTACGTAGTTTCTATCGTATCGCCTTTTTTCTGCCGCATATCACCTCGCTGGTTGCGCTTGCCATCATCTTTAGCTCACTGTTTAGCAATCAGTTTGGCCTCCTGAATGCCCTGCTAACCGTCCTGAGATTGCCACGCATCGCCTGGCTAAGTGATCCCTGGGGAATAAAGATTGCGCTGGCGGCAATGATCTTCTGGCGTTCGCTGGGCTATCACGCGCTCATCTTTATGGCGGGTCTGCAAAATATCCCCTCGGTACTCTATGAGGCGGCTCAGATCGATGGTGCGACCTCCCGGCAGATTTTCGCGCGCATCACGCTACCACTACTGCGACCAGTCATCCTGTTCACGGTCATCACCTCGACCATCAGTGGCATGCAAGTCTTCACCGAGCCACAGGTGCTGCTGGGCAACGATGGTGGCCCTGGCCGACAGGGGATGACAATGGTGCTTTATCTCTATCAGCAAGCCTTCGCTAATTATCAATTTGGCTATGGGGCCGCGATTGGCTGGGGATTGTTTGCCGTGATTGCCCTGTTCTCGCTCCTCAATTGGATCGTAGTCCAGCGCCCAGGCAAACACCAATCATGATTTCTCCCACAGGCGGGCTTAGCGAAGCGTATTGTATTCGGAAAAGAGGATAGTTGCCATGATTGTCTCGAAAATGGTAAAGAAGAGCATAAGATGGCATATTCAGATAAAAAGTGTTGTATTGCATATTATTCTGTTGCTGGGAACAGCTATCTCCCTGTTTCCTTTTTACTGGTTGATTGTCATGGCGACGCGTAAGTCCAGCGATATCTTCAGCTATCCACCCAAACTTGTGTTTGGCAGCCAGCTCTGGGAGAATATTGTCCATGTCTGGCTTGCCATCAATTTTTTTGGGGCGTTCACCAATACTTTACTGGTCGCGTGTACAGAGACAGTGCTGGTGGTATTCTTTTGTTCGCTGGCGGGCTTCACCTTTGCGAAATTCACCTTTCGGGGCAAAAATCCACTCTTTGTCATCCTTTTGGTAACCATGATGATCCCTTCGCAGCTCTCCGCGGTCCCCTCCTTTGTATTAATGGCAAGACTGGGCTGGGTTAGCAGTTTTAAAGCCTTGATCGTGCCAGGCATGGTGACTGCGTTCGGCATTTTCTGGATGCGCCAGTATGCATCCTCCTCGGTACCGGGCGAACTGATCGATGCCGGACGTATTGACGGTTGTGGACACTTCCGCCTCTACTGGCATATTGCCTTGCCGGTATTGCGTCCCGCCCTGGCCTTCCTGGGCATCTTCACCTTTATCCACGCCTGGAACGACTACATGTGGCCGCTGATCATCCTCAACGATCCCGCCAAATACACCTTACAGGTCGCACTATCCCAACTGAACGGCATTTATAGTACCGATTATGGCATGGTCATGGCTGGTGCCCTGCTGGCAACGATCCCTTTGCTGATCATTTTCCTCCTGGGCAGTCGTCACTTTATCGCCAACATCGCCGCCGGAGCCCTCAAAGAATGATCATCGTATTAAAAAATCTTAATATCGTATCTTTTTGCCTCTGATTGGTCTCAGATCTTTGAGGATTGATGCAAGTTCTTCGTCTTAATAAGTAGTAGTGAAATAGGAAGCATGCTTACGGGCAATGTTCATAGAGTAGAAGAGAGCGAGTGGGCGCAGAAGCGAGGACAAAAATGAATCTACCAGCACCAAAACATTCTCTATGCTCGCATGACCACGGGCTAGGAGTTTTATTAGTTGACATCAAAACTGAGATGATTCCACGCAAAGACAGACGTGGCAACTGGCAATATTATTGTCTTAAAGGACATCATGTGTTTGGTATTCCCTCCGGGGAAGTTATTGTTTCGACAGAAGTAGCAAAAGCAAAAGAAGAGCGTGTAACAAGTATGGTATAACTATTTCAGCCACTTGCTCATTTCCTATTTCTGATTAATCACCTATCCACAGCCTGTTTGTCAATCAACACCAATACAAGCCTCCTTCACTTCACTGTGAGGGAGACTTGTATTTGGGGCCTAATTGCTTCTCATACAAAATTACTTCGAGGCCCTGATACACATCTCTGCCTACTTCGTAATAGCCATTTTTCTCGTAGAGTTTCTGGGCGGGAAGCTGCACAACTGAAGTGTCCAGATGCAGTGTCTGATAGCCCATGGCGCGAGCGCGGGTTTCGAGTTCGCTGAGAATCAACTGGCCGAAGCCACGTCCCTGATAGTCGGGATGGACACGCATGCGTTTGATTTCGGCACGTTCCTGACTTGTGTGATGAAAAGCTCCCATGGCGACGAAAACACCATCCCATTCACCGATCAAAAAATCTCCCTGATTGTTAAGATACGCTGCTTCAATCGCATAGACATCATCATCCCAGGGGCCACGCCCCAGGTAGGCTCCAGCCTGCTGAATAGCATACACATGCAAATATTCGATGGCCTCCTGATCAGTGGGCCTGTAACTGCGCAGGGTGAACATGAAATGTATCCTCACATTTTTCTTGTGGATCGCGCCCTCTGTGCGCGGCGCGATTGCTTATCTCTTCCGTTCAGATGATAAGCGCCCCGGCAGAACTCTGTCAAGCATCTTCTCACGGCCTGGCTTATCTAGCGGGGGTAGGACGCCAGATCCAATGTACTGGAGAGGAATGGAAAACGCCTGCAGGCTGCACAAAAGAGATTTGGAAGGCTCTGTAGAAACGCAGGGCTTTCCAATTCTCCTAGAGGAGGTGAAAAAAAAGAGATTTCCTTGTAGAATACAAAAAACTTCAAAACCACAAAGGAAATCTCATATGGATTATACTACCTTGACGCTCAAGAGAGCATCCGTGACGAATGAAGAAAGCCTTTCGTTGCTCTCACTGTACGAAGCACTTCAGGCCCTCCCAGACCCACGACG
>NZ_BIXY01000094.1 GCF_008326305.1 Dictyobacter arantiisoli | reverse complement strand
AAACATGGAACGGAGTGTGTCAATGACAATTGACTGCAGTATTGAGGAGCCGTGTGAGGCGACAAGTCTCACGCACGGTTTTGAAGCCGAGCGGAGAGGGCGACCTCTTCGCTTAGGCAGCGCGCTCTTTGAACGTCTGAAGGCCACAGGGTTGCCCGTGGAAACAGGCTCTGGCGGCTTAACCAAGTTCAATCGAACAACAAGAGGGCTACCCAAAGAGCACTGGCTTGATGCAGCTTGTGTCGGGAAGAGTACCCCTGAGACATTACAGATCAAGCATGTGTTCCCTTTCGTGATCACCGCGAAAGGGCATGGCTGTCGGCAGATGTGCAATGTGGGCGAGATTGGTTTCCCTTGTTCAAAACCCAAAGGAGCGAAGACCGTGCGAGGATTTCAGACCGGGGACATGGCCAGGGTGATTGTCACGACGGGCAAGAAGCAAGGTACCTATGTTGGGCGTGTCCTGGTCAGAAGCACTGGTTCCTTCGATTTAAGCACCAAACAAGGACGCATAGCAGGACTCAACGTCCGATTTTTTACGCATGTGCATCACAGCGATGGCTATAGTTATACAAAAGGAAGTGGGCATTCCTCCCCGGCCTGAAGGCGCGAGGCTTCCTGCCCATCTTATATGTGAGAAAGGGACTTATATGGTCAACGAAGAAAAGTACGTTGAGGATATCACCGATCAGGATGATAATTTCTCTAAATGGTACAACCAGATTGTACGTAAAGCCGAACTGGCCGATTATGCACCGGTACGCGGCTGTATGATTATTCGTCCATATGGCTATGCTTTATGGGAGCACCTTCAGCATACGGTGGATACGCGTTTTAAAGAGAATGATGTTGAGAACGCGTACTTCCCACTGTTGATTCCTCAGAGCTTTCTGCAGAAAGAGGCTGAGCATGTCGAAGGCTTTGCGCCTGAGGTGGCCTGGGTCACGCGTGGTGGTGGCGAAGAATTAGAAGAGCCGCTGGCTATTCGCCCTACCAGCGAGACCATCATTGGACATAGTTTCTCCAAATGGATTCAAAGCTATCGTGATCTGCCTTTGATTATCAACCAGTGGGCGAATGTGATGCGTTGGGAGAAGCGTACTGCTCTGTTCCTGCGTACCTCAGAGTTCCTCTGGCAGGAAGGCCATACCGCGCATCGTACGCTGGAAGAGGCAGAGGCGCGTACACGCTTGATGTTGGATGTCTATCGCGCAGTGGCGGAAGAGGATGCTGCGATTCCTGTGATTGCCGGGCGCAAGAGCGAAAATGAGAAATTTGCCGGTGCCCTGCGCACCTATTCCATTGAAGCTATGATGGGCGATGGTAAAGCGCTTCAATCCGCTACCAGCCACAATCTCGGTGATAATTTTGCACGTGGCTTCGATATTCAATATCTGGATGCCGATAGTCAGCGCAAATATTGTTACACGACCAGTTGGGGCATGAGCACACGTATGATCGGTGGTCTGATCATGGTGCATGGCGATAAGTCCGGCTTGATCTTGCCACCCCGCCTGGCTCCCTATCAGGTTGTCATCGTACCTATCTGGCGCAAGGAAAAAGAGCGCGAGGCTGTGCTGGATATGGTGAACCGCGTCGAGAAAATGCTCAAAGGCAAGGTACGCGTGAAAGTAGATCGTAGCGATAATACTCCGGGCTGGAAGTATAACGAATGGGAGATGCGCGGCGTGCCGGTTCGTATGGAGATCGGTCCACGTGACGTCCAGAACAACAACGTGATGCTGGTGCGCCGCGATAACCGCGCCAAAGAGCCTGTCCCCGTTGAGGCATTAGAGACACGCCTGCCAGAGCTCTTAGAAGAGCTTCAGAAGGCCCTTTATCAGCGTGCCCTGGAGTTCCGCGAACAGAATACCCATACCACCGAAAGCTATGACGAGTTCAAAGAGATCATTGCTGAGAAGCGTGGATTTGTACGCGTTAAGTGGGCCGAGGACAGTGCAGCCGAGACAGCGATTAAAGAAGAGACCAAAGCTACCCTGCGCGTGATCCCTTTCGATCAGCCCGAGGGTGGCGTTCAGGGTAAGTGCATCTACACAGGCAAGCCAGCGACCTGTGAAGCCATCTTTGCACGTTCTTACTAGAGTCCTGGCGGCGAGAAGAAAAGAGGGGAAGTAGGGGATATACCCCACAGGTGCCCCCGAAAAGCCTCTTTTCTTTCCTTACCCCGTCTTGTAGGACGGGAGTTTGAGAGCAGATATGCGATATTCACAGTTATTCACCACTACCTTGCGGGATGCGCCGCGCACATCAGAGGGTGTCAATCAGGAGCTATTAGTGCGTGCAGGTTTCGTGCGCCAGTTGACATCGGGCGTGTATAGCATGTTGCCACTCGGCAATCGCGTCATCCAGAAGATCAGTGCGCTTGTGCGTGAGGAAATGGACCTGGCCGGAGGTCAGGAGGTCACGATGCCCGTTATCCAGCCAGCCGACATCTGGGAGACAAAGCCTGCGAATGGCGGGCCATCGCGTGCTGAGAGTGTGGATACCCTGTTTCATCTGGAGGATCGCAAGGGACGCGCTATGGTGCTGGGTCCGACCCATGAAGAGATCGCTACCCTGCTCGCCCAGGAATTTATCCGTAGCTATCGCGATTTGCCCCGGCTCATCTATCAGATTCAAGTCAAGTTGCGTGATGAGCCTCGCCCACGCGGTGGACTCTTGCGTACCCGCGAATTCTTGATGAAGGATCTTTATAGCTTCGATGCCGATGCCGCGGGTATGGACAAAAGTTATCAGCGGATGTATGAAGCCTATCATGCCATCTTTCGTCGCTGCGGCCTGCGCTTTATCGCGATCCAGGCTGACAGTGGTGCCATTGGCGGCAAAGATTCGCAAGAGTTTATTGCCCTGACCGATGCTGGCGAGGATGATGCGGTTCAATGTACGAACTGCGGCTATGCGGCCAATACCGAGAAGGCTGAGTTTGTACGCGAAGAACTGGCTGGCGAAGCTGAAGCTGCTCTGACAGAGGTGTATACTCCTGCGTGTAAGACAATTAGTGACCTGGTGGCGTTCTTAAACGTTCCTGTAGCCAAAACCATCAAAGTTGTCTGCTATGGTAGTGGCGACAAATTATACAAATTATACATGGTCGTGATTCGAGGCGATCTTGAGGTCAATGAAGTAAAACTCTTCAGCGCACTGCGACAGGTTGATGTGCAGGTGAGCGATCTTCATCTTGCCACTGCTGAAGAGTTACAGCATGCTGGTATCATTCCAGGTTTCACTTCACCCATTGGCAAGGGGCCAGAAATTTTTATTTTGGCTGATACCTCGCTGAAGACCGGGAACAATTTTGTGGCCGGGGCTAATCGTGTGGACTATCATCTCAAAAATGCCAATTATCCACGCGATTTTCGGATCGATGCCTGGGGAGACGTCGCTGGCGCTTATGATGGCGCTCGCTGTGTACAGTGTGGTAGTCGCTTGCATACGCTTCGTGGCAGTGAGCTGGGCCATATCTTTAAGATTGGTTCTCGCTATAGTGATTTGTTCGGGGCGACCTTTCTGGATACCCAGGGTAACGAACAGCCATTATTGATGGCCTGTTATGGTATGGGTATTCACCGCATGATGGCGATTGCAGTTGAACAGTTTCACGACGAAAAAGGGATCATCTGGCCCTTCGGGATCGCCCCTTATCAGCTGGCCCTGGTAGGATTGGATCTGGATAAGGGTGAGAATGGTCAGATTGCTGAACAATTGTATCGCGATCTCCATGCGGCAGGGGTGGAAGTGCTCTTTGATGATCGTGCAGAGAGTGCCGGTGTCAAATTTAATGATGCTGATTTGATTGGCCTGCCTTTGCGAGCTGTATTGAGCAAGCGTTCTATCAAGAATGGCGGTATTGAGCTCAAACTGCGTTCCCAAAAGGAGAGCCGCATCGTCCCACTGGCGGAGGCGGTGTCGGTTATTCTGGCTGAGATACAGCAAGGGTATGCTCATCAGGAATCATGATATGTATCTTCATTTTTCATAAGTAGTAGATCGGTATCTTTTTACAAGCAATGGGCTTAAGGGAAAATCACAAGTGGAAATTACCATTCGTGAAGCACGTCTGGAGGATAGCTCCGCTATTGCGGCTATTCATCGGGCGCTTGGTTGGTCTGAACATTTTAATGGAGAGTCATTCTCTGAAATACAAGCAGAAATGGAAGAGCGCCTGGCGCGCTGTGTCAAAGAGCAGACGCATACGATACTCGTGGCGCTAAAAAGCGATTCTGCTCGTGAAGAGCGCGTCGTTGGATATGTTTCTGTTCACTGGTATCCTCATCTCCTGCGGGGAAGCGACGGTTATGTCTCAGAACTGTTTGTCCATCCTTCTGAAACTGGTCAGGGCATTGGCGGACAATTACTCGCTACCATTGAGGACTATGCACGTGAGCGCGGCTGTGAACGTCTGCTGCTCATGAATCGCCGTATTCGTGAGTCATATACGCGCAAATTTTACGCCAAACATGGGTGGGAAGAACTAAGCGACGCGGCTTTTTTCTCTTTAAGCTTATCAACTGCTTCATCGTAAGTAATAGCTTGAAAATGCTCTGCTGCATTAGCATCGTGTAGATAAAGGAAAATTGCTCATAGTAAAAGAAAGGAAAGGTGTTTATGCAATCGCTCCCTTTCTATCCACAAGGTTTCCGCTCCTGTGCGAAGAACATCGGCATTAGAGATACGACCCTGGATTTTACCGTGATCGCCTCGGATGTCCCGGCGGCGGCGGCGGCAATGTTTACGCAGAGCCGCTTCTGTGGCGCTGCGATTACCGTTGGTCGTGAACATGTAACCGATGGTCAGCTCCAGGCCTTTGTCATCAATAGTAAGAACGCGAACGTCTCGACTGGAGCGCAGGGCCTGGCGAATATTCGTGAAATTGTCCAACTGGTGGCGGACGAGTTGCATATCGCTCCTCAGGATGTCTTGCCATCCTCCACCGGAGTGATTGGCTGGCAGTTACCCATGGATAAGGTTCGGGCTGGCATTCGAGGCTTTGGCACTGACATGCGTGAAGGACAACTGCATGTTTCAGCTCATGCCATCATGACGACCGATACACGTCCGAAATTGCATGCCCGCAAAATTGGCGATGCTGTCCTGGTTGGTATGGCCAAGGGTGTGGGTATGATCGAGCCCAACATGGCAACCATGCTCAGCTATTTTGTGACTGATGCCCGTATCCCTGCCGACCAACTCAAACAATGCCTGCAAGAAGTGGTCAATCTGACCTTCAATATGGTGAGTGTTGATACTGATACCAGCACCAGTGATACTGTAGCCATCATGGCAAACGGACTGGCTGGCGAGGTACCCCTGGCCGATTTCCGTCAGGCACTGCTTGAAATGGCAACCGAGTTAGCCAGAGATATCGCCAGAGATGGTGAAGGTGCCACCAAGCTTCTGGAAGTAACCGTGGAGCATGCGGCCTCCTTTGAGCAAGCTAAACGCGTCGCCAAATCAATTGTCAACTCACCACTCGTCAAAACCGCCATCTTTGGTACCGATCCCAACTGGGGGCGTGTCGCCATGGCAATAGGAAAGTGCAGCGAATACACAGACATCGTACCCGAAAAGGTCAGCATAGCCTTTGGAGATCTCTTGCTCTTCCAGGGAGATGCAGTAGATCAGGTGGATCTGGCCCAACTGAAAGCCTATCTGCACAACTCAGAAGTCACCATACACGTATCGCTAGGCATCGGAGACGCCCGAGCTACCGTCTGGGGCTGCGACCTCTCCTACGAATACGTCAGAATCAATGGCGAATACACCACATAACTACCAAACAACGGAGGCTCAATCCCTCAGAGTTGGGCTCTCTTGCTCTCCCAAACCGAGAAATCCCGGTCCCTCGGGATTGGGCTCATTCCTCACCGAACCGAGAAGGCCCGACCGCAAGGAGCGGGCCTTCTCGGTCTGGGGGGCGCCTGAACCGCAAAAATGCGCTTGCTTTATTTTCAAGCGTCGGCTATACTTGTCGGTAGTGAGATGAAAGCTGTCTCCATTCTAAAGAACGGTGTCTTATGAAAGTACCACCTGTATCAGGAACGCAAAAAGGCCGTTATATACCGAAATTCTATGTATTTCGGGGCTTCCACCTGTCAACATGCTATCCCTGAACCCTCCCTGCTGCATCCTCCCATAGTTAGTACACAATGTACTAACGCTCTTTTTTTCAATTCTTCTTTTAACCACCTCCAAATGTCTTTCCAATAGTCATTGGCTATACAAAGAATTGTAGGTTCTCTCATATCTATCTCTGTGGATAGATACGTTCATGCTCACAAGCCATGAGGTATAACCTCTGCCATTACGCTACAGGGATGACCTCAAGGTGCTGTCGATGTATGCGGATCGACGGTGGCATGTTTTGTTTTTTTCGCATTTCCGGAAAGGATTTTTATGAGTGCCGATGGTTTACTAAAGGCCCTGCACGACTCCCAGCGTTATCTAGATGTAGTACAGAAGCCTCAGTTGGGCAAAAGTGAGGCGGAGTGGTTGGTAGAAACGACGGTTGAAAATTTCGCAAAATACTACAACAGTGGTTTTATTGAGTACCGTAAATCGGTGGCTGAGGCTGGTGATTTCGCTTCGGTGGAATGGACTGGCCGTGGTGCTACCTTCAGAGATGTGTTGGGAAAAGAATATATCGATTGTCTGGGTGGTTTCGGCGTGTTTAATCTCGGCTGGGCTCATCCAAAAGTCGTTGGGGCCGTACAGGCACAATTACTCAAAAGTCCTCTACCCACGCAGGAGTTGCTCGATCCTTTGCGTGGTATGTTAGCACATTTACTGGCAGAGATTACTCCCGGGGATATTCAATATAGCTTCTTTGTTGGAAGTGGTACGGAGGCCGTCGAAGGGGCGATGAAGATCGCCAAGCTTTATACTCGTAAGAGTGGCTTTATTGCGGCTGTCCGTGGTTTCCATGGCAAGACGACAGGCTCCCTGGCTTTGACTGGTAAATCCATTTTCCGGCGTCCAGCGATGCCA
Source organism: Dictyobacter arantiisoli (assembly GCF_008326305.1). Lineage (GTDB taxonomy): Bacteria > Chloroflexota > Ktedonobacteria > Ktedonobacterales > Ktedonobacteraceae > Dictyobacter > Dictyobacter arantiisoli. Next base: position 22,602 of record NZ_BIXY01000094.1, on the reverse strand, counting down.
TTGCATAATAACATCTATCATGTGCCTTTTGGGGATGCCGATGCTGTGGAGCAGCAATTAAGGATCGCACGTGAGGTAGGCAATGATATCGCGGCTGTTGTCATGGAGCCAATCCAGGGCGAGGCAGGAGCGATTGTACCTCCTGATGATTTCTGGCCCTGCTTACGCCAGTTGTGCGATGAGTATGAAGTATTGCTGATCGCCGATGAGGTCCAGACAGGGTTGGGACGTACCGGCCAGTTCTGGGGGGTCGATCACTGGAAGGTCGCTCCTGATATTATTACCTCCGCCAAGGCTTTAGGTGGTGGTGTCATGCCTATCGGAGCTTTTATGGCCTCCCCTAAAATCTGGAGCGTCCTGAATAGCAATCCATTTATCCACACCTCGACCACAGGTGGCAATCCTCTGGCCTGTGCTGCGGCCATCGCAGCCATTAATGTCACATTAGAAGAAGGTTTGGTTGAGCAAGCCGCTGAGAAGGGTGATTATTTCATCCAGCACTTACAAGCCATTGCTGCACGCCATAACGATATCTATACCGATATCACCGGCAAAGGCTTATTAATCGGGCAGCATTTCGTCAATGACGATATTGGCTATGAAATCGCTGCTGGCCTCTTCAAGCGTGGCGTATTAATTTCTGGCACGCTCAATAACTCCCGCGTGATCCGCGTTGAGCCTCCCCTGGTGATTACAAAAGATGAGATTGATAGTGTGTTGAATAAACTGGAAGATACTATCCAGGCACTGCATACAACCATTGCGGGACCAGGCGTAACGCTTGTGCCTGCGCAAGATGTTGTGGCCTAGTCTGTCTTCGTCTTCAAGAAAGCTTTGGAACCTCCACGTTCAATGACGCGGAGGTTCCTTTCTTATTTAAGTATAGGTTATAGCTCACCGTTCTCAAGAACTTAGACAAATGGAGACAGGCTCCATTTGAGGTCTTGTTCCTGCTTCATCCTGGGCAGTTTCACCGCTCCTTTCAGAGTGGTCAGTGCTTCCCAGTCCACAAGCTTAAAATCCCGTGGAACTCACGGTACTCACTTGGTTATACCAATGCTGTTATTGTAACGGAGAACTCTTTCACTGTCAAGAGAATATCTGACCACAAAAAGAGAGATATGTCCATCAAACAAGAAACTTATTTCAACCCTCTTCTGCGAACGGCAGATTCTCTGGATGCTCTATGCGGATAACGTGCGATTGCTCTGAAGCCGTATTGATACTGTTCCGGGTATTGCTCGGTACTTCGTGGGCAGCCAAACCCTGTTCATAGCGTGTTTTATCATAATCGGAGCGCGTATGAGCCATGTTGTAGAGCAGCTTATCACACCAGTTGGCGATCATGGCACCGGCAATCGCGCCACCTGTCAGGGCCATTATTTTTAGAATTGCAGCACCAATATGATTGTCATTATTTTCCATCAGCGGGTCCTTTCGTTCATTGGCAAGACGCCAGCAACTATGTGCTATACAGGTATACGTTAGAGATGACCTGTGAGATTGAGCTATGGCAAACCTTTTGCTCATCCGATTGCTGTTTCTGGTACTTGCGTGCATCCATAATGGTTATCTCTTCAGGGTAAATTTAAGGAAAGTAAATCTATGTGTTAAAATCTGCTACTAAGTTTGATACAATGGGCATACTGCCACTGAGAGAAAATAAGGTGGAGAGAAGCCGTAAAAAAATGGATGAGATACAATACATAAGGAAGTAATCAAGGCAGCAGTCTTAAAAGAGTGAGGATACCAATGGATGACCTGCGAAGGCGTATTCAGATAGCGCGAGGGGAAAAGCCTGCGGATCTGTTATTGCGCAATGCTCAGTTAGTGAATGTTTGTAGCGGTGAATGTTATCTGGCCGATGTGGCGATTGCTGATGGCACGATTGTGGGTGTTGTCTCACATGCTGAGGAAGAGGCTGAGAGTTACCAGGCGCACGAAGTACGCGATTTACAAGGACGCTGGCTGTCTCCGGCTCTGATTGATGGTCATATGCACATTGAAAGTACTATGCTGACGTTGGCTGAATTCGCACGTCTGGTTGTCCCTCGTGGGGTGACATCCGTCATGCTTGATCCCCATGAATTTGCAAATGTATTGGGTGTCAATGGTATTCGTTATGTGCTTGAGTCGGGTCGAGGATTGCCACTGTCTTCGTATGTGATGCTTTCATCCTGTGTGCCTGCCTCAAGTTTTGAAAGTCCCTATCAGGTTTTATTGGCTGAAGATCTCTTGCCTCTGTTGGATGATGAGCGCGTGCTGGGATTGGCTGAGATGATGAATATTCCCGGTGTTCTGGGCGCGGATGCACAGGTTCTGGCGAAGATCCAGGTGACCCGCGAGCATGCCCTGGTAGTAGATGGGCATGCCCCAGGAGTCCGGGGACGTGACCTTAACGCGTATGCTGCGTCTGGCATTATGTCGGATCATGAATGTACTACTGCGGAGGAGGCACGACAACGCATTCGCCTGGGTCTGTGGTTGATGATTCGCGAGGGGTCGGCGGCGCAGAATCTGGATGCTCTCTTGCCTATCGTCCAGGAACTCCATCCTCCGCGAGTCTTATTTGTGACCGATGATCGCGATCCAGCGGATATTATGACACGCGGTCATATTGACTCGATGGTACGCCGTGCCATTGAGTTTGGTTTAGAGCCAGTAGAGGCTATTCGTTTAGCTTCCTATAATACAGCCCAGTATTTTGGTCTGGATAGGCGCGGCGCGATTGTGCCAGGCAATATCGCGGACCTCGTGGTGCTGGACGATCTCCGTACTTTCCAGGTCTCTGCTGTCTATAAAGATGGTCTCCTGGTAGCTCAGGATGGTCAGTTGGTGTCTGAGATTGTTCTGGAGCCCTCCCAGATCGCGGGCATAACTGGAACCGTTCATCTGGGTGATGTGACTGAAGCTGATATTCGGATTGCGGGCAAGCCGGGGCAGATAGAGGTTATCGGTATTGAGCCAGGGCAAATCACTACCCGGCATTTACAAGAGGAGGCGTCCTTCAGGGATGGTGAACTGATTGCTGATCCCGCGCGAGACCTGTTAAAGCTGGTCGTGTTTGAGCGACACCACGCCAGCGGACATGTTGGTCTGGGTTTTGTTAAAGGCTTTGGCTTACAGAAAGGAGCTATTGCTTCAAGTGTTGCTCATGATGCTCACAATATAGTTATTGCGGGTGTGGGTGATAGCGATATTATCCTGGCGGCGCGTGCATTGGAAGAGATGAGTGGTGGTTTTGTGTGCGTCGTTGATGGTCATGTGAGAGCAAGTGTGCCCTTGCCAATCGGAGGATTGATTTCGCCCCTGCCCGCCGTTGAGGTGGTCCAGCAGTTGAGCGCATTGGATGCTGTCGCCGCTGAACTGGGATGTTCTCTGGAGCATCCTTGTATGACTCTCAGTTTCCTCTCGCTTTCGGTGATTCCTTCTCTTAAATTGACGGATCAGGGATTAATTGATGTTGAAACATTTACTCGCATCCCTCTACAAAGGTAATTGCGTATGTTACTTGAGCTGATTGAATATCATTGGGCGGAGGATATCGACGAGGTCCTTCTCCTCTTAGGCCGTCTTGATGTCAAGACGGTCCCGCTGGCGGGCGGAACGTATTTATTGGGTTTGCATGATGACAGTATTGAATCTGTTGTGGATTTGCGCGATTTAGATCTGGCCTATATTTCAGAAGATGCACGCGGTATTCATATCGGTGCGATGACTACCCTGCAGCAGATGGTTGATTCTCCGCTCTTAAAAGAACTTTTTGCTGGCTTGCTAGCTCGTGCGGCAAAAAATTCTTCTTCGTCACGCCTCATACGCAATAGCGCCACTATTGGAGGAACTATCGCGACTGGTAGCGCTTCTCAGGCTGATTTGCTCACTGCGTTAGCTGTTTTGGATGCTGAGGTCGTCGTGCGTTCGGGATCAAAGACGCAGGTTGATCTCAAAGGTGGCTCCTATGAGCATCCTGGTCTGGCTCTGGCGGGTGTTGTGTACAAGGGAAAGCATGAGCGTCGTATCCCAAGTGGTGAGGTACAACTGAGCCGCCGGCCAGCAGAATTGATTATTGAGGTCGTGATTCCACGTCCCACTCTTGCTGTTGGAACCGCTTTGATGCGTGTCAGCCGTACACCGGCAGATGTTTCGCTCCTCCATGCGGCTGCCTTGATAGAAATTGATGCCCATACCTATCGTAAGGTACATCTGGCGCTGGGTGGTAGCAATATGGAGCCTGTGCGTCTCTATGGGGTCGAGCAGATGCTGGAGGGCCAACCTGTTATGAATCCTCTCAATAGTCAAAAACTTCTTACCATATTACAAGAAGGGATGGCGACCTTTCGTCCGCCAGCAGATATTCGTGCTAGCAGCAGTTATCGGCGTGTGAGTGGCATGGGCCTGGCGTATCGCGCACTGGAAGAGGCAATGAATGTCGCCTCCTGGCAGAACGTGATGTCATCTGAAAGAGGAAGTTAGATGGAACTGGAAGTACATATTAATGGTGTTATTGAGGGCCTGGATGCCGTTACCAATGAATCATTACTCTCATTGTTGAGACGTGAGGGATATAGTAGTGTCAAACGGGGCTGTGAGACCGGTGAGTGCGGAGCCTGTACCGTTCTGGTGGATGGCATCGCACGCCCCAGTTGTGTGATGCTGGCATCTCAGGTTGGTGGTTGTACTGTATCGACAGTCGAAAGTTTGGGCTCGGCAGAGAAGTTGCATCCATTGCAGTCGGCATTCGTTGAGGTTGGAGCTACCGGATGCGGCTTCTGTACATCGGGTATGCTGCTCTCAGCCTTTGCGCTTTTACAGAACAATCCCTCACCCACAGAAGAGGATGTCCGCGATGCTCTGTCAGGAAATCTGTGCCGCTGCAATGGCTATGCCAGACCGGTACAGGCGGTGCTCCGGGCTGCGGCCCTGTTACGTGGAGAGCGTGTAGAGCCTTTAGCTCATCCTACGGTTTCAGTGGATGAGGTGTCCTCGGTCGCTACAGAGCAGGTTGCCAGTGGCGAAAGCGGTAAGCATCCCATTTTGCAGACCAGTGCAGCCGCATCAGGCTCTGGTGGCGTGACGACAAAAATTCCTGTTATTTCTGCCCAAATGCTGGCTCCTTCAACCCCGGTCGTGCCAGCGCCGCGTACTCAATTACACGTCATCGGGACCGCGACAGCGGCACACCATGCGGTGAAGGCAGTGACGGGCAAAGGAACATTTGCTGGCGATTTTGAGCCACGCAAAATGGCCTATGCGCGTGTTCTTACCAGCCCTCACGCGCATGCGGTGATTAGCTCAATCGATGTCTCGCAGGCCAAAGCCTTGCCCGAAGTGTTAGCGGTTTTGACCTACAAGGATGTGCCACGTACCCCCTATGCGCGGATTGAACGTACTGGTGAGACATCTTTGCTGGATCAGTATTGTTTAGATTATGTGGTTCGTTATGTTGGAGATCGCGTTGCTGTGGTGGTCGCGGAAACTGCTGAAGTGGCTGAAGAGGCTCTACGTTTAATTAAGGTTGAATACGATGTTCAACCAGCCATCCTGGATCAGAGACGTGCGATGGAGCCAGGTGCGGTTCGCGTGCATGCGGAACGAGAGTCGCTGGGGATTGTGGATGCGGAGCGCAATATCGCAACCCGGGTCCGCACTGAAATTGGAGACGTTGAGCAAGGTTTTGCGAGTTCCGATCATGTTATCGAGACTGAATATCTTGTTCCTGCCATTCAACAGGCTCCTATTGAGAAATATACGGTTACCACATATTTTGATGCTGACGATTATCTGGTAGTGCGTACCAACAGTCAGATCCCTAACTATCTACGTCGTACACTGGCTCAATTGACGGGACTGCCTATGCGACGTATCCGCGTTGAGCAACCTGAGATTGGTGGTCATCTGGGCTTGCGACAGCATATAGAGGGCGAAGACCTGTGCGCCTTGTTAACCCTGGCAACGCGCCGACCTGTGCGCCTGGAGTATACTCGCGAAGATGAATTTAGAAGCAATCATGTACATCAGCAGTATATACTGCGCATGAAAACGGGCGTGCGTCGGGATGGTAAAATTCTTGCCAGCCAGATGGTTGTATTTGCTGATACCGGCGCTTATGGCACCCATGCCCTGACAGCCCAATCCCACACGGTACATGCTCTGGCGCTTTATCCTTGTGCCAATATGCGTTTCCTGGCTGAAGTGCTCTACACCAATCATGCTCCTGCCTCCCTCTCCCAGACGTATGAATTGCAACACGAATTCTTTGCCCTTGAGAGCCATCTGGATGATGTGGCGCGCCAGTTAGAGATGGATGCATTAGCTTTGCGCCGGCTGAATTGGTTACAAGCTGGTGCACGTTATCCTTTACCTCTCGCTGTCGGCGCCAGCAGAGGAATGAATACCATCATTGATAGCAAAGGTCTGTCTACCTGTCTGCAGTTGGTGGAAGAGAAGATAGGTTGGAAGACTAAGCGTAATCAAAGAAAGAATGATCGCTACCGCCGTGGTGTTGGTATCGCACTCGGTTTTTATGGGGAGCCTGGTGTATTGCCAGGTACCAGTGGTGCAAGCATCAAATTGAATGAAGAAGGTTCCTTTGAACTCTTCGCTGGCCGTAGCGAAAATGGTTCGCAGTTGACCACCTATTTAACACAGATCGCTGCCGAGGTTCTGGGCGTTACCACTGAAGATATTTTGTTACATGCCGCAGATACCAGTTCCACACCTTTTGAGAACAGTGCCAACGATGTAGTTTCGTTTTATCTGAATGGCAGCGCGGTCAAGAAGGCCGCCGAACAGATGCTGCGGCAGATCCTTTCTGTGGCTGGTCGCATCTTAAATGTGCTACCCGAAAGCTTGAAAATCAACCACGGCATCATCAAAGGAGCGCATGGGATGCAAACGACGCTGGAACAGGTCGCGCAGCATTCGCTCTACGTTGAGAATCGCCAGTTGATGACCACCTCGTTCTGGAAAGGTCAGACCTTCCCCATGACCTTTGCGGCTCAAGGGGTGGAGGTAGAAGTTGATGTAGAGACTGGTGGTGTGCGTGTCCTGAACGTTGTCACAGCGATAGATGCCGGTAATCCTATTAATCCCATGCTCTCTGAGGCTCAGATTGAAGGTGATGTCGCCCAGGCCCTGGGTTTAAGCCTGAGTGAAGAATTCTTCTATAACCAGGATGGTGTACCCTTGCTTAAAAGCTGGTCAGATGCTCATGTTTTTTCCGCCACTGAAATGCCTGAGTTACAGACCTATCTGGTCGAGTCGCATGAAGGTTCCGAATTGTTTGGTAGTAAGGCTGTAGCAGGTCTTGCATTCTATGGAGTTGCGCCTGCATTGGCTAATGCCATTCTGAATGCCGCGGACATCCGTATTCGCTATCTTGCTTTTACACCTGAACGTATTCTGCGGGCCATTCACGCTTATATGTCCAGGAAATCTGCTTAGAAATTTTTATAGAAAAGGCGCCTATTGCTCTCTTGTTGCCGCAATGGGTGTCTTTTTTTGGATGGTATCTTCCTCTCTAAAATCATTGAGTTAGACGAATATAAGTAAGAGAGTAGGATCTTCACTCTCTAAAATGCTAGCTTGAAATATAGAATAGCAGGTAGTTAAAAAGGAGAGGCCGATGACGTCTGGCACCGTGCTATGGTTCGTAGGGAAGCATAGTGATATCTGGAGAAATAGCTATCCAGGCATGCAAGCATTAGGCTACTCTTGTGCTGTTTAGGAGAAGCACAGTCTAAAGGTTGTACTTATTTTTATTGATAGCCCTTTCTGACATTCCCTGCTATAATGCGTTTGAGATAAGATTAGTATAGATTGGAGTCGTCTATGGCTCGGCGCTTTCATCCAAGAAGTACCTCGAAAGAGAATATGCACCTGTTGTTGCATTCGATACCCTGGAAGCTACTGGTTATCGTCCCCATATTAGTAATACTGGCGATTCCAACTTTTATCTATGGGGCGCACGCCGGTAGTAACATATTGCCGTCCGTAACGAGCGTATTCTACAAATTATCAAATATATCAAATATGGCCACACCAACGCCGCACCCAGCCTTTGCGACAGTTCTTCCTCAGGTTGGTTCCATTCATACCACTGTTAGCGATGGGGATAGTTGCGATTCGCTGTTAGCTTATCGTATGCATATGTATAGTTCCAGCCAGGTCTTTAGTGATGCCAATCCTGACACCGTGAAGCAGCTCAGTAATGATGTCGGACAGGATTGCCATCGTTTGCAGCCAGATATGACCGTGACTCTTTCGCCACAATATCCATTGGTGGCGATTAGTGGCGTATTGACAAAAATCGCAGCGATGACGGCGTTGCAGGTATTACCAACACCTTTGATCAAGGTGCAATCCACCGATGAGTATACTCCAGACTGCTCTGGCGGATGTATGCTCACTATTCGTATGAACCCTGAAGTGAGTTTGCATCTGACCGTGCACACCGAGCTTGCCTTGCATCCCGGTGATTGGATCTGGGCTCAGGCAATGTTGCCGCGTAAATCAATTCCAGGCTTTGGTAACTATCCCTATGCTGATCCTCATAGCAGCTTGAACAATCTGTCATTGCGTGCCTGTGACTTTCAGGCTAATGACACCCATGATGATAATTCACAAGTTTGCAGTCAGCTCGATCCCAATACAATTGATATCGATGGGGGTTCCTGGCTGTTTGGCGTAACTGGATCAAACGCGCTTGATCACTGGCGCTACAAAATTTCCGCGCCTGCTGGTACGCAAGTGTTGGTATGGCTTACCGACTCGAATGGCACACTGACCTATCATCCAGGTGATCCTGTCTATCGCTATGATGCAGCTTCACACTTGTATGTGAATTTCTAACAAAGTGTTTGATTCCCATGTTCTCCACCATCTCTGCGCATGAGTTTTCGCACCTACGGTGCTCAAAACAGTTTTTAGTATTTAGTACAGGAAAGGTGCACAGCGCCTTTCCTGTACTAAATACTAAAAAGGGTGCAGGCGCGTCGACGCCTGCCAGCAGGTGAGCAGCAAGATCCCGATGGTGATGGGAATCAAACATTTTGTATGAATGGATAGACACAGGTAGAAAGCTTTCTACGTTGAGAAAATGGTTTAGCCGTGATATAGTGAGGCGTACACTTGTAAGGGACAAGTTTTGCCTCACTATTTGTTTATTTATTTAAGACGCTGTTTTCATGTTCATCAAGCATTCGGCGTAAGCCCATTCGGGTCGCTGTAATTGACAGGGTTGTTTTGTGACTGTTATAGTAGAGTTTCTCAGGGAATAATGATACTCTCTTTATTTCTATACTCAAAAAACGTTTTAGCTTTTATAGAGGATAGTGTAAGATTGTAACGAAACCTCCTGACATTCGTTTTATAACGTGTCTCTATGATAAAGAATATAAGCAGTAGCTATCTGCTTGCTCTTCGGTTTATTGGAGTAATGTATGGCAGACCTGGAGGGAAGAACCCTCGATCGGTATGAATTACAACAACTCACGGGACGAGGTGGGATGGCAGATGTCTACCTGGCATATGATCCTGATTTTGAGCGTGATGTTGCTGTTAAAGTGTTTAAGCGCGAGGATGAAGCCCTTCTGAGACGCTTTGTGCGAGAAGCTCAATTAATGGCTTCCCTCCATAATGCACATTTGATGCCCGTCTATGATACAGGCACCTGCCGTATCGATGGCCTGAATGTGTATTATATTGTTATGCCTTTTATGGATGGTGGGACGCTACGTGCTCGCATTCGCCGCACCCCGATTTCTCTCAAGCAAGCCTGTAAGTATCTACGTGACATTGCTGATGCCTTGGATTATATGCATCAACAGGGTATTATTCATCGCGATATTAAAGCCTCCAACATTTTATTGGATGCGGATGGGCGTTGCTATCTGGCTGATTTTGGTATTGCTCGTTCTGATACTGAATCAACCCAGTTAACCAGTACAGGTAATGTACTGGGCACCGTCGACTATATTGCGCCCGAACTGTTTGAGTCTGATTATCGAGCCGATCCTCGTAGCGATTATTATTCGTTAGGAGTACTGCTCTTTGAGATGGTCACAGGCCATTTGCCATTTACGGCGGAAAACCAGATTGCTGTAGTGGCAATGCATGTGAACAAGCAGCCACCGTCTCCACGTACCTTTGTTCCGACCATTCCGCCGGCTGTTGAACGGGTAATATTGCGTGCCTTGGAGAAGCGTCCAGAGTTACGCTATGGAAGCGCGAGAGAATTGGCTGATGCTTTTTACCGTGCGATTATGGCTCCCCAGACTGAGGAAACAATGGTTTCTGGAGCGCAATGGCCGCAGGACAATAAAAGCAGTACGCTGGTCAATACTGGTCGGCAGTCAGTACCACTTGCGGCTTATCCAGCGGCCCCACCACCAGCCTATCCCTCGCAGTCATCCGGCTATTATGATGCTGCTGTTCCCAATCATTATTCAGCGCAAGTTCCTGCTTATCCAGCGCAATATCCGCGTAAGAATAAAGCCGCACGCACACAGGCCTGGATTGTCACAGTTTTAGCTATCGTGGCCTTGCTGGCCGTTGCTGTCCCCATGGCGTATGCCGTGATGAGCAGAATAAACAATGCTCCTGTCAATTCAATTCAGGGAACGCCAGGTGTTGTTGTCACACCTGACCTGCATGCGACCTCCCAGGCTGCATCGGCCACGGCGGTTCAGCAAGCGCAAGCCACGGCCACAGCGCAAACACAAGCCACAGCCACTGCTCAGGCCAATGTTCAGGCGAAAGCTACCGCGACAGCTCAGGCGAAAGCTACTGCGACGGTCCAGGCTCAGGCAAAGGCCACTGCGACAGCCAGCGCAAACGCCACTGCTACTCCGGCAGTCATCCAGACCATAACCGCCCAGAATCCAAACTACACAGATCCTTTGACGAGTGCCACTAATGCGGCTACCCAGGCTGCGCAATGGGATCAAAACACTTCCTGTTCGTTCTATGCTGATGGATATCATGTCAGTGCCGGTCCATTCAATGCCTTTTCCGCCTGCCATGAGGCCGCAACATCCTATACCAACTTTGCTGTGCAGGTGGATGCATCTATTCAGAGTGGACATTCCGCTGGCTTATTCTTTCGTATGAATACGAATCCTTTGCAGGGATATCTCTTTGAGATTGACAATCAGGGACAATATAAGATCTCAGTATCGAGTAATTATGATTTGGGATCGATGGATACGTTGCGTGACTGGGCACCTTCATCCGCATTGAAAACTGGAACGACCAGCAATCATTTGCAGGTTGTAGCCCATAACGGCACCTTACTTTTCTATATTAATGGTGTCTATCTGCCAGATCCTATTAATGACACAACCATTAGCTCAGGGAATATCGGTTTTCTGGCAACCTGGGAGAATGGGGCGCGAGCGCGGGTGGTCTATAGCAATCTGAGTGTTTACACCACCGCCTGAGTTTGCTTACCTTGTAATGCATTGCTGTTATCCAATACTGCCAGCGTCAGAGCGATGCAGTTACATCCTGCATTTCACGCTATGGGCTGTATCGCTCTGGATCGGGAATAACATGGACTTCTGCTATTGGCGAGGAGGCAATAACTTGTGTTCAACCGCATAGACGGCTGCTTCACTTCGTCGCGAGAGACCAAGTTTCTCCAGGATATGGCTGACATGATTACGAGCTGTTTTTTCGCTCAAGTAAAGGGCTTCAGCGATTTGTTTGTTGGTATAGCCCCGTGCGACCAGTGCCAGCACTTCACGCTCGCGTTCCGTCAAATCGTCACCAGGAACGGAATGGGATTTATTTGTTATAATCATCATTTTTGAAATTGCCTTTTGTGTTGCCTCTGGTTTGAGGAGAGCTTGTCCACTTGCGACCTGTCGTACAGCTTTTAGTAATTCTGCTCGACTCACGTTTTTGAGTAGATAGCCACGGGCCCCTGCCAGGACCGAGGCCGTGACCGCCTCATCATCTGGATACGATGTAATCATCAATACAGAGATCTGAGGATAGAGACTGCGAATTTCGCGGCAGGCTTCAATTCCGCCCATTTTTTCCATACGCACATCCATGAGAATTATATCAGGCATGAAAGTGGGAATTTTAGCCAGTGCCTCTGCGCCATTACTCGCCTCTCCTACGACGCTAATATCTGCTTCTAACTCAAATGCGGCGCGCATACCCAGACGTACCACTTCGTGGTCATCAACAATCATGAGATGGATAGTACTCATCACAAACTCCTTTTGTGGTTAAAGCGGAATGCTGACTCTCACAATCGTGCCGCCGGATGCCTGGGCCAGGACGGAAAAATCCCCTCCAAGTTCGGTGGCGCGTTCACGCATTCCTCCTATACCATGCCCTGACAATATATGTGGTTGCGTTTCCACTCTCGCTGGCTCGTTTTGCAGGAGAAATGGAGGTAGGCCACGACCATCATCACAAATATCGACTTCAATACGATCAGACTGATAGCGCAGGTGGACAGTTAATTGTGTTGCATGGGCATGTTTGTAGGCATTTGTAAGTGCCTCTTGTACAATGCGAAACAAGCTTGTCCCGATCTGCGCATAATGGCGTGAATGGAGGTACTGTTCCCCATAAAGTGCCGGTGAACCAGCAATCTCTAAGCTCGTGGGTAAATCGCTAATTGCTTCAAATTCGCGCAATTGATTATTCAACATTTGTGTTAGCGTGGTTGTGCCGCGCATTAATGGTTTGAGTGAGAACATATAATTACGGGTTTCCCATAATGCCTGTTTAGAAATAACAACCAGTTTGCTCAGGCGTTCCGTTAATGGTGTGATCAGTTCAGCATCTTCTTCGGATGCCTCACTGATGCGTTGGGCCTGTGCTTCACATGTTTCCGCTTGTAAACTCAACATATAGGTAAGCTGGGCAATACCATCGTGAATCTCGCGGGCGATTCGTCCACGTTCAGCATCTGCCGCCAGTTGTATCGTCTGCTCGGCCAGACGAATATTATCCAGAGCAACCAGTAACTGCGTTCCTGCAATGGTCAGGAATTTCTCATGCTGGGCATTAAAGGGGGCGAGGCGTCTACTTTCCGCACCCAGTACAATCTGTACATGATCATCTTTGCGTAAGGGGATGTACATGCGCGCAATACCACTTTGCTGATCGTCAGATGCCTCGAATGAGACTAACTTTTGTCCCGAGGCCAGCACTTTTTGGGCCAGCGTCTGGCTGATATCTGGAAATTGCGTGGAAGGTGATAGCGCTTCTACACAGGTTGTGATCTGTTGCTGCTCAAATGATTGCAATGCAGTAGCCTGTATCTCATCTTCTGGGATAGCTAAATCGATCAAGGTGATTCTTAAACGCTCAAAGCGTCCACGTTGGATCGGTTTACTACTCCTTTGTAAGAGCTCTTGTCGATCTCCCGTACTTTTTAAGAGTGCCTCGCCAATGCTAACCAGGGCCGCCTGGGTACGTGCATTTTCACGCTCATGATACTTGCTACGCGCATGATTTTCGAGCAGATTGGCAAGATAAGCGACCAGAATTGCGACAATGGGGGTATCGATTAATGAACCAACGATATCAACCGCGTTTGGTACATAGCTTCTGGCACCTGGGGCATGGACAAACATTCCAAAGAGCGCGAACAGATCATAGCCCAACGCCGCCAGGAGTCCTCCTGGATAACGAAAAACTGCTGCGGCGGCGAACACTGTGGACATCCCATAGCGGTAAAAAGGCGATCCCAGCCCAAATGGTGGATTTGAAAAGGGGCCACTATAATACATGACAATACCGCAAATAATTACATCCATACTATAGATGGCAATATTCCAATAGTGGTTACGTGTCTGCATAAAAGGTGGAAGAATTTCCGTTTCCTCCTCTTCTGTCAGGACGCGTTCGAGCAGTTGCGCTTGTTTTAGGGAACGTGTTGCAGCAGTTGTGAGCGGACGGGGAAACAAAATTTGGATGACCGGTGCATACAGTGTCACAAACAATGTTTCAAGAAATGTTATGCTCAGTAAGATCACCGCTATAGATGAGTATGGGATGCTGGCTGTATTGACATAACTGGAATGTGTAAAGATAATAACGATAAGTGCATAGAGCCACATACTCCAGCGCCAGATAAGGAAAAAATAGCTGGGAATCACTCGGAGCCGTCGTATTGTTGTGCGTGTTATGTTACTGGTTTGGAGATATTTCCTTGTTTGACGCATAGCACTTGCCGCCTCAGTCTGATTCACACGAAACGCATTGTTTGGTATAATTTAACAATTATGCCTTGTTTTATGTACGGCGTCAATGTAGAGTTCTCACAACTTTTTATTGATCTTGTGAAGGACTGGCATATCGTCTGGTTTATGTGATATTGTATGAATTATATAAGTCTTTCCGCTTTCAGCGTCTGGAAAAAGAAGGAAGGTAAAGAGACCTTTCGCCGCAGTCATTTCAAGGTGGCATAGATGCGATGAGCGTTAAAGTAAAGAAGGGACGGTTTATCATCGTGAAAAAAGCCGAACGTAAGCAGTCTTCGCTGTTGGCTAATCTGGGCGATCTCAACCGACCTTTGCGGGTTCGGCCGGTAAGGTATTTGGGTCGTGAGTGGTGGGCTATTGATGCTGAAGACATTTGGGCAGGAATGGTGATGGATCTGCGGCGCCTGGGTTTTGAGTCTGTGGCAATGGAAGAAAACGTGTTAGTACGCGAAGGATCTCCCATGTACGAGCCACAGATGGAAGGCCCAAATGCAATGAGTGGTTTAAAGCCTTTCCCAACAATTCATCCTACCATACAAATTCGCCGCGAATCCTATCTGACGAATTACTCGTATATGGACCTCAATGATACCGATGATGCGGACGAGGATTATGAGGAAGAGGATGAATGGACGCCTGAAGACCTGGATGCTCGTGATGAATAATGCAAGGTTTTTTCATAGATAGTGTTGGCAGGAATTGTAGTGTCCACCTTCCAGGCATGTTCTGGAAGGTTTTTTTGTGCCCATACCACTGTAACGCTGTTTGAGGGCTTTCCATATTCCTGCCGTAATGGTAAGTTTTGGATATAAATGAGATGATTTGCCATATCCTCATATTCTGCTATAATGAAATACATACGCATGTCCTACAAAGCAGCGATGAGATATGGAAGACTCACTGTGATCAGGGTTGCCCCTGACACAGTAAGTAGAAGTATAGCATTGCTGAGAGATGCGTACCCATTGCGAAGAAGATGTTAGTGGGAATACATAGTGCTGCGAGGAGCTAATGTATGCAGAAGGATTCTGAGTTGGAAGCACAGCCCACGGCGGTGCAAATTGAAGAGGCCCCCATCGAACAAGATAATCTCTTCGGAACCCCGATTGTGCTTGACGACCACAGTGATTCCAGTGAGGCGCAACCGACTCTCCCGGAACATATGGTGACATTGACCGACCAGACGAGTCTGGCTGACTGCGCTGAACCCTATCGGAGAGAGCTAATATTACGCGGTAAGTCAAATTATACGGTAACTTGTTTTCTCTCAGATCTCAAGATGCTCATGGATTTTTTGGGCACGGATATTCCGGTTGGTCGTATCGGCGCCGAGCATGTGACCGATTGGTTGATGAAGCTAAAATTTGGAAATCCTGGTCATGTCCCCGCACCCAAGACCATGGCTCGCCGGGTTACTTTTTTAAAAAACTTCTTCACATGGTTAGAGCGCGAACATATTATTCGGGAGAATCCTGCTGCTAGCCTGACCCTGGAACGACCACAACCTCCACTTCCTGACTTGCTGTCAGATGATGAGGTCCAGTGTTTATTAGATGCCTCTAAAGAAGATGCTCGCTGTCATTGCCTGGTCTATCTTATTTTGCGTGCTGGTCTTAAAAAAGAAGAAGTTATGGGCTTAAAGGTTCATCACATCGATTTGATTGATCCTCAGACGCCACTTGTTTCAATTCGGTTCGCTGCATCAACAAATAAGCAGCACCGTGAGCGGCGTATCGCTTTACCTGCCGAGTTTACTACTATTTTTCGCCGCTACCAGCAAAGCTATCATGTAACCGATGTGATTTTCCCTTGTACAGACCGCAATCTCAATTATATTCTGGCGCGGGCAGTAAAGACCGCCGATATTAAGAAGCGCGTCACTTTGCAATTATTGCGTGACACTTTTGCTGTCCAACAATTACGCGATGGCGTATCGCTGGATGGCCTGCGTGAAAAACTGGGACTCTCGGATGAGGCCTGGTTGGAATCGAAAGAGAAATATCGTCGTCTGGCCTTCCCTAAGTAACGCTTCACGAGGAGAGGAAGGACAAGCTTGCGAGGCCATTTATCCTCTCCATTCCTTTGTTAGTAGTTTTGTGGTGGCACTGTCATGCGCTGTGGTTGCATCTGCGGAATTACAAACCGCATAGCTTTTTTCTGCAACAGGGTATTAAGCAGTATGAGATTCACTATAATCGCTGTAATAGCCATTGGACCAAGGCAGATTAATCCAAAGCCAAAGGTAAAAATAGTCCCAAGCAGCATGATAGGCCAGTAAATAAGGCCACTGCATATGAGAAGGATAATTCCCGTTGTCGTTTCCCCTGCCATCAGCCAGCCAACACCAAAGATACCGAATAAAGAAAGGATAATTTCTGTTATGAGCGCCGCGTTATTTTTCTGGATGATGGTAATCGTGTTGATAGATTCTACTCTATAACCTGGATAGGGCCCTTGTTTGATCGATGGATTTTGATAGGGAGAGAGATTGCCATTCTGGGGAGGAAAAAAAGCGTTTGCAGCTCCATGCGGTGGTGTCTCTGTCTGAGAAACATATTCAGGCTTTTGGGTTGGAGTAGCTATTCCAGCCTGTTGATATGCACCATAGGAGGTATGGGGCTGAGTACTGCCAGGGGCATGTTCGATGATGCTGCCGCATACCGGACATATCCTCATAGTCTTTACTATTTCTGTTCCACAACGTTCACAAAACATGGTTTGCCAAATTTCTCTGATGGTCGCAACATCCTCTTTAGATATTGCTTTATGCTGAGTAAAAATTGTCTACGCTATGCAGGTGACCGGTAGCATCAAAGGCTTGATCTTCTACCTTTAT
This sequence comes from Dictyobacter arantiisoli, assembly GCF_008326305.1. Lineage (GTDB taxonomy): Bacteria > Chloroflexota > Ktedonobacteria > Ktedonobacterales > Ktedonobacteraceae > Dictyobacter > Dictyobacter arantiisoli. Next base: position 5,538 of record NZ_BIXY01000094.1, on the reverse strand, counting down.
GCATCGACTGGCCTATCCGAGCACAGTGCAATAGACAGATTGTATTTACTTATTGTACGTACTCGATGGATATTGGTTGTAGAGCCTCATCCCATATCTCTGCCGGGCGCTTGAAATTTCTCTCCGAAGAACTATATTCCATCAGTGTACCAGCCATGTGTATCACTGCTTATGGTTACATCTCCTGTTTGAGCCATATTGGCAACGTGGAGTGTTGGAAACATGATCTGCACGTCATGTGTGGATGCTGGTACTCCCTTCTTCTGGCCGCTGGCTGATGGTGTGATGATCAGTAACGAGGGATGAAGCTGTGTCAGTATGGTTTGTAGATCATTCTGAAATGGCTGAGTGCCTTGCATTATCTGGATCACATCTGCTTGCAGTACTGGATTATTGACAGGATCTTGTAAGCTCGTCACTGCATAGTGACTTTGGGCCGCTTCGCCCAGTAAGAGTAAGCGTAATCCAGGTGTGATAAGTCGGAAGACCAGCGTATTATCCCGTATTTCATTGCTCCCCGCGTGTAGTGGCGTCGTTGGCCATATAATTTGTATCTGTGTCTGCCTTCCCAATAGGATTGTTTGTCCTTGCTGGACCGCCTGATAATGCAGATTTCGTTCATGGATAGTCCTGCGCCAGCGCGCATAGGAGGTGGATGGATGAAGCATCCCGGCGTCCAGAATAGTACCGATATTGTAACGGCTAACAATATCTTGCAGCGCTGTAAGATGGTCTGCACGTGGCGAGGTAAGGATAACCATGTCCAGGGAACGTTGCCAGGATGGAAGCTGGCTGTCCAGTTTCTGGCTTAATGCTGCTACATCCGGCCCGCCATCAATCAGCAGTGTTTTGTTATCCACTGTGTGTACCAGGATTGCTTCACCCTGTGCGGGTTTTCCTGCCGGGCCAACATTGAAAAAAGTAACGGTAAGTTTTCCTGTTCCTATAGCCTGTGAATGCAGGTTGATTGCCGCAGTCGCCGCAATAATTACAATCACAAGCCCGCTAAATATATATCTCTGGATGCGTTTGGGAATCTGTTTATGGATTGAAGATGCAGTAATGGTATTTATTTTCATTATGGTGAGAGGCCAGCGTTGCAGCAAAAAGATCAGTCCCACGGTAAGTGGTAGGTAGTAGAGCCAGGCCAGACGGGTATCTACATTGCTAAGGCTGCGGTACGCGCCAGGCAATGTGGCACACCAGAGAATGCTTTGGCTCATGTACCAGAGAAATGGCCACGCTACCCAACCGCATACTGTCGCCAGGGAAAGTGAGAGCAGCCCTAAACCGCATATCAAGATCCCGATTATAATGATGATACCCAGGAGTGGCACTGTTAACATATTCGCTAGAGGCGCAATAAATGAGACCTGTTGAAATGTAACCGCGAAGATCGGCAATGTAGCGATCTGGGCTGCAATTGTGACAGCACCAGTTTCGGCGAGAAAGTGACCTCCGGGGAGTGGATGCAGGAAACGGAGCAGTGTTTGTATGTAGGGAGTGAACAGCACGATTCCCAACGTGCCAAGAAACGATAATTGGAAACCCACATCCCATAACACAAAAGGATTAAGCAGGCTCATCCCGATGGCTGTAAAGGCCAGTGCTGTGTAGATATTATAGGTACGTCCAATGCGGGGCGCTATAACCAGAAAACATCCCATGACTCCTGAGCGGATAGCCGCCGATCCAGCACCACTCAAGATCGTATAGGCGCTGATACTCAGTAGCGTGAAGCCTGTACTAAGCCAGCGTAGCCAGGTGTACGGTATTTTTGAGGAGAGTATTGTGCCTGATGACCCTTCGTATAACCATCGAGTACCACTACTTGCCAGTCCTGCCACAATCGTTACTTTAAAACCTGAGGGAACGATTAAATGAGCGGTCCCCGTAACATTAAAGGCTTGCCGTAAAGGAGCAATGGCGGGAATACGTAGTCCAAGGACGATGGCTATCAGCAGCGCTGCCAGCGGCTCTGGTAATGCTTGCGTGATTATCATTGCCAGCCGGACGCGCCAATGATACAAGAAAACAAGTATGGGATAGCCGTCATTCTGATTGATGCTGAGGCGTGGAAATGCCATTTCTGCCAGTACATCTGATGAGCTATGTGGGGATGGTGCTGTCAGTTTGCCTTGCAATGTGACAATATCTCCATAGCTTGCACCATAGGCATCGTCCAATGTACTCCCCAATATTTGGACCTCGATGGTGCCATGAGTGGGATGCCAGTTGTAGGTATTCTGGGTATTGCTGCCACTTACCGCGACCTTCAACAGACTTGTACGGGCTGATAGCGTTGGTTCTTCGGAGACCATGCCTTGAACCTTAAGAGTGCGGGAACCGATATATGCAGCAATAGTTTGCGGATCATTGATTGGTCGTGCCACTGTATAGCGCCATGCGCCCAGTATGAGACAGAGTAAAAGCAGGAAGACTAGACGAATAGCTGGCTTTTTACCTGTAATCATACAGATGATCAGGCTAGTACCAGCGAGGAATGGAAAGTAGAGAAGCGGAAAGACCAGCCATGCAGCCAGTAGAATACCCACCAGCCATGCTCCAGCAAGTGCCACCAGTAGCAAACCACGTAACTGCAATTTTGTATCAACCGAGAATGATTGTCCTGTTTGCATTGCCTTCCCCCACTTCCACCATCCTACGCTACTGTGTACATAGTGAGTACTATGTTAAAGTGCAGCTATTTGGTGTAATACTATTGCTGACAATTGTGCTGCGTAATACAATGCTATACAGATACCAGCTCCAATGCCCAGATAGATACCAACTCTTTTTCCGAAGCGGCCTCCATTGGAGATATTTGCATCAAGTGATGTAGCAATCATCCAGCCTAAAAGCGTACCAACCCATCTACCCAGTAACGTCCCTAGCCCGATGCCCAGGAGAATGCAGACAACCCAGATGATACCTTGTAACAGAACGAGTGCTCCGGATGTAATAGCCATTAGACAGTTACCTTATCCTTAATTTTTGTATAAATGGTTTTACTCACAACTTGTGCCAATATATTTACGTTTGCGAATGGACCATGTTGTAGGCGATAGTTGATAATAGTTTGTGCCGTCTTACTGCTGATTGATAGTTGTTGACGTAATTCATCGGCACTTGCCGTATTAATATTGACCAGTGTTCCTTGTATTATTGCACCTGGTGTCGTGGTGATCCCTGTCGTACCATTTACTACTGCAACAGGCGTTTCCCCAATCTGTAACACATAGACCTCCTGTCCATCTGTGAGACGTGAGGCCAGATTGAGCGCGGCCACATTTGCATCGGCGAGTGGACCTCCGGCCATTTGTAAAAGCTGATAGATACGTGCCTGATGATCAATGGTATACACCCCGGGTTGTTTGACCGCGCCTACAATATAAACCTGGATAGTGGTTCCACTATCTGAGGACGTAGTGGCTGTACTTGTAGCTGGATAAGCTGTTGAAGATGTCACTGTTGACATAGTTGGATCAGTTGTTGAATTTGTGGTATTTGACCCGGGTTGCCAGAGTAGATAGAGCCCCAGAGCCAGGGCTACTACCAGGACGATTGCAACGGCGCGTGAGACATATTTTTTAGATGGTGGATGCCCCTCGCTGTTTTGTTCGACCCGTAATGCTGACCCGCTCTGCGGGGGCGGAGTAGACGACAACGGAGGTATTGTTTGCATCATCTCCTGATTATGCGAGCTTGAGATATCAGGAATATATGTGATTTGGCGAGTCGAATCATACTGAAATGGCATATCTGGCTGAAACGGGACGTCTGGCGAGGTTTTTTGAGGTTCAAATGATTGCATTGCAAGCTCCCTTCAATCTACACATCCATCTACTACACACTCAAGATAGCATAAGTTTTGATATATATCAATGAGCAAAATGCCTATTTGTACCTGAAAAGCGCTGGCTTCGATGGTGCTCTAAATGTGCTTTAGGATAGAGAACAATACATCCCTTATTGGTTGTTTGCGGCACAGGACATGGTAAATATGCCAGTAAAACGAGCGGTAAGGGTCATTTGTATTATATGGTGTTATGCGGCTTGCAGGGCTATTTAAAAGTCCCAAGGAATGAAACAAAAGAGTCCAATCTTGCTACAATGGGAATATCACAACATCTCAAGAAGCAAGGATGAACTCTTTATGAACTATAGCACGCTGACCCAGTTAATGGAACCAAATGAATCCACGCTGGGAAGAGACATTGATCCATTATCTGTGTATGCGCTTTTCGAGCACATAAAGGATAAAAGAAAGAAACGAGGGGTGCGTTACCCCATGGCCTTCATCTTGACGCTGATCCTGTTGGCAAAGCTTGCGGGAGAAACAACGTTGGCAGGGGTGGCAGATTGGGTCAGATTGCGAGGTGATGATTTGCAAAAAGCCTTGCCAGGGACGCGAGGAACCTTTCCCTGTGCCGCCACCTACAGTAATGTGTTGCGTGCCATTGACGCAGAACAACTTCCCCACATCTTGACGCAGGGTTTGCTTCGCATGGAAGCGGCGGTGCGATGTGAAGACGAACCGAGCCGCTTCGTGGGACAGAAGGAACGGGAAAAGCACGTTCACATCGCCATGGATGGGAAAACCTTGCGTGGAACGCTCTCACATGAGGCAGAGGATCAAAAAAAGATGCATCAAGTAACACTGTACGAACCCCAAACTGGACTCATCCTGAAAGAACAGGTGGTGGGTGAAAAGCAAAATGAGCTGAGCCTGCTATCCGAATTTTTGTTGGAAAAATGGGTCAAAGGGCGCATTCTCACCGTTGACGCGCTCTTTACTCAACACACCTTCTGTTCGAGTGTCACTCGTTGGGGAGGAGAGTACATGGTGATCGCAAAGGGGAATCAACCAACCCTTTTGGATGATTTGCGTCTCTTTTTTGATGAGCCACCCACCGATTGTCGAGACTGGCGCACAGCGTGTACCCACGATAAAGGCCATGGGCGACTGGAACAACGATCCATCATTGCAACCACGGAATTGAACGACTTTCTTTCGACATGGGCTGGTATTGCTCAGGTTTTTTGTATTACTCGTGTGGTCAAAGAGAAAGGCAAAGAGCGAAGAGAAGTGGTGGTTGGCATCACCAGTTTGCCTCCAGCCAAAGCTGATGCGCATCAGCTTCTGACGCTCAACCGTGACCATTGGAAGATTGAGAATCGTTTGCACTGGAGGCGAGATGTGACGTTACAAGAAGATCATTGCCAGGTACGCAAAGGCGTTGCTCCTCGCATTCTTGCTCTTCTGAATAGCTTTTTGCTCTCTCTTCTTGATTTTCTTGGTGTCGAGAACGTGGCAAAGCAAGCACGTATTTTTGATGCCAAACCGGCAGTAGCCCTTCGTCTCTTGCTTGGTCCTTTGCCGACTTTTAAATAGCCCTGTGCGGCTGGCTTGAGGGGTGCCATTCATTTTTTTGCGCCGCCAAAATGGTAAAATAAAATGGTAGTAAGAAATTTCACCAAAAGAAAGGTGGGCGAGATCATGAATGCAGAAGACCTGGAAAAGCGTTGGCAGCAAAA
>NZ_BIXY01000093.1 GCF_008326305.1 Dictyobacter arantiisoli | reverse complement strand
TCCTGAACTGTTTGGAATTTATCAATTTCCTTTACATCGTTCAGGAGGTTTTTTAGGTTTCACTTCCTTTGTTGAGTCTTTTATCACTCGAATATTTGTTCGAAAGATTCGGGGTGACCCATGTTCATGGGTGTATTTCCCCTCTTCATGGATGAATCTATGGTGCTGCATGTAGGTTATATAGCTGTCAGTGATCTGCCGTAGAGATAGAGGAACCAGTCTAGTTCGATGAGGTCATGGGTGTTGAGCAGGATGTGCAGCGAGCGTAATACGTCCTGGAGATCCTGCCAGGACGGTGTTTTCTCTGTTTGATAGCCTATTTTCTGTAGGTGTTCTCAGGTGGCGGCGTTGACGATGCCTATGTCCTGGGGATGGAAGATCATGCCGAGTCCGGTGGCGTTGTTCTCGCCAAAGCCTTTGGTGTTATAGACGAGTAGCGCCTGTTCCGATGCTGTCAGGGTGGCATCATTGAACGTGTGCAGAGCCTGTTTTAACAGCGAGAATCTGAGTGCTTGATCTTTGATCATCGGGGCAAAGGTACCCGTTGATTGACCATAAATATAGTTGCCGTGCAGCTCTAGCTGTCCTGCCAAAAGCGCTTTTTCCAGATCATGGATCTTTAAGTTCTGCTCGGCCATCGTTTTGAGCAATTTGGTCTGTTCATAATATTTAAAGTAAAGCTGCAAATCGATCCTATGGCTATGCAAATAGGTACGGGACTCGAGGCACCAGACTTCACGATCAAACGTCTCGACATCTGGCAGGGATTCTGGATCAGCTAGCAATGTGCGGATCTGACCCGCACGCTGCTGGCGTACATGGACAATAAAGTTAGCCAGCGGATCGTGCCGGAAATTAACATAGGCAGCACGTAATTTATCAACATCATTAATCGGCATTAGAGACGACTCCTTCTATTATTATGACAAAAGATAGGTATTGTGTTCTCGTATAGTCATTCGTATGAAAGCTTGCGACGTCATCATAGGTCAACTCTATCTGCCAGCCTGCAATCCTTCCCATGCCTCCACCACGCGAGCAGGATGAGCAACCGCCGGGTCAGCCGGCCCCGGCACCAGCAGCGTCTCGTATGGCTCGCCGCTCTCCATTGCCCGCTGCAACTCATCATAGATCCTTGCATTTCTTTGTATTAATACGGGACCTATTGATGCAGGGAATAATTTTTGTTCATTTCTAAAAGTCGCGAAACTATCTCTTTTTTTGCAACATCACATATTGTAAAAAAAAGATGGCCTCGTTCGTTTAAATAAAAATCATGTTTCAAATCAATGTCACTCCAATGATAACCAGCAAGGGTCATCAAATCTATTTCTGTGTGAAGTTGTCTCCATTGGATAATCTCTTCGTCACAGCATTGGGGATTATGAAATAATTTATAGGCAGCCGTCAAACCAATTTGACGATCTGTCAGTAATTTTTGTCGATGATCATGATATATAGCTCCAATATTAGCCATATGAGCTTTTGATTCGACATCTAAATTTTCAGGGAAAGGAAACGTTTCAAAACAATCTGTTGGAGCATATCGCACATCAGTTCGCATGGTCGACGCATTACGGCGAATCCAAACATCATGTAAACTAGACTGTAGTAAACAGAAATGGTAGTTATCATCAAAAGCAAAAATGATAGTTTGTTCGCTATAAATCCATCCCTTTGGAATGAAAATAAGCATGTGTAAATCACTTACACGACATCGTGCCAAAACACGACTAAGCGGTGCAATGGCTTGACGTAACTCCCGGCGATAAGAATTAAACAGCCACCAATTTTTTCTATCCCTTTCCTGCTTGACTTTATTTCTGCCAGGTTTGACGCGCTGTTCAATAATAGACAATAAGCTTGGATATTTTTTAGCCTCATCTAAAGATTTATCACTAAAGCAAATAACATAACGACTGGGATGCTGATCTGGATAATTATTGAGGTCATCACCATCAAGATAAGGATAAATACACTCAAGATTAATTTCATCTTCTTGTATAAGAGATTGGGCTTCTTCTGGCTCTAGTATAAAACCACTACCTCGTAATATATCTCCTTGAAAAGATTTTTTGTTATTTTTCATTATCTTTAGAGCTTTTATTTCTGGTTCACTATCTAATCGCGAAGAAATAAAAGCTACTTTTTCACCATCTAGAATACACTCTTCATTCCCAATGCCTTTGTAAACTCCTATCAGATTGACTTCTACATTGGCATCATGGGGCCACTTGATAAAACGATTAGCAAATGTAATTGTGCCATTGTCCTGTATAATTGTTTCTAATCCTGCCTCACGTGTGTCCCCTTGACCAATAGTATTGGTTGTAACTAGGCCTAATCTAGCTCCAGGTTTTATTGACATGAATGATTTACATAAAAATGCAGCACAAAGATCTGCCCTGTTTACGAAATGCTCATAAGTAGCAGTTAGGAGGTGTCTATATCTATCACCAAATGTGCTGCTAATTTTTAATCCACCTAGAAATGGCGGGTTGCCCAATACGACATCAAAGCCGCCGGACCAGCCGGTTTGCTCGTTCTCTGGTGCCTGGATGTTGGCGGGTATATCAAATACTTCGGGAAATTCGAGATGCCAGTGGAAGAATTTATATTGCTTTGTTAACCGCTGTATCTCTTTATTTATGTTATCAGATACTTTGTTTTCTTGAATGTTGCGAAAAACATCATAGGTGATAGCTGGATGATCTTGTAGTTTCTTCCAGACGAAGGCGGCACACCAGGCATCAGCTTGTAGCTTGCCTATTTGGTACTCTGCTGACTTCTTGATTTTGTCATACACCTCTTGTTTTTGATGTATATTGGTTACATGGTCGTCTGGCATTGCTTCTAAACGTCGTGTATCGGCTGCTAATTTGGCGTGATAGCCCAGTGGATTGTATTCTACATTTGTCCACAGACCTCTTTGACCAGTATGTTCGATCTTGTTTTGTTTTTTGAGAGCACTACTGACCTTCTTATCGTCGCCCTCGATTGGCTCGAAGGCGCTGTCAGGTATGCCGTTTTTGAGCAGCATGGGGGTAGTGCCAAGCAAACTGTTGCCGCAGAGGATATGAGAGTCTAGGAAGGAGAGAGGTTTACCGGGATCAATAGTCTCCATCCAGAGGTTGACTTTGCAGAGTTCGACGGCCATGGGGTTGATGTCTACTCCGTAGATGCAACTTCCTACTACCATGCGCAGGGCTTTGCGGCGCTCGTCGGGAGCGGGCTCTTCATCCCCGGTGCGGATGGCGGCGAGCTTTTTGGCGATGCGGTGCGCAGCTGCGATCAGGAAGTGTCCACTGCCACAGGCGGGATCGCAGATCTTGAGGTTGAGGATGGCTTGCTCGGCCTCATCTTCGTTCTTGTCCTGGCTGTCGGCTGCTTGCAGGACGGGATCGAGCGCGGAGTCGAGCAGGCAATCGATCAGGTTGGTGGGCGTGTAGTAGCTGCCGGAGGTTTTGCGTTCATTGCCGCTGACCTGCTTGAGCTTGAAGTCGGCCACTCCGCTTTCGCCGATGGTGAGGGCGGGATGCAGTTCCAGCAGTGATTCATAGACGCTACCCAGTTCCTCAGAGCCGAGATTTTTATAGTCTACCGTGCGCCGTATACTCTTATCGTTAATGGTAGAGAGCGAGCGTATGGCATCCAGTAGGGCATAGTTGGTCAGTCCACAGCCAGCGAGATCTTTGACGGAATCCGTTGCAAAGAGGAAGCCGTTGAGGGCAGGCAGGCCGAGGTCCTCATAGCCTTCACTGGCCGCCAGCTTCTCCATGATGATCCACAGGCTGCGATACAGATCGGTGTGACGGGTGCCGATGCGCTGCTCCGCGAGTTGGCGCAGGTGGCGGGTCGAATAGTAGCTGAGATAGCGCTGTTTGGCCTCTGTACTGGCATGGGGATGAAAGAGCACTTCCCGATCCTCGGCCACAAAGAGGATGATCAGGCGATAGACGAGGCGCAATACCTGCCGATAGTAGTCCTGCGATGAGAGGGTTCCTTCGCGCAATTTGGTGCGGAGCTGGAAATTGGCGGGCGAGGTACAGGTCAGGAAGCCCTTGCCCAGCGCGTTAATCGCCTGCTCAACCCCATCGCGCAATTGATCGAGGGCGCGTACACCATTCTCCTGTGCTATCTTTGTCCACTGCTCAAGCCAGCAGTCCGCCGGGCGCTCGCCCTCGAAGCGAGATTGATGACAGAGCAGCCAGAAGAGCGCGAAGTCTGCATAGGCCTCACCCTGCATCATCTTTTCCAGATCGAATTCGACATACGCCTGTCGTGTCAGGCTGACATTGCGGCGCAGCAGGCGCAACTTCTTGCCGTTAGAGACGATCCCCCACAGATGCTGATTGGAATTGTTTAAGAGTTCCTGCACCAGACTATAGGCGCTATTGCGAAACTTCGTGCCGGGCGTATGCAGCACCGTATCCAGATCCTGCTCATAGCCGACTAGATGGATGGGGATATTTTCCCAACCATAGCTAATTGGATAGCTCTTCTCTTTGCCTTCCAGATAGATTGGTTCCCTGGTTGGCGAAAGGCGTCCATAGCCGAAGATCTCAAAAATACGTAACAGCCAGCGGTTCAGGGTAAGTTCACGGACCTTCCCATCCACATGGGATTTGTGTACCTCGTTCTGGAAGTTATTCCACAAGGGCAGGAGTTGGAGCCAGGCGGCATTGATCTCCTCGTTGAGTCTGGAACCTTCCCGATGATAAGTAGTCGGTGTCAGGCCAACGAGATTAGGATCAAATTGCTCAATACGTTGCAAGATATCAATCGGAAGCAGCGTCCCTTCGGATATGATGCTGGAGAAGAGGGCGCGTTGTTGTTTACGAAGTGCGGCGGTAGCCATGATTTATTGAACCTCTCTAGGACTGCGACTGATAGGGAAGATAGACATACATGCCCAGCACATCGGGCGGCAACTGAGGCTCGACGCTGACACGCACACTGAGGGCAGCCGAACGACGTACCCGGCGATGCGCTTCGCGCAGTTCTCTCGCCCGTTCTCTTGCCAACTCATTCATGCGTGGACTCAGATACTCATCAAAGTTGTCGAGGATATTTTGCAGGAAGAAGTTGGCTTGCTCACGCGAGATATTCTCATCCGGTGTTGCGGCCAGCAGGTTTTTGATATATGCCTCATCCTCGATCCAGTCCGCTTTCTTTGGAGCACCTCGGAAGGCAAAGACCTGACAATCCTCAGCCAGGAGCGGCTGTGGATCATCGGGCGTGGAAATATGGAAGCGCAGGCGGACCAGTAACAGGGTCGTGCGTTTCTCAACCAGACGCGTATACATCACGCCACTGCGATAGGCGATCCGTTTACGAAAAGGATCATCCACCGAATCTAGTGCAGTATCCATCACATAGGCCGCCAGCCCTTCTACCAGTGGATGGGTGCGGCTGAGCTTGAGCGCATCGGAGGGCGCTGCCGCATTAAAGCTGAGCTTGAGTTTTGATTGCTTGTTTGTGACAAAGCGATTAATATTGATTGCGTCGCGTAAGGCATCCGGCACCTCTTTTAGCTCAACCTCAAAGTTATCCGCGTTAAGCTTGCGTACCGTTGCGCCATAGCCCTTCAATGCCTCTAGCGTAAAGGACTGTACATCCTCCTGCTCGCCGATTGCGGCATGCACGGCGGCCAGTTCCTGCTTCACCTCATCCACCTTGATACTGCGCTGCGCATAGATTGCCCGCGACCGTGCCTGCTTCTCGCGATTCTCAATGGCATCCCATTGCCGATCCAACTTTGCCCGCTGCTGATACGACTGATCATCAAAGCCAGGGAGTGCACCCTGGGCATGAGAGTTTTTCGAGCCGCGTAACAGCAATCCTTCGAGTACCGCCTCTAAGACCTGTTCTGTATCGGCGGGCACCGGTACAGAAACACCCAACGTCTTGCGAATACTCTTATGCTTCTTGATCAAGACTTCCAGCACCAGACCATCGATCTGGTTATCCGCTCCGAAGTAGGTCACCACGCGCACCTTTGGACTGATCTGTCCAAAGCGATCCACGCGGCCCTCGCGCTGCTCATGGCGAGTGGGATTCCAGGAGAGATCATAGTGGACAACGGCATTGAAATAGGTTTGCAGGTTGATACCTTCGCTCAAACAGTCGGTACAGACCAGTACACGCTGGGGCGCTTCAGCCAATTGGATAATGCGTTCCTCCCGTTCCACCGGCGGTTGCAGACCTGTAATCGCAGCCACCTCAACCCCTTTGAGCGCTTTGCGCAGTTCAGCCGCCACATACTCGGCGGTCGGAATGAAGCGACAGAAGACAATCGGCTGATAGCCCTGCGTTACCATCTCGCGGATCAGCTTGATGGCATCCTGGAGCTTGCGATCCTTCGCCCCCTGTAACTGTTCCGCCTGATCGGCCATCGCGTGTAAGCGGCTCTGTCTCTGGGATGTAGTGCCGTTAGCCGTCTCGAAATCGCCGCCGGGAGCAACATCCATGCCTTCCAGAGCATCCTGATCTACCAGATCCAGCACGGTATGCCGACCAATCTGGTCCACCTCCTCAACAGTTTCAGCATCAGCGACGGCGGCGCGATTGCGTAGCGTTGTCATCGCGGCAGCGGGACTGGAGGCCAGTGAGCGCAACAGTGCCAGTGCGGACCACCAGCGCACGCGCTGTCGATTCTTGCTGCCACTGGGATCTTTCACCGTCTCACGAGCGTATTCAAGCACCTCCTCAAAGAAATGCTTATACTCGGGCGTCAGATGATAATCCTGATTGCTATCCGCGCGATCCGGGAAGAGCGTCTCTTTATCCAGATAGGAGCGGATATCGGCACGGCGGCGCTGGATAAATTGAGCTGCAAGCTGTTCTCGATACTTCTCATTCTGGCTGCCACTCAGATCAGCGGGAAGCGTCTCAAAAGTGGGATTGAGCAGTCGGAGCAGCGAGCGGAATGCCTCTTCATTGCCACTATGGGGAGTCGCCGTGACCATAATCAGATGGCGCTGCTCCTGTTTTGCGAGTTCTGTCAGCAGGCGATAGCGCTGATGGCGACTGCCGCTGCCCTCACCTGCATAGGCACAGGTATGCGCCTCATCCACGATTACCAATTCTGGACAATACTGAACAAACTTGTCACGGTAGCGATCAGACTTCACGAAATCGATTGAAATAATCAAAAAGGGATAATGCTGGAAGACAGATTCGTCCTGACGGCAGGCGCGTTCAAGCTGTGTAATGGTACTGGAGAGGACCAGCTCGGCATCGATATGAAATTTATCCTGTAATTCAGCTTGCCACTGTTCCGCCAGATGGGGAGGGCAGAGCACCGCCATACGCGAGACCTCTTTGCGATCAAGCAACTCACGTGCGATCAGTCCCGCCTCTACCGTCTTACCAATGCCAACATCATCAGAGATCAGGATACGAATCGGATCGAGGCGCAACGCCATCAGCAAGGGGACAAGTTGATAGGGGCGCGGCTCGACAGCGATTCGTGCGAACGAGCGAAAGGGCCCGGCACTGGATCGAAAGCCAAAGCGCACCGCATCGCGTAGCAAGCGACCGGAAAAATAATCTCCAGACTGCGTAGGATCGGGAGGCTGAAACTGAGCGGACTCCACATCTTGAGACTCAAGTGGAAGATAGATACCCGCCACCTCATCATTGGTGCCGCCCAGCGGGCGTAAAATAAGCATCTGTTCATCAGATTCGGGCAACACAATCCACTCGCGCCCACGGGCCTTCACGAGTGAACCAACAGCAAAATTCATTGTATTCTCCTGAAGATATTAGGATTTTTGGCTATCTGTGCTTCCCAGGTATGCGGAGCACCAAAACGCACGATCATGTATCCTTCATCGATGAGATCCTCAAGTACCTCCTCATCGCGTTGCTGACGCTCAGGATAGCGCTCGACATCTCCATCGATATAAATTGCGGCACGGGTTTGGGCATGGTAGAAATCAGGATGAGCCTGCGCGGGAGCGGCCAGCTCAGAGGGCGTGAATTGATAGCCTTGCTCGTGCAGGAACTGCAACCAGGCTTGTTCCACCTCTGAACGAGCGATCAGTTCTACGACTGGCTGCTCATGGCTGCTAGATGTACTCATGCTGCGGAAGTTTACAGTCGTCTGACACAATTCCAGCAGGATATCCCGGATGGACGCCCGATCCAGCAGCAGATGATCCCGCTGATTGGCATAGGTCATCAAGCAGTTATAGCAGGCGGCCTCACAATCCTCGGCTGCCCCCTCGGCTCGCCTGAGATTCTCGCCAGTCGTGGGATCATAGTGGCAGAGTAGCAACGCCTCACGCGCCACCTGTTGCAGGGCCGTTGGATCATCCACCAACTGGCGCAGCACACCTGCACCACCCTCAGAGGACTCATAAAACAGAATGAAATGTCGTTCTTTGCTATTCGGCAACGGCTCCGCAGCCAATTCATTATCTTCAAGCTGATAATGTAACTGGATGGCGCTTTTGAGCGCGGATTGTAACGAAGCCATTTGTTGCTCATGCAGTTTCAAAGCGGGATCTGGCTCGAAAAGCAGACAATTGCGCGTATCTTCCACATAGGGTATGACGCGGGTATATGGCTGGCTACCAGGCTTGCTTTGATCACTGGCGGCATCTTGTTCGCTCCTCCAATAGCCCCGTTGTGTATCCAGCAAAAATCCCTTCACATCACTCTTGCGGCGCAGGGGGCCAAAGTTGATCCGTGATAAGGTTGCTGATTGACCATATGTCACCTTCCCTAACTGTCCATAGGGACCATCCAGGCTAGCCTCGACAAATGAAGCAAAGCGTACCGCTGTACGCACATTGTAGCCCTGACGCTGGCGTTCCTCCTCATCGGAACTGATACGGTCACGGCGCTTTGTCGAGACGCTCTGTAAGCGGAAGAGACCGCTCAGAGGAGCCTCTAGCCGGGTGTGACAATATTCGCAGAGATCAATGAGCTTTTCGTCGCTCTGCCAGTGCAGATAGCCGCAATGCGTACATTGCTTGACTGTGCGCGTCAAGACCGCCGAGCCATCCTCAGTCACCGAGAGGAGCGCCCGATTGATGACATAACGAGATCCCTCGTGATAGATAATCGCGTTGGGCGCAAACTCCGAAATCGCCAGGAAACGTGGACGTGAGAGATATTCATCCTTCTGCTTCTTGCGGCGAGCAGGTATGTAGGCCGCCAGTGGTAAGCGCGGGAAATTATAGCCCGGCAAAAAGCCCTCGCTTGCCATATAGCGATAGCTATAGAAGTCAGATTGGTCCAGTGAGCCATCGTTGGTAAGCAGGCTTAATTGAGAGGTCGCCTCTTGTCGCAAGCGTTCCGCTGTCTCCTTCTCATTCTTACTTTTCGAGGAATCGCGAATAATCTGCGTCTGTTGATCGAATTGTTCCAGGGCCGTCTCATAGAGCCTACGCCAGCGTGTACAAGCATCGTTAAATCTATTCTCAACGGCATTCAGTGTCGTCGCCAGCCAGTTCGTCGAGCGTAACCACTCGGCGGTCTCATCCGCCTCTTGTACCAGAGTCTTCAGGACGCGTTGAGCGTGTTCCTCTGCTCGTTCACGAGCATCTAACCTCTCAAGCTCATGCTTCACATCCGGTAACAACTGCAAGCTTGGCGTCTGACCTGCCACATCCAGTAGATCCTTCAGGGAGCCTTCCAGTGAGAGATTGGTTTCCGCTAACCAGATCGCATAGACGTGGGCGCGCACCAGATCTTCATTCATCAGATCCAGGCGTGGTGGCGATACAGCACCCTGCACCATCTCTTCGGGATGGCGGAAGAAATATTGATCATGTGAGCTACCGGTAGAACAATAGGAGAAGACCAGTGCCGGCTGGCCGCTGCGTCCGGCGCGACCACTGCGCTGGGCATAATTGGCCGGGGTCGGAGGAATATTGCGCATATTGACTAGATTGAGTTCCGCGATATCTACGCCCAGTTCCATCGTAGGCGAGCAATACAGGATCGGAAGGATATTCTTGCGGAAATCATCCTCACGCTTCATACGCTCCTCATTGGTCACCTGTGCCGTATGCTCACGAGCCTCAATCCCCAGCAAGTATTCGGCCTTTTCCTGATAGAACTTGCGAAAGAATGTATTGACTGCCCGCTCGGTATCTGGTGGATGTGGAACGCGAATGGGGTCATGCAGTGCCACCTCACCATTGCCCTCGCGCCAAATCAGCGCTGAGGCGGGGAGTTGATAGCCCGCGATCCCATGCTTCTCATCCGGCTCCAGCACTACCTCAACCAGACCGGCGTTACGCAACCCATCCAGCAACTGAACAATCAGAGTACCAGCCTCGGTCGTGCTCAGGGTTGGCGCATAATCCTTAAAGGTTGTCTTGCGGCGGAGATAGCGACCAAAGCCGCTGCGGCCAGAGAGATAGCGATGACTTCCATCATCGAACTGTCCTTTGCTGCGCGGAATAAGAATGGGCGCATACTCTTTCTGTTCCTGCTCATCCAATGCCCATGGAGCGATCAGGCGCTGATTACTCTGCTGCTGAAGTGCATCCTGATAATCTTTATTAAGATAATCGACCTTGATCACCAGTTCGCGGCGCATATAATCCAGTAGCGTCTTACTTATCTCGCGGCGCGTGGCGGGACTGGCCTGCTGTAAGGCAGGATGCATATTTTGCCAGATCTCCTCATCCTCACAGACTTCAGCGAGTGAGAGATAGTCGATCACCAGGAGACCACTTTGCTCCAGATTGGGTGACGTAATACGCCAACCACGCTTCAGATCGCGATAGAGCCGATAGCCAAGGACATTGCGAAAAGCCTTGTTTGTCTCTGCCAGTGCCGCATATTTGACCTTATCATCAACAGCGTAATGAGCCATTGGCAGATGGAGCGTCTCAAAGACCTTCATCGTCAGCGTATCGTGTGACAGACCTTCTTCGCCTGCCTGTTTCACGGCCTGATAGAGGGCAGAACGCAATAGACCGATTTCGATGTAATCGTTGAAATGGCCTGCCTGTAGTGAGGCATCCTGACGATTATCGGTGAAGCTGAGTAGTTTGGGCGCGACTCCCAGTAAATCCCCAGCATGTCTGGCTTCATTCACATGACGAATAGCTGAGAGGCTGAGAATCGTTGTTGAAGTGCTGCGTCCTTCAGAACTCAGCGAGCTTAATTTCGCGAAATCGTTATCCTGGGTGGAGTCATATTCAACGCCGCAAGAGAGGCAGAGGCGAAAGGGGGCGCGCAGAAAGTGTCCATCAGTTCCCTCTTCTTCAGGGCCAACAATTTCACCATCGGCTCGCACCCGTATTGGCAAGGGACGCAAATCTTTCTTGGTGTGTGCGAGTGCCATACGACCATTGGCGCGTTCCTCCTTCCAATCTTCTGGCAACCAGCCATCGATTTCTTCACTTGTACGCGGCCACGGCTTGTCCGCACTGAGATAGAGATAGCCCGGTTTTCCTTCCAACTCCTCATTTGTACGATCATTCAACTCGCGCTTTGAGAGCAGTGCATCATTCTTCTTGCGGACACAATAGTATTCCTGTCCACATTCTCGACAGAAGACCAGGGGCAGCAAGATCTGACTGCGCTCCGTTCCCGGCACAAATTGTTGATAGTGGATGGTGAGATGGCGCTGTGACGCGGCCTCTAGCGAGGCATAGACCATATCGCCCTTACTGATAAATTGATGCAAGCGGAAGGCAAATGGCGAGCGTCCTGTCTGTGGATGCTGAACCTGTTCGTAGCCAGCCAGCAGCCCATCTTCAATTATCTTACTACATCGCTCGACTGGCACACCGGTTAAACTGGACAGACGCACGGCGGCACTAGTATCCCCACCAGTGATGCGCAGCGGACGTGTCCGCACCAGACGCTCCTCTCTGGTGGTGATGCCAAAGGTGCTTTCCAGCCAGGTTGAGAGGGGATCGTGAATAAAATCTGTGTAGGTCTGAGGATGCTTGTCCGCCGCGTTGGCGACGCGCTCCCGCAATTGATCCAGGAACGCTGGTGACTCCTCGTCAACTGTACTGGTTGTACGCACAAGCGTTTCACTAATCACATGTTCAGGCGAGACGGTTGTGCCGAAGAGACGGGAGGCCATCGCAGCTACTTCTCGACGTTGTTCAACGTACGAGTCACCACCGGCCAGCGTCGCCGATGTCCCAACATATTGCAGGGGCTGATCTGGCTCCGTCAGACGATCCCGCACGCGGCGCACCAGTAAAGCGACATCTGCTCCCTGACGGCCTCGATAGGTATGTAATTCGTCCAGAACCAGGAAACGCAGGTTCGTCGAGGCAATAAGATCGCGCTCACGGGGGCGTGTTAGAATCAACTCTAGCATCACATAGTTTGTAAGCAAAATATCTGGTGGATCAGCAATAATTGCCTCTCGCTCTGCCTTACTTTCCTGACCAGTATAGCGTGCCGAGCGTACCTTGCCGGCGAATAGACCCTGTAAATATTTATCTAGCTCATTCTTCTGACTATTCGCCAACGCATTCATTGGATAGACCACAATCGCCTTGATGCCACGCTGCTCTGGATGCTGAAGTACATAATTTACAATCGGGATAATATAGGCCAGACTTTTACCTGAGCCTGTACCCGTCGTCAGGACATAGCTATGCCCACCATTGGCAATCCGAATCGCCTCCTCCTGATGCTTATGCAGGAAAAGAGGCTCACCGTTCGGCTGCTCATCTGACTTATTCCGACGAAAAATATGTGCACAATCAGGATGAAGGATCTTTTCTGTGATCAGCCCATCAATGCTCTCACCCTGGGCAAAGAGAGGATTTAATTGGATTAATGGCTCCGGCCAGAGGGCGCCGCCTTTAAAAAGTTCATGCTCAATAAAGTTGTGTATCTTCGTGTCACGTATCTTAATAAAACTCTTAATGTAAGCGGAGTAATCATCAATAATTGTATTGCGAAGTTCAAATATATTCATAGGCTGTCCTTGCCAATATTAAAAACATGTCGCTGAATTGTATCCCTTGTATAAATAGAAGTCAATATAGAACAAATAGAAATAAATAAGCTTTTCTAAATTACAATGTTTTGGGTATATAATTGTGACTTGACAAGCGCCAAACCCTGCCATACAATGAAAAATATCTAGGAAAATACATGATTAGATGAACTAATAGAAGTAAGAACTTCCATTGAGGCAATATATGAATTATTATCTCTGCCCCATCGACAACAAAATCATTACTGGAAAAAATTTTTACCCTTTAAATGAACTGCTTACGATTGACTATCCTGTCAATGTGTTGCTACCGTTTAAACTCAACGAGCGGGTATTATTAGCTCAGCACAATGAAGATATCCTACTCCCCTATGAGTTTAGTATTGATGCTATCAATCGTACTGCTCATACACTTACATTGCGTGTCAGCGCTATCTATCAAAATATCCTGCCACTCGCGACCCTATCCCTCTTATTGCCTGCACATATGTTAAGTAACTATGTACAACTTACCGAGCAGCAGGCCAAAGGCATCACCAGCCTGATGAATGTCATGTCCTTGAAGCGTAGCATTGATGATACTCTTTCCATTCCAGTCCAACCCCCAACACAGCCAGAAGTGGTTGAGAAAAAAGATCCTCCAGCTTTACCATCTGCACGATTAGAATTAGACGCACTGAATACCACATTAACTGAGATCGGTTCTCAATTTGCTACTATTGCGCAACATATGCAGACATTTTTGGATGTTAAGGTTTCAGATTTCTTGTCTGAGCCTGAAGAGGATGATCTGGAAGAAGATGAGGTAGCAATAGTGTCTGTTGCTGATGATGATATTGATGATGATGATGCAATCTTCTCGGAAGGGGAGGTGTTGGATTATGTCAAAGATTACATCCGACGGAGTGGTTGCTATTTTGAAGATGAGACACTGTATAACTATCATATCAGTCTGAAAACGCGCCCTTTTGTGATCCTGGCGGGTCTCTCCGGGACCGGAAAATCTAAGCTGGCCCAACTCTATGCCGACGCCCTGGGACAGGATAAAACCTTTAAACGTCTTGCGGTGCGTCCCAACTGGAATGATGATCGTTACCTGCTTGGACATCTCAATACGGTGACAGGCGAATATGTCACTGAGCCTGCCGTTGAGTTTATTATGGCTGCACTTGCCGATCAGAAGAAACTCTATAGCCTCTGCCTGGATGAAATGAATCTGGCCCATGTCGAGTACTATTTCTCCCAATTCCTCAGCGCCATGGAGGGAGACCGCCTGAAAGATCGCAGCATTACACTGATGAGCGAGCGATCATTTAAGCAGTTGCACGCACAGCACCGTAGTACACGCAGCAAGGCCACACTGCCTTCTGCTGAGATATCTCTACCGTATAATCTGATCTTTACCGGTACTATCAATGTCGACGAAACGACCCAGCCCATCAGTGACAAGGTCATTGATCGCGCCAATACTATTGAATTCTTCAACGTCGATCTTAACTTTATTCCAGAGCCGAGTGATCCAGGAGAGGCATTGCCTATCTCTAACCGTGCCTGGCAAAGCTATCGCGCCACCACACCAGATACTGGCCATCGCGCCCAGATTATCGAAATCAACAAGATTCTCAAGCAAGCTGATATGGGCCTCGGCTACCGAGTCGTCCATGAAATAGAACTCTATCTCGCCAATAGTCACGGCCTGCTCACGAGTGATGTGGCCTTTGACCTGCAATGCAAGCAGCGCATTCTGCCACGTATTCGTGGAACTGAAACTATTGATGGGATGCTTGGAGAGTTGATTACCTTTAGTAAAAAGAACAGGCTGGCGCAGACTGAAAAGCGGCTGCAAGAAATGAAAAGTAGGTTGAAACGCGATGGCTATACCAGTTTCTGGCGTTAACACTGGCCTGGATACCTGGCTTACGATCAACGATAGACCAGTCAGTTTTCAAGCGGGCACTGAGAATCTTGCAGTAGAGGCGATGGAATACAAGCAGAACTACGTGCGCGCCACGGTATATGCTCCTCATCCCGTTGAGATTTTTATTGATCAGAAGCCACTTAATACTTATAATTATGGTTTATGGCTCTGGAAACCCTTCACCTATGCAGGATTATACGAACTGCGCGTCCATGTGCCCGGCTCAGACTATCCTGATCAGGTGACCAAAGTGCGTGTTGTGCCGCAGTATTTCACCCAGAAATTGTATCAGAATATGCAGGAAGATTTGAGTAATATCGCTGCCGACCTGCTTTTCAATCTGGTCTCATCTGTCAGCGAACGCGTCAAAACTGTCCAGCGCTTGCAAGATGCCTCACCATTACAAGATTATCGGCATATCCGCTTGATCATTGATCACATGGGAGAGGTGCTTGGCGCGTTACGCCGTGATCCTTATCGTGTGCTGAGCAATCAGACAGAGCAGCGCGAGTGGTCCGATGTTTGGCAGTTTAACGGAGATAGCCAGGCCATTGGCGGTGATACGCTTCACATTGCCAGAAAAGTCGGACGCCACACGCAGACTCTCACCTTACCCGCAAGATGGCAGGTCCCTCAAACCGTGCTCTCTTATGATGTATATGAGAACCGCTTACTCAAGCAATTTCTCAAAAAGCAACTGATTACCAAACTCAACGCCATTCAGGAGCGAGCCGTTAGTGAGATCGGGAAGCGTAAAATTGCCCTGACACACGCGAAAAGACACAATTTTTCCGATGTTGGTGAGCAAGAAAAAGGGATCGTGGCTCTGGAACATGTCATTGACGAGTGCCAGAACATGAAGCAGCGCTGTTTACAGTGGAGCAATAACCTCTTTCTGCGCTCTGTACGAGGAGAAGTCTCCAGTAATAAAGCGACGCAAGTGTTCCTCAAACATCCTCACTACAGCCGCTTCTACAAGCTCTACTTACAATTCCAGCAGCGCCTCCAGATTAGCTTGAATTCGCAAACGTATATTACCGAACTCAGCCTGCGCAAGATGTCGGAACTCTATGAAATGTGGAGTGTCTTTGCACTCACGCGCATCACCATTGATCTCTTAAAGGAAGAGGGATATGAAGCCAGTTCTCAGCATCTTTTTTATGAGATCGATAAGGGCAATTTTCATTTCGAGGTGCGCAAAAACATCGCCAGCATCGTCTTAGCCAGAGATGACAAACGCATCAAAATCATTTATGAACCCAACTATCCCAATTATAATATCCACCGTGCAGAAGGTCTTGTCACCACCAATGGCAGAAGCCTTCCACAGACGCCAGACATGTCCATCGAAGTATACCAGCAGAACAAACCGGCGGCCGTCTGCATATTCGATGCCAAATACAAACGTGTGCGCGAGGACGATGGCTACTTTTATCCACTGGTCGAAGATATCGACAAAATGAGCAACTACGCAGCCAATATCCAATATCAGCGCTATGATACTATCAGCAAACGCTTTCGACCATCCAATATCGTCACATCGGCGTATGTTCTCTATCCAGGGAATCGTGTCTACGAAGAAGCCGACGGCAAAATAGGAGGTATCCCACTCAGGCCCAATATGTCCCTGGACCATCAGCAAGAAGTCCGGCAGAAGCTCCGCGATATCCTCTATGAGGCTCAAGTCATCTAGATGTATCCATCATTATTGACAGGAAGCCAGAGAGGCCAACATAACTTGTCCTGGCTATGTTGGCCTCTCTGACTATGCGTGGTTGATGCTCTGCGCTTCTGGTTAAACGAGCGCCACTTCATTATTCTGGCGGTCAAATGCTTGCTGTATAAGATACATTGCATCATCTAACTGGCTTATTTGTGTCAATCTTACCCGCACCTGTCCTGTGCCACGATGCCCGATATTGGTTACATCTTCGCCAATCCCTTTCGGATCATCGATCTCTTCAAAAGGGATACTCATAGTGAGCAAGAGTGAGCCTTTTAGCGTTTCAACCCCCACAAAGTTTGATGTCAATTTATAGGCAACATAATGCTTCTTGAACTCTTCGCTGGCATTTACACTCAGATTCAAAATACGCTTGCGCAACTCATTGAATAAAGCAAGCATCTCTCCCTGTAAATAAGGGTGGTCATTGATGGTATATGTTTTATTGGTGTTGTCATCGTCAGTATCTTCCTCTTCAGAAAGAGGTGATATTGATGTATTGACTTTCTCACCACCGGCCCCCTGTGGTATAAGATTTAGTTCATAACAACGACGTACGCGCTCTCTGGCAGATGCCCAGGTTGTGGAAAAGAAAGCGTTTTTACCGTCGCCATATTGTATCCATTTTCCCTCGATCTGGCGGTAAACATAGAAACGTTTTTCAGTGGCTTGCACCAGTCTGAATCCTTCAGGCACAAAACCCGCCAGAGGATCGTGAACAGGACCAATAAATTCTGCCAGGGTTGCTTTTCTTCCTTGTTTGCTACTATATTTATTGGTCTGCTCTGTAGTGAGTGCGGGAATTGCCCATACCTTAATCGCTTCATCGGCTAAGACTTGAGCACGTTTTTCGATAGCCTGTTGATTCCAATGTTCCAAATGAGCCAGACTCTGATTTAAACGTAATGGGCTATAGTTAAAACCACCATCAATGGTTTTCTTCTCATGAAATGGGCGATCGCTGAGTTGTGAATTGTAGCCAGTCAGGGTGAGATTGCCAATGGTATGTAGATAGCGTGTTTGAATATCTTTCCATTCAGGCCCTAATTCTTGTTGCCATGCAACGGATAGGCGGCTGTTTTGTGGCATAACATGCTCAATTGTATAATTTAAGGTATGCACTTGTTCTTTGCGATTGTAATTTTCTAGCTTGCTTAGCAAATAGTTGCGGCGTGGAGAATTGTAAACATCTTTAGTTACAAAATATGCTCGGAATTCATCATCGCGTGGAAATCTTCCACTCCCTGTTCTTGTATATAAAGCTGCTTGTAAGCTCTCAAGGTAGTGTTCCTTGTCAATTTCTGCGCCTAAAGTTGTAAACACTTTATTCAATGCATTAGTGGGAATACCACAGATTGCCCGGCGAAAGACATAGCTCTCAATCAGGAGCAATATGGCAACCAGGTTATCTCTTGTAAGTTTGCCTTGTTTGTAATCGTCATAAATTTCCAGAAAAAATGGATAGGCAACATCCACTTTGAGCGCATTGATATTTTGCATCACCTGTTTAATATGCACATCTTTTTCATGTAAGAATGCCAGATTCGCATAATATTCTGCAAAGCGGGAAATATCCTTAATAATCTCTTGAATAGTGACTCGATATTTTGTACGATGATATTGCTTAAACGTTGTGTATACTTTATCAATATTAGGGATACTGCTTTGTTTTAATGTAAGATAATCGCGCATAAAGCGGTCAAAATAATCTCCATTTCCTCCATAGCGGAACTTCTGTTCAATGGGATACCAATATTCATTATAAATTCTTTTTTGTTCTTCAGCATCCAGTCCCATCAATACATAATTACGGATCAGATCGGCTTGCGAGAGATCCATTCCTGTTGAGTTAAGACTTTCAAAAATGAGTTGTGGATTATCATGATCCTTGTTTAAGGATATTTCAACAATAATGAGCTTATTAATACCTGATAATATTGTTGCCAGATCAACCTCTCTCTGCTGTAATTTTTCACGGAAGAAGAGATAATTATTGATGAGAGGAGCAAAGCTTTTTGTATTATCAGGAACAATTTTTTCTGGATGGTCAATGATTTGTTTTAATGTTTCTTGGTCGCTATGGGTAAGGAGAAGTTTATAGCGTTGTTCTTCTTTGCCAAACTTATTAATAATATAAGAATCGTAAATATCTTCCTTATAGAAAGTATTGGATGTTTCAGGTTCACTTTGCACTTTTTCTGCTAAAGAAGTCAACAAAAGCATCAAGCTTGTTAAGCGTTGTTGGCCATCAATTAACAGGAATTGTGGAACGTTACCGAAGAGGATAGTCCCTTGTTGGATGTATACCACAGAACCAATAAAATGCCCTGGCATTTCATTGTCTGTACCTGCACTAACAATATCATTCCAAAGTTGATCACACTGCTCTCGTTGCCAGCTATAGGTGCGTTGATAAATAGGGATAATAAATTGCTTTTTGCCATTGAGGAATGGAAGAAATTGATTTTCCTGTGCTTTCATAAATTTTTACCTGCTGTCTCTCGCTTTGTTTCTCTAAGTGTTAAACTGAATAGTGTATCAATAATCATTACAGTAGTTACAGTTATATGTTATCATTTTCGACATTTCGGAACCTTTGCATGATTTCTGCTACAAGCATTGGATCCTTGGCCTTTATTCCAATAAGCTCGTTCTCTAGTTTATCTGCAAGCTCTTTCACTTTCTTTCTTTTTTTTCGGAGGCGCTCATATTCTAAACTATCAAGGTTACGCTGGATCGTTTTGTGGTCTGGAACGGTAAACGTTATTTTTTCGGGGTCGCTCATTACAATTTTTTCGATTTCCGTAAATAATGCTTTGGCCTTTAATCCTATACCAGTTAAAATGCACCAACCCCTAGCACGCGTCATTGCTGTAAATGCTTGATTTCGATCTTGAACTATCATTTTTTGGTTGTTATCTACCTGATCAAATCCCATGACATAGATAATTGGTGCTTCATTTCCTTTTGCCCTGAAAATATTTGTTAATGTTATTTTTCCTGTAACACAAAATATTTCTTTCTCTGATGATTTACCTGTAATATATGCCTGAATATCTAATCTCTCTAATTTTTTAGATAAGTTGTCGAAGTCGCTAGTGATATGCTTCCAATCCAAAGAAATGACGACAATCTCTTCTGGTTTTAATTTGTCGTGGCTAACATTATGATGAATCTGTTGTGCAATCCAATCAAGTTCCTGGCTTCTCTCATCGAAAGCTTGCCACTTCACTAAATTTTTGTAGCCTTCAAGATCCTCCAACAAATGAGGTGAATTTTTTTTAGGCCTTCGTATTGTTACCTCTTCGCCAGGCTCTAATTTGCCTTCTACAAATTCGTAACCGATATCTTCCCATCCTCCTGAAGAGAAGATAAACTGTACAGCTCCTAGGGATCTTTGCAATCCCATACCAAACATATGAGCAGCAATCAAAATTGGACGTGGGGTACGGTAACAACGATAAAGAATCAGGTCTTTGTCGATATCACCCTCATAAGTACCATCTAAATCAACAATTGACGTTCCATCGGAATGTGTTCCGAAGATATCCATGGTAGTTGGAATTGAAAGATTTTCTAAGCTTTGCACTTCGTCGTAAGCCCAGATAAGTCTTCTTGGTTCTTTCAAAATGCTGTAGCAGAGTTTATAAAAATCAAAATGAAAATCTTGCCCTTCATCGACAAGAATGGCATCGTAGGTGCGATGAATCTTTTTTACGTTGTTAAGCAATTCTCTGCAACAATTTCCTAATAACTCACTCGAATCTTGATGATGAAACGTGTTCTTTGCTTCGCTAAAGGTACGGGGCTCAATTTTCAATTGTTCAGCAGTCAAACTATATAAACCACTCATATCTCTACCGCCCCATGCATGAAGGACGCGGAGTTTACTCCAATCAGGCTCTAATTGTTCACTGTCATCTGACCAATAATGATAAAAACGGGTAATGAGATTCTTGATTTGAGAGTGAAGGCTACGAGAATAGAATGTATAAGCAATATGCCAATCTGGATGAGTTAAATGCATGATTGCAGCTTTCATGCACATTACAACAGTTTTACCAGATCCAGCAATGCCGCGAATTCGTTGTGGACCGTCAGGAATCTGCATAGCCATTTTATGTTGCTCTGTATCAATCATCTGGATTTGTTCTTCAACTCTTCTGAGGAAGGCTGCTTTTGTTTCTAGTTGTTGTGTTTGTGGTCTTGGCTCTCTTCGCAATACAGGTGAACCATTGAGTATGCCAAGAGCAAGTGCCCATTGTGTATCAGAAAGCGTTTTTTGTTTTTCTTCTTCTGGTATCTGTTGCAGACAATTTTTGAATACTTCTGGTCTCAAATCATCGGCAAAAATAATTGTAGGTGTGTTGCTAAAAAATGTATCGAAGTTCCTCTCTTTCCATTCTGATTGATGTATAAATGGTAGTGCGAGAAATAAATGTCCACAAATAACATTTTCGCTTCGCCCTCTACGTAAATCTCTTTCTGTCATAAATTTGCTCAAAACAGATTGGAGTTGATCTTCCATCTGTAGATAGGGGGTTTCTGCTGTATCAACTCCTTTATATTTTAGGAACCATACACTTTCATCTATGTTTTCAATATCGCTAATGCGCCACGGCTTGCACTCAATTATATACAACCCTAATTGTCGGTGAAGTAAAAGGATGTCAGGAATCTGACGTGATTTATCAACAGAAAATAATGGATATTGATAGTAGCATACGCCATCGTCATTTGGTAATACTGTTTTTAATGCCCTCCATAGCATCATGGAGCCATATTTGGGAACGCTTGGCTTGGATTGTATAAAATCCATATCATCCTCATTTCTCTGTGTGTAATATCCGTAAAGGTCCTTATAACTTGGTTATTCTACTTGATTTTTCGCGATTAGTCTAGTAAAATGCTCTGATTAGCAGAACTACTTCAAATCGAAAACTCTATGCTATTAACAATCTAAGCATTACCTCACGGAAGATCTGTTTTCATCTTCCCTATAGTGAAAAATCTTACCCAGTGGTAGCACTCTCGCATGTTTTTCCCTTGAACACTTTTTGCCTGTGGAAATATCTTCGTCTATTTGGTGTTTTCGCTGGAAATGTTTGTTGATTGTTTCTCGTTGTACAGAGGCGGAAGATTCAGAGAAAGGAGATTTCTCTTAGAAACTCGCAAGTTTTTGATTTGACAAACTTGGGCACCATAGTGGTGGATAGGTATTGATATTAAGACGAAAAGTTATCCTTTTTATCTGAGTGATAAAGTGAGCGTAGGATGGTAAGCTGTTCTCTGTTCCTGGCTATCAGGTATATGAGAGATAGAGATTCTGGTTGTGGCTCCTCATCTTTTCGGTGCTCGTCAGTTTCATCCTTGATCTGTCTGGCTAACATACTAGAGTAGCGAAGTAGCTTCGCTCCGGTTATAAACGCCGATCTCTAAGGGAGTAGCAGTGTTCATTGTCCATTTTTCTGTAGTTTTACCAAAGATGAATTCTGGAGACGACGAAAGTATACTACGTATAGTTGAGCTGTTTGGCTTGTGTTGTTGCCTCACGCTAAGTGGGTCAATCTGCAATTAGCTTGCGTAAGAACGAATGGCTGCGCCAGAGCCAGCCAATTCGTTTAAGCCGAGCACGCTGTCTGCGCTCTCGGCGCTTGCCGTTCCACACAAAAGGCGTTGGGTCCTGGTTCCAACCCGCCACCGTCTGTTCTCACCAGGTGATGATCTGCTCCTGGGTTTGAGGATACTGACCGGAAAGGGCTCGATGGACGATGATACGCTGCACCGACTCAGTCATGTTCAACCCGGACCCGCCCAGTGGGGTGTACAGGGGCATGATCCCATAGGTGCGAACGTAAGCAAAAAAGTACTTGAACAACCAAAGAAAGAGACAAGACAGGTCTTTCTCCGTTACAGTCATCGAATAACCAAAACGTGACCAAGGAGAAAAACCATGTCAAGCCGAACCTATCATACGCAAAACGGTCTCACAGAGCAAGTCCTCAGCCAGATGAGTGATGCTCAATGGCAAGAATTGTTCCATTTTATCTACAAAAAGCAGATAGAGCTTACCACTTCTTCACAAACATGGAAGCATCGAACACACCATTTACTATAGAGGACATCATTCGATCGACGGGATACAAAGAATCGGTTGCTAAACGACACATCCGTATGAAGTGGAGCAAATGGTTCATCGAACCTGTTTGAAACGGCACATATCGATGTACTGACGCTATTTACAAGCACAGCAAAGATTTCTTTATCAAAAAATTAAGTCAAGGTATCGACTTTCCTGAATTATCATCACCTTCTAAAACTGCTGACATCGAAACCTCGCCGCCGACTCTCGATACCACAAGTTACCTCGTTCTCATTGTTGCCCTCATCATTATTGCTGCTTTCTATCAGGTATCGTATCGTTGGCGGTATGCATTTAGTATGTGGTATTGGAAACAGTGGTGGTCTATATGGTGGCCATTGGCTGTGTTGTGATTTCAATGTATCTTTTATATCGCTACGATATCTATTCGTTGTGGATGACGGTTTTTATGATAGGTCGAAAATGTAACGTTTTTTTTTCATGTAACTGTTATCTGTAAGATGACGGAATTGATGGTATGGTGTTTGGGGAATATATCCAGCCATTTGTATTGAAAGAAGGCTGAATCACTGATACAGAGGTGTTTTTAGCCCTCTTTCATTTTTTACGGCCTTTTAGGATATTACTGATTGATAGTTAAAACAGCTTGAGTTGAGATGCATTATAGAATCGACACTGCGCTTTTTCTGGTTTTTGTTTTTTTGATGTTCATCTGGATTGAGTGGATAAAAAAGGCCAACAATAATAAAGGGATTGGTTGCACGACGACGTTGATATTCCAGGGTTGTGCCCAGGAAAAATAGAGATCATGCCTGGAGGAACAAAACTCGTAAAAGTATTTTTGTTGCACTTTTCGATTGGCTTCTCGTTCATCTCCTCCACACGTTTTCAACGTGTTCCAATACAATTGACCAATCTCCCAATCTTCGATCATCAGTTGTCGGGGTTCTTTATCACCTTCCGTGCGAAATTTGTAATAATATTTATACGGAAGTTTTTTTGGAGGTTGGCGGCGTTTCCCACTATCCTGTGCGTCTATTTGGAAGAGTTTTCCTGGAGCATATAGTCACGCCATTGTTGAGGCCATTCTCGATCTTTTTGTTCTTCGATCACAAAATCTACGATATGTAAAGGCTTCAATGTTGCAAGCGACTTCTGAGGCGTATCTCTTGCCAGCACTATTAAATCTTTCATTGAGGAGAACACTTCTTTGAAAACATACTTTTTGCGTTCCGCCCAATAGTTCTTGGTTTTTATCTGCTCACCAATTTGAATGCGTTCAGCCTCGTGCCTGGGACGATAACTCTCAGGACGAAAATCATTGGTATTCTTCACCAAGTCGAGTGTTATCCACTGATATTTACTGTACTGCTTCTCGTATGGGAGATCCAGAAAAGGAACGGGATACACCCGAATCCATTTGCCATCATGGAGAAGACCTGCAGTACACACCAGTTCTCCATACTTATTCGATGGCAATGGATAGGTTTTGACTGTGATCAGCACTTCAGCGTTGGGAATCTCATAGGGTAAATACTCAGAAGACGATGGCAAAAGGCACCTCCTCATGAATCATGGTGAAACGCATTATGCAGTATATTACACTAATGAATATACTGCATTTTTCGCCAAAAATCCATGAGAAGACTGTGTGCCTTGCAATGATTGGGTAGAGAGGAGTGAGGTGCTCTGAGCATTTAAATGCTGTACTGGCACCTTGAAATTGGGATCGCCCTGAAGCTGTTCTACAATTTTATGGCGGTGACAACACATGGGATTGGCCTCAAAACAGGTCAGTGCTACGCGCTCAAAGTCACGAGAAAGTGCCTTTACATGTTCAAGAGCATCATGGTGCTCAGGTAAAATTTCAGCAGCATAATAGGCAAACAGGTTTTTATAAGCATCATCATTCGTTAAATTTTTTCGTAAAAGAGCGGGAATTCCAAGGTCTGGAATATGGATGTAGGTCAGTCCAGCCATTTGAGCGGCAGCAGCAAATTGCTTTTTGGAGAAGCCTTGTTTCATTGATATCGGATTTTTCCTGACATCGATAATTGCCTTCACCTGATGGCTTAATAAAATATCCAGATAGCCATCGATTGTTAAACCTTCATAACCCAGAGTCAATAGACATGAACACACCTCCTCATTGTTATGAGAGGGTATGGATTCAGGAGAAGGGCGCTGGTTCCCTGAGACGAAAGACGGTATGTTTCTGTATAGCAACTGAAGAAGCGCCTTATTACGAATATCGCCGATTTCTGATTGAAATGCTAGTAACTCACTTTGATCTTTTTTCTGTAATTGATTTGTATACACCTGACTCTCATGGATTTGAAAATCAGGCAGGT
This sequence comes from Dictyobacter arantiisoli, assembly GCF_008326305.1. Classification (GTDB taxonomy): domain Bacteria; phylum Chloroflexota; class Ktedonobacteria; order Ktedonobacterales; family Ktedonobacteraceae; genus Dictyobacter; species Dictyobacter arantiisoli. The sequence goes on along the minus strand of NZ_BIXY01000093.1, from coordinate 5,489 downwards.
CTGCAAGAAATCCAAGCGTCGTCAAACGGCGTTTATCTGATTGGAGGATCACACTATACACACTATTGTTTGAAGGGAAAAAGTCATAAAAATTCTTTTCTCTTCGGAGACAGAAAAGGAATAAGAGAGCCTTACAGTCTTCTTGTGCAAGCGAGCCACCGAATATTTCGATAAGAGCAAGCAAAATTTTTCTTCGGTAAAACATTGTATAAACTCCTCTCTATTCCTCTTCCATAGTATAAACAATAGGGCTTAGAGCGCGGTGAGAACAGGACTTTTACAAGGAATAAGAGAACAAAGGTCCTACAAAATGTCTCTGGAAACCTCTGTATTACAAGACGTTTCTTGAAGCTGGAAGAAACAGAGCATTGGTGATCTCCATAGCGAGTACCAAATGAAAAAGAAGGTGTACGACGCCTCACATTTTAGAAGCTGGAACATACGCGTTGCTGATCCGATTTCCAGCTGTTCCAGGGCGAAGGCTGCCAAAACAGGAAATAGTGATGAGAGGCATGATGATGCAACAGATAAAAAGCCAGATCTTCAATTTTCCCTGGCAGGCGATATCTACATAGCCCAATGCCGACCTGGCTTTCCCCAACTCCTGGTCAATCAGGACTATGAGAGGGTTGCCATCCTGGATGTATGGAATGCACAAATTATTACCACTATTCCCTTTGTGGTACATAAGCTCCCGGTTCGTCCATTTTGGGGATCAAAGATGAGCGCTGGTGTGAAGGTTCGAACACCGCCGCGTTCCATCGGTTGAGACAGAACGCGGCCAATGCATGTCGCGTCGCGTAGCCACGCGAGTAGTTAGAACTGGTGGCGGGTCTGGCTGAGGTCTATGGCGAATGCAAAGACCTTGGTGGGTTTGACGGAGAACACGAGGTTCGAATCTGTGAGAACTTTTTGTGTGTTTTCATCGTAGAGGTAAAAATAAACGTTGCGTACCTGGTATGGCTAGCTTCCATCCCACTTGGTCACCCACACTGAGGCTAAGCGTTCGAGGGCGTCCTGGTCGGTGATCTGCACCAACCACCACGGTGAGTCACCCTCTCGGGTTGCAGACGGTCGTCAGAATGATGTGCGCGTTTTCACGCAGGTTGACAGTCTTCTGTGCGGTGTCGGTAGCGGTAAAGTGGATGGCCCCGTCGTGCCACACGGCCACGAGCGGCGTGACGTGAGGGCGACCGTCGGCCGCACTGTTGAGAGCCAGAACAGTTCGGCTGTTTCCAGCACCCGCCTCGTCTCCTCCCATGGCGTGACCACTCCGTCTGGTCTGCCGTGTCGTGTTGTGATGGGTTCGTTCATCCTAAGAACTCCTTTCAATCGTTCCGTTCCTCTCACAGGAAGCGAGAATATACCAGTCCATGCTCTTTGCACGAAGGAAAACTGGAAAGGCCAAAGAAGCATTATGGGCACAGCTCTCTGAGGCAAGGAGTCTAGGACCATTGTCAGTGCATCCACAACAGGATAAAGCTATTCGATTTTCTGTTCGTGTGAAATTGGTTTAGAGGAGAAATTGGTTGTCCATGGTGGAGTAGTTATGGATAATAGGTATGAACCAGATTTAGCGTTACTGTTGCAGTATGGACACATTATCGGGGGAACTGTAGAGTTGGTAGCTGGAGAATCTCGCCAATGCCATTTATAATACGGCTCAACTGTGGAACCAGAACAAAGATACGTTGGCTATCGTCACTGGCTATGCCCTTTTTTCAAAGGAAAGTCAACAATGGATACAACACAGTTGGTTGATATATAAACATCCGACTGCTGAGCAATCTCGTATTATCGAAACGACAAAAGAGTGCATCAAATATTTTTGCGTCATTCTCACCGATGACCAGGCTCATGTCTTTGCTGAAAGAGAACTGGAGCTATGAATATGTCCGGTATTGAATCTCTTTGATTGGATTATGATGGTTGTATGAATGGATGTGATAAAGGTACAATATAAATATATAGTAAAGTAAGAAGCGAGAATATTTACTTTTATGGATGAAACGCAGGAAAACAAGGATGTCGAGCAGCCTCATATTCATATTAATGATTGTGCCTTTATCCAGGTTGCTGAGGGCAAGGATTATATTGTATACCAGGCATGCGAGCCGCGTGTGCTTGGAGATATTAAGATTGACCTTTTCCTCGAGTATGTTCCCGATAAAGGATGGTGGGGAGCTATACGTTTGGATGGACGTTTTAACATTCAACTGAAGCTCTCCTCTCATGCTCTTTTTCCTACCTCGGAGATTGCGCTTCTGGCAACCGAAGATTTTCTTGCCGAGGAACACCGTGTGCATGAAGCGTTCAAAGATATGAAAGAGCAGAAACAAGCTCGGCAAATCTTACATCATGTCCCACCTAGGCCAGTCGACGTTGATCCAGAGCGTTATTTTTCTCCTTCGGTGCTGGAAGTGAAGGGGATCATTTTCACCCAGCATCATCTCACAAACTCCGAGGCCGCCTATCGATCCTGGGAACGTAGACAGGTGGCAGAGGCGACTATTGGTCTACGGTTGGCACATATCTATGGAAAAGGGTGGGAAGCTATCATACGTTTTTCGGAGACACAGAGTGTGGCATTTGAGCCAGCAACCGATCAACTATTTCTTACCCCAGAGCACGCGTTGGAAACGCTGCTTGCATTCTGTGCTGAGGAAGAGCGTGTGCGTAACATTGTTCAACAACTTGGAAAGATTGACCCACACGATACCATTGTCATCACCCATGATAGTGTGCCATCAGTGCCAGTCCGGCCTCCCTTACTGATCGATCATAGAGACTTTGTGTGGCAAAAGCAGATGAGTGAGGGGCAACTCTATCAGGCGAAACGGGCGACTCGAGTCAATTTTCATAAAGTCCATGTCCAACTGATAGAGACGTGGCGGAAAGGATGGCTAGCTGGGGTGCAATTCCGCGATATCTCAGGCATCTATTTTGAGAAAGAAGAAAACGTTGGATTTGCAACCCCAGAAGAAGCGTTTGCCGCAGCCCACCGCTTTATTGCGTTAAAAACAGAAGGTTGGCGCATGCTGTACCATGCGCACAATGAAAGGATCGCGCTGCAATGCCGGATTGGTCGTTATGACCAGCTCATATCGATTAGCACAACGAGGGAAGTCTCTGACAAGTAAAAGATAACCATATTGTCACAATGTAGTCCCACTATCTGAGAAGTGGAAAACACATTACATGTTCAGGTATCTTTTAGGGTTGTGTTGCAAGAAATTGAAAGAAGACAAGATGAGTATGGAGCGACTCTGCTTGTTCAGTTTAAGCAATCACTCCAAACAGCTGGGCAACCAATGCAACCTGGCTTCTCACCTCTCCTTTGGCCACCCCTTGTAACTGTCCTTTCCTGATCATGTTCATGGTCTCAAATCCTTGGAACGTTTGCCATGCTGTCTTGAAGGAGAAGAAGCCCATCCCTGGTTTCGTCAAGCGTTTCATGAATTAGTGGTCGTCTTGAGGTAAGGACGGCAGCATTTTTTCAATTCAGGGGCGTAGCGCTGAACCCAACGGTAGATCGTGGTGTGGTCTACAGAGAGTCCTCGCTCCACCATCATTTCCTCAAGATCGCGGTAGCTCAAAGCGTAGCGGAGATACCACCTCATGCACAAGAGGATGATGTCGAGTTGGAAGTGACGCCATTTGAAGGGGTGGTGCTTGGCCATAAAGGGATCTCTTTCGCTCGTTTTCCTTTACTGTACCAGATCAGTATCCTTTTTTCGCAACACAACCACATCAATATATTTGATGGTATACTTTGAGTGGATGAACAGGATAAGCAAAATATTACAAAATAGGTGAAGAAATATGCTTGATGAAAGTGTCAGTGAGCAACTCCAACGGAAAGATCCTATAGACATAACCAAAGAGCAATGGATGACCCTTTTAGAAGATTCAGACATCATACCAGAGCAAGATATCAAGTTACTGAATTTGATATTTGACTGTAAGGATTGTAAGGCGAGCACGTCACAATTAGCACAATTACTCAATAAGTCTGATCATGCCCCTATCAATAACCAGGTTGGACAATTGGGAAAGAGGATAGCAGAAAAGCTCAACATTCAGGTGCCGATGCGACCCGCCCCTGAAAAAAGCCCTATGTGGTGGAGTGTTCCTTTTTTGGGGGAGCCAGGAAAGAAGGGAAGATTTTATTATATTTTAAGGCCAGAACTAAAGGAGGCCATGCAGGAAAAATATGAAAAAGCGGTATCATCGGAGATAATCTCCCCAGAAGAAATAGATGTTGAGATTGCTGAAAATCTCTATGAAGGCGCAAGAAAACAAGTATACGTCAATAGTTATGAACGAAACAGAGATGCAAGAGATCAGTGTATAAAACGCTATGAAGCCAGATGTGTCATCTGCGGTTTTGATTTTGAAAAAACGTATGGCAAAATTGGGCGAAACGTCATTCATGTGCATCATCTGAAGCCTCTCTCTGAGATCGGCGAAAGATATCAAGTTGATCCTATCAATGATTTGCGTCCCGTTTGTCCTAACTGTCATGTAATCATTCATAAAAAGACTCCCCCATATTCAATTGATGAAGTTATAGCAATGATCAAAAACGCAGAGTTCGAGTAGCATTTTGCACAGATACCATGCCGTTTTGTGGTTCATCCGCAACTCGGGATGGTGTCTACAGTATTGCCTTGTCCAAAACACAGAGAGCCAGTCGGCAAGATGTGATTGATATTCAACTCCTTGATGTGTATGGTGGTTTCTCTTTGATGCGCGCTCTCATCAGGCGCTCGGCGACAGTCTCCTGTAGGTATGATGCTGACATTTTATTTGACAGCAACGCCGTTAGACATACGTAGATTTTCTTGTACTTCCGTAGACATTCGCCATTGTTTTTGAGCTCAGAATAGACACTGGTAGACGTATTTAGACAGGAGGGAGCGGACTTCGGAACCGAGTGTCGGGGGTTCGAATCCCTCTGGGCGCATTACTCCCAACCCGCTCCCATGGCGGGTTTTTTCGTGTATTGTTTGCTCATTTTTTCCTCCCATCGAATGGTGACCTTGCCCCGATTTGAAAGAGTCCCCAAAGCTGAGATATACGAAGCGAAGCTTGAGAAAGGGACCAATCATGAGCAAGGTTTAAAAAGTCTACACCAGAGAATTCAAAGAAGAAGCAGTCCGGCTGGTACAAACATCGGGCAAGTCAATAGCTCAGATCGCGCGAGAACTGGGAATATCGGATAGTGCGATTCATAACTGGCGCAAAGAATTGGCAGAGCATGGAGAAGAAGCATTTCCAGGAAAAGGGCCTCAGACTGCGATAGAAGAGGAAAATCGACGCCTCAAACGAGAATTGGAACGAGTCCAGCAAGAGCGTGATATTTTAAAAAAAGTAGTGAGCATCTTCTCACAGGACCAGCGATGAAGTATCAATTCATCGAAGAGCACAAGCACGAGTTTACAATAGTGGTGATGTGCGGTGTGCTCGGGGTCTCGGAAAGTGGCTTT